>JAGQYK010000057.1 GCA_020436125.1 Cyclobacteriaceae bacterium | reverse complement strand
TTAACAATGACTTCTTTACTGTAGAGCGTTCGGTCAATGCGGAGGAATGGCAAGAAGTTTCAACACTTGCCGGAGCGGGTACTTCCCTAAAGACAAACAGATATGAATTAACTGATGATCAACCAATAGATGGTGCATCGTACTACAGAATAAAACAAACTGATTATAATGGAAGTATTTCCTATTCTGAAATAAGGTTAGTTAAGCTAGATGAAACTCAAGAGTTCAACGTGTTTCCCAATCCCTCTCAAGGTCAATTTACTTTGGAAGGGCTAGCAGAGGGAGTGAATTACGAGGCAAGAGTACTTAATAGTCTTGGTCAACTTGTGAATGTAAGGATTGACAGAATAGGAAATAAACTAGTGACTGATCTAAGTTCATTACCAGAAGGTATCTATATTATGCAAATATCGAATGGCTCCGTATTGCAATCCATCCGACTTGTGCGTAATAGATAAGGTATTTCTTGGTTTTATTATTGGTTGCTCATAAGCAATTCATTTGATATATAAGCTTGAGCGACTTATTTTTCGACTTAATTGGCTAATTTTAATCACTTATGACGTTAAATGGGGTCATTAAAAGCCTGATGGTTCTATTACTTTGCACCGTAGTTGAAATAACCTACGCTGCCGAGTTCTTACGGAAGCAAACAGGAACTACTACAATTGCCAACGGGAGTACGAGCAGTTCAGTTTCAATACCCGTCCAATTAGTAGATATGTCAAAGTCTTTCTTGGTTTTTTCTTCCACCATTGATAATAATGGTACTACTAATTTTCAGATAGGTGGAGAAATTACTGATGCTAATACACTCACCTTTGCGCGAACTGGAAATACTGGAGTAGTTTCAATTAGCTGGCAAATATTTGAATTTGAAAGTGGTGTTTATGTTCAACATGGCTCCTCTACAAATATAGCCAGAGGTGCGCCCGTTAATGTTGCTATTAGTTGCATCGACCTAACAAAAAGTTTTGTTCTTATTAGCGCGCGAAAGAGTGGTGGACAATTAGGAGCCGATGATGGGATATCAGCCAATATAACTACCTCTACCAATATGCAACTCATGATCAGCAGCAATGGACCGGGAGGGGCAAATATGGAAGAAGCCTATTGGCAGGTGATTGAATATCAAGGTGCTGTTGTAAAAAAACTAACAACAACACTTAGTGCAGGATCCTCAACCACTACTTCAACTATAACTCCAGCGATCACTACACTTTCGAAAGCTTTTGTAATAAGTAATCATTGGTTTGATGGTGATGTCAATGCAGATGACTTACCCAGAACGGAGCTCACGAATGCCTCAACAGTTACCTATACAAGAGTGGGGACGAGTACCAATATGAATTTCGTGACTTACGTAATTGAATTTACTGATGGATCAACTGTGACTAGAGGAACTCAAAATTTTGGTTTGGGTGTCACCACGCAACCTGTTTTGATAGCGGCAACAAGTGCGTCAGGCGTAATTGCTCCAGGAAACTTCGGCAGACAGGGAAGTACCAATTTTTCGACAGACGATAACCCGGGTCATAATTGGTTTACCTATGAGGTCACCACCTCCACCAATCTACAGATTACAAGGGCTATAGGAACGGGGTCCACAGCCAGTGCTCCGTGGCAAATTGTTACGTTTGAAGATACAGGGCTTCAAAAAACCACATTTTACTCTAGAGCATCAGGAGCATGGGAAACCAATACCACGTGGTCATACACCCCTGATGGGTCAAGTGGAGCAGTGCCTTCTGGGGTATACCCCAGAAGAACAAATAATGTAGTTATTCAAAATGGTCACACGGTTACCATAGATGCGGTGACGGATAATAACCCATGTTCTCAGTCACCTAACGGATTAGGTTTAGGGAATGTAGGAACTTTCACCGGCTCAGGAGATCAGATGTTTTATCATACGGGTGATTTTCTCATTGCGAACGGTGGAACACTAACCTCAAGTGAAGAGGTCATGATCGAAGGTTATACACTCATTGAGAATGGGGGTACATTTTCTATTACGGAAGACGTTATCAATCTTGGTTATTTTGAAATAGCATCAGGTGCTACTTTTACAAATACGGATGATCTCATTCTATCTGGTAACAGTGTCACTATTATCAATAACCTTTCTTTTGGAGCAGACGATATTTATATCGACCATACTAATGCTACGCTGTGTGGAGAAGGAGTCATGAATCTAGGAAATGGAAGCCCTGACCCAACCATTCAGTTTTTTAATGGTGGTTCGTTGAATCAGGTGTGTAGTACGTTCTCGGTGACATGTACTTCGAATTGTGGTGCATTTCCAATCACACCAACGGGCAATTTCTCTTCAGGAAATTCAGGGCCCGGTGGAGTAGCTACCACCAACGGATCTTCAGAACTTGAATATTGGATCGATGCTAACTCTGGTGTTTCAGGTACTTCACCTATTACAGCTTGGAATGACCTATCAGGAAATGGGATTACTAATGCAATAAATGGAAATCCTGTTCTTACTACTAGTGCACTTAATGGGAGGTCAGTAATCACTTTTGATGGCACTGGTGATCGCATTCAAACTAACTTAAGCATCAATGCCGGCACTCGTCCAGATTTGAGTATAATCTCAGTGTACATGCCAGTTTCTTCTACCAATTCAGGAACAGTATGGGGAGAGAGTAATGGAAATTATGACAGGGTACTTACAGCGGCAAACGGATTGGGTGGTTGCACAAATGCTACTACTAATGGAACCGCCTGTATCAATAATGCAACATTATTCCCTGCCGGAAATTCTGTAATAACTTCCGTAGTTTTTGATGAGGACGTGGCAAGTGGGAGTAGGGCTTATACGAATGGTACCTCCGTTCTAACGTTTACCTCTAATCATGCTCCAGGAGATGGTTCAAATGCAATGCAGGTGGGTGATGCAGGCGTTGGAGGATTTATTCCTTACACAGGTGGAATTGCTGAGATTATTGTTCTTAGTAACATTGTGAATACCGCCAAACGCATTATTATAGAAAACTATCTGGATGCTAAATATCACAATGATGCCGCCCCGGCTTTTGCAAATGATGTCTATACGATGGACAATAGTGCCAATGGCGACTATGATTTTGAAGTAGCAGGTATTGGTCAAGCTGCCGATGGGTCTAATCATAGAGACAGCAGGGGACCCGGTGTAGTTCGCATGTGGAATCCAAAAGGCCTTACCAATAGTGAATTCTTAATGTGGGGCCATGACAATACGGCCTTGAATAGCTCCACCACCGCTGTAGGTACGGCAGTTGATGGTACTGTTATTCAGGAAAGATTGAGTAGGATATGGAGAGTAAGTGAAGTGGGAGACGTAGGTAACGTATCAATTTCCTTTGATTTTAGTGGAGTAGGTGGTAGCCCTTTGGGATCTAACCTTCGATTGCTTATTGACAGAGATGGTGATGGGTTTGCAGATAATGATGTGACTCCGATTGTTGGTTCAGTCTCTAATGGGGTGGCCGTGTTCTCTAATGTCAATTTTCAAAATGGAGATCGGTTTACATTAGGCAATACCGATGCGTCTACACCCTTGCCAGTTGAACTTGTGATGTTCAAAGCTAATCCTGAAAAAGAGGTTGTTAAACTGGATTGGGTAACGGCATCAGAGCTGAACAACGACTACTTTAATGTAGAAAGGTCTATTGATGGGGAACAGTGGCAATTGGTTATAAAGGTAGTAGGGGCAGGGACAACGAGAAGGATGAAAACCTACGAAGCGATGGACTACCAACCTATTGATGGGGTATCCTATTACCGTCTAAGACAGACTGACTTTGATGGTAACGTTTCATTCTCGCCTATTGAGCGGGTAGAGTTTATTGGTCAAAATAGGATTCAGGTATTTCCCAATCCTTCCGATGGGATTTTTCACCTTGCTAATTCTTCTCAATTGGATATCGAAGGTGTAAGAGTGGTAAACAATCTTGGGCAGATGGTATACCCTTTGATAAGGAAAGAGGAGAATGTAACAATTGATTTAAGTCAACTTTCTCAAGGTATCTATATTTTGCAGGTTTGGAATGGTTCATCTTTGACCTCCACAAGGCTGGTAAAAAGAAATTAACTCGTCTTCAAATGGGTATTGATCCACAACCGTTATTTTTACCGCTTGGGTGAAAAAAATACCCCAATCTGTCGTCCATCTCCACCTTAAATCCGTATTGACACTATGCCGGAGAAAAGTAGCGTTTTTGATATGATAGGGCCTATTATGATAGGCCCATCGAGTTCTCATACTGCCGGTGTGGTGAGGATTGCGAGGGCTGCAGTTGCCATTTTGGGTGGTATTCCTGAGGATGCCGAGATTACCTTTTATAATTCCTTTGCCAGAACCTATGAGGGGCACGGAAGCGACAGGGCCATCATTGCAGGACTTCAGGATTTTAAAACAGATGATAAGCGCATCAAAGATGCGCTCGATCTGGCCAAAAAGGCTGGACTTAAATATCGCTTCAAATCTATTGGCAATGCATCCACTTTTCACCCCAATTCGATTAAAGTGAGGATAAAGAAAGGGGACAGAACTATTGACGTTCTTGGTGAAAGTAAGGGTGGAGGTGTTGTCAACATTGCAGAAGTAAATGGATTTAAGGCTGATTTCACGACTTCCAACCACACCATTATCATATATGCAGATGATGTGAAAGGAAGTATTGCCTTCATAGCCAGTGTGATAGCCAATGATCAATGTAATATTGCTACCATGTCGGTTTCGCGCAAAGGTAAAAACGATTTGGCCTGCCTGGTAATAGAAATGGATTCTGGAATAAAGGATGTAACATTTACCTATTTAAATAGTCTTAACTGGGTAAAGGAAGTGATTTACATCCCTGAAATAGCTTAGTAGTATGTTGAGATTCTTATTGATTTTAATTGTAGCCTTTACATCCACCTATAGCGCCTTTGCGCAAGAAGAGAATGTAGGTAAAGAATGGACTTTACAGGAATGTGTAAAAGTGGCATTGGATAATAACCTTAATGTGAGACGGGGGCTATACAATGTGGAAGGTTTTAAGGTGGGCTTATTTCAGTCCAAGATGACGTTTTTACCAACGCTCAATGCTGGATCCTCTTACGGACAAAATTTTGGTAGAGCCGTCAATCCGGTGAGCAATACATTTGTTAACCGGAATTCAAATAATATTAATCTCCAGGCCAATTCCTCCCTGACTTTGTTTAATGGACTTCGATTGCAAAATAGTTTTCGCCAAAGCCAAAGAGATTACCTGGCGTCAGAGCAAGACCTTGAAAAGGCAAAAAATGATGTGACGATCAATGTGGTCACCTTGTATGTGAATGTCATTTTCAATCAGGAACTATATGAAAATGCTAATTACCAATTGAACTCCAGCCAACAGCAATTAGAAAGGATCAAAAAGCAAGTGGCAGCAGGTGGTTTACCGAAAGGTGACGAACTCAATCAGGAGGCGCAGGTCGCTACCAACGAGGTGAATTTGATTAATCAGGAAAATGCACTCAATTTTTCTTTACTACAGCTTAAACAAGCAATGCAATTACCAGGCTCCACACCGATGAGGGTACAAGTTCCTGATTTGGAATTGGAGGATTTGATTTTGGATGACAGCCCTGAGGTGGCCTACGAGATGGCGCTGTTGAACATGCCAGAAATAAAAAGTGCCTTACTTAAGGTGGAAAGTGCTGAGTTAGCACTGAAGGCAAATAAAGGAGGCCTTTATCCACGATTGAATCTCAATGGGTCAGCCGCTACAAACTACTCTAGCGCATCCGATGATTTAGTCCCCGGTGGTTATAGTGAAAAGGATCAGTTTCAGGATAACCTATTTAAGCAGGTCAATCTTTCATTGTCTATTCCACTTTTTAATGGATGGCAAAATAGAGCAGGTGTACAACGGGCAGCTATCAACAAAGAGATGGCTGATATCACCGTGCAAGAAACGAAGAATGGCCTTCGTCAAACTATTGAAACTGCTTACAACGATGCATTGGCTGCTTCAAGAAGTTATTCATCATCATTGAGACAGGTGAATGCCAGGGAAGAAGCGTATCGCATGTCTAAGCAACGATTTGAGTTGGGAGCGATCAACTATTTCGAATATCAAATTTCTGAAAATGATCTCTTTCAGGCAAAATCAGATTTGGCTCGTGCCAAATACAACTTCATCTTCAAAAAGAAAATTCTTGACTTCTATCAGGGAAAACCTGTTGATTATTAATTCTATTTATAATTAGAACGAATGGCAAAGCAAAGGCGAAAATCAAATAAGCTTATATACATCCTTATTGGGGCTGTTATTGTAATAATAGTTTTCATTGCTGTGGGGAAATCACAGGGATGGATTGGAAAAGGAAAGGAGATAGAGGTGGAGTTGGCTAAAGCAATGGAAACTTCCATTACTGAAAAAGTAAGTGCATCCGGAACAGTTCAGCCCGTGACTGAGGTGAAGTTGGCACCAGAGGTTTCTGGTGAAATCATTGAACTCAATGTAGAAGATGGAGATTCAGTACAACTGGGCAAAGTGTTGGTGAAGATAAGACCAGACGTCTGGTTAAGTCAGTTGGAGCGCTCAGAGGCTACTTTGAATCAGCAGAAAGCGAATGTGGAATCTTCAAAGGCTTCATTGTCTCGTGCGGAAGCTACTTACATGCGTTCAGAGCAGGAATTTAACAGACAGAAAAAACTTTGGGATGAGAAGGTAATCTCAGAAGCAGAGTGGCAACTAGCGCAACAGAATTTTAAGATTTCTAAAAATGATCTGGAATCCGCAAAACAATCTTTAGAAGCTGCCAAGTACATTGTACGCAGCACTGAGGCGAGTGTGCGCGAGTCGCGTGAGAATGTGAGACGGACCACAGTCGTTTCTCCCATGAAAGGAGTGATCTCAAAATTGAATGTGAAGCAAGGTGAGCGAGTGGTAGGTACAGCTCAAATGGCGGGTACAGAGATGTTAAGAATTGCAGACTTGAACGTGATGGAGGTGAGGGTGAATGTGAATGAAAACGATATTGTAAGGGTGCATTTGAACGATACAGTACAAATTGAAGTAGATGCTTATAGCAATACGGACAAGGAGTTTAAAGGTATTGTTACCAACATTGCGAATACAGCCAAGGATAAACAATCGGCAGATGCAATTACTGAATTTGAGGTTCGAATTCTCATCCTTCAATCTTCATATGCAGATCTGGTTAAGAAAGGCAACCGATATCCTTTTCGGCCAGGTATGACAGCCAGCGTTGAGATTCTTACTAAAACAAAGAATAATGTCTTGTCTGTGCCTCTGGCGGCTGTAACTACCCGGAACCCTGATGATGATAAAAAGGATAATAAAGATAATGACGATCGGAATGACAGAAACAATAGGCAGGTCGTAGACGAAAGTAAAAAGCAGCAAAAGCAGGAAGATAAGATTGTCGTGTTTGTTAATGAGAATGGAAAGGCTAAAATGGTAGAAGTGAAAACGGGCATCAGCGACTACGACAATATTGAAATTATTTCAGGGCTAACGACTTCATCTGAAGTGGTAACTGGGCCGTTTCTCGTTGTTTCAAAACGATTGAAGGACGGGGATGAAATTGTTCTTAAGAAAAAGGAAGACGATGAAAAAGACAAGGATGATTAATTAGCCTTGTCACTGACACAGTGGCCGTCTCAAAATCTTAGGAATGCTTTGAGTAGGGAAGCAGGGTTTTGAGACGGTTTTTTATTTATCAAGCCGGGCGTGGCATCAAGTGGTGCCTATTTACGACTCTCGCCCTTCCCAAATCCCGTTTCTCATCCTATATTTATAATACCAAATTAGGGACGGATGAGAATTGGATTTGATGCTAAGCGGCTGTTTAACAACTTCACAGGGCTGGGAAATTACAGTCGCTTTGTGATGAAAGCGTTGCTGGAGCATTACCCGGATCATCACTACACCCTATACAGCCCCAAAGTTAAAGACCATAAAGAAACTCATGAGTTTCGCACGAACCCGAAACTGTTGGTGAGAACGCCCCCAAGATGGGTAAAAGGTTCTGGCTTTGGTAGTTTTTGGCGTTCAGTTAATCTGGGCAACATCGCGTTTAGAGATGGTATGGATGTCTTTCATGGGTTGAGCAATGAACTGCCAGTTTCAAAGCCAAAAGGATTAAAAACTGTAGTCACTGTTCATGATTTGATTTTTATCAGGTATCCAAAGCTCTATAAAAAAATAGATGTAAATATTTATAAGAAGAAAATCATTAGCGCTTGCAAATCCGCTGATAAGATCATCGCCATTAGCCATCAAACATCAAGTGACTTACAGCATTATTTAAAAGTCCCAAAAGAAAGGATTACGGTTATCTATCAAGGTTGTCATTCCGTTTTTAATACGAAAGCTGCTGATGAAGAGATAAGCAAGGTAAAAGCAAAGTACAATCTCCCAGACCAATTTGTATTGACAGTAGGTACTTTAGAACCTCGTAAGAATGCACTTCTTCTCCTTAAGGCAGCTGCTCAAACAAAGGAGAGGATCCCTGTCGTATTGATTGGAAAATCTACCGCTTACCAAAAGCAATTGAATAAATTGATTGAGGAGGAAAATTTGAGTGACAGAGTTCATTTTATTCATCATGCTGATTTTTTGGACTTGCCTAAAATTTACCAAGCTGCTAAAATTTTTGTTTACCCCTCTCGGTTTGAAGGTTTTGGAATTCCGATAGTAGAAGCTATTGCATCTGGTGTTCCGGTGATTGCTGCTCGTGGCTCTTGTTTGGAAGAGGCAGGAGGCCCTTCATCCGTTTATGTTGATCCGGATAATGACAAAGAATTGGCATCTGCTATCGATCGGTTACTTAATGATGATAGTGCATGCAGAAAAATGGTGGAAGCTTCTAAAGAGTATATCCAACAATTTGAACCCAAGCGCATTGCAGACAAGCTGATGGAGGTGTATAAAGAAGTGCTCGCTTAGAATTGCTGAAGGTGGGTGTACACCTTATGCATGGGAAGACCCATTACCGTGAAGTAGGAACCTTCAATCTTAGTGATCGCCACCATGCCAATCCAGTCCTGCGCTCCATAAGCACCTGCTTTGTCGAAGGGATGATACCGGTCTACGTAATGAATGATTTCTTCCTCACTTAATTCCTTAAAAGTAACCTTAGTGCTGTCCTCAAAGCAATCTTTTTTTGACTTGCTAAGTAAACAAACAGCCGTAATTACCGTATGTGTTTTTCCTGAAAGTTGAGTGAGCATAGCAATGGCATCCGCTCGGTCCTGGGGTTTGTTCAGAATTTGCCCTTCAAGAATCACCACCGTATCTGAGGTTAGAATTACATCATCATCCTGGATTTTGTACGCAATGGATTTGGCTTTCTTTTCAGCAAGAAATCCGGGTACTTCATTGACTGGCATGGAGGAAGAAAATGATTCATCTCCTTCAGGTTTTTCCAATGTAAAATCAAAACCTGCTTCCTTCATCAGGAATTGTCTGCGCGGACTACTAGAAGCCAGAATAAGCCGGTGTTTGAAATTCATCTTCTTTAATTGAGCTAAAAAGAAACCCACAAATTACTTTAGGGTAGAAATAAGTTGATTTTTGCGGCATAGTATATCCACTGGAGCAAACTTCTTTCACTTCTTCTATTGAAATCTCCTGGGTTATAATCGCCATCTGCGCCTCTGACTTAATCACCTTGGCCAAACAGTCAGAAAAGCTTCTATCAAAGACCAGCTTATCAGATGTTGTTTGATCTTTGCCTGGAATACCAAGAATTTTTTCGATAATAAAATAGTGAAGCACGGTAAGGTCCAGTCTTTTTACAACTTCTGGAAACGTCCATTTCATTTTTGAAAATGCTTCTGGCTTTAACCTTACTTTCACTGCGCTGTCTTTAAAAAGCAATCCAAATGCCCACTTTTTACCCATTATAATTTCGTTGATCGTGGCAGCGTCTTCAACAGGTTTTATGATAAAGTCTTCAGCAAACTTTTCCAATAACTCCTCTTCATTGAAGTCAGAAATTCCATTGATTAATCGATGGGTAGGAAGAATGCGAAGATCATCTGCCTCCGTATTGGTAAAGTACATGAGGTGAAAATTGTATCCTTCTTTTCCTGTGTGATTAGGATTGGCAGCCATTTGTTGCTTTCGGTAGGATAATGATCCTTCGTAGCGATGGTGCCCGTCAGCCAGAATTATTTTTTTAGTGGCGATCAAATCCATGAATTGTCTGATGACTTTTGCATCATGAATAACTGCGAGCACATCACGTACTCCCTGGTAATCTTCCGTTTCATAAATGGGATGAGTAATGGCCTCATCCATATACATTTCTAACGTATGCGTTTCGTCAGTGTATAGGCCATGGGTAGGGCTGGCATGCATTTGCAGCTTGTCCAATAACTCTATCCGATCGTTTACTGCTTTGGGCATTGTATTCTCGTGGCGCATGATTTCGTTTTCACTCCAGTCATAAGCCCGTACGTGAGCGATAAAACCTTTGCGGCAAAATTCCTTGGAAGAACCAGCTAGTTTAAAGTATTGGTAGTAAACGTAAATGCCCGGCAACTTATCTTGAATAATAACACCATCTGCTTTCCATGAAGCAAGTCTGTCAGCTGCTTCCTCTGCAGGATTGTTACCCAGTGGCACGGAGATGTGAATGCTATTATTGGGATTTTGATAAAGTACTTTACGCTGTTTTTCTGAAACTACATCAAACAGGGGAGACGTAAGTGTATCAATGGATTGAGCCAACGTTGAGTTATAACGCCAGGCACGAATAGGTTTGATTTCAGCCATCGGCTATAGTCTGTTTTTCTTCCATTTACTTTGTCCCACTGATGGAGCAGGAGCCGTGACGGTCATTTTAGCTTGCTCCAGTAATGTAGCTGCCAGTAGACCTGCCAGTTGTCGCTCTTCTTCAATGCCTTCAGTTTGGAGTACTTCTGGGGTAAAATATTTTTCTACGAACTTCGTATCGAAGTGGCCTGAACGAAATGCCTCATGCTTCATTACAAACTCACAAAAACCTAAAGTGGTTTCAATACCTGTAATTTCGTAATCGTTGATGGCCCGGATTGTTTTATCTATCGCATCTTCTCTTGATTCCGCATGACAAATCATTTTGGCAATCATAGGGTCATAATAGAAGGGGATGTCCATACCTTGCTCAAAACCATCATCTACCCGGATACCATGACCTTGAGGGCGGATGTAGGTTTGTAGCCTGCCAATATCGGGCAGAAAGTTATTGGAAGGGTCTTCTGCATACACGCGCACTTCAATGGCATGGCCATTGATATGTAAGTCTTCCTGCTTGAAGGGAATATCCTCGCCTTGTGCAACTTTAATTTGAAGTTTGACTAAATCGAGACCAGTAATTTCTTCTGTAACGGGATGCTCCACCTGTAGACGTGTGTTCATTTCCAGAAAGTAGAAATTCATTTTTTCGTCCATGATAAACTCAACTGTACCTGCTCCATAATAGCCGCAAGATCTGGCTACATTGATGGCCGCTTCTCCCATTGATGCTCTTAATTCAGGGGTAAGGACCGCAGACGGTGCTTCTTCAATTACTTTCTGATGTCTCCTTTGTATGGAGCATTCTCTTTCAAAGAGGTGTACAATATTTCCTGCATGGTCACCAAAAATTTGAAACTCAATGTGGCGAGGGGAGCTCACAAATTTTTCAATAAATACGGAGCCATCTCCAAAAGAAGATTTGGCTTCGCTGATAGCGCGGTCCATTTGTTCTTCAAAGGAAGCTTCGTTCTCAACCACGCGCATTCCTTTACCACCACCCCCTGCGCTGGCTTTAATGAGTATGGGGTATCCTATTTCACTGGCTACCTTTTTGGCTTTTGCAATATCGGATATGGGTTCACTCGTGCCTGGAACAAGAGGCACATTAAATTTTGCTACCGCTTCTTTCGCGGCAAGTTTGCTACCCATAATTTCAATGGCTTCCGGAGAAGGGCCAATGAAAATCAGTCCAGCCTCCTTAATCTTAATGGCAAATTCTTTGTTTTCAGATAGAAAGCCATAACCAGGATGAATCGCATCGGCATTGGTTTGTTTTGCAGCCGCTATTATTTTATCAATTCTAAGGTAAGATTCGGAGGAAGCAGGTGGCCCTATACAGACAGCCTCGTCTGCAAATCGGGTGTGTAAGGCATTGCGGTCGGCTTCACTGTAAACGGCCACGGTGGCCACGCCCATCTCTCTCGCGCTCCTCATTACCCTTAAGGCAATTTCCCCTCTGTTTGCTACTAATAATTTCTGTATTTTATGCATCAGTTTTACGGTCAAATTGCAATGCTAAGGATTAATTCCGAAAAGCCCATTCGATAGGTGCTTGCAATTAAAAGTGAGGAATTTTAGCCCATAGAAGGCATAATTGTTTAACTATATATCAAATATTTACAGAAATGACTGACTCTGTGAGCTCTAGACTTTTTTTTATATTTTTGCGGCACTTTTTAACCCCATATACAAATGGTTGATTTATTCGAAAAGCTTAAAATGGAGGCTGGCGCATTGGCCAAATACTCTCACCTCCCAGATGATTACTTCTTTTTCCCAAAGCTGGAGGGTGAAATAGGCCCTCGAATGAAATTTAATGGTAAAACGGTACTCAACTGGAGCTTGAATAACTACCTGGGGCTGGCCAATCATCCTGAAGTAAGAAGAGTAGACGGTGAGGCAGCTGTACAATATGGTATGGGGTCACCTATGGGAGCCCGAATGATGTCTGGCAACTCAGTAAACCACCTGGAATTGGAGCGTCAATTGGCTGAGTTTGTGCAGAAGGAAGATGCCATGTTGCTTAATTACGGCTATCAGGGGGTAGTGTCCATTATTGATGCCCTGGTAGATAGAAAAGACGTAATTGTATACGATGCTGAATCTCACGCCTGCATTATCGATGGGGTAAGGTTACATATGGGAAAGCGCTTTGTCTTTCCTCACAATAATATGGAGAACCTTGAAAAACAGCTGGTAAGGGCTACTAAAATTGCCAATGAGACCGGTGGAGGAATTCTGGTGATCACAGAGGGTGTTTTTGGAATGTCTGGTGATATGGGCAACCTGAAAGGTATTTGTGAGCTTAAAAAGAAATTCAACTTCAGGCTTTTTGTGGATGATGCGCATGGATTTGGTACCATGGGTAAAACAGGAGCAGGAGCAGGTGAAGAGCAAGGAGTTCAGGATCAAATTGATTTATACTTCTCCACATTTGCCAAATCAATGGCCAGTATTGGAGCCTTTGTAGCAGGTGACAGGAAGATATTAAAGTACCTACGCTATAGCGTGCGGTCCCAAATTTTTGCTAAAAGCTTACCCATGCCATTAGTACTGGGAGGCATCAAAAGGCTCGAATTGTTGCGAACTCAACCCGAATTAAAGGCGAATTTGTGGAAAATAGTGCATGCCATGCAGAGCGGATTAAGGGAACGCGGCTTCTATCTGGGAAGCACCCAATCACCCGTTACACCCGTACTCTTCAAGGGGGGTGTAGGAGAGGCTGCCAACATGGCTATGGACCTCAGAGAGAATTACAGTATTTTCTGCTCTGTAGTGATCTATCCCGTTGTGCCTAAGGATGTTATCATGTTTAGAATCATACCTACAGCTGTCCATACACTAGCGGATGTAGAGGAGACTTTGACCGCGTTTTCAGCCCTAAAACACAAGCTGGATGAAGGGTTTTACAGGACCGAAGCGCTCGTATCCGTGACCAAGGGAGTAGCATAAAAAGGGTTTTTATATCTAAAAAATAGGTTTATTGCTTGTTTTTAGCCGTTTTTCTTTAAATTGGCCTAAGGAATTCAACTATTAATTTAAAATCCTATACAAATGAAAAAATTTGAAGAGCTTAAAGAACTGATTGCTTCTATCGAAGGAGACGCTGACAAATTCTATAATAAGGCAAACAGCGCTGCTGGAACTAGAGTAAGAAAAGGGATGCAGGATCTCAAGAATCTGGCTCAAGCTATCAGGGCTGAAGTTCAGGAATTAAAGAATAAACCTCAGTAATCACATCGTTGTGCAACTGATCAGAAAGGATAGTTCTCTTGTGGAACTATCCTTTCTTTGTTAAAAAGGGTTTTGTCAAACTGATGATTCTCTTTTGAAGAGACCTCGAAGCGGTGGTTAAAGGAAGTCTTGTGTATTCTTCACACACACCCAATTCTCTCAAAACTAACTTTACGCCTACTGGGTTTCCCTCTTCATACATGGGGCCATTAATATCCAGTAGTTTGAATTGTTCAAGTGCGCTCTTTTTAAAATCGCCTTTTGCGCTATACGTTCTAATCGATTTAAAAATAAGTGGAAATGCATTGGCTAGCACAGAAATCACACCAGCTCCACCCATGGCATAAAAGGAGGACGTGAGCAGATCGTCACCTGAGATCAATGAAAAATCTTTCGGCTTATGACTGGCGATATTCATGCACTGCTCCAGATTGCCTGATGCTTCTTTTACAGCAACAATTTTTTGTAATGCAGCCAGCCTCAAGGTAGTGGCTGCAGTGATATTAGAGGCCGTTCTACCAGGCACATTATACAATACGATAGGCAAGGGTGATGCAGCAGCAATTGCCTTAAAGTGCTGGTATATCCCTTCCTGAGATGGTTTGTTGTAATAAGGACTTACGGAAAGTAGGGCATCAACTCCTTTTAGTGGAGCCTCCTTTATCGAATCAACAACTTGCTGCGTATTGTTTCCTCCAATACCGTAAACAATAGGTAATTTTTTAGGGTTGTGCTGTTTAACAAAATCCAGTACAGCTAATTTTTCATCGTGACTCAATGTCGCTGATTCACCTGTTGTACCCATCACTACGTAGTAGTCTACACCCTTGGCGGTGTGAATGAGCAGATTCTCAAGACCTTGAAAGTCTATTTCCTTTTTTTTGTTGAATGGTGTTACTAATGCTACGCCTGTCCCCTCTAATTTTTTCATGAGAATTTGGTTTGTGCTCCTGTACTAACCAGGTGCGTTAAACTTACTTAAGTTGCTTTGAGTATTTATACATGCTATCAATGAGGTTTTTGACTGAACCGTTTTTTTGCTCAATCATTAGCTCAAAGAAGGCATCGTCCTGCTTAGAGAACTTCCCAATTCTACACTTTGCTTTGCTTTTGGCAAGGAGATGCAGGATCAACGGATTAGATGCATTATCAACGCAATAGAGATAGTCAAATGGCATCTCCATAAACTTATCAGCATCTTGTGAGTTCACCTTTCCCCAGAAGGAGAGATCTTTTATGGTAAAGAAATCAAACATGAAGTCGTAATTGTCTTTCTGCTTGGGAAGAAATTCAAGTACTGTTACTTTTTTGCCGTCCTGTTGAAGCAGCTTGATGAATTCTTTTATGGCTTCATGCTTTTGCTTGTCTTCCACACTGAAAAGAATGCCTATAGAATGCGCTTGCTGATAAGGTATGCTTGAGCGCAGACTCTTATTGCTCTTGAGTGCTGAATTTGTCCTAAGATGCAGAAAGCGATTTCTAAACAAGTTGTTACCGTTATAGACTATTCTGCAAATTCACCATTTCTTGGAAATAGTCAAAATTTCAAAGCATCTGCTCGAATTCTTTCTCGGTAATGATTTGCACACCAAGCTTTTCTGCTTTCTGTCTTTTGGCGGGCCCCATATTATCTCCAGCAAGTAAATAGTCCAATTGACCAGAAACACCGGAAAGCACTCGGCCGCCATGGGCAAGAATCAATTCTTTCAATTCATCTCGTCCGTATTTTTCAAATACACCGGAAATCACAAAAGATTTGTTGTCCAATGAATTGCTGAGCTTATGTTGCTCCTTTTCGATCAAGGTAAACTGAAGGCCTGCCTTCTGGAGTCGTTCAATCTCTTTTTGGTGCTGTTTGTCTTTGAAAAAATTCACCAGACTTTCAGCAATTTTTGTCCCTACCTCCGGAGCTTCCAACAGTGCATCATAAGATGCGGAGGACAAGGCATCCATGGTTTTAAAATAATTGGCCAGCTTTTCCGCTACCGTCTTTCCTACATAACGAATTCCGAGTGCAAAGAGCACCGCTTCAAAAGGTACTTCTTTGGATTGCTCAATACCCGTGAGCAGGTTGTTGATGGAGAGTTCTTTAAAGCCTTCCAGTTTTGCCAGATCGTCTTTTGTTAAATCATACAAGTCGGCAGGTGATTTCACCAAATCCAATTGGTAGAGTTGCTGGATTGTTTTTTCACCTAAGGAATCAATGTCCATTGCTTTACGCTGAATGAAGTGTTCGATCCTTCCTTTGATCTGCGGAGGACAACCTTTATCATTAGGGCAATAATGAGCTGCTTCTCCTTCGTGGCGTATTAGCGCTGTTTTACACTCAGGGCATTGGGTAATGTATCGGATGGGCTTACTCTTGCTTTTATCCCTTTTACTTAGATCGACCGCTGTTACTTTGGGAATGATTTCTCCACCTTTTTCCACAAACACATAATCACCAATACGTAAATCCAATCGTTCAATTTCGTTGGCGTTGTGCAAAGAAGCGCGCTTCACGGTGGTACCAGAAAGCTGTATAGGCTGTAGCTCCGCAACGGGAGTTATCGCGCCCGTTCGGCCGACCTGATAAGTGACATCTTTCAGTAGCGTGCTCTGACTTTCTGCTTTATACTTATACGATATAGCCCACCGCGGACTCTTCGCAGTAAAGCCAAGTTTTCTTTGTTGTAAAAGGCTGTTGATTTTTATCACTACACCATCTGTTTCAAGGGGAAGATCCAATCGTTTCTTTTCCCAACTGTTGATGTAATCAAAAACTTGGTGGATGGTTTTAACTTTCTTATAAGTGTCAGATATGTTGAACCCCCACGATTCTAATTTACTGATAGCCGCTGCGTGCGTTTCGGTTCCCAGATTTTCGCCTAAAAGGTAGTAGACATAGCAATCTAACTTTCTGCGCGCTACCTCAGCGGAGTTTTGCATCTTGAGTGTGCCAGAGGCAGTATTCCTCGCGTTGGCATATACTTCTTCGCCTATGTCTTCTCTGTCCTTATTGAGTTGGTTAAATGCAGATCGGGATAAGAATACCTCGCCACGAACTTCAAATCGCTCGGGGATATTTTTGCCCTTTACTTTTAATGGAATGTTCCTGATGGTTTTTACATTCACTGTTACATCATCGCCCCGCACACCATCACCACGGGTTACACCTTTTACAAGAATGCCATTTTCGTAAATCAAGGAAATGGAAACACCATCAAATTTCAGTTCACAGAAATATTCATAGGGTTCATTGCCGAGGCCTTTGCCTACGCGTTTGTCAAACTCTTCCAGTTCTTCCATGGAATACGTATTTCCCAAACTAAGCATCGGGTATTGGTGGACAACCGTTTCAAAATTTTTAGTAATGGTGCCACCTACACGTTGGGTAGGGGAGTCAGGTTGGCGTAGGTCCGGAAACTGTTCCTCCAGCGCAACAAGTTGTTTAAGGAGCTGATCAAAATCGTAATCCGAAATTTCAGTTTTATGCTGCTGATAGTAGAGGTTGTTGTGGTGATTGATCACCTCAGATAACCGAGCGATTTCTTTTTTTGCTTCTGTAGTGGTCATGCAATTATTGAAGTGTGCTAAGATAATTATCCTTCCGGAAATTTTCAGGTATTGATCAGATTCAAAGTATGGCAGGCGGCAAGTCCTGCAGTTTCAGTGCGCAGTGTAGTGAGCCCTAAGCTTACCTTCTGAAATCCTTTGTTCATAGCAGCATCTATTTCTTGTTGTGTAAAATCTCCTTCCGGGCCAATCAACACGAGATAGTCAGATTGGAGTGGGGCTTCTTTAAGGTGTTTTGGATTGGCTTGATCTACATACGCTATGTACTTGTGATCACAGGCCTCATCGAATAGTGCTTCTACTTTACGGATAGGGCGCAATTCAGGAAGCCACGCCTGACCGGATTGTTTCATGGCGCTGATGGCTTTTTTTGTGATCCGTTCCATATTCACTACTCTTCTTTCTGAATTCTGACATTGGATGAAACTGATGGTATCAATACCGATTTCAGTGGCCTTTTCTACAAACCATTCTATGCGATCAATATTTTTTGTGGGCGCGATAGCAATATGGATCGAGTACTTTCTCCGTGGTATAGATAGGGTTTCATTAATGGAGAAATGACAAGCTGATTTGGATAATTCCGTAATCACAGCGCTGTATAAACTCCCTTTGCCATCTGTGAGCTGAAGGGCATCTCCAGTCTGTAGCCTTAAGACTTTGGTGGCATGGCGTGCTTCCTCAGCATCAAGGGAGTGAGTGCCTTCCGGAATTAGTGGCTGATAAAAGATGGGCAAAACTTACTGGTATTGCTCCTTTAATTTTTTCATTAGCTCAATGTACTGTTGCATCGCATCTTCTTTAGAAACGCCTTTCTTAGATGCCCATGCGTCATGCTTGGCAATGGCCTTAAAGTCAAATCCTCCGGGGCGTTCACCAGTTACATCTCCTTCACTGCCTTGCTTGAATAGCGAGTACAGTTCAAGTAACTCTTCATTGGATGGTCGCTTGGTCAATTCCTTGGACTGACTTACTGCGGTGTTGAAATCTTCGATTAGTCCCATTTTTTCTTAGTACTTGGTCTTTAGTCCATAGTCTTCAGTTCTTAGTCTATAGCCACTAGTATAAGTCCTAAGTATCGACTTGACACCCATAAGACCTAATACTAAGGGCTATAGACTATAGACTAACCTACCTTTTGGTAATTGGCACGTATGCGCGTTCTTTTTGACCAGTGTATATCTGTCTGGGTCTTCCGATCGGCTCTTTGTTTTCTCTCATCTCTTTCCACTGAGCAATCCATCCCGGAAGTCTACCAATGGCAAACATTACAGTGAACATCTCTACCGGTATTCCCAATGCTCTGTAGATGATACCAGAGTAGAAGTCTACGTTAGGATACAACTTGCGTTCGATAAAATAAGGATCACGAAGAGCGATATCTTCCAGGTTTCTGGCTACATCCAAAATTGGATCTTTAACTCCCAACTTACCCAATACATCATCAGCTGCTTTCTTGATGATCTTGGCTCTCGGGTCGAAGTTTTTATACACCCTGTGTCCGAATCCCATCAAACGGAACGGATCGTTTTTATCTTTTGCTTTAGCAATCCATTTGTCAATGTTACCGCCATCCTTCACAATGCTTTCCAGCATCACGATCACTTCCTGATTGGCTCCACCATGAAGAGGTCCCCACAGGGCATTGATACCGGCTGAGATAGATGAATAAATACTGGCTTGTGATGATCCCACCATTCTTACCGTAGAGGTAGAGCAGTTTTGCTCATGGTCCGCATGTAGAATAAGTAACTTATCAATGGCTGCACTGATCACCGGGTCTGGTTGATAAGGTTCTGCGGGAAGCGCAAACATCATCTTCATAAATCTTGAGCAATACTCTAACGAGTTGTCAGGGTAGTTAGCTGGATGACCTAATGCATTCTTATAAGCCCAAGCTGCAAACGTTGGCATCTTGGCCAGTGAACGGATGATGCTTAAGTAAACACTTTCTGACGCTCTGTTGGGATCCAAGGATTCAGGGTAGAAAGCAGTCTGCGAGCAAAAGAGGGAGGCCAACACACCCATGGGGTGAGCGGTAGAAGGAAATCCGTCAAGGATCTTCTTCACATCCTCATGCACTAAGGTATGCGTCTTAATATCATCACGGAACCGTTGTAATTGATCCTTGCCTGGTAGCTCACCAAATATGAGCAGGTAAGACACTTCAATAAAGGTGGACTTCTCCGCCAACTCTTCAATGGAGTAGCCACGGTATCTTAAAATACCATTGTCACCATCCAAATAGGTGATGGCGCTTTTGGTGGCACCTGTGTTCTTATAGCCTGGGTCGAGGGTAACTACTCCGGACTGGTCACGAAGTTTTCCAATGTCAATGGCCACCTCATCCTCAGTGCCTGTGAATATAGGCAGGCTATATGTTTTTCCGTCAATATTTAGTTCTGCAGTTTTAGACATACTCTTCTCTCTATTGTTTTACTTTAAACTTTATCCCCTAAAATAGCTTTATCATCACTTAGATGAAAATACTCTAAGGTATTTATTACGAGTTAGTTATTACCAAGGATCATCGGTAGGCCATCTTTGCCGGAACCCACGACAATTATCTTTGAATTGGGCGATTTGGCTAATTCCAAAGTGGCTTCTATACCTCTCATTTTCAACAAATTATTAGTCAAACTGTTATTGATAATAAGGTTGGCGCGCGACTCACCCTCAGCGGCAATCCTTTTACGCTCTGCCTCACTCTTTTCCCTGTCTAGTCTGAACTGGTAGGCCAGGGCCTCTTGCTCTTGTTGAAGTTTGTCTTCAATAGCCCCCTTAATTTGCGCTGGTAGCTCAATGGAACGAATAAGCACGGCAGTAGCATGCACATAGTTTTTGCTAAGCACTTCCTCTGTTTCCTCTTTAATGCTCAGCTCCACCTCAGCCCGTTTGGTAGAATAAATCTCTTCTGCGGTATACCTTCCCATTACCTGGCGCACAGTAGATCTTACTTCAGGAATTACGAGTACGGTAACATAATCGCGGGTGAAGTTTTCGTGTACGTATCCTATCTTATCTGGAAGGGGATAAAAACGAACACTAATGTCGATGTGGATGGAAAGACCATTTTTATCGAGCACATCCATATTCTCTTCGGAGTTAGTTTCGTTGACGCGATAAGCATACACATCATTCCATGGTGCTTTGAAGTGAAGCCCAGGGGTCATCACATTTTCTTTGTCCAACCCTTTGCCAAAAGGATAGAATACCACAGCCCTTTCTGTTGCTTCAATGGTATAAAAGAGACTGGAAGAGAGTGCCATAAAAATGATGAATCCAACGATGCCTAGGATAACGATGGGTAATTTGCGATTGTTCATATTCTAATTGTTTATTGTTATTGTCGTTTACCCTGCAATTTTAGTTTTCACTGCAAGGGCGTTATTGATAATGATTTTATGAAAATTCCTTTGAAAAAGAACAGCAAGATCAGCGCTTCACATCAGCACTGGAAATGTGTATTTTAAGGAGGCACAAATTAGTTATTTTGAATCGATTCTCGTGGGTCAAATTGTATAAGTGTTGGTAGTTAGGGCATAAAAAAAGCGGAAAAGTTGCCCTTTCCGCTTTTTTGATTGTGTTACTGGGAATTACATGAATCCCAATCCGCCTTGAGTGGCATCAGCAGCTGGTGCTACAGGAGCAGGAGCCGCTGCCTTCTTAGAAGCAGATTTCTTTTTCTTAGGAGCACTTTTCTTCTTAGGAGAAGATTTCTTAGCAGCCTTTTTTACTGCCTTCTTAGCTGATTTCTTTACTGCTTTCTTAGCTGCTTTTTTAGTAGCCTTCTTAGCAGGCTTCTTTGCCTTTGCTTTTTTCGCAGCTTTCTTAGTAGCCTTCTTTGCTACTTTCTTTGCTGATTTCTTAACCGCTTTCTTAGCTTTTGCTTTAGATTTTGTAGCGGCTTTTTTTGCTTTTTTTGCCATTTGTTTTGTGTTGTGTTTTGTTTTAACGTGGAAAAACAATTCCAAATTTGTTGCGAATTTAGTTAATGGTTTTAAACTACGAATTATTTCATCATTAATTTTTCAGATAGGCAAGACTGGGCAATTGTTTACGCGCGCTCGCTACCCCAAAAACAGGCACTCGAAAGTGATGATTTTTCCGTTCGTAAAATGGAATGGGGATCTTCTGAATGATGTGTTATCTTAGCTACATGAATTCATACTTAGCCCAATCTTCACTGGTGTTGGCACTGCTTCTGGTAGGCGCTTGTCAACCAAAGCAATCCGATAATCAGTTACCGGAAAATCAACAAAGTGCTTCCTCTTCCAATGGAATGGTGGTTACAGCGCATCCGCTGGCCACAGCGGCAGGCACTGCTATCCTTGAGAAAGGAGGAAATGCCATCGATGCTGCAGTAGCGGCTGGCTTTGCATTGGCTGTAGTAGAACCCACCATGAGTGGCCTCGGAGGCAGACTGCAAGCCATTGTAAGAACCAATGATGGAGCAGTGAGTGGTTATGATGCTACTACACAAGCTCCGCTCACCTACGATCAATCCACAGCAACAAAAGCATCCTATGGATATCCAACCATCGGTGTTCCCGGAGTAGTAAAAGGACTGGTCACACTGCTCAATGAACAAGGAACGCTTACGCTCGCAGATGTGATGGAGCCCGCTATCAAGTTGGCGGAGGAGGGCTATGATGTGTTGCCGGGAGAGGCCATGAGGAGAGCTGGTGCCATTAAGACCATCAGAAAAATCAAGGGGACGTCTCAGTACTTTCTGAACGGAGATACTACCCATCTGGCAGGAGAGAAG
>JAGQYK010000056.1:10954-22456 GCA_020436125.1 Cyclobacteriaceae bacterium | reverse complement strand
CTTAGGTCAGGGCAGGCAAAATCTACATGCTCGACTATTCTTTCTTCATTATTGTCAACGATATTTAATTAGTCGACTATCGACTATGGAACACTAAGCCCCTCCTACGCTAAAGCTTCGGAGGGCAAGCCTTAGGGTGACTATAGCGGTGGGGATCACCTCTTCCCATTCCGAACAGAGAAGTTAAGACCACCTGCGCTGATGGTACTGCGGTAAAACGTGGGAGAGTAAGTCGTTGCCTTTTTTTATCAAAGCCTCATATTAAACAATATGAGGCTTTTTTTATGGACTAGATGTAGATAGATTCAGTTTTGTCGTTCGTTATTCATTGTCATTCTTTCCAATGGCTTGTATCTTTCATGATATTTAGAGAATCTTAAATTATTTCGTTGAAACGTAAACCTGTACTCATAACGTTAGGCATCACCCTCATTGTAGTTGGGGCTGTGTGGGTATATCAATTCACTCAAAAAAATGAAGTAACTACCTGGGATCTAATCAGTAATGATGCTGTATTGGTCGTGGAACTTCCAGAATTCAATTCAATACATATTAAAATTGAAGAGCTACCAGTTCTAAAGACTGTTTTAAGTTCAAGTGAATTATTAGATGGGATTTTTAATAGTAAATTTTTTCAGGGCAATAAGGTTTTTATATCCATTCAGCCAACAGCAAGGGATAATTTTGGCTTTTTAGTATATACAGAGCTTAATTCTTCTGATTGGAAAAATGATATTAAAAGAATTGGATTGCCATTTTCTGATTCTTCTCTAAGAAAAAGAGTATACAATGGAATAGAGATAAATGAGCAAGTAGGAAAAGAGCCTCAGTTCTCGTTTGCTATAATTGAAAATATTCTTGTGATGAGTGAGTCTTCTTTTTTGTTAGAAGGTGTTTTGCGACTACACTCAACAGGAAACAATAATTTATTTCGTGATAAAAATATATCTCTTTTTAAGTTACCAACCTTAAAATCAGATGATGGGAATATTTATATCAATGTTTCAAATCTGAGTGATTTTATGGCTTTATTTCTTCAGCCTAATTCTATTAAAGCCACTAACGAAAATCTGCATTTGAATGGAGGTGCCTTAGCTGATATCAAGGTGAGTAATAAAGATGTATTGTTAAATGGCTTTTTAATTAGTTCGGAGGTTGGGTTGCTTCATCTTTTTGAAAAGCAGGAACCACAGCCTATTGATGTAGACGGCTTAATTTCAAATAAAGTTGCAACTGCAACACATTTTGGAATCTCTAATCCTGCGCAATGGTTTGATGATCAGGCGGAATTGATAAAGGTAAATAAAGCTACCTCTACTGATAGTCTAATTCAAGAGATGTTACGCTTATCTGTAAGTGTGGAGTCCCTAAGAAAAGCTGTTGGAAATCAATTTGTGAATTGCTATTTAGGTAAGGGTAGTGATGTTGTTAATATTCTTAAGCTAAGCGAAGATGCATCACGGATATCTGTTTTTGATGAATTGTCGTCAAAATTGGCTGAACAGAAAAGAGATTCTTTGTACACAGAAAATTATGCGGGGTATCAGATAAGGTTGATTGACTATAAGAATTTCTTATCACAACTGTTTTATCCTTTAGCACCTCCTTCTGAGCAAACTTTTTTTGTTCAAATAGGGCAGTTTTTAATTCTATCAGAAAGTGTGGAGCTGATCAAGGGTTTTATTGATGATGTAGATACTGAGGATACCTGGGGAAAATCAGTTGAATGGAGTAAATTTTTGAGTTCATCTCTCCAGGAATCTAACATTAATATTTTTTTTGATGGAAAATTGACTTCAGTCTTTTTACAGGATAAGCTTAACTCTAAATGGAGAACTCTTTTCAATAAGAGCAATTTTTTAAATATAGATAAGGGTGCTTTTCAGCTTAGTCGACTAGAAACCAATTACTATTTGAATACATCTTTTCAATTCTCACCATCTCTTCCTACTCAAGGAAATTTAGAAAGAATTACTTATGGTTTTGGTAGTAACATTGTAACTCCACCTAAAATAGTAAGAAACCATATATCTAAAGAAATTGAACTGGTGATTCAGGATTCTTTAAGTAACATTTATTTGTTGTCAAAGGATATTAAGACATTATGGAAGCAATCTATAGATGACCAAGTTATTGATGGGGTGAAACAAATTGACTTTTTTGCAAATGGAAAGCTTCAGTTATTTTTTACGACAGTCAATGCAATACATATCATCGACAGACTGGGAAGATATGTAGAAGGTTATCCAAAAAAGCTTGATTTGAGTAACAAAGTTGAGTTTTCGCAGGTGGTAGACTACGATCGAAGCAAGCGCTATAGGTATCTTGTCACGGAGGAAAAAGGAAACTTAATCCTTACTGATAAAGTCGGTAACCAATTGGAGGGGTGGAATCCTAGAAAGCTTAATGGGAAAATGTTGAGTGCGGCAAAACATTACAGGGTTTTGGGTAAGGACTACTTCCTAGCCACAACCCAAACTGGAAGTGTGAATCTTATGAATAGACGGGGTGAGATGATGAAGGGTTTTCCAATGGATTTAACGATGCGTCCAAGTGGCGAAGTTTCAATCACCATAGGTAATAGTTTGTCATCCTCCTATTTTACTGCGGTTTCTAAAGACGGACTGAAGGTTCAATTCGGTGTAGATGGACAAATCAGGAAAAAGGAAGTTCTTTTGAAAAAGGCGGCATCATCGGAGTTTAGTTTGGTGAAATCCACAACTGAAGAGACCTACGTTTTTTTAAGGGTTGATCCTGGGAAGGTAGGGATACTAGATACAGATGGTAATACTTTGATTGAAGTTGAAAACCCCGGATCTACCAAATGGAAATTAATCTATATTGAAAATAGATTAAAAGAACGGTTTTATTGTTTGTATGATGAACAGCAAAATTTTTCCTATTATTTTGATTTTTCCGGTCAGCTACTACTTCCTCAGCCGTTAGAATCCACCCAGTTGCCAACGTTGTTTTTTAATGAAAAACAAAAAAGCCTATCCATTTACAATGTTGATCACTCCAATTTGAGCTTGGTATCGATTAAAAGATAATCTACTTTCTATTTTTCTCAAGTTGATCCCACATAGTTTCAGGTATGTGTTCTAAATGACTGAACTCTCCTCCATTTCTTAGCCATTCTCCACCATCGATGGTAATAACTTCTCCATTGATATACGCAGAAAAATCTGACATTAAGTACGCTGCTAAATTGGCAAGCTCTGTGTGCTCCCCAACACGTTTTAGTGGAATTCTTTCGGCTGGATCGAATTTCTTCACCAAATCTCCGGGAAGTAATCTGCTCCATGCTCCTTCTGTGGGGAATGGACCAGGGGCGATCGCATTGCTTCTAATGTTATACTTTGCCCACTCCACGGCCAGTGATCTCGTTAAGGCAAGCACTCCTGCTTTGCTGCATGCTGATGGCACAACATAACCAGAGCCCGTCCAGGCATATGTTGTAACAATGTTTAGAAAAGTGCCTGGTTGCTTTTTGGCTATCCAATTCTTGCCTGCTGCTAAAGTAAAGTAGTATGTTCCTTTAAGAACTATATCAACTACAATGTCAAAGGCACGATGCGAAAGTCTTTCGGTGGGACTTATAAAATTGCCAGCAGCATTATTAAGGACACCATGTATCTGACCGAATTCCTCTTCTGTCTTTTTTATTACATTTTGTATTTCCTCATATTTTCTCACATCACAGGCAACAGGCAGAACTTTCCCTCCTGTTAGTTTCATAAGTTCTTCTGATGTACTGTTTAATACATCCTCCTTCCGGCTTGTGATAACTAGATTTGCTCCCAGTTCCAGCATGTATTTCCCCATCGATTTCCCCAACCCTGTCCCTCCGCCAGTAATAATAATTGTCTTACCCTTTAGCGCTCCATCTTTTAGCATCCCTTCCATTTTTTCTTTCTATTGATTTACATAAATGTAATAATGTTTGAATAAAAAAAGCCCCATGATTGGGGCTTGGTTTTTTAGGCATTGACTGGGTTCTATGCTACCTGTGATATTATTTTATTCTTGGTTTCTATATCAATCCCCAAAAACTTGGTTTGGCCTGCTTCAGTAAATAATTCTATAATAACGGCAAATCTTTTGCCAAGAGCAGACTTAGCTGATCGGTTATAAGGTATGATTTCACCGACATCGTATTTTACTGTTTCTTCAGGGTTTGGGGGAGCAAGACTGCGAATTTTCTCCCAAAATGGCTTGGCTCCATAATACTCGCATTTCATCAAACGATGTTTGTACTCTGTGTCTGACCACACTTCCAGTTGTTTTGAGTTTGTTCTTATTAGCCAATTCATCGGATAGTTATTAATGAATACAAATTTTGCTATACCTTAGACTACATAATGGTGCCAGAAGGTTTAAATGGTTGACAACTTTATTTTCTTATTTTTGAACCGATATCATTGAATTGCAAATGGTATATATAAATAAGCTTTCTCACTAATAGGTAAACGACCTTTCTATGCAAAAAAAAATAATTGTCCCGATTTTGATATTCTTTACCCTTCAAGGCTGTATCGTCTCAAAAAAGAAATTTGACGATTTGCTGGCCCAAAAGGTGAAAGCAGACGGTGAATTAGCGGAAACAACGACAAAATTGGAAAAAGCTTCTGCTGAACTGACCGATTTGAATACTTCATTAAATCAATTGAAGAGTGATACTACTAACATGGGCTCGATTTTGCGTTCAACAGCGCAAAAGTTGGAAGGACTTAATACAGAGTATGATCAACTGAATGCTTATTATAAAAATCTATTGAATAGTAGTGGGAAGCTTAATCGTGATTTAACCCTGCAGAAAGAACAGCTTTTAGCAATACAAGAGAATTTGGAAAGAACCAGAAATTTAAATGATTCTCTTAGTGTCAGTCTCGAGGAGCGGGAACGAAAGGTAAAGGAACTAGAACAAGTATTGGCCAATAAGGATAAGGCGGTGCAAGATCTAAAGAATAGAATTAGTAACGCATTACTTAATTTTAAAGAGAATGACCTGACGGTAAATGTTAAGAACGGTAAGGTTTACGTATCTCTAGCAGAACAACTACTGTTCCGATCGGGTAGCGTGGAAGTGGATAGTAAAGGAGTTACGGCTCTTCAGCAATTGGCTAAAGCATTGAAAGATCAAAAAGATATTCATATTATGGTAGAAGGTCATACTGACAATGTTCCTATTTCTAAAAAATCCACATACATGCAGGATAATTGGGACCTAAGTGTAATGAGAGCTACATCTATCACTAAAATTTTAACTAAGGGTGGTGTGTCACCGGATCAGATTACAGCTTCAGGAAAGGGAGAGTATTTACCATTGGCACCAAATACGACTTCAGAAAACAAACAGAAAAATAGAAGAACAGAAATCATTGTTACTCCTAACCTTGATGAGTTGTTCAAAATCTTAGAAGTAAATTAATTATTAGTTATGATCAGGTTGCTTGGAATACTTGTGCTTGTCTTAGATGTTGTAGTAGTGCTTGATATCTATAGGAGCAACAAGGATACAGAGAAGAAGGTGTTATGGATACTTATTGTATTCTTTTTGCCATTGTTAGGTCCCTTACTTTATTACGTTGTTAGTAGGGATCGGTAATCATTTTACATTCTTTTAAGAAAGGTTAGCTTATCAAATAAATAAAAAAGGGACCAATTTGGTCCCTTTTTTATTGTACTAAATTCTTAGTGCTTATTGAACTACAACAGGTTTAACTTCTTTCTGTCTGATCAAATTATTGAATTCAGGTATTTGCTCTGTAAAGATGGTATTCAGTGTCTTTAGTTGTGTATCTATTTGACCTGAAATCTCATCATATACTGCTTTGGCTTGATCGGTTGGTCTGAAGTCGTTACCATCAACTTCTCCGGCCAATCCACCGATCTTGTTATTTAGCCTGATGGGGAAGTTAAGAGGATCCTGTCCACTTCTGTTCTTAGTCTGATAAACTTCTTCTTCCACTTCTTTCACATTGTCAAGAATGCTTTTGGCCATGTCATTTACATCCTTGAATGCAGGATCATCTTTCATTGGCTCAGTTACTCTGGTGATTTGATCACGTGCCTCTCTGATTTTCTTTACCGCATTATTTGCTTCAGACAGTTTGTCTCTCACCTTGATGGCGAAATTAAATTGTTCCTGGATGTCTGCGATGGTTCCTTCAGTACGTGGATCTTTCAGAATTTCAAATTCTGTCTCCATGGAATTGCCATTTACAGTAAGCTTTGCTTTGTACTTACCGGGGACTGCTTTTGGTCCTCTTAAAGATGCTCCCCACATGATCAAACCGTCAAAACCATCAGCATCAGGATATCTCATATTCCAAATATGGCGATTCATTCCTGGCTTGATTTTAAGCAATTCTTCTTTAGCTTTTTTGTTGGGCTTTGTAGCAAATTTTTTGATCAAGGTTCCATTCATTTCCATTATTTCAAGGCTCGCAGTTGTTTTTGCGGTGTCTTTCAAATAATAGTGAACCATTACACCGTTAGGGTGATTCATTCCATGATTGCTTGGAACTGGATTCCATCCACCACCTTGTCCGCCATTCATGCGGTAGCTAGGCAATGGTTTGAACAAATGAGTTCCGCTTGAAGCAACAGCATCGTTTAATTGATGTAAAGGAGTAATGTCATCAATCAGCCAGATACTTCTACCCTGCGTTGCCGCAATTAAGTTATCGTTTTTGATGGTAAGATCTGTAATCGGTACGATAGGAAGATTCAATTGGAATGGCTTCCAGCTTGCTCCATCATCGAATGAAATATACATACCCGCTTCAGTGCCAGCATATAGCAAACCTGCGCGCTTAGGGTCTACTCTAACCACACGAGTGAAATGTTCAGAAGGAATACCGTCTGTAATTTGAGTCCATGTTTTTCCGTAGTCCTTAGTTTTGAACAAGTATGGTTTGTAGTCACCTATCTTGTATCTAGTAACGGCAACATAGGCACCTCCCTTTACGTGCGGGTCAAAATCAACACTATTAACCATGCCCCATTCAGGCATCATCGGAGGTGTAACATTTTCCCAATTTTTACCCCCATCTTTTGTAACATGTATCAATCCATCATCAGATCCTGCCATGATTACATTCTCTTCGTAAGGAGACTCCATTACCGCGAAAATGGTAGCGTAGTATTCTACACCTGTATTGTCTTTGGTAATAGGTCCGCCTGATGGACCGAGCTTTGACTTATCGTTGCGAGACAAATCAGGACTGATTAACTCCCAGCTTTGACCTTCATTGTAGCTCACGTGTAAGTGCTGAGAAGCAGCATAAAGCTTTTTAGGGTTATGCGGAGAGAAGAAAAGAGGGAAGTTCCACTGGAAACGATATTTCGCTCCTTCCGCTCCATGGCCCATTGGGTTGTCTGGCCAAGCATTAATACTTCTGCTCTCGTTTGTTTGATGATTTATTCTTTCAAGTGTTCCACCATAGCTTCCGCCATAGATAATGTCATTATTGGTAGGATCCACAGCGATGTGACCACTTTCTCCACCAGCAGTAACATCCCAATCTCTCTCTCCAATTGAATTTCCATCTGTACGATGCAAAACACGTTGTGTTGAGTTGTCTTGTTGAGCAACCAAAATACGATAAGGGAAATGGTTGTCTGTTGTTACGCGATAGTATTGTGCGGTAGGCTGGTTCATATAAGTTGTCCAGTTTTCTCCAGCATCAAACGATACCTGAGCTCCTCCGTCATCAGCAATTACCATGCGTTGGTTGTCCTCAGGTGCAATCCACAGATCATGGTGATCACCATGCGGTGCGTTATAAGTTGAGAATGTTTTACCACCGTCTTTAGAGCGGTGATACTGCACATTCATTATGTAAACGATGTCTTCATCTTCAGTATCAGCATAAATTTTGCTGTAGTACCAGGCTCTTTGACGTAGTTTTCTTTCGTCATTCAAGTATTGCCAGGTCGCTCCAGCATCGTCAGAGCGATAAACTCCTCCTTTATCATTTTCGATAATAGCAAATACCCTGTTTGAATTAACAGGTGAAACAGTCACCCCTACGATCCCCCAAAGACCTTTTGGTAATCCTTTATTTGCGGATATGTTAGTCCATGTGTCACCTCCATCAGTGCTTTTCCATAGTGCGGAACCTTCTCCACCACTCTCTAAGCTATAAGGAGTTCTTTTAATTCTCCATGTAGATGCATAAAGTATTCTTGGGTTGTTAGGATCCATGATTAGATCTACAGCTCCTGCATCATTATTTGCAAATAAAACTCTCTCCCAGTTTTTGCCTCCATCTTTGGAGCGATAAACACCACGATCAGGTGATGGCTTAAATAAATCACCTAAAACAGCAGCGTAAACTAAGTCTGGGTTTCTCGGGTGAATACGGATACGGGGTACATGCCTAGAGTTTTTAAGCCCAATATCAGACCATGTTTTACCGGCATCTGTAGATTTCCATAGCCCATATCCTGATGATACGTTACCCCTTACGGTAGCTTCTCCGCCACCTACGTAAATAACGTTATTGTCCCACTCACTTACTGCTACGGAGCCAACAGACCCACCGAAATAGCCATCAGAGATATTTGCCCATGAATTTCCACCATCTTGAGTACGCCATACTCCGCCACCGGTAGCTCCCATATAAAATAAAAGCGGCTTTCCGGGAACGCCTGTCACAGCGCTTGCGCGTCCACCTCTATATGGCCCAATGCTCCTCCACTCCAGAGCATTGTATATTTTTTCATCATAGGTGACAGTGTTTTTAGCTGGGGTGGACCCACCTCGTTTTCTCTGAGCCTCTGCTGCTACCACAATTAGCATCGAGACAGAGAGCAGTAAAAAAAGTTTTTTCATTTTTTAAGAATTTGGTTTTTAAGGTGTTCGATAGTAATCCCTTTTGGCAAAATTTCCTCTGGGGATGCAATTTAATTGATAATGGCTAATTGATTCTTTATGTCTATTAATCAACACTTTACCACTTTTACAGTCCCGAGATTACGCTTAAATAAACTAAAATGAGGTGCTTTTTCTATAAATGGTCGATTTGACTTGCAATGGGATGGTTGTATTATGACGAATCTACATTAATTTGAAGCAAATCTTTTTCTGGAAAATGAAAGACATCAAACCGTTATTTGGTCTACCTGTAATCGTGGCAGCACTTGGTTATTTTGTAGATATCTATGATCTGTTGCTTTTTAGTATAGTTAGAATTCCCAGCCTCCAATCTATGGGTGTAGCACCGGAAGCTCTTCTTGATGAAGGTGAATTTCTTTTGCAGGTTCAAATGACGGGGTTGCTTGTTGGTGGGTTGATATGGGGAATCATGGGCGATAAGCGTGGTCGTTTATCCGTTTTGTTTGGTTCCATTCTTTTATATTCCTTAGCCAATATTGCCAACGGATTTGCAACTACTGTTGATCAGTATGCTATCCTTCGGTTTGTAGCGGGAATTGGACTGGCTGGTGAGCTAGGTGCAGGTATAACATTAGTTTCTGAGGTATTACCCACCAGACTTAGAGGGTATGGAACAGCGCTGGTGGCAACTGTAGGGTTGTTTGGTGCAGTGCTTGCCAATTTTGTTGCAAAGCATTTTGATTGGCAGACCACCTATTTTATTGGTGGTGGATTAGGGCTTTTGCTATTAATAACTCGCGCCAGTGTATTCGAATCAGGATTGTTTATGAAGGTGAAGGAGGCAACGGTTGAAAGAGGTAATTTTTTCATGCTGTTTACTAACTCAGCCAGGCTTAAAAGGTTTGTAGGCTGTATTTTAATTGGCCTACCCATTTGGTATGTGATAGGTATTTTAATCACCTTTTCCCCCGAATTTGCAAGGGCACTTGGAATAAATGGAGATATAGTAGCTGGTGATGCAGTAATGTACAGCTATCTGGCGCTTGCAATTGGAGATTTTGGCAGCGGGTTTATAAGTCAGATGGTGAAATCAAGAAAAAAAATTGTGCTCATATTTATTTTCCTGACCCTTGGGGCTATTATTTTTTATTTATTCCTCCCCATTAAAACAGTTGTGTTTTTCTATATCGCCTGTGGAATTTTAGGATTTGCAATTGGTTATTGGGCGTTGTTTGTAACCATAGCTGCAGAGCAGTTTGGAACTAATTTACGTTCTACTGTTGCCACTACGGTACCCAACTTCATTAGGGGAACCGTTGTCCCTATTACGTTGGGATTTAAATATTTAAGAGGGGAGTTTGGAATAATTTATGGTGCTTTGATTGTTGGGATAATTACTATAATAATAGCTATAATAGCCCTAAGAAGCATTGATGAGACATTCTCAAGGGATATGAATTATCTGGAAGAGGACTGATAGTTTTTTTCTGGTATTTTTTTAAAGTCTGTTAAACCTTGTTGGTGGTTACGAGTCCAATGAGAAACAAAACTAAATACCAATGAAAAAATATAATTTCATTCTTACTCTGATATTAATACTTGGGTTCGCTCTTGCTGGAAATAAATCGTATGCACAAACGGAAACCAAGGGTGCAGATGTCCGTCAAAAAGCGCAACGTGTGCGTATTGCAGATGGACGACTCGATGGAGAAGTGACGCGAAGAGAGGCAGCTGCATTAAACGCAGAACAGCGGCATATTCGTAGGGCCGAAAGAAGGGCCAAGGCTGATGGCGAGGTAACAAGAGTTGAAAAAAGAAAACTGGAAAGAAAACAGAATAGAGCCAATAGGCACATTCGTAGAGCCAAGCATAATGAAATAGACAACAACTAAAAAAAAGGGCCTTAGGCCCTTTTTTTATATTCCTTCTAAGGAATTAGAAAGATCGTCAATGAGGTCTTCAATGTCTTCGATGCCAACACTCAGCCTTATTAAAGAATCACTCAATCCATTTTTTATCCTTTCCTCCTGTGGGATGCTTGCATGGGTCATTGATGCAGGGTGGTTGATAAGGGATTCAACTCCACCTAAGGATTCGGCCAGCGTAAAAAGCTTAACGGTTTCCATCAATTGATTGGCTTTTTCCTGGCTATCATTTTTGAGTGTAAACGAGAGCATTCCACCAAAATCACTCATTTGTTTTTTAGCAATATCATGATTGGGGTGATCTGAAAACCCAGGCCAATAGACTTTTCCTACTTTTGGGTGATTTTTCAGAAACTCGGCAATTTGCTTTCCGTTAATGCAATGTCTTTGCATTCTCAATTGCAGTGTTTTTATACCTCTTAATACCAGAAAACAATCATTTGGACTTGGTACAGCTCCGCAAGAATTTAAAATAAAGAAAAGATCGTCTCGTAGCTTCTGATCATTTACCACCAGAGCACCCATAATGACATCAGAATGACCACTGAGGTATTTTGTTACGGAGTGCATTACAATATCCGCTCCAAGTAAAAGTGGGTTTTGGAGGTAAGGCGAAGCGAAGGTATTATCTACAGCCACCAAAATATCATGCTTTTTAGCTATTGCAGTACAGGCTTTTATATCTATTATCCTCATTAAAGGGTTAGAAGGTGTTTCTAGCCACAGTAGCTT
>JAGQYK010000056.1:0-10858 GCA_020436125.1 Cyclobacteriaceae bacterium | reverse complement strand
TTTGGTGTTTTCATTCAGCAGGGGAGAAATATTTTCAGGGTTGGATAAATCAATAAAGTGGAATTTTATACCAAACTTCTCAAACACCCGTCTGAACATCCTATATGAACCACCATAAAGGTCGTTACTGGTAATTACCTCATCTCCTGGTTTAAGAAGTTTAATAACGGCATCGGTAGCACCCATACCAGAGGAAAAGCAAAGCCCAAATTGACCATTTTCCAGTGCAGCAATGCTTTTTTGAAGGGCATCCCGGGTTGGGTTGGCGCCACGGGCATAGGCATATCCTTTGTGTTTGGATGGGGATTCCTGAGCGTAGGTCGAAGTTTGGTAGATGGGAGTCATAACCGCACCGGTTTGCGGGTCGGGTTCTACCCCGGCATGAACTGCTTTGGTTCCGAATTTCATAGCAATAAATTAATCCTTATTTTTCGATACAATTTTACTGCTCAAAGGTGCAATTTTTTTCGCGATATTCTTACATCTGGAAGTTTGATAAAGTGCAGGAGGCAAAGTATGAGCAGTTTATACAGCCTTCTAACTTAACTTCTCTTAGGCTCGTTACTTTCATTACTATTTTTGGTATGTCGATCTTCTTATTGATCGATTTCTTCAGGGATGTTGATTTTTCTGTGGTGTTCACTACTCGTCTTGTTGTTCTTACAGTTGCTTCCATTGTAATGTGGTTTGCTTACAAAGAATTGTCATTCAATGCCTACGTTTTTTGCATAGGTGTCATAACAACGATAAGTTTTGGGTCGGCTTTGATTACCGCCACATTTGCTAACATGCCACCCTACTATTTGACGAATTTACTTTTCTTAATGCTATTATTGTCAGTAACTGCGAGCGGGCTCCATCTTCGGCATGCATTTTATCTGAATTTGATATGTCTAACTTCCTTTTTATTGTATGCTCAGTACATCAATAAGATTCCTTTTTATTATAGCCAATATCCTCACTTATTTTCCATTTTTATTTATATCCATATAGCCGGTGTGGTGCTGGAAAGTAGGAAGCGTAATAATTTTCTTCAATTCAATGATTTGGCTGAGCAAAAGGTTTTGGTAGAGGAGCTCAATCAACAAAAAAATAAAGTAATCTCTATTCTGTCGCATGATATAGCAGCTCCAATGAATTCACTATCTACTATTTTGTATTTGCAAAGTAGAGGTAAAATAACTGAGCAAAACCTTAAGACAACACTCAAGGAACTGAGTGATGAGTTTAATAACGTTTCTTTTTTGTTGCATAGTCTGGTTCGCTGGTCAAGGTCACAGATGAAGGAATTCGTTTTGGATAAGACAACGGTAAGTATGTTGGACTTGCTGGAAAATAAAATAAAACTGTTTCACTTGCAGCTCATAGATAAGGATCTTGAGTTGAAAGTAAATGTGGATCAATCGGCTTTTGTAAAGGTGGATGAGGATATGATTCGAATAGCCCTGCGCAACCTTATATCTAATGCAATTAAATTTGCAAAGAACGGTACCAAGATTCAACTGGAAGTTTCCAAAAATACAAGTAATAGGGTTCAGGTATTGGTCACCAATTATGGCAACCCAATACCTCCTGATTTGAAAGAAAAATTGTTTACTTATCAGATGCCCTCTACATCTGACACCAAGGGAGAGAAAGGCGCGGGGTTGGGATTAGCAATAAGTGCATACTTCGTAAAACTAAACGGAGGGGATATTTATTTGGCTACGTCTGAGGAGGGATCGACAGTTTTTTGTATGGAGTTGCCGGAAGAGGTAAGTGTGGAATAACACCACCATTAGGTTAAATTCCTGCTACTTCTTACCTTCATTTCTTGGGTAATGTCTACCCATCGTATCTTACGATTTGTCTATACCATATGTTGGCTATGAAAAACACATTAAAACTTTGCCTATTAGGCCTTGGGTTTATTTTACACATTCAATTAAATGCTCAAAATTCTGTTGGGATAGGGACAGCTTCACCAAACTCTAATGCAGTTTTAGAGTTGGTGTCTCCAGGAAATAATCAAGGTATTTTAGTGCCACGATTGACAACTGCTCAGCGCACTGCAACTGCATTTGTTAGTGCCTTGTCTGAGACTGATTCAGGTTTGTTGGTATATGATAATGAACTTGACCAATTCTTTTCGTGGAATGGAGCGGCATGGAGTACTTTGGATTTACCACAAGATTTGAACCTGACAGGATCAACCTTAACGGTTACAAACAATCCAACGGCTACACCTATAAATTTGTCGGCCTTTACAGGTACTAATACTGATGATCAAGTGATTTCGTTTGATCCAACCTCGGGAACCTTGGATATAACAGGGTTGAGTGGGGGTAACAGTGTAATCATAACACCCACAGGTGTTGCAGGAGGTGATCTAGCAGGTAGCTACCCATCGCCAACCATTGCGAACAGTGCAGTGAATAATGCAAAGTTAGCTGACGGTGCTGTCACCAATCAAAAAATAAATGATGTGGCTCCGGCCAAGCTGACCCAGGGAGGAGCTACTAATGGTCAAATATTAAAATGGAATGGTGCTGTCTGGGTGCCGCAAGATGACAATGCTGGGGTAACAAGTGTTGTAGCGGGAACGGGTCTGTCCGGGGGTACTATTACAGCTACAGGAACAATTGGGTTAGCCAACACTGGAGTAACAGCAGCTACATACGGTAGTGCCACACAAGTTTCTCAAATTCAAGTTGATGCTCAAGGCCGAATTACATCTGCTAGTAATGTTACTATCACTGGCGCTGCGCCAACTGGAGCAGCAGGCGGGGATTTGACGGGAAATTTCCCTAATCCTACCGTTGCAGCCGGAGCAATAACTTCTACTAAGCTAGCCAACACGGCAGTTACCGCTGGGTCATATGGTTCGGCTACACAAGTGCCCAATTTTACAGTTGACGCTCAAGGGCGATTGACAGCAGCAGGGAATACAACTATTACCGGTGTTACTCCCGGTGGAGCAGCAGGTGGAGATTTGACAGGAACTTATCCAAATCCCACATTGGCCGCTGGGTCTGGAAATAGTCTGGTCACTGCTATTAACAATGCCAGTACTACTGGTACAGTCAATTCTAATAGATTGAATGGAGCAGTTGTTTTAGAAACAGAATCTCCAACGGGTGGTGATATTTCGGGAACTTATGGTTCCGGTTTACAGATTAATGCGAATGCTGTTGGTACTGGAGAGATTGCGAATGGTTCTGTTACTGCAGCAAAGTTAGCCAACACGGCAGTGTCTGCGGGCACATATGGTAGCGCTACACAAGTTTCTCAAATTCAAGTTGATGCTCAAGGCCGGATCACATCGGCAAATAATGTTCTCATCACTGGTGCTGCCCCAACTGGAGCAGCAGGAGGTGACCTTACTGGAAATTTCCCTAATCCTACTGTTGCTGCAGGAGCAATAACTTCTACTAAACTAGCCAACACGGCAGTTACTGCAGGCTCTTATGGTTCAGCTACTCAAGTGGCTAATTTTACAGTTGATGCTCAAGGGCGATTGACAGCAGCAGGGAATACAATTATTACTGGTGTTACTCCCGGGGGAGTTGCAGGTGGAGATTTAACAGGCACGTATCCAAACCCAACAGTAGCAAATAATGCCATAACAACTGGGAAGATTGCAAATGGTACGATTACTCCATCGGATATCAATGGAACTTTAGGTACCGCAGGACAAGTGCTTACAACTACGGGTGTTGTCGCACAGTGGTCGGCCCCAGGAGGGACTACTTTAATTCAAGCTCCAGGGACAAGGAATTTATTTGCAGGGGCACCCATTGGCACAGTATCAACTGGAACGGATAATGCTTTTTATGGTTCTTCATCAGGGAGTGCAAATTCATCAGGAAGTTATAATGTTTCTATAGGAACTCAGGCAGGGGCATTGAACTCAACAGGTAGTTTGAATACCCTAGTAGGTTGGTTAGCTGGATCTGTAACAACGACTGGAACATTTAATGGAAATACTTTTGTAGGTGCTCAATCGGGTCAGAAGACTACAGGTGGGCCTAATACATTTGTTGGTGAGAAGTCAGGTCAGGAAAATACTTCTGGAACGCAAAATTTGTTTGCTGGAAATAGAGCAGGTATAACAAATACAACAGGTGGTCAGCATACTATTCTTGGCTATTATGCAGATGTGAGCTCTGATAATTTACAAAACGCAACTGCCATAGGGTATAATACCATTGTTAATGCCAGTAACAAAGTTCGCATAGGAAACACAGCCGTTTCAGTCATCGAAGGACAGGTGCCATTTTCACCTGTTTCGGATAGGCGCCTTAAAAACAGTATTAAAGATTTAGATGTAGGGCTAGATTTTATCCTACAACTGAGGCCAGTTAGTTATTATTTGAATGGCCAAGCAGACGGAAGATTAAATTGGGGGTTTATTGCTCAAGAAATTGAGAGTTTGGTGGGTGAAGAAAATGCAATAGTTACAATTGGCGAGGATAAAGATCGAACTTTGGGGTTGCGTTATACAGATTTAATTGCACCATTAGTGGAGGCCACTCAGGAACAACAGAATGAAATTGAAGCATTGCGAGCGCGTATTTCTGAACAGGCTGATAAGATTAAAAAATTAGAGTCTTCACTAAGTCAGTTACAAATTACGAAGGCTGAAATGAATGAGTTAAAAGAAAAAATGGAGCAAGTGAAGCAGGTGTTGAGTTTGGAAGCAAACTTGGAACCTATTCAAAAGAAGAATAAATAATTTTTTGTGGTATGAATAGGATCATCACTTTTATTTTAGCACTTACTGCTACTGTTCAATTAAATGGTCAGGGTTTTTATAATGATAATTCTGTTGTGAGCCTTGCTGCAGAAACTATTGTAGTAATTCCTGATAGTCTTGTCAATAAAGGAACCTTAATCAATAATGGTCAGCTAAGCATCTCCGGGGCATGGATCAATCAGGGAAGGTATGATCCTGGAGCGGGTCAGATCAATTTTAATAGTAACCTCACTCAAACTATTAATCATAATGACCAATCTTTTGGAAGACTTACAATAAGCGGAAGCGGAGAAAAGGAATTCTTGGCCAATATCACTATTACTTCTGAATTGGATCTGCAAAGCAGTGTGCTAAAGTCAGTGAATGGAGCGAGGATAATTCTAACGCCAGACGCTATTGTTAATGGCGGTTCTGACCAATCGCATATTGTAGGTCCGGTTGAACGGCAGGGTGGAGGTGACTTACTTTTTCCTGTGGGAAATGGGCTTGTTTATTTACCAGTTCAAATTTCTGGAGTAACAGATTCAAACGTAAAGGCAACTATGACGCTTCATGAACTTTCTGGGACGGAGACTTTAGAAGGGTCAAATGATATTGTTGCATTATCCTCATTACGCTATTGGGAATTGAATTTAACGGATGGCCTTTTAACAGGCTCCACCCTTACACTGCCATTGCGAGATGAGGATGCATTATTGGGGGAAGATTCTCAACTCATCGTTACAGAATCAAATTCTCCTTTAGGTGAATATCAAAGCCTTGGACAGTCTGGTTTTACAGGTATGAAAAGTGATGGTCAGGTGACGAGTGAATTGGCACCCACCACTACATTTTTTACTGTCGGTGTGCTTAATGATGAGGTTGCTATAACTGTTTATAATGGAGTATCTCCTAATGATGATGGGCTCAACGATTATTTTAAACTTTTCAATATTGAAAGGTTCCCCGATAACAAAGTAACCATCTTCAATAGATGGGGAGACAAGGTTTTTGAGCTGTCCGGATACGATGATGATACACGCGTCTTCAAAGGAGAAAATAACATTAACGCCTCCCAAAAATTACCATCAGGAACTTACTTCTATAGTATTAAGTTGGGTAATGGAACTCCAGCCTTAACGGGTTATTTAGAATTGAAAAATTAAGGGCAATTAAATTGCCCTATCCACTTCAAACTGCTCTAGATAATCCGCTACTCTTCTCACGAACATTCCTCCTAGAGAACCATCTACTACACGATGGTCATAGGAATGAGAAAGGAACATTTTGTGTCGGATAGCTATCGCATCACCTGTTGGTGTTTCTATTACTGCTGGTTTTTTCTGGATGGCACCAACGGCAAGAATAGCTACTTGAGGCTGCATGATGATTGGTGTGCCCATTACATTACCAAAAGAACCTACATTGGATAAAGTATAAGTTCCTCCGGTCAATTCGTCTGGTTTCAGTTTGTTTTCACGCGCACGGACGGCTAAGTCATTGACTATTTTGGCAAGGCCTCTCAAATTGTATTGGTCCGCGTTTTTGATTACAGGTACAATAAGATTGCCTGATGGAAGCGCTACTGCCACTCCAATATTGATGTCTTTCTTTTTGATGATCTTATCCCCATCCACCTGAATGTTGATCATTGGGAAGTCTTTGATGGCTTTTGCAACTGCTTCAATGAAAATGGGGGTGAAGGTTAGGGATTGACCTTCTTGTTTTTGGAACTCGTTTTTGAATTTATTTCTCCAAACCACAACATTGGTAACATCAGCTTCAACAAATGAAGTTACGTGTGGTGAGGTGCGCTTAGAATCTACCATGCGCTCTGAAATCATCTTGCGCATTCTATCCATTTGGATAATCTCATCTCCTGCATTGATTGAAGCAGGAACTATTGGTTTCGATGATGTCAATGCGGGGGCAATAGTCTGGCCTGATTTACGCTGCTGCAGATAAGCGAGAATATCTTTCTTTGTAACTCTACCTTCATTGCCAGTTCCAGGAACAGTTTCCAGTTCGGCTACAGGTATGTTTTCTTCTTTGGCAATATTTTTTACCAGAGGGGAATAGAATCTGGAGGAAGACTTAAAGTCTGCAGCCGGCACATGACTGGCTCCATTACTTTGGGTTGCCAAAACTGGTTCGGCAGGTTTTGGTTTTGCAGCGGGTTTAGTCTCTTCTTTTGTAGCTGGTTTGTCAGATGGCTTTGCATCGTCACCGTCAGTGGCAATCACTGCAATGGCTGAACCCACCTTTACTACTTCACCGTCTTTTGCCAATATTTCTTTCAATACTCCGGCATGGGTGGAAGGCACTTCTGTGTCTACCTTATCAGTGGCTACTTCTAATACAGATTCATCTTGCTCAATTTTATCACCTGGCTTTTTCAACCAAGATAAAATTGTTGCTTCCATGATACTTTCGCCCATTTTGGGCATTATAAGCTCTACCAACGCCATTTTTGATGTAATTTTTTACGATACAAAGTTAGCATTTTTAGCGCTACACGCTAATTGAGAATGTGTCAGGCGGGTAAATTCACCCGGATGAGGTTTAATACTGCGGTGGCCGAATACCGGATGTTAAGTTGCCTATCCTGCGTCAATTTGAGCAATTTTGTTACTGTTTTATGCTTATCAGAATAAGCGATCCATACAGTACCCACAGGTTTGTCTGGTGTTGCTCCCCCTGGCCCGGCAATACCACTGGTGGCCACACCAATGTCAGCATTGAATTTACTCCTTACAATATTGGCCATTTCGATAATGGTAGGTTCGCTGACAGCGCCATACTTCTCCAATGTTTCAGGTCTTACTCCCAGTTGTCTCATCTTTATTTCATAATCATAGGGGATCATACTTCCCAGATAATAAGCTGAACTACCCGGAACACTTGTGATCAGATGAGACAAGTACCCTCCAGTGCAACTTTCGGCTATTGAAAGTTTTAATCTTTTTTCACGTAGGGTGTTTCCAATAACTACTTCAAGCGGATCTTCGCCATATCCATAAATGTAATCACTAGCCAATGGTTGCAATTTTTTTACCCATGCATTAATTTCTTCTTTCAAAGTATCCATATTATCTCCGGTGCCCGTAAGTCTTAATTTTACTTCTCCGAGGCCAGGTAGGTAGGCTAACTTTATATTGTTGGGTAAACTCTTTTCCCAATCAGAAATTTTATCTGCTAAAAAGGACTCTCCAATTCCTATTGTTCTAATCATTTGATGGTACAGTGCTGGTGCTTGAAATGTTGCTCTTAGCTTGGGAATAATCACATCCAGCATCATTTTTTTCATTTCATGAGGAACGCCAGGCATTGAGACAAACACTTTACCGTTTTTCTCGAACCACATTCCCGGAGCTGTGCCAATAGCATTTGTAATTTTTGTACAACAGACAGGAAGCGCAGCTTGCTGGCGGTTCACCTCTGTTAGCTCTCTACCTCTACTTTTAAAGAAGGCTGTAACTTCTGCGAGCGCTTCTTCATGAATGGCCAACTTACAATTGAAATACTTTGCCAGACAAGGTTTGGTAAGGTCATCACTTGTAGGGCCAAGGCCTCCTGTAATTAAAACAATATCTGCTCGCTGTTCAGCTTCGGTAAAGGCTGTAAGAATTTGATCTTCTCTATCTCCTATGGTAGTTCTCCTTACCACCTTATAGCCCACTTTATCCAGTTCAATACTGATCCAGTGAGAGTTGGTATCCTGGGTTTGTCCATAAAGCAATTCGTCACCAATGGCCAATATTTCAACTAAGACAGGTTTCATCATCATTTAATTTCGTGGGTACGCCTTTAGGTCAAATATCAATAAAAATCCAAAAAGGACACTTTTTGTTCATCTGATCCCCGATTTTTTACACTTTCATGAGTAAATGACTGGTGAAGCCAAGTTTGTGTATTCTTTCTAACTTTAGCGTTCAATTTCAAATAAGAAAATGGGTAAAATTCAGATCATCATTATATCGATAATGTTGGGAGCCTGTACGGCAGCTCAGATTAATCAGGCCATCTCTACAGCAGGTGGTGCATTAGGAGGAGAAACTCCACTCACGGCAGATGATGTCGCCAACGGACTGAAAGAAGCGCTTATTAAGGGTATCTCCAATGGTTCTGATTTGGCTTCTCAAATGGATGGTTATTTTAAGAATGAAGCCATAAAGATTCTTTTCCCACCTGATGTAAAAAAGGTGGAGGAGAAACTGCGCCAAATTGGATTAGGAAGTGAGGTGGATAAGTTTGTAATGACGCTAAACAGAGGAGCTGAGGATGCCGCCAAGGAAGCAAAGCCTATTTTTATTTCGGCTATCAGGTCGATGACTATTGATGACGCCTGGGGTATATTAAAAGGAGATCAGAATGCAGCTACAGAATATCTTAAGCGAACTACTTCAGCGCAGCTGAAACAAAAATTCAGCCCGGTAATTCAAAATTCATTAGATAAAGTAAATGCAACTAAATACTATACGGATCTTGTTAATACATACAACAAGATTCCTTTTGTAGAAGATGTTAATCCAGACCTCAATGATTACGCTACCGACAAGGCCATTGAAGGCTTATTTGTGATGGTGGCAAAAGAAGAGAAAGAGATAAGACAAGATCCGTTGGCGAGGACGACTGATTTATTAAAAAGAGTATTTGCAGCCCAATAATTTTTAAAACGAAACATGAGTTTATTTAAAAAACACGAAGAGACAATTAACAACGCTATCAAGGCTTTGCACGAGCGCACTTTTTTTGCCGCCTATCCAGAACATCCATCTCCTAAAATTTATGGCGAAACTGCTGATGCTGATGGTCAGGAAAAATTCAAAGCCAGTGTTGGTAAAAAGTTTGAAGAATTAAAACAAGAAAACCCTGAAGGCTGGGCAGGACAAGAGGAGTCACCTTACTTAGGAGACGGCCTTAAGATCAGCTATCCTATTTTCTCCACAGATAGTTTGATCAGCAGATCCAATAAGGCGTTCCATCAATGGAGAAAAATTTCAGCAGGTGAAAGAGCGGGAATTTTGGTTGAATCGCTTGAGAGAATTAAGAATCGTTTTTTTGAAATTGCTTATGCTACCATGCATACTACTGGCCAGGGATATATGATGGCCTTTCAGGCATCGGGACCACATGCAGCAGACAGGGCCATGGAGGCAATTGCGGCTGGCTATGAAGAGCTGCAACGTTTTCCTGCCAAAGCACTTTGGGATAAGCCGATGGGTAAATACAATTTACAAATCAATAAAGAGTGGAGGGCAGTACCGAAAGGAATTTCTTTGGTGGTAGGATGCTCTACTTTTCCTACATGGAATTCTGTAACAGGAATCTACGGGAGTTTGGTTACAGGTAATTCTGTCATTGTCAAACCTCATCCGGGCGCTATTTTGCCCATTGCAATTTTCGTGGCTGAGATTCAGAATGTGTTGGCGGAGAATAACCTTGATCCTAATATCTGTCAGTTGGCGGTGGATACATTTGATAAGATGATCACCAAAGATCTGGCAGAACATAAGGCGGTGAAGTTGATTGACTACACTGGAAACTCTGCTTTTGGAAACTACCTGGAAGGAATTCAGGGGAAAACGGTCTTCACAGAGAAAACAGGCGTTAACTCTGTGATACTTGATTCTGTTGATGACATTGACAAAGTAGTGGCCAACCTTTCGTTCTCTGTTAATCTCTACAGCGGGCAAATGTGTACAGCACCTCAGAACTTTTATATTCCTGAGGGTGGTATCAAAACAGCCGGTGGTACGGTAAGCTTCGATGAGTTTGCTCAAAAGTTTGTGGATAGCATTAACAGCCTTGTAGACAATCCAAAGGCGGGCCCTTTTGTGTTAGGCGCTGTTCAGAACAAAAGGACCTGTGATAGGGTAGTGGAGGCGGAGAGTCTGCCGGGCAAAGTTTGGTTGAAGTCGCGGACATTTGAAAATCCAATGTTTAAAAATGCACGCGTTGCTACTCCTGTAGTAGTAGAAATAGACGGTTCTAAAAAAGAGATATTCAGCAAAGAACTTTTTGGTCCGATTGCCTTGCTTATCAAAACAAAGAATACCGATGAGTCTGTGGCTTTAGCTCAGGAGATGGCCATGGAACATGGCGCTATTTCCTGTGGTGCTTACACTACCAATGATGAGGTGA
>JAGQYK010000055.1 GCA_020436125.1 Cyclobacteriaceae bacterium | reverse complement strand
CTTGTACCACAGCACAAGCAAAAAGTGAAGATGAACACAACGCAGCGATACGAAATAACTAACTCCCTGATCAATTCGATCACGGGTATGCTTGTCATTATTAGCGTCATTATTCTTCGAAAACCGGGGTGGTGATACTATTATTTTAAACTGAATAATAAACCGCCCCGAGAAATTGGGGCGGTTTTGTTTTATATGGGTTTAACAAACTAACGATTGTTCTAAAGTATGTACTACACTAATGACACGACACTTTTCCTGGATGGAAAATTCGTAAAAGCAGCAGACGCAAAAACTGATCTCTTCAGTCAAACACTTCACTATGGTTATGGTGTGTTCGAAGGAATACGCGCTTACCAAACTGTAAATGGAGTAAAAGTATTTAAAGCCCATGAGCACTATGAGCGATTGCTCCGCAGTGCATCACTCATGGGCATACCTCTTCATTACACTGCTGAAGAACTTACCCAGGCTACTTACGAAGTGTTGGCCAGAAACAATCAAAGCAATGCCTACATACGTCCGTTGGTTTTTTGTAGTCCTAATATGTCACTGACCCACCCCAATGATGTTTCACTGATGATTGCTACATGGGAGTGGGGGAAATACCTGGGTGATCAACTTTTAAAAGTATGCATCTCCTCTTACCAAAGACCCAATCCAAAATCATTTAAAATAGAAGCCAAAGCTTGCGGTCATTATGTGAATTCAATATTAGCTACCACCGAAGCCAAGCAACGTGGCTTTGATGAGGGACTTCTTCTCGACATCGAAGGTTTTGTGGCTGAAGGCCCTGGTGCTAATTTCTTTTATGAGAAAGATGGCGTGCTCTATACCGCTCCGCGAGGCAGTATCCTTCCCGGCATCACACGTCAAACTGTATTGGAGATTTGTGCTGAGTTAGATTTGAAAGTTGTAGAAAAGCTTTTCAAACCTGAGGACTTATTCGAAGCAGACAGTGCTTTTTTCTGTGGCACAGCTGCTGAAGTGATCGGTATTGATTCCATCGAGGGCCAACAATTTAGTAAGCCCTGGAAAGAATCTTTGGGAGCTACTATTCAAGAGGCGTACCGCTGTCTCGTTTTAGACAAGAGCTACAGTTACGTAATCGTGTAATCAGGATTTGAACTAATTATGGAACTCAATAAGTACAGCAAAACAATTACCCAAGACAGTACACTGCCTGCTGCGCAAGCGATGCTGTATGGTATCGGTTTAACTGAACACGATCTAAAAAAAGCACAAGTAGGAATTGTAAGCACAGGCTTTGATGGCAACACCTGCAACATGCACCTTAACGCGCTGGCACAGGAAGTAAAACAAGCCGTGTGGGATCAGGAGTTGGTGGGACTAGTTTTTCATACTATCGGAGTGAGTGATGGTATTTCTAATGGCACCGAAGGCATGCGCTATTCATTGGTAAGTCGTGAAGTAATTGCTGACTCTATTGAAACCGTTTGCAATGCACAATACTACGATGGGTTGATCGCAGTTGTTGGATGTGATAAAAACATGCCTGGTTCTTTGATTGCCATGGGCAGATTAAACCGCCCGGCCATTATGGTATATGGCGGAACGATAGCAGGTGGTCATTGGAAAGGAAAACAATTGAACATTGTTTCAGCATTTGAAGCGTTGGGTGAGAAGATGGCTAACAAACTTTCTGATGATGATTTCAAAGGTATCATTCAAAATTCGTGTCCGGGCGCTGGAGCATGCGGAGGTATGTATACCGCCAATACCATGGCCTCTGCTATTGAAGCTTTGGGTATGGCACTTCCCTACTCTTCTTCCAATCCTGCTTTGAGCAAAGAAAAATCAGCGGAATGCAAAACGGCCAGTGAAGCCATTCATTTCCTTTTGGAAAAAGACATCAAGCCGCGCGACATCATGACGATGAAGGCTTTTGAAAATGCTATTACTCTGGTCATGGCTTTAGGCGGATCCACCAATGCTGTGTTGCATCTTATTGCTATGTCAAGATCAGTAGGCCTGAAAGTAAACCAGGAAGATTTTCAACGTATATCAGACAGCACACCATTGATAGCCGACTTAAAACCAAGTGGAAAATATCTAATGGAAGACCTTCATAAAATTGGAGGGACTCCTCTTGTGCTAAAATATCTTCTTGATAAAGGACTTCTCCATGGTGATTGCCTAACGGTAACTGGCAAAACCATTGCCGAGAACTTAAAAGATGTGGCGTCCATCGATTTTGAAAAGCAGGACATCATTGTTCCATTGGAAAAACCAATCAAAAAATCAGGACACCTTCAAATACTTTACGGCAATCTGGCAGAAAAAGGATCGGTCGCTAAGATCACAGGAAAAGAAGGGGAAAAATTCAAAGGCAAAGCCCGCGTGTTCAATGGAGAGTTTGAATTGATCAAGGGAATCACTTCCGGAAAAGTAAAAGAAGGAGATGTAGTAGTTATTCGCTATGTAGGTCCTAAAGGTGCACCCGGTATGCCTGAAATGCTAAAACCAACCAGTGCCATTATGGGTGCAGGTCTTGGAAAAAATGTGGCACTCATAACCGATGGAAGATTTTCCGGTGGCACACATGGCTTTGTAGTAGGGCACATCACCCCTGAAGCTTTTGATGGAGGATTACTTGCACTGGTTGAGGATGGCGATTGGATAGAAATTGATGTAAAGAAACACCAACTGAATTTGTTGGTGGATGAAAAAACACTGGTGATCAGAAAATCAACTTTCAAAACACCAGAGCTGCGAGTAAAGAATGGTGTACTCTATAAATATGCGAAACAAGTAAAAACAGCTGCAGATGGATGCGTTACTGACGAAGATTGAGGAGAAAAAGAAAACATCAACTCAACAAAAAATTTCCGGATCGGAAGCTTTGCTTCAATGCCTTGTTGCCGAAGGCGTCACTACTTTATTCGGATATCCAGGTGGAGCCATCATGCCAGTGTACGATGCACTCTATGGATACACCGATCAACTCAATCACATCCTCGTTCGTCATGAGCAAGGAGCTGTTCATGCAGCACAAGGATATGCAAGAGTATCTGGCGAGGTGGGCGTTGCATTGGCTACATCAGGACCTGGTGCAACCAATCTCGTAACTGGTTTGGCAGATGCATTAATAGATTCCACTCCTATCGTTTGTATTACTGGTCAAGTGTTCGCACACCTGTTGGGTACAGATGCCTTTCAGGAAATTGATGTAGTAAATACAACCAACCCAGTTACCAAGTGGAATGTACAAATTACCGAAGCCAAGGACATTGCTGAATCAGTTGCAAAAGCATTTTACATCGCGCGCTCCGGCAGACCTGGGCCAGTATTGATTGATATTACTAAGAATGCTCAGAATGAATTGCTCGATGCATTTGAGTATAAAAAATGTGAACAGGTTAGAACGTACAAACCCAAACCAGTTTTGCAACTTCAGCAAATTGAAGAAGCTGCTGAGCTCATTAATAACGCAAAGAAGCCCTATCTGCTTGTTGGACAAGGGGTATTGCTTTCTGAAGCCACTGATGAACTACTTTCCTTTTCAGAGAAAACCGGAATCCCTGTGGCCTGTACCTTACTTGGATTAGGAGCCTTCCCAACGGATCATTCTAATTATGTTGGGTTTCTTGGTATGCATGGCAACTATGGCCCTAATGTCAATACCAATGAATGCGATGTATTAATTGCCATAGGCATGCGCTTCGATGATCGCGTTACCGGAAACGTAGCCAAATATGCTACGCAGGCCAAAGTAGTGCACGTTGAAATTGATAGAGCTGAGATCAATAAAATTATAAAAACAGATGTGGCTGTACATGCCGATGCCAAAGAAGCACTAACGGAGCTAACAAAATTTTGCAAATCAGGAAATCACAGTTCATGGATTAAAAGTTTTGAAGCCCTGAACCGAAAGGAACATGAAAAAGTAACTAGCAGGGAATTTGATCCCAGCGGGGAGTTAAAAATGGCAGAGGTAGTGAACCATTTGTCGCTATTGACCAACGGAAAAGCCATCGTGGTTACAGATGTGGGACAACATCAAATGATTGCTGCACGCTACTATTCCTATAAAGATCCCAGAACCAATGTTACTTCAGGTGGAGCGGGAACAATGGGGTTTGCTTTACCCGCAGCGATGGGTGCCCAACTGGCAAAACCACACCAACAAGTAATAGCCATCATTGGAGATGGTGGGTTTCAAATGACTCCCCAAGAACTAGGAACCATTATGCAATACAATATTCCTGTAAAAGTGCTTGTGCTCAATAACAGTTTCCTAGGAATGGTACGCCAATGGCAAGAGTTATTTCATAAGAAAAGATACTCATCAACAGAAATGACTAATCCCGATTTTATCAAATTGGCCCAAGCCTACAACATACCTGCAAAGAAAGTAAGCCAACGCGATGAACTTATTCCTGGATTAAAAGAAATGTTGGAATCTAAAACTGCCTACTTCCTGGAAGTAGTTGTTGGCAAAGAGGATAACGTATTTCCAATGATACCTACTGGTGCCGGAGTCTCAGACGTTTTATTAGAAAAAGTTGACCATTAATTATATGAAACAAGAATACACGATTGAACTGTCTGCAGAGAATAATTTTTCAATACTCAACCGGATTGTGAATGTGCTCAATCGGAGACGTGTGCGCATCAAGAAATTAATTGCACATGAAATCACTGAAGATTTTCATAAAGGTGGTGCGTTACTCCTGATCTATACTACCCCCGAAATGGTAGAAAAAATAAAACATCAGTTAGAAAAATTAATTGAGGTCGATTATGCGAATTATTACTCAGGCAGTAATGTATTCAATGAAATCAATGACAGAAACAATAAAGAAGTAGTACTTAGTTAAATCAATAGAAAACCAAACATTTAAAAATAGAATTATGGCACAGATTAATTTTGGAGGAACATTAGAGAAGGTTGTTACGCGTGAAGAGTTTCCCATGGAAAAAGCACTTGATGTATTGAGAGACGAGACTATAGCAATAATTGGATATGGTGTTCAAGGGCCAGCGCAAGCATTAAACTTGCGCGATAATGGATTCAACGTAATTGTAGGCCAAAGAAAAGGATCAAAAACCTGGGACAAAGCGGTAGCTCACGGATGGATTCCCGGGGAAACACTTTTCGAAATTGAAGAAGCGGTAAGGCAAGGTACTGTTATCGAGTATTTACTTTCTGATGCTGGTCAGATCGCATTGTGGCCAACAGTAAAGCCTCACCTGACTGCCGGAAAAACATTGTACTTCTCTCATGGCTTTGGAATTACGTTTAAAGAAAAAACTGGAATTATTCCTCCTGCTGACATCGATGTGGTTTTAGCCGCGCCTAAAGGTTCAGGTACTTCAGTAAGGAGACTATTTCAGCAAGGAAAAGGAATCAACTCCAGCTACGCTGTTTTTCAGGATGCCACAGGCAATGCAGAAGAGAAAGCCATTGCATTAGGAATAGGAGTTGGATCTGGTTATTTATTCAAGACAGATTTCAAAAAAGAAGTGTACTCCGACTTAACCGGAGAGCGCGGTACACTCATGGGAGCTATTGCTGGAATATTCGAAGCACAGTTCGAAGTGCTTCGATCCAAAGGACATTCACCTTCTGAAGCATTTAACGAAACTGTAGAAGAGCTAACGCAAAGCCTTATGCCACTGGTTGCTGAAAATGGAATGGATTGGATGTATGCCAATTGTTCTACCACTGCGCAACGAGGTGCGTTGGACTGGAAGAAAAAATTCAAAGCGGCAACACTACCCGTGTTTAAAGAATTGTACGACAGTGTAGAAAGTGGAGCAGAGGCGCAACGTACCATCGACAAGTGCAGTCAACCCGACTATCGCGAAAAACTAGCTGAAGAATTGAAAGAATTACGCGAAAGTGAGTTATGGCAGGCAGGCGCGGCAGTACGTCAGCTCAGACCTGAGAAAGCTACAGTAGAAGCAAGTATGATAGACTAAAATTAATTAACAGTCAATTGGCTAGTGATCAACTGTCAACTCTTTGAACAATGGTAAACATAACGCTAAATCAACTAGACATCAGCGCAGCGGCTGAGGTATTGCAAAAGGTAGTGATCAAAACTCCTTTGCAGTACCATCGCAAGTTGTCCGAAAAGTTGGGCTGTGATCTGTATTTGAAACGGGAAGATTTGCAGACCGTACGGTCTTATAAAATAAGAGGCGCATACAATCTCATCCAGAGTCTTTCTGCCAACCAAAGAAAAAACGGTGTGGTCTGTGCCAGTGCGGGTAACCATGCGCAGGGGGTTGCCTTTTCTTGTCGCGAATTGAGTATTCAAGGGGTGATCTATATGCCCGCCATTACTCCCAAACAAAAAATCAATCAGGTGAGAATGTTTGGTGGTGAAAATGTGGAGATCATTTTGATTGGAGACACTTTCGATGAATGTCAATACCATGCATTGCTTCACGCCAAGAACCATAAAATGGAGTTTATTCCTCCCTTCGATCATTTAAAAATAATTGAAGGGCAAGGAACTGTAGCCAAAGAAATTTTGGCTGACCAACCTGATATTGATTTTGTTATTGTCCCCGTTGGTGGAGGTGGCTTATGTGCCGGAGTATCAAGCTATTTAAAAACGTTTTCTCCAAAAACAAAAATCATTGGAGTAGAGCCACTGGGAGCACCTTCGATGACTGAGGCGTTAAAAGCTGGGCAACCGGTAGTGTTAGACAAAATTTCAAAATTTTGTTGACGGTGCCTCTGTAAAAAAAGTTGGTGACATCACTTTTGAGTTTTGTAAAGACGCCATCAGTGAAATGCTTTTAGTCCCTGAAGGGAAAGTAAGCTCCACTATTCTGCAACTCTACACTGAAGATGCCATTGTAGCTGAACCTGCAGGCGCGCTTTCTATTGCTGCACTAGAACAAATGGCTGACCAACTAAAGGGAAAAACCGTTGTTTGCGTGATCAGTGGAGGCAATAATGATATTGATCGCATGCAGGAAATCAAAGAACGATCCCTGCTACATGAAGGACTAAAACATTATTTCATCGTACGCTTTGCCCAACGCCCCGGAGCGTTGAAGGAATTTGTGAATCATATCCTTGGTCCTGACGATGATATTGTTCGATTCGAATTTATTCAAAAGCACAATAAAGAAACAGGACCTGCTTTGATCGGTATTGAAGTGAAGAATGAAACCGACTTTCATTTGTTCGTAAGTCGTATGAATTCAGAAAAAATCAACTATACACTTATCAATCAAAATGAAAATTTGTTTGAGTATTTGGTGTAGTGGCTGCGAGAAGTTTTAAATTAGCTTCTCACCTACTCCATCAACAATGAAAAAATCTGTTCTTTCCCTACTCTTCTTGTGTCTGGTATCGGGACTGTACGCACAAAAGAAAATTAAAATTTTAATCTCCGTGGACATGGAAGGGCTTGCTGGAGTCGTTACAGAACAGCAACTGGGCCCTTCAGGATTTGAGTACGGTCGTTTTCGTGAATTCATGACCAATGAGGCTTTGGCTGCCATTGAAGGCGCCAAACAATCAGGCGCCACAGAGATTGTAGTGGTAGATGCACATGGCAACGGGCAGAATTTATTGATTGAAAAACTTCCTAACGATGTCAAGCTGATCCGTTCATGGCCCAGAAAAAATCACATGGTCAGCGGAATTGATGACTCATTTGATGGTGTGATGCTAATCGGCTACCATTCTTCCACTACCAATATGGAAGGGGTAAGAGCGCATACCTTTTCAAGCGCCAAGCTTACCAATGTGAGTATTAACGAAAAGCCAGTATCAGAAGGCATCTGGGCTGCTATGGTAACAGGGCATTATAATGTACCCGTCATCTTAATAAGTGGTGACAATATTGCCACTAAAGAAACGAAAGACTTTGTGGGAGATATGGAAATGGCGGTGGTGAAAGAAGCCTATGGTTTTCATTCTGCAAAATCACTAACACCTGCAGCTGCTTGTCAAGTCATTAAAGAGGCCAGTGCAAAAGCTGTGAAAAGAATTAAAGATTTTAAACCTTATAAAGTACCTACTCCAGTTACGTTGGATGTGTCATTCAAAAATTACAGACCGGTAGAACTCCTCTCCTATCTCTCCATCGTTAAACGTACTGACTCCCACACCATCCGTTTTGTTGGAGACGATATGATTAAAGTTTCGGACTTCTTCATTTTTATGGAAGATTACAACAGTGACCTCGAACCATAAAAAATACCCATCAGTTTTACTGATGGGTATATCTTGTATTATTAAACAATTACTATCACTTTCCCCAATTGATATAACCATTCAATTTTTCAAGTGAAAGGTCTAAGAATTCATTTACAGCTTTCCCTACCTCTCGGGTGTAATCTTCCGATTTACAAGTTATTGTATTGCTCAACTCCACAGATGAATTTTCAACTGTAAAAAACGGAGCATAAGATGGAACTGTTGTAGTCTTTTTAGTGGCCTGAGATTTAAAATCTTGTTTCGCGAAAACACCATCAATTGCTACAGGCTCTTTCAACATTAATTCAATGTATTTGTCTGGAGCTGCTGCACCTGGCTTTGGTGATTTACCCGAAACATAAGTGACTCTTGCATTTTCTAATCTTAAATAGGCACCTCCTTTAATTTTTACCGTACCCAATGCTGACTTAGGATCTAAATAGATACTTGGAACGTTGATGGCCACGTCCACCACAATCATATCTTCTAACTCCTGTGATACCTTTGGAAGTCCTTTATGATAAATAGATGATGAAAATTCTGAAGTTGCTGCACCCCCCAGATTAGAAATAAAACTTCCTTTTTCTTTACCTTTCTTAGTAAGACGCTTTACATAATAAGAGAATCCATCCGGAACAACCATCAAACTTCCTTCAATTTGCTCCAGGTTAATTCGCGGTCCATCCAATAACTCATCCTCAGCAAAAAACTCCAAGTCTGGATAGTCTCTGGAATTGTAGACCTCCATCCCAAGCCCTTTCAACTTATCTGCATAACCATTATAAATCTGATTGGTTAGTTCTTGAAGCTGCTCTGGCTCAATACCCTCTACCCCCACAGCTAATCTTGCCGTAGCATCTCCTTTGTACGAACCACCACCAAACTGACGACCGCCATGAATGGTCTTTTCAGCTTCCGCGATCAATTGATAATACACTTTAAAATTTTTAATGAATACCTTCTTGGGTGCCTCATCAAATTTTTTGGCTTTCATCTGCCCTAAAGTAACCACCTTATCAGTGATCAATTGAGCGTGCATCTCCAACGAAAATATCAGGGCGATTAATAGGGCCCCTACCTTTATTGCAATTCTATCGGGTTTCATAACGATTATGTTTATTGATAGGATAAAGATGGGCAATGATTAAAAGGGTTATAATACCCTCTCTACCGCATTTCTATATACCGTAAAACCCGTAGAAGCTAAATGAGATTGTTGGCGTAGGCAAACTTGATCAAACCGACCAGGGAATTGGTTCCGGTCTTTTTAAAGATATTTTTACGATGCGTTTCTACCGTTCTTTCACTGATAAACAACTCCTCAGCAATTTGTTTATTGGTAAACTCTCTGGCTATCAATTTCAAAATTTCACGTTCACGATCGGTAAGTAACCTGCCCTCATCAGGGTTTTGAAGGTTAACGATTAATACTTTGTTGATATCGTTACTGAGAAAAACTTTTCCCGCTTGTACTTCGCGGATTGCCTGCAGCAATTCGTTCTGGGTATCTTTTTTAAGCACATACCCATTGACACCTGCCTTGAGTATTTCCTTCACCAAGTGCACCTCATCATGCATGCTCAGTACTATTATCCTTATGTTTTGGTTAATTCTTTTTACCAGATGAATCAGCGAAAGTCCATCCATGCCTGGCATGTTAAAGTCGGTGATCATCAAGTCAACCTCATTCTTTTTAAGAAAATCAAGAGCACGTTCAGCACTATCCGCCTGAAAAACAACTTTGTAATCTTCCTTTTCTAAAAGGCTTTTTACTCCGTCACTTAATATGGCATGATCATCAACTAAAAGTATCTTCATTCTTAACACGCTATGCTTTCGCCAAAAACCAAAGATACTTGCCCTGTGCATAGGAACAAGAATACATTCCTGCGAAAGGTAAAACTATCCGTGCTATTGGGTATTTTTTAATCCTTTGCCCTGAACTTGCCTTTCCTTGACAACCCCCTCTAATGGAACCCTTATTATAAGTGTGGTTCCCGTACGTTTAGGAGAAGAATCGATTTCTAATTCACCTTGAATCAACTTCACTCTTGACATAATATTTCTCCACCCATTTCCACTACCCTGTTCTAAAACATGAGTATCAAAACCTTTACCAGTATCTTCAATGGTAATACTTAACTCTTTCTCATGGCCTACTAATTGTACCTCTATTTTTGGCGCCTTCGCATATTTCAAAACATTGTTCACCCACTCTTGTATAATACGGTAAAGAGAAATCTCCTGTATTTCAGATAACCGCTCAGGTACATCAAACGAAATTACCGAAACCATAACCTGACCCGAAGAGGTGATCCTTAGGGCCATTTCTTTCAAGGCTGGAACCAAACCAAATTGAATCAAAGTTTGAGGCATAAGATTGAAAGCGATTCCTCTAATTTCCTTTTGCATCTCATCAATAATTTTTTCTGATTTCGATACAACTGCTACTCTCGATTCCATCGAAGAATCAGAATCAATATTCCCAAGCAACAGCCTAAGAGAAGAAATCAATTGTCCCATTCCATCGTGTAAATCTTGCGCAAATCGTTTCCGTTCTAGTTCTTGAGATGATAAAGCTGCTTGAATGGAAGCTTCTTGCAATTGGATTTCCAACTCCTTCTCTAAAAGTTCTTGCTTTCTTTTGAAACGACTTTTGTTAAGCAAGAGAATAATAACAAGCATTCCTACAAGAACAATTAGAAATACACCAACCATTACCGCCTTATTAAACTGATCCTCCTTTTCCTTCAACTCAGTATGCTGCTCCAAAATCTGCTTGTCCTTGATAGAGGTTTGATACTTCGTCTCCAATTCGCTAACGGTTTTTAGGCGTTCCGTTCTGAAAATAGAATCCTTTAAAACGTAGAACTTATCCTGATAATCAAGTGCTTCCCGTAAAGTACCACGCTCCTTATTGAAAGTATACAAATCAAAATAAGTGTCTCTAATTTTTTCGAGACTTTGTGATTCCAGTGAATAGTGCAAAGCACTATCAAAATAAATTTTTGCTTGACGAAAATTCTTTTGCTTTGTTTTTAATTGACCAAGATTTGTATAGGCGCCCGCCAAAGAATAATAGTTACTCCCTTTTTGAGCAAGACGAAGTGCAGCAAGCAAGTATTGTTCAGCCTTAACATATTGATGTGTTTTCATCAGCGTGTTGCCGATATTATTAAAGGTAAATTTTATATCGAGTGAATCGGGAACAGGATCTAACTCGAATATTTTAAAATGATAAGTGAGTGCTGAATCAGGCTTATTCCAATCATCAAAATTTATCCCTATGGCATTGAGACAATAGGCCTTATGATTGCTATCTGCTCCTCCTTCAACTGCCGTAATAAAACATATTTTGCCGTACTCAACCCCTTTAGCGAAATCTTTGAACTCATGATAAATAATGGCTATGTCAGCCAACTGATAGGCAACCGCATTGATATCATTAGCCTTTTTTGCCCAGGCCAATGCTTGCTGCGCATAGGTTAATGACTCTTCGTAAACACCAAGGTCGAGCTGTGTGCGACTTATCCATCTGCTGACCAAAACGCACTTATTCGGAATCTTATCGATGTTGGAATGTTCGAGAAAGCGCGAGCCATAATACAGTGTTGAATCTGCTACCTGATCCTGAAATGCACGTCTTGTTTTTACGAATAAATAATTAAGAGAATCATCACCTGTGGTAATCCTTTTTCTTGCCTCATTGAAGTAGGTGATGCTATTCTTCTCAGAACTTAATGCACTATCAAGTAATGACTGAAAATCCTGGGGCAGACCCTCAAGAGACGGTATAAACAACAAAATAATAATCAAAAGCCTCATCAAGTCGAACTTTCCATTTTAAACAGTATGCTATTCAAATCAAATCCAAAAATTACTTAAATCGCTCAGTTTCCAACCAACCAAGCGACCATTTTTTGCGTTCTGCCTATACCAAAACAATAATGGTGCTACAGCATCAGTTGTATTTACCACAACCTGACCATTGTCAGTTATTCAAAAAAAGCCCTGAACTAACTTTGAACCCTGTTTGTTGAACTTCACAAAATAGCCAAATGAAAACTATAGTTCTGCTATTCCTTACGCTATCCAGTAGCTTATTTACTCAACCCAGGTGGCAATCTAATTTTGACAATGCCAAAGCTGAGGCAAAAAGGGATAATAAACCCATCATATTAAATTTTTCAGGCTCTGATTGGTGTGGCCCATGCATAAAAATGACCAGAGACATATTCGATAAGGATACCTTCATCAATTATGCCAATAGCCACCTGGTAATGGTGCGCGCTGACTTCCCTAGATCTAAAAAGAATCAACTCGACCCCAAGCAAATAAAACATAATGAAGTCCTGGCAGAAAAGTACAACCCTCAGGGAAAGTTCCCATTAACACTTTTGCTGGATGCCAACGGTAAAATCCTGAAAACATGGGATGGCTTTAAGTCCGGAACCCCAGAAGATTTCATTAAACAAATCAATCAAACCATTGGTAACTAATACCTTACCACCAGAGGTAACGCTTCTACATAAGAGATCTACCCGACTTATGGGTAACACTTTTGAATTTTGTGTGGTCTCAGACAACCCAGAATGGGCTAACGAAAGAATAGATGATGCCATCGCAGAAATACAACGGATAGAAGCTTTACTTACTACCTTTAAAGACGATAGCCAAACCAATCAAATTAACGCGATGGCTGGGATTCGGCCCGTAAAAGTTGACACTGAAGTGTTTGACCTGATCTATCGTGCCCTTAAAATTTCTGATCTTACTCAGGGCGCATTCGACATTACCTACGGATCCATTGATAAGCGTTTTTGGAATTTCGACACAACGATGACTTCGCTACCCGATCCAGAAGTGGCCAAAGCATCTGTTCGCCTCATCAATTATAAAAACGTAATACTTGACAGATATCAGCAGACTGTTTACCTGAAGGAAAAAGGTATGCGAATCGGATTTGGTGGAATAGGTAAGGGTTATGCTGCGGACAGAGGAAGACAACTCCTCAAAGAAAAGGGGGTAACCAGTGGGTTTGTAAATGCAGCCGGGGATCTCAGTGCCTGGGGACATCAACCCAACGGTACACCTTGGACCATTGGTATTGCCGATCCCAATTCAAAACATCATCCATTCTCCTATTTGAAAATTACCGACATGGCAGTCGCCACTTCAGGCAATTATGAAAAAGTGGCCATCATTAATGGTAAGAAATATTCACATACCATAGATCCAAAAACAGGCTTCCCGGTATCTGGTATTAAAAGCGTAACCATTATTAGCCCTAGCGCAGAACTTTCTGATTCGATGGCCACACCTGTTACCGTGATGGGAATTAAGGTAGGACTAGATCTTATCAATCAAATAAAGAATATGGAATGCATTATTATAGACGAACAAGATAAAATCTATAGTTCAAAAAATATACGACTTTCTTAAACCTATGAATCTAAATAAGTTTAGAATACCCCTTCTGTTTTTTTCGATGGTGTCCTTGTTACCAATTTCATGCGCACCCGTAAAGGAATACCAAAAAATGTATCTCAACGATGCCGAAATGGAATTAGCCATGAGAAAGTGTGAAAAATTTGAAATGAACTTTCAGCTCTACAGAGAGGGTGCTTCGGGAGCCAATGGAGGCAAAACCGGAGGTGGATGTGGATGTAATTAAATTTTAAAAGAGAAAACAGTATGGTTCGCATCCCGCTCACGATCATTGGTCTATACATGTGCGTAGTAAGTGCATTTTCACAAACTCCCACTGAGTTAGACAGTGCCAGTTACAAAAGCAGAAAACTAAAATTTGAAGAAGCTAACTTTGTTACCAGCTATTACCATCAGGAAGGCAACAACTCCGCAGTTACAGGTGGAATAGGAACAGAAAAGCTCACTGACATTTCAAATACGATTGACTTAAAATTATCTAAGTACGATAATCACAACCGACTTCATAGCTATAATTTCGAATTGGGTTTTGATACCTATACTTCTGCTTCTTCCGATAAAGTAGATCCTAATACTATTTCATCTGCTTCATCTGGTGATCAACGTTTTTATCCCTCAGCCTCATGGAACATTACCAATGAAGTAAAGGGCCAATCCTTCGGAGCAAACATAGCAGTGTCAAGTGAATATGATTACTTGTCATTTGGAGGTGGTTTAAACGCCAGCAAAAATTCGAAAGACAACAACAGGCAAGTCGGTTTAAAAATACAGGCCTTTATTGATCAGGTAAGTATTATCTACCCCATTGAATTACGACCTTCTCCCTATTCTACAAAATCACGCAACTCATTCAGTTCATCGCTTACCCTATCTCAAATTATTAACCGAAGACTGCAAGTAGCGATGATATTGGATCTTGCCTATCAAAATGGTTTTTTGAGTTTGCCGTTCAATCGAGTCTACTTTTCAGACAATTCACTTCGAGTTGAGAAATTACCAGACACACGATTTAAAGTCCCTATTGGTTTTAGAGCGAATTATTTTTTGGGTGATCGCTATATTGTACGAGCCTTCTATCGCTATTATCAAGATGACTGGGGAATGCAGGCACACACGGCTAATATTGAAACATCAATCAAACTTTCTCCCTTTATTTCCGTAAGTCCATTTTATCGATTCCACACGCAATCGGCAATTGATTATTTTTCTCCATACCAAACACACAATGTTTCCAATGAATTCTACTCAAGTGATTTTGATCTTTCAAAGTTAGAAAGTCACTCAGGGGGTATTGGTTTTCGCGCTGTTTCCGCTGATGGTATTCTAGGTATTACCCGATTAAACATGATTGAAATTCGTTTCGATCATTACAACCGATCAACAGGACTTGCTTCAAATATCATATCGCTACATGCTAAATTCAAATAACGGTGTTCTTTAAGCTACCAAACACTCGTCAGCTTTTGAAAATCTTTTCCCTGAATTCGTTGACCCGTTCAACAACTTTTCACACCTTGTTGTCACATTGAAAACAAGATGTAGATAAACTAAAAATAAGCCCATTTGAAAACCGTCCCGACTCTGTCGGGACGGTTTTCGTTTTTTATGAGCATTCCGAACTAACGATTGTTATATTTTTTATGTCAAAAACACTTTTCGATAAAATCTGGGACAAGCACATTGTAAAACACAAAGAAGGCCATCCTGATCCCCTTTTTATAGATCGCCATTTTATCCATGAAGTTACGAGCCCTCAAGCTTTTGATGGATTGAAGAAAAGAGGGATAGGTGTCTTTAATACATCACGCACTACGGCTACAGCCGACCACAACGTTCCTACCAAAGACCAACACCTTCCTATTAAAGAAGCATTGTCACGTCATCAGGTGGAGACACTAAGAAAAAATTGTAAGGAATTTGGCGTTGAACTTTATGACCTGGGTCATCCCTTTCAAGGGATCGTTCACATCATCGGACCAGAGCTGGGCTTAACACTCCCTGGAATGACCATTGTTTGTGGAGACAGTCATACCTCTACGCATGGTGCCTTCGGAACCATCGCGTTTGGAATCGGTACCAGTGAAGTAGAACAAGTGCTGGCCACCCAGTGCATTCTTCAATACAAGCCGAAGCGTATGAAGATTGAAATCAATGGCCCACTGAGCAAAGGAGTTTTAGCCAAAGACATCATCCTGTATATCATCTCTAAAATTTCTTCCAGTGGAGCCACAGGATACTTTGTAGAGTATGCAGGTGATACTATCGAAAATCTTTCGATGGAAGCACGTATGACCATTTGCAACATGAGCATTGAAATGGGAGCACGTGGTGGACTGATTGCTCCAGATGCAACCACATTTGATTACATCAAAGGGAAAAAATTTGCTCCACAGGGTGTTGAACTAAATAAAAAAATAGAACAATGGAAAACGTTGAAATCAGATGAAGATGCAACGTTTGACAAAGTATTGACTTTCGATGCCTCGGATATCGGGCCCATGATCACTTATGGTACCAACCCAGGCATGGGCATTAAAATAACAGATCGCATTCCTACACCAGAAGAACTAAAAGACATTAGCGAACAACCTTCCTTTATCAAGTCGCTTAACTACATGGGGCTGGAGCCCGGTTCTCAATTACTCGGCAAGCACATCGACTATGTTTTTATTGGCAGCTGCACCAATGCACGTATTGAAGATTTGCGATTGGTAGCTTCCATAGTGAAGGGAAAGAAAAAAGCTGAAGGCGTTGAAGTATGGATTGTACCTGGATCAAAGCAGGTAGAAGATCAGGCGCGCAAGGAAGGGCTGGACAAAATTTTCGAAGCTGCCGGTTTCGAGTTGAGAAGCCCAGGATGCTCAGCTTGTTTAGGAATGAATGAAGACAAAATTCCAGCAGGAAAATATTGTATCTCCACTTCCAATAGAAACTTCGAAGGCAGACAAGGACCACAATCCAGAACATTTTTAGCCAGTCCATTGAGCGCAGCTGCTGCAGCGATTACTGGGAGAGTTACAGATGTACGTGAACTGATAGCCAATGAAAAGTTGACAATGGCCAATTGACAAGGTACCTCTTGTCAATTGGCCATTGTCAACTATCAACTTATTAAATGAAGATGAAAGAAAAGTTTAACACAATAAAGAGTACAGCAGTCCCCCTTCCCAACGAGAACGTGGACACGGATCAAATTATTCCTGCAAGGTTTCTAAAAGCGACCACACGCGAGGGATTTGGCGAAAACTTATTTAGAGACTGGAGGTATGATAGCAACAATCAGCTTGTCCAAGATTTTATTTTGAACAACCCGTCTTTTAACGGAAAAATTTTAGTGGCCGGGAAAAATTTCGGCTGTGGCAGTAGCCGAGAACATGCAGCGTGGGCATTGTACGACTATGGTTTTAGGGTAGTTGTCTCTAGTTTTTTTGCTGACATTTTTATAAACAATGCATTAAACAATGGTCTGCTTCCTGTAGTTGTATCAGACCAATTTCTCCAAACAATATCGAAAGGAATTAGTGCCAACTCTAGCACTCCTATAACAGTAAATCTTGAAAATCAAACCATCTCTTTCGAGGGGAAGAAAGAAACGTTTGACATCAATCCCTACAAAAAGTCCTGCATGATCAATGGTTACGATGACATCGACTATCTGTTGAGTCTTACAGAGGACATTAAACAATTTGATTTACAACAATCATGAAAAAATTAATAACCCTACTCCCTGGTGACGGCATCGGAAAAGAAGTAACCGCTGAGGGAAAAAGAGTATTGGATAAAATCGCACAGGAATTTGACCATCAATTTGAATTCAATGAAGCTATCATCGGTCATGATGCCATTGAAGCAACAGGTCATGCACTCCCTGATGAAACATTAGCGATACTTAAAAAAGCGGATGCAATACTATTCGGTGCAGTTGGGCATCCCCACTATGACAACAATCCTTCTCTAAAAGTAAGACCTGAACAAGGGTTACTTAAAATGAGAAAAGAGTTGGGGTTATATGCTAATCTAAGACCTATCAAATTATTTGATGAACTGCTTGAAGCCTCAAGTATAAAGCCAGAGATTTTACGTGGATCTGATATTTTATTCTTTAGAGAACTTACAGGCGATGTGTACTTCGGTGAGAGAGGAAGAAAAGACAATGACAACACAGCCTACGATGTCATGATCTATTCCAGGTATGAGGTGGACAGAATAGCACACAAAGCTTTTGCGGCAGCTCAAACTAGAAAGAAAAAATTAGTCTCTGTAGATAAAGCCAATGTATTGGAAAGTTCCAGGCTTTGGCGCTCTGTGGTTCAGGAGGTAGGTAAAGCGTATCCCGATGTAGAGCTGTCTCACATGTTCGTGGACGCTGCTGCCATGAAATTGATCCAAGACCCCAGGAGTTTTGATGTGGTGGTGACTGGAAATCTTTTCGGAGATATTCTTACAGATGAGGCATCTCAAATTGCAGGATCAATGGGCATGTTGGCCTCGGCTTCTATTGGTGACAGTGTTGGGTTGTATGAACCTATTCACGGAAGCGCACACGACATTACGGGCAAGGGCATTGCCAATCCGTTGGCCTCTATTCTTTCCACCGCTTTGATGCTCGACATTTCCTTCGGACTAAAAGAAGAATCACAACACATCATTGATGCGGTATCTCAAACATTAAAGGCCGGATTCAGAACGGTCGACATTGCTGATTCGAAAACCGACAAAGATAAAATACTGAGTACGGAACAAATGGGAGCTCAAGTGACCCAACGTATCCGCGCCAACGAAACTGTACCTGCTAACTAAATAAAGTTATGAGCAAGAAAATTCAAATATTTGACACTACCCTTCGCGATGGCGAACAAGTACCCGGTTGTCAATTAAAAACAGAGGAAAAGATTATCATCGCACGCGAACTGGAAGCGCTGGGGGTGGACGTAATAGAAGCCGGGTTTCCCATTTCTAGTCCTGGAGATTTCAAATCTGTAGTGGCCTTAACAAAAGCTGTTAATGATCCGGTCGTCTGTGCGCTTACCCGTGCCAAAAAAGAAGACATTGATGTGGCAGCCGATGCTTTGCGTTTTGCTAAGCGTGGCAGGATTCACACCGGCATAGGATCGTCTGATGTGCATATCAAGAATAAATTTTTTAGTACCAGAGAGCAAGTGTTGGAACAAGGGGTATGGGCGGTGGCTTACGCCAAAGAAAAAGGTCATGAAGTAGAGTTCTACGCGGAAGATGCAGGAAGAGCTGACCTGAAGTTTCTTGCGCAATTGATTGAAGGGGTAATTGCTGCAGGTGCCGATGTTGTTAATATTCCTGATACAACAGGCTATTGTTTACCAGATCTATTTGGCAAACGGATTAAGTACCTGACTGAACATGTGCGCAACATTGACAAGGCGATCATTTCGGTGCATTGTCATAATGACCTGGGATTAGCCACTGCCAATACAATAGCTGGCCTTTGCAACGGGGCGCAACAGGCTGAAGTAACTATGAATGGAATTGGTGAGCGAGCAGGTAACACTTCTTTGGAAGAGGTGGCCATGATCATCAACACCCATCAGGATTTAAATATGTATACCAGTATTAAAACTGAAAAAATATATGCGTTAAGTAAGTTGGTATCAGGAATGATGCGCATGCCCGTACAGCCCAACAAAGCCATTGTTGGAAGCAATGCCTTTGCCCATAGTTCAGGGATCCATCAGGATGGATTTTTAAAACATTCAGAAAACTATGAAATCATCAGTCCGGATAAAGTAGGAGTCCCTTCATCCTCTATTGTATTGACCGCCCGCAGTGGAAGAGCGGCACTAAAGCACAGAATTGAATTATTAGGGTATCACTTTGAAGGAGAAGACTTAAACCACTTGTATGAGAATTTTCTTTCCATGGCAGATGAAAAGAAAATGATTGGTGATGAAGACCTGATGATGCTGGTAGGCTTGATGCCTGTACTGGTTAAATAAAAAAACGTCATTGCGATCAACCAGTTGGTGGATCGCAATGACGATTATTAAATGACGATTATTCTATTTCTTAATTGTAGGATAAGTTATTCCTAACTGCTCCAAATAAGTATCATACTTGGTTTCGTCATAGTAGAATTTCTCCAGCTGTGGACGAAACTGCTTCATAATATCAGTATTCAAATAAATCGCTGGCTTATCATCCTTAGTGATCATCGGCTTATACTCTTGTTTTGCCAATTGTTCATTTTTAAAATAGTCTTTCGCGCTAGCGACAAGCTCCGGTTTGGTTAACAAATCTATGATGGTCATTGCCTGCACCATAGCACCATTAGTTACGCCCTTATGGGCAATAGGTGTTGCCATTGCGATAGCATTAGCCCAGTTATGACCCGGTAAGCCTGGGATATTAGAAGGAAACCTCATCGTTACAGTTGGTACTTTCCATGAGATATCACCAATGTCATCCGAACCCCCACTTCTTGGTTCTGCTGCTGGTGGCTTAAACTCATCCAACTTGGTAGGCATCCCATCATCTTCCTTTTTAGCACCTACTTCTTTCTGTACAGCTCGCGCAAAGAGTTGATCTTTTTCAGACCACTGAGGCAATCCCACAACTTTGATATTTTCATTCATGGCTTCTGCCACTGGTTTGTTAAAATGACGTGGCCAGGCAGTACCCAACGTTCTGTGTGTCACCTTAGTGTTCGTCATTTTAGCCGCTCCTTCAGCAATCCGATTACCCGTTTCATAAAGATTCATGATGTTAGGATAAGTAATCTCACGGAAGTAATACCAGATGGAGGCTTTTTGTGGAACCACGTTAGGCTGATCGCCACCGTTTGTAATAACTGAATGCGAACGTTGCAATGGCTCTAAGTGCTCGCGCTGATATTGCCATCCAACACTCATTAACTCAACTGCATCTGCAGCACTTCTTCCTCTCCATGGTGCTCCCGCAGAGTGAGCAGACTCTCCTTCAAAAGTGTACTCAACAGAAATAAGACCTGTACCAGAAGCTGCACCATAGGATACACCCAGATTAGAACCTACGTGAGTAAATAAACAAATGTCTACGTTGTCGAAATAACCATCACGTGTGTAGTAAGCTTTTGCTCCTACTAGTTCCTCTGCTATACCAGGCCATACCATTAGCGTCCCCGGTATTTTTTCGCGTTCCATAATTTCTTTCACCGCTAAGGCAGCAGCAATATTTAACGGAGTTCCTGCATTGTGTCCTTCCCCATGACCAGGCGCTCCTTCTACAATCGGATCATGATAAGCTACGCCAGGTTTTTGTGATGCCTTAGGAATACAGTCCACATCACTGCCCAGAGCAATCAATGGTTTTCCGCTTCCCCATGTCGCTGTCCATGCAGTGGGTATACCAGCAATGCCCATTTCAATTTCAAATCCATTTTCCTTAAGAAGTCCTGTCAGGTATTTGCTGGATTCATATTCCTGAAATCCAAGCTCAGCAAAACTGAAAATCTTATCCACCATCACCTGAATTCGCTTGGCGTCAGCCTGCACCTTTTCAGAAGCTTCGGTCTTTAATGCATTAATCTTTTTTGCAGATAACTTAGGTCCTTGCGCAAAAGCAAGCCCTGAAGCCATCATACAAATTAATAGTAATCGTACTTTCATTTTTATGGGTTTAGGTTGAGTAATAAATTCTTACAGACAATTTAATGATTGCAAAGTGTCTATCCGACAGTTAAAGCAGTCAAATGCTCAACTCTGAAATGATCGGTAGTATATGGATTCAGAAGGTACGAGAAGCTCTGCAACTCAGTGTTTTAAGCAGCCTTAAGTTTTTTCAATAATACAGACGGAATGGACGCTACCTTTCTTTTCTCATAATCAAAGCACACAATCCCAGTTTTACCCCTTGCCGTTTCCTTGCCGGTATTGAGGTTGGTGATCAGGTAGAACATATCAAAACCGTACTTATTAAAATCAGTAATAGCAATATCCACACTTAACTGATCTCCTAAAAAAGATTCAGATTTGTAAACCACTACGGCATCAGCAATAATCTGACCTACACTTCCTTCAAAGCCAATTTCTCCGTCAAACCCAAGGTGCTTATAGAAAATCACTCTCGCATCTTGCATCAAGGCCAATATGGTGTCATTGCCCACATGGCCTCCGTAATTGATGTCACTCACACGGACAGTAAGCCTGGTGTTGAAAATAAATTGAGAAGGTAGTGCTAACGTGATACGGGCCATAGGATATTAATTTTATGAAAGCAATTTAACTTGCTTTAAAATAATAACTAAATTAATACGTCTTAATGACTTAAAGATCAGCTTATGCAAACTATCCTTGGCGCCAATGGTGTAATAGCCAATAATGTTTCCAAACATTTGACTCAATACACCAACGAAATCCGTTTAGTAAGCAGAAATCCAAAAAAAGTAAACGCAACAGATCAACTAATGAAAGCGGACCTGTTGGATCCCAAACAAACAGCTGATGCCATCAAGGGATCCAAAGTAGTTTATCTCACTGCCGGTATCCCTTATCGCACGTCCATGTGGAGAGCGCAATGGCCCATCATAATGCAGAATGTGATGGATGGGTGTAAAAAGCACAATGCCAAACTTGTATTTTTTAGTAATGTATATCCTTACGGTCTGGTAGAAGGTAAAATGACAGAAGAGACACCGTTCAATCCTTGCAGCAGGAAAGGAGAGGTAAGAGCAAAAATTGAAACTTCTCTTTTGGATGAGGTAAAAAAAGGAAACCTTCAAGCACAAATTGTGAGGGCGGCAGATTTTTACGGACCGCACACACCCTTGAGTTATTTGAAAGCAATGGTGTTTGATAATTTCGCCAAAGGGAA
>JAGQYK010000054.1 GCA_020436125.1 Cyclobacteriaceae bacterium | reverse complement strand
GAATTTGCTCTTGATATGGTAAGAACTCAGTAGCTTATTAATAGCCTGACCTATGTGTTCTGCGTCTCCCGAACCTGAATTGAATCTATTTGCCATTATACCTCCACTAATTTACCCCCATTAATATGGAACAATTCTGCCTCCACATTGGCCTCTTTCAATAATGCTTTACTGCGATCTGGGCGTGCATCCGTAATAAACAATTGCCCAAATGTGCCATCAACCACCAGCATTACCAGCTTGTGGATGCGTTCATCATCCAGTTTATCAAAAATATCATCAAGTAGTAGCAACGGCTTCACTTTCTTAATATTCTCAATGCTTTGAAATTCTGCCAATTTCAAGCCTATTAAGAACGACTTTTGCTGCCCTTGAGAACCAATTCGCTTTAATTCGAACCCTCCTAGGGTAAACACGAAATCATCCCGATGAATACCAACGCTGGTGCGCTGGATAATCAAATCTTTCCTCAATGATTTCTTTAAAATGGCTCCAAAATCCTGGCCTGTGCAGTCAGACTTATATTGTATATCTACAACTTCCTCTGCATCTCCGGAAAGAAAGGCATAGTGTTCTTTAAAGAGCGGCAAAAATGAATCTATAAATTCTGCCCTTTTCTGATGTATATAATTCCCCGAATGGATGATCCTTTGGTCATAAGTATCCAACAAGTCATGGTCAAGTCCCCGCTCTGCCGAAAGCCTAAGTAAACTATTCCTTTGCTTCAACTGATTGGTATAAGTAATCAGGTGTTCCAGGTAATTCTTATCTAACTGGGCAATCAAGCTATCAAAAAATTTCCTTCTCAGCTCACTGCCACCCCACACCAACTCTATATCATTTGGGGCAACAAGCACGATCGGATACCTTCCAATATGATCGGAAAGCCTTTTCGTGTCATTTCCATCCTCGCGAATAAATTTTTTTGAACCAATGGCATATGAGCAAATTACTTCAGCCCCTTGATTACCCTGGTTAAATTGACCCTTTACGATAAACTGGTTTTTACCATGTCTTACATTTTGAGCATCTACCCCGTTTAAAGCACTTTTTGTAAAGCCCAAATAGTATATAGCATCAAGGATATTGGTTTTGCCCACTCCATTTTTACCCAGAAAGCAGTTTACCTTATTATCAAAAGCAAAGTGAGCCTCCTCGTAATTTTTAAAGTCGTATAAATCGAGCTTTTTAAGGTGCACAGTGATTTTTTTAAGGGGTTTGGCTATTGAGACGTACTGCCGTATTTTCGCAGTTCACGATCCATAAAATTAGTTAATTAAATGGCCACCAGTACAAAGTCCACAGGCAAATCAGCCAAAAAGAGCTCCAAGAGCTCAAAAACTGAGTTCTCAAAGGAAACCTACATGCAATGGTATGAGAGCATTCTTCTTATGAGAAAGTTTGAAGAAAAAGCCGGGCAATTGTATGGCCAGCAGAAAATCCGTGGCTTTTGCCATCTCTACATTGGACAGGAAGCGTGTGCTGCCGGAGCTTTTACAGCTTTAGAAAAGGACGATAAATGGATCACTGCTTACAGAGATCATGCCCATCCTCTTGTACTTGGGTCGCACCCCAACGCTATAATGGCAGAGCTTTATGCCAAGGAAACTGGTATTTCAAAAGGAAAAGGTGGCTCTATGCATATGTTTGATAAAGAGCATAATTTCTTTGGAGGGCATGGCATTGTAGGAGGACAAATTCCGTTAGGAGCAGGTATTGCCTTTGCTGAAAAATATAAGGGCACCAAAAATTTGTGCATCTGTTATATGGGAGATGGCGCGGTAAGGCAGGGGGCTTTTCACGAAGCGCTTAATATGGCCATGGTGTGGAAACTACCGGTCATCTTTGTAATAGAAAACAATGGCTATGCCATGGGAACCTCGGTAAAGAGGACTTCCAATGTAACAGAACTTTATACTTTGGCTGATTCTTATGATATGCCAGCCGAGCCTGTTGATGGGATGAGTGTGGAAGCCGTGCATGAGGCTGTGGCCCGCGCTGCAGAAAGAGCAAGAAAAGGTGATGGCCCTACGCTACTAGAATTTAGAACCTATCGATACAAAGGACATTCAATGTCCGATCCTGCTAAATACAGATCTAAAGAAGAAGTAAAAGAATATAAGGAAAAGGACCCTCTTGAAGTGGTGAAGAAAACCATCCTTAGTGGAAAAATGGCTACCCAAAAAGAAATTGATGCTATTGACGAAAAGGTAGCCGCACAGGTAGAAGAAAGCGTAAAGTTTGCTGAGGAGTCCAACTACCCCGATCCAAGTGAGGCAATGCGCGATGTGTATGCCCAAACTGACTATCCTTATATCACTGACTAATAAGCCTTTTGTTTGTATTTGCTAATTCTTAGTTTTGCAGCCCTGTCTTAACCATCAGGGTAAGCTGACAGCTATTATTATTAATCATGGCAAAAAAAGAAGAAAATAAAGACCTGCTCGAAAATCCAGAGGCAATCGCTGAGAAAGTAGAAGGCTTAGAGCATTGGGTAGAAGATAACCCTAAAATTGTATTTGGTGTGCTTGGCGCCTTGATTCTGGCAGTGGGAGCCTTTTTTGGTTTCCGTTACTATATAGGTACTCAGGAAGAGGTAGCCCAAAAAGAGATGTTCCAAGCAGTACACTACTTTGAGGCTGATAGTTTGAATCTTGCTTTAAAGGGAGATGGCAATAATCTCGGCTTTGAGCAAATCATAGAAGACTTTGGAATGACTGATGCAGCTAATCTTGCAAATTATTATGCCGGAGTTATCTCATTAAAGCAGGGTAAGTTTCAGTTGGCCATATTTTACTTTGAAGACTTCAGTTCGGATGACATACTGATCCAACCAAGGGCATTTAGCCTTATGGGTGATGCCTATATGGAATTGAAGGATTATGAATCTGCTGCCAAGTATTACAACAAGGCATCCAACTATAAGCCTAACAAATTCTTTACTCCTACCTATCTGATGAAGGAAGCTTTAGCTTATGAGAAGCTTGATCAAAAGGATAAGGCAGCATCGGTTTATCAAAAAATAATTGATGAGTTCTGGGATTCTGGAGAGTACCAGAATGCACGCAAGTTTAAAGCGAAGCTGGAAACCAATTCTTAATAAAAACTTTAGATAACTTTGAAGGGATAGTTTACTATCCCTTTTTTTATTTCTTGTTCATCAAATATCAAATATTATGGCAGGCCCACTAAAGTCAGCATCCGGAAAAAGTAAAGCAAAACTCACCAATAAGAAATTTGCCGTAGTGGTAGCAGAGTGGAATGAAGAGATTACCGAAGCACTTTACGAAGGTGCATATACTGCTCTGCTGGAAATGGGCGCCAAGAAGAGCAACATCTACAGAACCAATGTACCTGGAAGTTTTGAGCTGCCCCTCGCGGCTCAGCGGATGGCTAAGAAAAAAGATATCGCTGCCGTGATTTGTTTAGGCTGCGTGATCCAGGGAGAGACACCTCACTTCGATTACATCTGCAATGCGGTAGCCAACGGTATCATGAGAGTAAATCTCGACACAGGAAAGCCCGTAGCATTTGGCGTGCTCACCACCCTCGATAAAAAACAAGCACTAGAAAGAGCCGGTGGTAAGTATGGTAACAAGGGCGAAGAGGCTGCTGTGACTGTGGTGGGGATGTTGGAATAAAACTTATCTCCCCACCAAAATAAAAGCCCCCCAGAAATAAGGACTAGGATACAATTCTTTAGTTTCTAGCTGAGCTTGCCGAAAAGCACTACGAACATCACCACTCTCGGACCAATTATTATAAAATTTGGACATCAATACTTGCGTTGCCTCATCATCAACTGGCCATAAACTCATTATAATTTGCTTTGCGCCAGCCAGTTGAAAGGCCCTTTGCAACCCATATACTCCTTCACCATTTTGAACTACCCCGAGAGCTGTTTCGCATGCGGAGAGTACAACAAATTGTGTTTCATCCAGATTGAGGTTCATGGCTTCATAAGCAGTTAGAATTCCATCCTCTTCAATGTGCAATGGATTTTCTCCGTCCTTGATAAAATTGTTTGCCCCAGCCAAAATTAAACCTGAATTAAGCAAAGGGTTGGGTGTGCGCAAGGCCGATAGGTTATTGTCTTCCAAGAAATAACCATGTGTTGCAATATGAAGTATACCTGGGTTACTTACCTTTTTAAGGTTTGCCTCTGTTGCATCTTTTTCAGTTAATAATTGTGGGTTGCTAGAGGAAAGTGCAATACTAATTTTTTCCACTTCTTTCTTTGTACCCGGTAAAGGCGCAATTCCGTTTTGACCTCTTGCGAATCTTGAAAGTGCTCCTCTAATTGAACGACTTACCAGGCCTGTCTTTTGTGCGGCAATAACATTTGGCTGTCCTAATGCACCCGGAAGGTTATAGGTGGGAAATCCCAAAAGTAAACTGCTTTGCCCTGTGGATTTTTTTGGAGGAGGTTGTAATAAATCTCTGGTACTAATTACCAATCTTATATCTAGCTCCTCAATCAAATACTTTTGAGAAAATGGATTCTTTATGGATCCAATGGATAACATGTTGTAGACTCCATCAGTTGAGAGATAGATGGTTGTTGCATTTAAACGCCTTAGTGCATCGTGAATAGTCTCCCAATAGTTACCATAGGAATATTCATTTTCAATTTTAAACTGAATACCATTTCGGTAATAACTTAAAAAGCGATCCTCCAACACATCACCGTTATCCATCAATACTAACTCCGGACCGTTCTTGGTCTCCGAAGTAAGTATCAGCATCGCATAAGAAATGTTCTTTCCAAATTGCAAGGAGTCTATCTCATACTTTCTAAAACGAACCACCTCAATCGCTGCCTCTCCTGGTTTCAAAGCCTTCTGTACTTCCTGCCAGGTAACTTTAGGCCTAATGATCTCTCTGCTAAATACTGCGGATCTTCTGCTTAGTTCCTTTTCTAAATTTCTTGAACTCTGTATCAAAGAATCCAACTGCCGCGAAGCAGTATTCTGACTATAATAAAAAGCCAATAGCTCTTTCTGTGATTCCCAATCTTCATAGAGTTCGATTAATGAAGCGTCACCACTTTGAAATATCCGTTGACGTACTTTATCAGTTGCATATAAGATTAATCCTTTAGTGTTAAGGGTAATAGAATACAATTCACCCAACTCCTCAGGGTTATTTATTTCTTCCTGAATAACCCAACTGGCATAGTACTCCTGGCTAGGTTTTATCTTGCTGAAGTATAGATTTGATTTTTCTTCCTCTGTGAGTACTGGAAAAAAATCATCTGCTTGAAAATAGTAATTCGCGAATAATTCGCGCATGAGCTTTCTCACCTCTTTCCTGTTGCGCTTTTTCCAATTGTATACTGATAATTTTTCCAATGTCTCTGCATACACCGGATGGCGAGCGCCCAAGGTTTTTTTTCTGGTGTTAGCGGCTTTTTTTAAGTAAGCATACCCCACTGAAGGATTAACACTTAAGTTTGCTACACCCAAATTAAATAAGGCCGTGGCATATTCAGGCGATTTCTTACCTAATTCACTTTCAAATATTTTCAGTGCCTCCTCCAATAAGGGAATGGCCTGCAAATGCTTGCCCCACTTTTCATAATTCCGAGCTAAGTTATTAAGTGCTATTGCAGACGAAATACTGTTGCCCTCCCCACTTGACCTTAATGTTTCAAGGGCGCTTAGTAACGCCCCTTCACTTTGTTCGAATTTTCTTTCATCGGTATAAAGCTGACCCAAATTGGATAAAGTGATTGCAAAGTCAGGATGATTTACGCCTAGAGCAATACTGTCGCTGCTCAGGATAGCCTCAAAGCTAGTTTCAGCAGATGCATATTGACCTAATGATTGATAGGCTAATGACAAATTATTTAAGGCATTATAGTATAGATAGTCCTTCTCTTCCCAATTTGATTGTTGAATAGCGGTAACTGTAGATGTCAGCAGCTCCTCAGCTCGATCAAACTTTCCCTGATTCATCAGCAATGTTGCATAACCACCCAATGTCAACTGGTATTCTCTAGATTCCTCTCCATACGCATCAAGAATGGATGGTAAAGCTGTTTGATAAGATCGTTCCGCTTTGCGATATAATCCTGAAAAATTATATACATATGCCAACCTTGCCTCAACTAAGCCAAAGTATTTAGAATCTTTTGGCAAAGAGGACATTGCATCCTTTAATTTTATTTCTGCCAATTGCCACCTATTGGATTGCAGTAAAAAATCAGCATAATCTCCAATGGAGAAAATAAATTCATCGCTTTCTAAACCGTATGTAGTTTGATCAAAATCAATTAATGTTTCTCCTATATTAATTGAGGCGCTCATGTTACCTGCCTGAGCATAAGTATACATCAGGTTATAGAGAGAGTTGCTGTATCCCGCTGGATCTATGGGTAGTATTTTTTCTCTTACCAGTCTCTCCTTAGTAAAATAGGAAATAGCTTGCTTGGTATTGTAATCCATTCGATAGGCATCTCCAATGTAGAAGTACACATTGGCTACCAGAGTGTCTTCTCTCTGTACTATCTGTGGGATAATCCTTGGCTCTAATTCTAGGCAGGCTTCAAAGTTGCTTGCATAATATAAAGAATCCAGTTTTTTATAAAGTATCGTAAAATCCTGCGCAAAAACTTCTGCTGAAAAGAAGAATAAAAGCATCACAACAACTCTCCTTAAGAAACATGATGCCCTTATCTTCATTCCAAGTGTTAACGGTTTTTATCTGTTTATTTATCTGATACTATCAATCTCAATACTTTTTGCTCTCCTTTTTCACCAACCCTTATAAGATAAGTTCCAAATGGCAATGTGCTTACATCTATTAACCATTCATTGCTCTCATCGCTAAAATGAATTGGTAAGTCCAATACTTGCCCTGAAAGGTTCCGCACCTGTATCAGACTTTCGTCTAATCTTGATCCAGGCTTTACCTGAATATGCACGAGATCTCTTGACGGGTTTGGATAGGCGAGGTATGGCGTCACCGATTCTTCCCAACCTGTGATCACCCTCTTTCTCACCACAATTTTGTCTCCCACTATCTGCGCATCCACACCTACAAAGTTTTCAATCAGGTTTGTCCCAACTATAATATCGATAAAGGAGCTAAGGTCCATTGGGTATCCTGGATATTGCAAATTCAATCGATATTCACCTGGATCTAACTTATCAAACACAAACTCACCTTGCTCATTGGTAAATATGTATGCAACCAATGTATAAGTGACTTCATTCCCACGGCTACTTCTTTGTGCTCTTCTCAAAGTCGCACCAGCACTCTGAATTCTTTTGTTTTTTAATACCCTTCCGCCAGGGCTTCCATCGTCTTCAGAGAATATACCAGAAATCTGACCCGTACCATTCTTGGGCGGTCCTGGTTTAAACTCAGAAACAATATCAAGATTGGATAGATTGTCTTCTATGACCAAAGTATCGGCTTCTTCCCAGTAAATTGTTTTTTCAAAATAAGTTGGCAATGCATTGATATGAGTTATCGTATCAGCATAACCTATCAATGAATAATCATCCAATATCACTTTATCAATCAAATACGTGCCATCCGTATTAATCCCCTTAATTGCTGTTGTGTCATATCCACCAGTACTTGTTATTTTAAATAAGGTCATATTACCTTTGCTTGCAGCAGTGGTTGGTGATGTCATCAATCGCCCCGAAATATTAGCAACTGCTAGTACATTTTGAGGTGCCGTATTCAATATCAAACCAGGAACTACTGTGTTGGTAATTTCACATTCATAATCACCCATGCTGGCGCGATTAATCCCAATGATCTGATAATTTTTATCGCCAGCTCCGACAATTGGCTCACCATTCAATTTCCATTGATACACATCCGCTTGTCCTCCACCATCTACTGAAAGAGTATAGTTAGTGCCTACATCCACCTGTGTGCTGGAAGGGCTTCCCAAGATCGACTGATCGAGATAATCGACCGTAAGAATACCTGCGTTTGCTTCAAGAGAACTAAAGTCTAGCTTGTTGCCCGAAACATCCAATGATGAAATGGCTTCAATCTGACTTACTGGTGGAAGAGATGATATCTCATTGTCCGACAAGTTGATATTTTGAAGTGCATTCAGATCTATGATTTCAAAAGGCACATCACCACTTACCTGATTGGCAGGTAGATTTATTGAAGTAATACTGGCTCCAGTCTGTGTTACACCAAACCAAGTGGCTACCGGACCTGTCAACCAATTGGTTTTGTTAGTCCACCCAGTGCCATTAGTGCCATTGTACAAGGCTACTAGTGCCAATGAATCAATAATTGCATTGCCTGGAAATCCAGCTGCTGCGGAAAATAAACCTCTTATACCCTTTGAATAACTGGTGACTTTAACGGTTCCGCCCACTTCAGTAAGGTACCGCCTTCCCATTCCTTCAAATTTGGGTTGCCCCGAAGCATTGCGTGTCACGACTACGTCAGGGTCTGAAGGCAGCACATCCGGATACTCTATTTCAACATAAGAGGCCGTATCGGATGGATTGACCACATGACTACGCCACGCATAGGGAAAGCCTATCAATGAGGTAACGGCCGCACCAGCTGTATAAGCAGGAGCTGCCTCTATGTTGACCGTAACTTTAGGTGAAGTACCTTTTACTCGGTAAAATTTTATTGGCAAATAATAAGAATCATTACCAACAGGAAAGAGTCTGTCCCCATTTCCTTCGCGCATCATCACGCCTTTTACGTAAGCTGTTGCGCCAGCTGCCTTTATCAATGCTGTTGGGCCAAGGCTAAGGGTATCATCTGCATTTAGCATTTTAATAAAACCCTGTTTTAAGTTAAGACTGTCCCTTAACCTCAAATCTGAGGGTAACTCTATAGTGCCGCCCCCATTCAAGGTGATAAAACCAATGCGCTTACCACCCAATACGAGTGTTTTAGTATCGGTATAGGTAAGATCAAAGCCACCCGTGCTGGCAGGATTCATGATGCCATTGTGCTGAAACAGTTCAGTCATTTTAATCGAACCATTGTGTAGCATATTACCATCATTCACCCAATCTCCATTAACCACCACCAGTTTGGCTGAGTTATTAATGGAAATACCATCGTTGGTGATGAAGGGTTGTGAATAACAGACAACTGCAGCGAATAATGCTATTATGATTAAGCCTGATTTCATAGGTTAGAAGGGTCTTAATACACCACCAATCATTATAAAAACTCGACCTTCAGCTGCAGGTATTGTTGCTCCCTCGACAGTTGCACTAGCGCCACCAATGTTAAATACATAAAAGGATTCACCCTCACTTATCGGAAAAGAAAACGTAAATGAATTTGCATCCACCGTATAGGCCATTGCACGTATTGCAATAGCTCCACCACCGGATGCCTGATGAGTGGACATTTTAAATCCTCCCTGAAAAACAGACACTGCATTACCTTCTGCAGAGTTTAATGCTCCTATGGCAGACCCAACAGCTGCATTCGAAGCGGCAAAAAGTGCCGCGCCTCCATTACTGGGTTCATTGTTCCAAAAATTACCTGCACTACCTGCTCCGTCTCCAGCTTCTTTCACAGCGTATATAGCATCCGTGGCCCCCACTGCTCTTGCATAGATTGCATATCCGGGGCCATTATTAATCGCATCAATGGCATTGCCAGCAGTACCACCGTGCAAGGCCTGGATGGCCGCCCCACTCTCGCCAGCATCTTTATTAGCCCAAATTGAAGGTCCAGCACCTACAGCCTCGGCAAATAATGCTGCTGTTGGATTGCTGGCATCCACATTTTGAATAATTGCTCCGTATCCGTCAGTTCCAAAATTATCTGCCCACATGGCGGCCGTACTTGCAGTGGCACCATCCTTTCTGAAGTAGGCACCATTACCACCACCTGTATTTAATCCTCTTACGGCTGAACTTCCTGCGCCTGTTCCATTTGTCTCCCCATACAATGCAGAAAAATTATTAGCCGCATTATTAATTCTGAACGCGCCTGATGCATCCCCAGTACCTAACTGCTCGCCATAAACCGCGGATCCACCAAATGCTGTGGTATTGGCCACTGCATGTACGCCAAATCCGTTTCCTGCATGATTGGCATAGATAACAGGGGAAGAACTTGCTGCATTGAGGATGTTGGCATTAACTGCGATTCCTGTTCCATTTGTTTCTGCAAACAAAGCCGAAAATGGATTGCTCGCATTATTAATCCGGAATGAACCTGCGGATGCACCAGTACCAGTTGCTTCTCCATAAACACCAACTGGAGGCAATACACCTCCTAAATCAGAGTTAGTAGTACCTACCAAAGCAGTTCCTCCTGAAGGGGCATTGTTCACAACAAACCTTCCTGCATTTCCTGTTCCAATGGTTGTCGCTCTGAAAGCCTGCTGAGTATTGGCTGCATTAGTAAGTTGAAAAATTCCACCAGTTCCCAACGTACCACTTTGCGTTAATGTCATGGCTGCTCCCTGCCCCCGATGTGTAAGTACAAATGGGTTAACTATGTTAGCGTTGGCAGCATTAGCAAAGTCAAGATACAAGAGCGAGCGTGTATCATCACCATTATAGGTGATCGCTAAAGCATCAGTAACACCAGCCAAATCGGCCGTATTTAATATAACATTTGCTGGCAATGATAATCCTGCCTTGGACCAAGCTGTACCATTCCAAAGGTAGTTGGCTTTCAGGTCTGTGTCATAAACCATTAATCCATTGTCTCCAGCCCCCAATGTCATACCTGTCCGTTGCACTGTTGTAAGGCGTGGCATAATCATCCCCTGATTATTTGTTGGTGATTCCACATGTAAGGCTGCATTCGGATTAGGTGTCGCAACACCAACACCCAAGGTTTTGTTTTGCGCATATGCTGTCAAACACGATAGTGCTAGAAAAATAAAAACAAGATTAAGACGAGAGTTCTGCATAGATATAATGTGTTATGTAAAGGTTCGGTTAATAAGGTGATTACTTCCTTAAGGTAAATACATAGGTACCAGGCAAGGATCGGGATCGGCCACCAAAAGTAGTCAACGGCCAGTTTAACGTTAACTTCAATTCAGTTTCAGAAATATTTTCAATTTTTATTTCGCGGCTATCTTGTCCTCTGATGAGAATATCAGCCACACCTGATTTAAATTGCCAAGTATCTTGCCGTAACCAAACTGGGGTGGTTCCAGTCGTGAAAAGCTGATTGCTGGAAAATCGGATTGTGAAATCTGAAAAGAATTCCTCAGTTACATCAAAACCTGCCACAGTAACGCTATTAGAGGCTGCTGCTGGCGCCCATGTGCCAGTGCCGCCAGTAAGTATGGCAACAACCTTTTCTTGTTCAGAAGTCTGAGGTTCTGGTATAGGGTCATCATTATTGCTTTTGCAACCTTGAATGGAAACTGTTGTCACCCAGAGAAAAGTTAAGGCCAGGATACTATTAAATCTAGTCATAGAAATAACTATTAAATTGTAAAAGAGAAGATAAGTGATTTACTGTACACGCACCTTAGTATTAAGGTGCAACGAGTGTTCTTGTCCCTGCAAAATTATATGAGAGAGTGAACAGAATAAGTTTTTGTTAGAAGAAAGGAGCCAATATTGAAGAGTAACCATCCACTAGAAATTAGATCAACTTCTAATATACATTTTCGAAAACATATTACTATTCGAAAGGTCAATATTTATTTAAACGGAACGAGGTATTATAAAAAATTAATAATATGATTCACAAGTGATGATAACGTTCTATTTATCCATCGCCTTTTTTGTACTTACGGAAAGTATCCAATACCTTTTCAATAGGTAACGGCTTTACTTCATTCCCATTTCTTAAATTCCCAACCTCCTTTGCTGCAAACAGAGAATTAATAATTGCCTCCTCTGTGGCCTCGATGGTGGCCATAAATAAAGGGCTCATATAATCGTTGTTGAGATAGGTGTAAGCTTTTGTTGGTTCTGATTGGTAGGGAACTCTAATTGATTCATTAGTTGAAAAAGCGATCACATAATCACCACTTCCATTAGAAGCTATCCCACCCGTTTTAGCCAGCCCCATAATGGCTCTTTTCGCTAAGCGTTTCAAATTTCTTGCATCGAGTGGTGCATCCGTTGCTACCACCATCATACAAGACCCATCCACTGAACCTTCGATTGCATTTTTGTAAGCGTATCGCCCCAATTCCTCTCCTACCGGCACACCATCAATTTGAAGTACACCACCGAAATTAGTTTGTGTTAAAACCCCTACAGTATAACCGCCTAATTCTTTGGGTAGCACCCGTGATGATGTACCAATCCCACCTTTGAAACCAAAACAAATCGTACCAGTACCGGCTCCCACCGAACCCTCTTCTACTTTTCCGCTCTTGGCTTTTCTGATAGCTTCAACAACATGTTCCTTTTTTACATGTCGTCCTTGAATGTCGTTCAGCCCTCCATCGTTAGTTTCTCCCACTACACCATTTACAGATTTTACTTCTTTATTCTTATCAAAAGATAAAGTATAATCGATAAGGCCTTCCAGCCCTTGAGCAACGCTTAGTGTGTTGGTGAGAATAATTGGTGTCTCAATATTTCCTAGTTCCTCCACTTGTGAGAACCCTGCCAGCTTGCCGAAACCATTTCCAATGTATATGGCACCAGGCACTTTGTCTTGAAAAATATTTTTATCGTGGGGCACAACGGCTGTTACTCCAGTTCTTACCTTATCACCTTCTATTAAAGTAACATGACCAACTAAAACTCCTTGCACATCAGTAATCGCATTGTGAATTCCTGGTGACAACACTCCAATTTCAATCCCATAATCCCTTACTCTTTTTTGTGCGAGCACATCACCAAAAGCCAAGAGTATAAAAGCAAAAAATAAGAATCGCATCACGTGAATTAATTTAGATAGGGAAATTAGGGATATATAAAACAAAAAACCCCAGCAAAGCCGGGGTTTTTACAATAATTCAAAAATCGAATTACATATTTTTCACAATTTCCTCACCAAACTCAGAGCACTTCAATAAAGTAGCTCCATCCATTTGACGATGAAAATCGTAGGTTACTCTTTTTGCATCGATGGAAGCTTCAAGCCCCCTTACAATCATATCAGCAGCTTCCTGCCAGCCTAAGTGTTCTAACATCATTACTCCCGACAGGATTACTGATCCAGGGTTAACTTTATCCTGACCTGCATACTTAGGCGCGGTACCGTGTGTTGCCTCAAAAATCGCGTGACCCGTTATGTAGTTAATATTAGCTCCTGGTGCAATTCCAATTCCACCGACAATGGCTGCCAATGCATCCGATACATAGTCTCCATTCAAATTCAAAGTAGCTACCACAGAGTACTCATCAGGACGCAATAGAATCTGTTGAAGGAAAGCGTCTGCAATCACATCTTTGATCACTATCTTTCTTCCATCCTTATTGATTTCCATCCATGGACCACCATCCAAAAGCGTTGCTCCAAATTCATTTTTCGCCAAGGCATATCCCCAATCTCGGAAAGCACCCTCAGTGAATTTCATAATGTTGCCTTTGTGTACTAATGTTACACTAGGCTTCTTATTGACAATGGCATATTCAATGGCAGAGCGCACAAGCCTTTCTGTTCCTTCTTTTGATACGGGCTTAATCCCTATGCCAGCCGTTTTAGGAAATCTGATTTTCTCATATCGCTTTCCAAAATTATCCTGAAACAACTTCATGAATTTTGCATTGTCCTCAGTTCCTTCCTGAAATTCTATACCTGCGTAGATATCTTCTGTGTTCTCTCTGAAAATAACCATGTCCGTTTTTTGTGGCTCTTTTACTGGGGATGGTACTCCCGTAAACCAACGTACTGGTCTCACACAAGCATACAAATCCAATTCCTGACGAAGTGCAACATTCAAAGAACGCATACCTCCACCTACAGGTGTAGTAAGCGGTCCTTTAATCCCTACGAGTAAATCTTTGAAGGCATCCAAAGTTTCTTCAGGCAACCAACTTCCTGTTTTATTAAACGATTTCTCCCCTGCCAATACTTCCTTCCACTCGATTTTTTTCTTTCCACCGTATGCTTTCTCTACTGCTGAGTCGAGAACGTGCTTTGCTGCAGGCCATATATCTACACCTGTACCATCTCCTTCAATAAAAGGGATGATTGGGTTATCTGGAACATTTAGTTTGCCATTGCTAATCGTAATTTTTGCGCTCATTTTATACGTGTGTTAGAGTGTGATCAATTATTTTGAATAATGGTTTGAGGAAATTCAATCTCCAAAACCAGATGCCCATTGAAAGCAGGCCCGGCTACCCTCGTTGAGATAGCCATCTGAGTTTCGGCAGGCATGGCGAAATTATAAAAAATCGTTTAATAAAGTAGCGACAGGCACCAATCTGGCACGTTAATCGTTAGAAAAAAGTAAATTCAATTCGTATGAGACTATTCTGTATAATCTGCGGCTTCTTTTTCCTCACCTCCTTTTCATCAACTTCTCCAATAACAGAGGAGGAAGTCTGCCTTTCGCAGGAAGAAAAAAAGCTTTTCGATCTCATCATGGATTACCGCAAATCGAAGAAACTCAAGCCAATACCCTTTTCAGCAAAGCTTACCAAAGTAGCGCAGACCCATGTGAGGGACTTAATGGAAAACTACGACTATGGTAGTCGTGGTGAATGCAACCCACACAGCTGGTCAGACAAGGGCGATTGGAGCAGTTGCTGTTATACCTCAGATCATGCTCAAGCGAGCTGTATGTGGGACAAGCCAAGGGAAATTTCAGGATACGAGGGAAATGGATTTGAAATCGCCTACTACAGTTCTGGAGGCGCTAATGCTGAAGAGGGAATTGAAGGGTGGAAAAAAAGTCCGGGGCACAACCCACTACTCATTAACTCAGGGACTTGGAGTAAGCTAGAATGGAAAGGAATAGGTGTTGGTATTTACGGACAATACGGGGTTGTATGGTTTAGCGATGGGGAGCAAGAGTCCTCCAAAATTATCACCTGCAAATAAGAATTAATACTTCTCTTTATCGTTAGGGAAAGTGTTGGCTTTCACATCAGACACATAATCGTTCACCGCCTTATTGATGACAGTCTGCAAATCGGCATACCTCCTTAAAAAGCGAGGTTTGAACTCCATCGTAATACCCAACATATCCTGCATTACCAGTACTTGCCCGTCTGCATCAGGGCCCGCTCCAATACCTATAGTGGGTATTTGAATAGATTCAGATACTATTTTTGCTAAAGTGGCGGGTATTTTTTCAAGCACAATGGCAAAACATCCACACTTTTCCAGCAGCTTGGCATCCTCTATGAGTTTAGCTGCCTCTTCTTCTTCTTTAGCACGCACCGAATAAGTTCCAAACTTATAAATAGACTGCGGTGTAAGCCCCAGATGACCCATTACAGGAACGCCAGCACTTAAAATACGAAGCACTGAATCTTTAATTTCTTTTCCACCTTCCAACTTCACAGCATGCGCGCCACTTTCTTTCATTATTCTAATGGAAGACCGTAAAGCTTCGCCTGAACTTCCTTGATAATAACCAAAGGGAATATCTACTACAACCAGAGCTCTTTTAACAGCTTTCACTACAGAAGAGGCATGGTAAATCATCTGATCCAGGGTAATGGGTAGCGTAGTTTCATTACCTGCCATTACATTAGATGCTGAATCACCCACCAGAATAACGTCAATTCCTGCACCGTCAATAATTTTAGCCATACTATAATCGTATGCGGTAAGCATGGCTATCTTTTCACCGCGGGTCTTCATTTCCTGCAGCTGGTGAGTGGTAATTTTTTTTATTTCCTGTTTGTGAATCGACACAATAAATAGTTTTTAGGAGTAGAAATTTTAATGCAAATAGACAGCAGCTTTTTTCCCCAACACAACTTCCACTCTTTCATTGAGGGTGGTCGACAATTCAAAACCTGTATAAGTAGGCAGAATCGGAAAGAGGGTGTGACTTCGATTTACCAATACAGCGACTTCAATTTTTTTGACTTCTACATTAAGAAACGGCTTCATTCCAAAGGCAATGGTTTTTCCCGTATTTAATACATCATCAACCACTACAATACACTTCTTACGAAAGTCCTTTTCATCACAATCTACTTTAACCTCAGTTTGCTGAGGTGCCAGTTTATCCAAGGTTACCTTCACAATCTTGACAGCAATTGGAGAGATGGATTCCAACTCCTCACTTATCAATTTCGCAAAAGTGTAGCCTTGCCCATCAATGCCCGCCAACACAATACTCTTCTCCTTAAAATTGTCCTCATAAATCTCAAAGGCAATTCTTCTAATTTTTTGCTCCACCTGTGATTTGGTGAGCACCAGACTTTTGTCTACTTCAGTCATGGAATAGGTACTACTTTAGTGTCCTTGAAGGTAGACAAAATCACCATAGATTGCATAGTGTCTACCATTTCAAAATTGGATACTTTTTCCAACATCAGCGTTTGGTAGGAAGGAATATCAGGACTTACCACTTTGAGAATAAAATCAGCCTGTCCTGTGAGATGGTGGCATTCTATCACTTCTTCAATGTCCTTAATTGCTTCAATAAATTTTTGAATACTGTCTTTGTTATGTCCTTTAAGGGTAACCATAACAAACGTACTCACTCCTAACCCCACCTTGCCATGATCAACAGTAGCATGATAGCTCTTGATGATCTTATTATTCTCAAGTTTCTTCACCCTTTCCAGTGTGGGGGCTGGGGAAAGACCTATTTCCTGAGCCAGTTGGGCGTTGGTAATATTGGAATCAGTCTGCAAAATTTTTAAAATCTTACGGTCAGTAGCATCCAATTTTATCTTCATCTTGGCTTATTTAAGTAATTTTAATTGCTGTATAAGAACGGATAAAAATAGGAAGAATAAGAAGAATCCTTCGACCGGATATGTATATTTTGGTTCTATTATCTGCTGATAACAAAGGGGAAGCTTCTGCGAACTCCCTCTGAAACAAAAAATACGTAATACATACCTGGATTTAGTTGACCTAATGAAATTGTGGCATGGTTGAGCCCTGGGTCCAAATCGAAAAACATATCCTCATATACTTTCCGTCCGGTAGGGTCAAAAATATGGATTTCCGCACTGGTGACTGCCGTAGAAATCCATTCCAGGTTAAGGTTTTCAGACCCAGGATTAGGGTAAGGTGCCATTACAACTGTAGCGGCATCATTGTTTAAGCATTTTTTATTGTTTCGAATATCTGCATCTCCATCTACTACCAATTCGACACATAAGTAAGATGTGCCATTTCTAGAACCTATTATTCCAGTAGATAATATCTGAGAATAGACTTCATTAGGTTGAATTGTTGCTGTAATTGTCTCACTTATTAACGCTTCTCCTGATATATCAATGATGGCCTTGATATTATTCACCGGAAAATTACTCTTATTGGTAAGTGACAACAGAATATTGGACTCCCCAGTTGCAGAAGGCATTAAAGAAAGTTGAGTAAGCTCAATATCGAGTGTTGGAATTATTACCGAGATTATTTTACTGCTCACCGAAGTACAGCCTGACTCATCTTCAATGGTAAGATCAACAACGTATTCTCCCAACTTATCAAATGTAAACGAGGCTGTTTTTGCTGTACTTGTAGCGTTGGTTGGGTCATTGGCAGTCCACAACTGAGAAATAGAACTAGGAGAAGTATTATTGAGTTGTACGGTCAATGGTGCTGTTCCAGTCTGAGGAGTAGCAGTAAAAGTAGCAATCGGTGATTGGGTAATGTTTACGATTTTTGTAGTTGAATAACTGCATCCTGATTGGTTGATCACTGTCAATTTTGTTGGATAGGATCCTGCAGTGGGAAATGAAAATGAAGGGTTTGCCCCAGAGGCTGAACCTAATGAACCAAATTGCCACAAGCGAGAACTCACAGGATCGGACCCCGTACTGGTAAGGTCTGTGAATTGCGTATCCTGATTGGTACAATTATTTTCAAAACTAAAATCAACCACACTTGGCACCGGCACATTAACCATTTGAGATGCCACTCCAATACAACCATTAGATCCATTGGCTGTCAATTGTGCATTGTAAGTTGCGGGACTACTGAACACATGAGTTGGATTCTGTTGGTTGTAAGTACTTGTTCCAATCTTCCATTGCCAGGAATCAATTCCAGATGCTGACTGTGGCACAAATGATGTCCCCTGATTAACACATGCCGCATTGAAACTAAAATTCACATTAGGGGTTTGGTATATCGTCACCATCTTTTGAACAGAAGCCGTGCATCCAAAATTGGTAGTCACATCCAAATTCACATTGTATTGTCCTGCATCCGCATAGATATATTGAGGGTTTCTAACTGCAGAGATTCCACTTTGAGTGTCACCAAAACTCCAAGCCCAACTGTCCAAATTACTATCAGCAGGATTGGGTGTAAGGTCATTAAACTGAGAAGGAGAACCATTACAAGAGAATGGTGGTAAATCCAATGAAAAGTCAGGTTGAGGTTTTGAATAGATGGTAATCTCTTGAACAGAAGTATTGATACAACCAGCAGCGTTGGTTGCCTCAAGCGTTACATCATAAGTACCAAAATCATCGAAGGTGTTTGCCCCATTTGTTAGACCCGATGTGTTGCCATCACCAAAGTCCCATGAATATCCAGTCACTGTCCCCACAGTAGTATTTGTAAAAGTGATGGACTTGTCCTCACAATCATTTACGAAAGAGAAATCCGCAAGAGGGCCATCTTCAACAGTGTTGATAGTTTTTGTTACCTCACTTGAACAACCTGGGATAGACGCTATTAACTTAATGTCCTGCACAGTGGCTGTAGGAATTTCATAAGTTAAGTCTTGTGTTGTTGATGTTGGCGTTCCGTTGACTTCCCATTGCCATGTAGGGTTAGACCCTGCGTCAAATGAAGTAGTATTGGTAAAGAGGTAATCTTGATTGGTACAAATGGGAGAAGCAGAGGGCAAATCAAAATTAGCAACAGGCTCATTGTAAATGGTCAGCGTTTGCCTTGCCAGATTATTGCAACCATTTGATGCAGTCACTTGCAGTTTCACTTCATAGTCACCCGCAGCTGCAAACTGATGAATAGGATCTTGAGCCATGGAAGTATTGGTGTCGCCAAAGTCCCAATTATAATCTGTGATGTCTCCAGATATATTTTCTGAAGTAAAATTGACATCATTGTTGGCGCAGATGTTTTGTGAAGTAAAGGAGATATCGGAGGCTTGGTTACTTGAAACAAGTATTGGCTTTACTAAGTATGTGGTATTATCAGAATTATCAGTTTTTTTTAATGTAATATAGCGTTGACCAGAGTTGAAATAATTGATTAATGGAGGATTCACTTCCGATGAAACTGATAATGAAGCATCACAGTTGTTAGTGAAATCAAACCTTAAAAGGTTATTTGTTCCTAAGTTAAAAGTATAGGCCCTCCATGATGAATTGTTGGTTACTATATCAAAAGCAAAACCTCCGCCTGTAAGTTCGGGAAAGCTTAGTTTCTCAGTCGTTATTGATGTGTTTGAAATTGCTTGTCCAAATGAAATTTTATAAAGAGCTGCATTAGCTACTTCTACTCGGGCGTTTTGCACAAAAGCGTAGTAATTCCCATTTTCATTTCTCACTTCAATATTCACAGGTGTATTTAATAAACCAGAAGTATCAAGAATACTAGTAATCGGGGTACTAGTTAAATCACTACCAAAATCGATTCTATAAAGTGAATTGGTGTTTTGTGAAAGAGCTAAACCAATCCAGTTATCACATTCTTTAACAAATGACATCCCACGAATTATGTTCGCTGAGGCTAGGGTGAACTGAGATGTTGAAGGGCTAGCATTATCTAATGTTGTACCAAAATTCAATCTTACAATTTTAGAGTTGGCCGCTGAGGTCCCTGCTGATACAAAGCAAAAGTAATTATTGCCATCCTTAACAATTTTTAATGAATTTGGTCCCGTAACATCAAAAACAACTGGCGTGTTTAGCACTTGGACAACCGGAACAGATTCTATACCATTAACAAAATTGTATCGTAATATATTTTTACCACCACCATTCGCAACGAAGAGTTTCCAAAGCCCATCCTCTTCAATAATATCAATAGACCAAGCAAGATCAATAACAGATCCCACGTTGCCCAAGTTATTTAAAGTAGGTGTTGAGTTAATATTTGACCCAAAATCCAGTCTCATTAATATATTGGATGTTGCACTGATACTAAACCCATACCAATTTCCATTATCCTCTATCATTTTTATTGACCTTGCCCGGAAGAAATTAACATCATTTAATACCACATTGGCTGTTGGTGAGGACTGAAAATCTCCAGAACAGAAATCCCACTCATAAGAAAAATCACCTACTGAAGAAGTGTTCTCAATGAAAATAGATTCATTGAGGCAACCATTAGCCTGTAAAGTGAACTCTGGTTGGATACATTGACTATTGGCAACTTGCCAAAGTCCTAAGAAAAGGAGTAAAATAGCTACCCGTATCTGGCTCTTCATCTATAATAATTACATAGACGCATAAAGTGCACCTAATTTATTTGCCGACTTTACAATACTAAACTTATCCTCTATTTGTCCAGTATTCCTGGTCATTGTATTTCTTAATTCCGTATTTGAGTAAAGTGTAACTAATGCCTCCGACATTTCATCTAAATCTCTATTTTTCACCAGCCAGCCATTAACCCTATGTGAAATTATCTCCTCAGGCCCCCCACACCTGGTTGCTATGACAGGAGTTCCATGAATTAAACCCTCCAAGCAGATCATAGAGAATGACTCAGACTCAGAAAAAATGATAACAACATCTGCCTCATGATAGTATGGAGTCAAATTATCGGTTGTATCTCGGAAGGTGACATTATTTTGAAGCCCTAATCTCTCAACATCATCTTTCAGCTTAATCAAAAACTCTTTGTTTTTCCGCTTGTTCAGATCACCTCCTATAAACGTGAGGTGAGAATTAGGTATTTTTGATAAGATACTTGCAAATACTCGGACCGCAAAATTCTGTCCTTTACCTGGGATAAAATTTGCAGGGTACAAGAATTTAACTTGACTTGAGTCCTTTTTGGGTTTCTGAGAAACTTTATTAGTAGCATCATATATAATTACCTTCTTATCTGAATCAGGAAGTGAGTTATACACCGCTTCAGAAACACATACTACTGCATCGGAAAACCTTAATATGAGTCGCGACCATATTGAGTACAACGTTGCTACATACGAATTGGGTAGCAGGCGAACATGATATATAAGTTTGATGCGGGGCTTAAATATCTTTACAACAACCCCTATCATATTATATAAATCATTTACATGAATTACTGTTATCGAGCTCTTTCTAACTATTCCAAGAATCCGCCAGCTATTAATCAACAATTGCGGAAAATAAATCAGCAAGCGCCATGATTTTTCAATTTCTAAAAAAGGAATTGTATACGGTATATACCCCTGTTTGCTTACTATATCTAATAGACTCTTAGTTTTAAGGGCCATATGAAACTCAAATGAATTTCTAAGCATTGAAGTTAAATGATACACTGACTTAAAAGCACCCGTAACGCCCGGTGAGTTATCAATTATTAAGATGCGATTTATTTTTTTCATAACCTCCTGATCCAAAATGAACCAAGAGTCTTGCCAGCATCCTTGGCGTATACTGGAAAAGTATCGCAAACTTCTTGTTTATGATATATCGTTAGGTACGATAAAGCCAGAACCACCTCAAACTTCGCGTTATGAGATAAAAATGCTTCTAAAAGATATTGCTCGTTCCACATCCTAAACTCTTCCTTCAGCCATTTCTCAGGATAATTAAGTGGTGTAAAAATGTCATGAAAATGTATTAAAACACCAGATCTTAAACGAGGTAAAATCTCAAATATTTCAAAGAGCACATCCCCCTCAGGGCGTATGATGTGAGAGGAGTCTATAAACAGAATGTCTCCCGCTTCTAGTTTTTCAAATAATCCCAGATCAGCGTCTTCCACTTTCTGGGTAAGCAGTTCAACTTCAATATCACTAAGCCACTGCATTTCGTATGGCTCAATACATGTAATTGTACACATATTTTCTTCACCTTCCATTCGATTAAGTTTGATTGCTTCCACCGCCATTAACGTAGAATAACCACTACCAACCTCTATTATTTTTTTTGGCTTGAACTTTCGAATCAAAGAAAAATAACACTCCGCATCCCCTGACTCAAAAGAACCATTGTTAAAAAAATATCCGCCTCCATCACTTTTAACATTGGGTAAGGCATCAAGCTCCTGTTTGTATTCAAAAGAGTGAAGGAGGGTTAATTGAGCCTCCGCATTAAAATCTATCCCTTCAAAGTGCCTTATCTTCTGTGAATATCCTTTGAAATCAAATTGAGGTTCATAGTAATGGTTTACAATAGGGAAAAAACCAATTTTATGAAATAAAGAATTATTAATTGGGAATTTTTTCACCCCAATAAACTTCATGGCCCGAAAAGATAACCCAGATATAATGGTTAATGGAGCAACCAGTAAATCTACTCCCCTCGCTATCCAGCCGATGGATTTTAGAAATCTTTTTAAGTATTCCATAGTGTTACATCACAAAAGATAGCTGGTTTCAAAACTTCGGTTTAGCTGAAATTACAGTTTTAGGAAGTCCCAATCAAAACGAACAATCTACAGTTTATAATCATACAACTACTGTATCATCGTTTGATGGTTGTTTTAGGAAATATGTGTATAACCACTCTACATTGTCAATAACAATTGTCTTACAGGTAATGACACACACACCTTTAAGTTTTTTAGTAACATTAACATGTTCATTTCTCGATGAAATTATGAAATCCCCATCAATAGCATCAAAATTCCATTGATGAAGTCCATAGTAATTTTCGTTCTTGCCTTCATTCGGAATATGCGCCATAACCAAATAACAACCCGAATGCAGAACCTTAATCATTTCATTGATCGCAACATGTGGGTCATAGGAATGATCAATACAATTTCTAGCAAAAACCAAATCAAATGAATTCTCCGCAAAGTGATTGGATAATTCTTCTGCCGAACATCGTATGGTTTTGACAATTGGAACAATTTTATTTTTTTCAAGAATCCTATTATAAGAATCTGCCAGGGGATCCACTGCCTCAATTTGAAGCCTTAAATCATTATGGACTTTACCCAGGTACGTCATTGGTCCGGCACCAACATCCAAAATCCTTATTTCAACTTTATTAGATGGCAATACGGAATAAACCTCCTCTTGCAAAGGCAGGCATGGATCAAATTTCAACGCATACTTATTTTTCCAGTGCAATCCACCACCCTGAAAATATTTTTCCCAAAATCTAATCTCTGAATAATGAGCCAATT
>JAGQYK010000053.1 GCA_020436125.1 Cyclobacteriaceae bacterium | reverse complement strand
TCGTCCTCACTATTGTTGGTACAGCCAATTAATAATAATGAAAGGACACTAAAAAAATAAAGACCAGTATTCCAATTCTTCTTCATGATGTTCAGGGACGTAGGTAAAAGGATCAATTGTATGTATTACAATAAAAAATATTTTAAGATCCGTCTCCATCAAAAATAGGCCTACGTCATAAGTCAAACGCTCTCGTTTATAGCAAAAAGTGACTCTTTTTTAGCACTTATTTGCCATTATATTAGCCCAAACCGGAAGCCGCACAAAGGCTTTTATAAGTGTTTAAACCAGTGATTTCACTCGTTTAAACCACCTACTTAAGATGATGAGGCAAGTAGCCTTTTACAGGAATCATAGCACAAAAAACATAAGATACTTTGTAAGGTTGGTGATATCCATTGATCCTAAATCACGTATTGTACTTAAATCGTAATTTGGTTTAGTTCAAACAGGAGGAAAATTATTTATGGCATCCCACCCGGTATTACTAGGTTATGATTTAGGTAGCTCTTCAGTCAAAGTCACCCTTATGGATGCAGTGACCGGTGAAAGGGTTGGATCTGCGCATTCTCCAACGACTGAAATGAAAATCAGTTCTCCAAAAGCAGGTTGGGCAGAACAAGACCCAGGGCTTTGGTGGAATCATGCCCTATTAGCTACCCGTGAAGCATTATCTATGGCTTCCATCACACCAGGGCAAATTGAAGCCATCGGCATCTCCTACCAAATGCATGGACTGGTTGTTGTGAACGCACAGCAAACTGTTTTACGACCTTCTATCATCTGGTGTGATAGTCGCGCCATTCAACTTGGAGATAATGCGTTTTCCAATCTAGGAAGTGATTACTGTTTGTCTCGTTTGCTCAATTCACCCGGTAATTTTACTGCTTCAAAACTAAGATGGATCAAAGAAAATGAACCAGAAGTTTACCGGAAAATCCACAAAATCATGTTACCCGGGGATTATTTAGCCATGAAGCTCACTGGTGATATTTATACAACAGCCTCGGGTTTGTCTGAAGGTATGTTTTGGGATCATCAGAACGAATGCATTTCTCAAGAACTACTCACATACTATGAGATTGATCCCTCACTTATTCCACAAGTTGTACCTACTTTCGGGTATCAAGGAAGTCTCTCTGAAAAATCCGCTAAATTACTAGGGATCAACCCAGGCATAAAAGTTTGCTATCGTTCGGGAGATCAACCCAATAATGCATTTTCGTTGAATGCATTACAGCCAGGCGAAGTAGCCACAACTGCAGGAACAAGTGGGGTAATCTATGCCGTCTCTGATCAGCCTATATCAGACACACAATCCAGGGTAAACACTTTTATGCATGTCAATCACACACCGGAAGCAAAGCGTTTTGGCGTTTTGCTTTGTGTGAATGGAACAGGGATTATGAATAGCTGGTTGAAAGAAAATTGGAGTAATGGAATTAGTCTACCCTATGAGCAATTGAACAAAATCGCTGAGCAGATACCCATTGGATCTGAGGGACTTAGGGTTCTTCCATTTGGAAATGGAGCAGAACGAATGTTGAACAACCAAAACATAGGAGCAAGTATACACAGGCTAAATTTCGTCAGGCATAAGGTGGGGCAGGTAAGCAGAGCTATTCAGGAGGGAATTGTATATTCCCTTGGCTATGGTTTTGAAATAATCAAGGAATTAAATATTACTCCCAGTGTAATCCGAGCTGGAAAAACCAACATGTTTCTTAGCAAAACATTCTGTGAAGCATTTGCCAATGTAACCAACACACATTTGGAGTTATATAATGCTGATGGCTCGATGGCTGCAGCCCGGGGAGCTGGGGTTGGCAAAGGTATTTATTCGACAGCCGAAGATTCTATGCCGGGGTTGAAGTGCATTGAGCGCTACACCCCAATTCCCTATAAGCAAGAAAAATACTTAGAGGCCTATAGGGATTGGAAATCTATACTGGAAAAAGAATTATAATAACATTTATCAAAAATGAAAGTCGTAAAAGGAGAAAGAGAATACTTCAAAGGCATACCTGCTATTAAGTATGAAGGTCAACATTCTGACAACCCTATGTCATTCAAATTTTACAATCCAAAACAGCGGGTTGGTAAAAAAACAATGCAAGATCATTTAAGATTTGCAATAGCTTACTGGCACACCTTCTGCGGAAATGGCGGAGATCCATTTGGTGCACCCACAAAGTTGTTTCCATGGCTGGAAAATTCAGATCCACTGCAACGCGGGTACGACAAAATGGATGCTGCCTTCGAGTTGATTACCAAACTTGGAGTTTCTTACTATTGCTTCCATGATTATGATTTAGTGGATGAAGCACCTACCTTGAAGGAATCGGAGAAAAGAATAGCTGCTATGATTGCCTACGCCAAAGAAAAGCAAAAGGCATCAGGGGTAAAACTTTTGTGGGGAACTGCCAATTTATTCAGTCACCCCCGCTATATGAATGGAGCAGCCACCAATCCAGATTTCAATGTGGTTTGTTATGCAGGTGCTCAGGTAAAAAATGCCCTGGATGCCACCATAGCATTAAAAGGATCCAATTATGTTTTTTGGGGAGGGCGAGAAGGCTATTTGTCTCTTCTCAATACGGAGATGAAGAGGGAGCAAGAACATTTGGCCAGGTTTTTACATGCCGCCAAAGATTATGGCAGGAAGCATGGATTTAAAGGAACGTTCTTAATTGAACCCAAGCCAATGGAACCTACGAAGCATCAGTATGATTTTGATGCCGCCACAGTAATTTCATTTTTAAGAGAATATGATTTATTGGGGGATTTTCAGTTGAACCTGGAAGTGAACCATGCGACACTGGCGCAACACACTTTTCAACACGAATTACAAGTTGCTTCAGATGCAGGAGTTTTGGGCAGCATAGACGCCAACCGGGGTGACTATCAGAACGGATGGGATACGGATCAATTTCCGAATAATCTATATGAATTAACAGAAGCCATGCTGGTGATTCTCAAATCTGGTGGATTTAAGACCGGGGGCATAAACTTCGATGCTAAAACAAGAAGAAACTCTACTAACCTGGAAGATATTTTCTATGCACATATTGGCGGGATGGATATTTTTGCGCGCGCACTGATAGTTGCTCATTCCATATTGCAAGCCGGACAATATGAAAAATTATTAAGAGAACGATACTCTACCTTCCAGTCTGGCAAAGGCAAACAATTCGTAAATGGCAAATTGGGGATTGAAGATCTTCATCGATTAGCATTGAAAAATGGAGAACCCATCCAACGGAGTGGAAGGCAAGAATATTTTGAAAATTTGATTAATCAATTTATTTAAACCACTAAAGAATTGTAGTGACGTTCCTAGAAGCAGCCCTCACCAGAGCACGTGCCAAAACACCAGTGGCATCTATTAAGGGATACCCTTGTATTTCGTTTGCATCAAAAGCCAAAGGAATTTCTGTACACCCCATAACAATCACCTCTGCACCATTTTCAATAAGATGAGATGCTGCTAGTTTAAGGTTTTCACACGCCCGTTGCTGCACCGGATTTGACTGTGTCTTAATACCATAATCAGGGTTGTAAATCGAACTATGGACGTACTCATGTTGAATTTGTTCCGATGGTTGGATCACCACTAGCTTATACGAGCTCAGTACATCTTTATAGATCCCCACCCGATAAGTGCCTGTGGTTGACAAAATGCCTACCCTTTTAACAGAAGGGTATTCAAATTTAATAAAAGTACCCACCTCATCGATCATATTCAGCAAAAGGCAATCCATTGGAAGATTTTTTAAAACCTCCTGGAATATAATTGGCGCATGTGCGGTGTTGCAAGGTATACCCATAACTTTGGCTCCATTCAATGCCAACATTTTAACTATTTTACCAATAACAATTCCCGGATTCACATCGACCTCCCCCAATAGGTATCTGGTTCTGTCTTCAATTTCTTGAGGAAGTGAAATCATTGAAATTGGCAAGTGATCCTGATCTTCTTTGGCCCCTGAAAAATTATAAATCTTTTTAATCAAGTCTATGCCCGCATAACTTCCCATTCCCCCTACTACACCAATCATCTTATTCATAATTACATCATTAGTTTCAAAGGCATGAGCCGTTATAGCAAACCATATTCCAGTCCTCGTAATTCAGCCAGACCTTTCAATCTTCCGATTGCAGTGTAACCAGGATTAATATTATTTTTTTTCAAATCGTCCAACATTTGATGACCGTGGTCAGGTCTCATTGGGATTGATTCGTTCCTATTCTTCATTACTTTTAAAATACTTCCCACCACCTCCTTCATATTGACATCTCCTTCTAGGTGATCAGCTTCATAGAAATTACCTTCGAGGTCTTTACTAATATTGCGCAAATGAATAAAGTAAAGTTTATCACCATATCGCTGAACCATCCCGGGGAGATCATTATTGGGATTAACACCATAAGAGCCAGTACACAAGGTAAAACCATTCGATGCCGAATAGACACTCTCCAGGATATACGCGAGATCTTCCTGGGTGCTAACTACCCTAGGAATGCCAAAAAGTGAGAAGGGAGGATCATCTGGATGGATCGCTAATCTTACTTTCCTCTCTTCAGCTGCAGGAATGATTCCTTTAAGGAAGAGGATGAGATTATTCCTAAGCGTGGCATGCGTCATTTGATGAAATCTTTGAAATGATTTTTTAAATTCATGCAATCCGTAGGATTGTTCCGAACCAGGCAATCCACTTAGTAAAGTTTCTTCTAGTAGTCCTATTTTCTCCTCATCCAGACTTTCAAAGTGTTGGTTTAATTCCTCAATACTAAACTGGGGATAATCTTTTGTTGCATGAGGTCGATTATGTATAAATACATCAAATACAGCCACATCGATCCACTTAAATGCCAGTGCTAGTGACCCATCCGCGCACCTGTGTAGCAGGTCTGTGCGTGTCCAATCCAGGAGAGGCATAAAATTATAGCACACTGTATGAATACCACACTGACCCAAATTTTTTAAGGTGATGCAAAAATTTTCAATATACTTTTCATAATTACCACCTCGGGTCTTTATGTCCTCATGAACGGGGACACTCTCCACTACACTCCATTTGAGGCCTGCACTTTCAATTTCTTTCTTCCTAATTTCAATTTCTTCTCTGGACCAAACCACCCCATTGGGAATGTGGTGAAGTGAAGAAACTACACCTGTAACACCGGCCATTTTCAAATAAGACAAGGGGACAGGATCCGTTGGTCCGTACCAACGCATAGTTTGCTCCATTCTTATTGGCTTCATCTTAATAACAGTATTTGAATAACCTAATGGTAATGGGCTCACCTATTTTCCATGAGTCAAATTGTAGGCTTCATACTGTTTCATCAGAGGAAGCAAAAAATCAATGGCTTGCTTTGCTGCTACTTCAGGGTTAGGCCGTGGCAATATTTCTAAAGAAATCCACCCATCATAACCAGAACTTTGAATGCTATCAAATATTTCTTTAAAGTCAGTATGTCCCTGACCCGGAGCAAGCCTGTTTGAATCCGCAAAATGGAGATACTTAATATGATCAATATTTTGAATGATGGATTTTCCAATTTTGTCCTCCTCAATATTCATATGAAATACATCCGGAAGCAATTTTAAATTGGATGCCTGTACTTTATTCAGTAATGCCACCCCTTCTTCAACTGTATTGATAAAGTCACATTCATAACGATTCACAGGTTCCAAAATTAAGGTGACGCCTTTTGGATCAGCATACTCGCACAGTTCAGTTATTACTTCTATGAAAAGATCTTCGACATCACCTCTATTCCTATCTCCAATAGCACCTCTCACTCGTCCTATATTCACCAATTTCCCATATGTTTCCGCCAAGTCAATGAATTCCTTAAAGATACTTATCACCTCATCTCTACTGGCCTTTTTTGGATGAGTAAGTCGTAATCCACTATCAGCATAAACTTGTCCTGTTGAGATACATGAAACCTCAATGCTATTTTCACTCAATAGCGTAGCCAGCTTAGCCTCATTAATTTCATCAACCCTTTTAAGTGCCAATTCCACACCATCATATCCAAGTTGAGCTGCCTTTGGTATAAATTTCTCAAATCCTCGAAAAACAACGAACGCGCTTGCCAAGGCTTTTGTATCCGCAATTGCTATGGATAATTTCATTATACGTTTTTTAAAGTTTTAATTTTTGAGTTGTGATGTTCACCAGCTCAATTTTTTGAATTATGATAAAAACAAGAATGAAGCTTATAGGGTGAAGAATTCCTGAGATGATAAATGCAGGTGTATAACCAAATTGTTCAATAATGAACCCTATAAGGAAACTGAACAGCATCGCTCCGTAAGTACCAAAACATCCCATCAAGCCTGCCACTGAACCAACAATTTTCGATGGGAAGATATCTGCGGCTAACGTTTGAACTATAGTTGCCCAAAACTGATGACCAAACATGGCCATACTGAAAAACACGATGGCCATGGCAAATGTAGATTCAGTTATCAGCAAAGAGGCAGGCAACATGGCCGCAGATATGCCCAAGGCTATTTTTCTGGAACTATCTAATGAAAAGTTCCTTTTGATAAGGAAGGAGCTCAACCATCCCCCGATAAAGCTACCCACCCCCGCAAAGGCATAAGGTATCCAGGCTATAGATCCAATTCCATTTAAGTCGAGTCCTCTTTCATCATTTAAATATTTCGGCAACCAAAAAATAAAAAAGAACCAACCCGCATCCGTCAGAAATTTTATTGTTAACAGTCCCCATAATTTTCGATATCGAAATAAACTTAACCAGGGTATCCGCTCGTCATTTGGTACATTTTCCTCCTTCAACTCATTTTCCAAAAAAGTTCTCTCTTCATCAGTAATGTATTTACTCTTAGCTGGCGTAGATGAATACTTAAGCCAAACTAAAACCCATACAAGACCAAATAAACCAGAAATGATAAATGCCCACCTCCAGTTTAATGTGACAATTATAAATGCAATTAAAGGCGGAGCTAATACAGCACCAAGGCTTGATCCCGTATTAAAAAGTCCAAAAGCAAATGAGCGTTCTTTAGCTGGGAACCATTCTGATACCACTTTAGCAGAACCAGGAAAACCTCCTCCTTCACCAGAACCCAGAAGAAATCGAGTAATACCAAGTCCAGTAACACTAGATACGAGACCCTGCGCCATATTAGCCAAAGACCACCATACGATCATCAAGGTATACCCTACTCTTGATCCCAAGACGTCCAATATCCTTCCACCTACAGCATACATAGTACCATATCCTAAAAGGAAAAGACTATTAATAATGCCATATTCACTATCACTGATGGGTATAGATTTTTTTATTTCACTTATAGCAACAGGAAAAGCTTGACGATCGAGGTAGTTAATGGCCGTTGCCAAGGCAACCAAACCAATTATCACCCATCTAAAATTCTTAATCTTTTTCACGTTGCTATGGAGTTAAAAGTTCTTATGCCTTAGCCCAAGTTTCTTTAACAAAATCAACTGCTTTGGCTACTCCATCTTCTCCCTTGTTTCCCCATTCCTCTAAACAAAGCCAACCTTTGAATTTTTTAGATTTCAGATAACCAAAAATTTCGCTGAATGGAACTATCCCAGTACCCAAAGGAACCGGATCCATTTTTCCAATAGTACCTGTCTCTGCCACATGAATGGTTTCAACTTGATCAATTACCTGATCCAACACTTCAATAGTTTTATCTTCACCTGCTACCAGGATATTAGCGGTGTCAAAATTAATTCCAATAGACGTTCCTCTTAACTGCTTGGCTATCGCCAGAAATATGTGGGGAGGGTTAGCGAAATCCATATATTCCCATGCCCCTGGTTTTGAGTGATCTTCAAAAACCAATTGAATCCCATATTGATCACTTATGGGAGCAGCTTTCAAAAAGTTGGCTACCGTCCAATCTATCCCATCTTTTTCAGAGGTATTAGGGTGAGCCTGCCCAGCAGTTATTCTCAAAAACTTGGCACCAACGGCAGATGCCAGTGCAATGTCATGAACCAAAAAGTCAAACTCTCGTTGTCTTTGCAAAGGGTCAGGGTGAGTGAAGTCCGGATAGGTAGTCACCATACAAAGAGGGATTCCTACATCATGAATATCCTTTTGTATTTGCTGAATATACTTGGGTGTATGGTTTTTCAAAAGGATCAAGCCTAAATCAAATGCATCCAAGTCTAACTCTTTACACAGATTCGCATATTCTTTTATTGACATTTCTCCGCTTTGTATTTTAGGAAAAAGCGAAACTGACAGGCAACTTATTTTCATATCCAAACTTTTCATTTAACACTAATTACTACACACTACTCTCAATTATAACGAAACTCCCCTTTTCCAAGGAATAAAATCATCTTGTCCATTTTGGGAAGCCTTTGCTTGCTGATTACCGCTGGCTACTTCAATACAATAATTAAGCAATCTTTTTCCAACCTCTTCTATTGTCTCCTCACTGGAAATAATTTTTCCAGCATCCACATCAATCACATCATGCATTTTCTCAGCTATTGTTGTATTGCTTGACACTTTAATCACCGGAGTGATCGGATTTCCCGTAGGGGTACCTAAGCCGGTTGAAAAAAGGATAAGGTTTGCTCCTGCTCCAGCCAATGCCGTAGTAGATTCCACATCATTACCTGGTGTACAAAGTAAATTCAACCCGCTATTGGTTATCATTTCAGGGTAATCCAATACATCCACTATTGGAGATGTACCACCCTTCTTTACAGCACCAGCGGATTTCATGGCATCCGTAATTAACCCATCCTTAATGTTACCGGGAGAAGGATTCAAATAAAATCCTGCTCCATTCACTTCTGCTTTCTCCGCATAAGCTTTTTGTAATTCAACAAATCTTTCTGCTTTTGTGGTATCAACGCACCTGTCAACTAGCTCCTGTTCAACGCCACACAATTCAGGGAACTCAGAGAGAATTACGCTTCCCCCTAATGCAGTCAGCATATCTGCCACATGCCCAATGGCTGGATTAGCGGAAATCCCTGAGAAGCCATCTGACCCGCCACACTCAACGCCAATTGTTAATTTACTTAATGGTGCCGGTTTCCTTTTGCATTCATTGGCCTTAGCCAGTCCATTAAACGTTTGCTGTATCGCATTTGACAATAAATCGTATTCTGTTCCATGTTTTTGTTGTTCAAAAATCAACACAGGCTTTTTCAACGATTTGTCTCTTCTTTGAATCTCTTCCTCCAGTATTTCAACCTGAGCATCCTGACAACCTAAACTCAGTATAGTAGCACCTGCAACATTGGGATGACAGATGTAACCTGCCAAGAGGCCACACAAGGATCGCGCATCAGCCGGTGTTCCACCACAACCCATGGTATGGCTCAGGAATTTGATTCCGTCAATATTTTCAAAAAAAGGTTTTTCAATTCCTTGCTCTAAATTTTGTTTTGTGCCCCCGTGTTCGCGCTCTATGGTAAGCATTAAGGCTCTCACCTGCTCCTTATAGTTATTTCCTTTGCTATAACCTAACTCCTCCAGCATGGCATCCTTCATAAACTGAAGGTTTCTATTTTGACAAAACACCAATGGAATTACCACCCAGTAGTTGGCAGTTCCCACCTTGCCATCCTCCCTATGATATCCTAAAAAAGTAAGGTTAGAAAAATCAGCTATTTCAGGGGTTGACCAACTTATGCTTTTCCTTCCCCCTAATACAAATTCACCTGAGGCATGAGTGATATTAGCAGTAGAGATAAGTTCACCAGTTTTAATTTCTTTTAATGCTGTTCCAACCAGGATACCATACATGATTATTTTATCTCCCTTATTTAATTCCTGTAATGCCAACTTATGCTTTGCAGAAACGTTTTCCATGAGACTAATCTCTAAACCTTCAATAGATACTGCATCGCCTTTTATCAAATCGCTTAAGGCCACCGCAATATTGTCATCTGCATGCATTTTCAACACCAACCTATCACTCATACCACTTATTCACTGTTAATTCTCCATTCAACAATCTCATTATTCCAAGCGGGTTTTCGTTTTTCAATTCTTCCGGAAGTATTTCATTTGGGAAATTTTGAAAACATATCGGTCTTGTAAACCTATAAATGGCTGTTGTCCCTACAGAACTTGTTCTTGCATCTGTGGTAGCAGGGAAAGGGCCTCCATGTACCATTGCATGACAGACTTCCACTCCGGTAGGTACACCATTCAATATTAACCTCCCCGTCTTCTTTTCAAGAATACTTAATAAATCGGCATTCTCGCTCAAATCCTTTTTGGTACCAAAAACAGTAACGGTTAAATGTCCACTCAATTCCTTCGCCAACTCAATCATTTCTCTTTTTTCCTTAGTGGAAACCACTAACGATGAAGGGCCAAATACTTCTTCCGACAACTCTTTATTCTCAAGAAATGATTTAAAGGATGTTTCAAAAATCACTGGTACCGCCTGGCAATTTTTTCCGTCACCTTTCCCACGGCCCAATTCCTTAGTCCCCGGGGCGTTACTACACCTCGCAACGCCTTCTTCAAATGAATTTTTAATTCGCTGAGAAAGCATTGTAGATTCCTTAACACCTCCTACTCGTTTTCTTAATTCATTTTTAAAAACTACTGCATCGACTGAGTCTTGGACTATGATCATCCCTGGGTTGGTACAAAACTGACCCGTCCCAAGCACTATTGAATCCACTAGTTTTGCAGCTATTTCCTCACCCAGCTTAGTGGCCTCGGGCAAAACAAAAACCGGATTTACACTTCCCATTTCTGCAAAAACCGGGATAGGATCAGGTCTATCAGCTGCCGCATCAAAAAGTGTTTTCCCTCCACTATAAGAACCAGTAAACCCGATCGCTTTTATCAATGGGTGATTCACCATGTCCATCCCTACTTCAATTCCAGGTCCATGCACCAAGGAGAAAGTACCCTCCGGCATTTCAGTTACCTTAATTGCTTTACTAATAGCCTTTGCGATTAAAGACGAAGTACCGGGGTGGCCTGAATGGCTCTTGGCAACTACAGTACATCCAGCTGCCAGCGCAGAAGCTGTATCTCCTCCTGCGGCAGAAAACGCCAATGGAAAATTACTGGCTTCAAAAACTCCGACCGGCCCCAAGGGTATTTGCGTTTGCCTGATGTCTGGTTTGGGTATCGGCACCCGATCCGGATCACTTGTGTCAATTTTTGCATTCAACCATGATCCATCCCGCAACAAATCAGCAAAAAGATTTAGTTGTGCAACGGTCCTTCCTCGCTCTCCAATAATTCTAGCTTCCGGGAGTCCTGTTTCATTCATACAGGTTTTTATTAGCTCATCACCCAGGTTATTAATCTCAATTCCAATCTGAGTCAGAAAGTCAGCCCTGCTGGCGTAAGGGATTTTGCTATATAATTGAAATGCCTGGTCAGCTTTAAATATAGTTTCATCCAACTGAGTTCGCGATGATACAGGAAATTTTTGCTTTAACGTTTCATTCGTTACAGGATTGAATGCCTGAATGCTTCTTTCTTTATCTTCTAATACCATTTCTTTCACCATCAATTTTAATTCACCGTATTCACCAATGTTCCAATTGAGTCAATAGATATACTTATTTCATCTCCTGACTTCAAAGTAAATTCTTTGGGAGGAACCATCCCTGTACCTGTCATCAAAAAACAACCGTATGGAAATTCACACTCTTTAAATAGAAAACTTACCAGTTCCTGGTGTTTTCTTTTCATTTGATTAATACTTACACTTTCCTCATAAACAAGATTTCGTTCCCTTACTATCTTCATCAAAATCCTGGTTCCTGAATCTATTGGTTTGTTGGAGACAGCAATACAAGGTCCCAACGCAGCGCATCTTTCATAAACCTTAGCTTGTGGAAGATAAAGAGGGTTTTCTCCTTCTATGCTCCGAGAACTCATATCATTTCCAATACTATAGCCAACAATACTGGAGTTAGACGTTACAAAAAGTGTCAGTTCGGGTTCAGGAACGTTCCATACAGAGTCCTTTCTGATATTGACTTTATCGTTTGTTCCTACTGTTCTTTGAGCGCTGGCTTTAAAAAACAATTCAGGTCGAACGGCATCATATACCTTTTCATAAAAATTTTCTCCTTCAGTAGTTTCAGCTTCCTCTTTTCTTGCCTCTCTGCTTCGAAAATAGGTTACCCCGGAAGCCCAAATTTCTTGTTTATCAATGGGGGGCAAGACCTCCTGATCAATTAATTGCAAACCGTTTTCCACCTTTTTGGCACCTGCTACAATTCGGATCACACTTTGAAATAAATCATCGTTATTAATGAAATCATTCCAATCTTTAATTTTTTCCTCCAAGTAAAAGTTTCCATTCACATCAAACAACACTCCAGATTTTAACTTATATATTCTATGCATTATTTTATATCATTATCGGATTCCCAAATGTTGTCAGGAGTCCACCGTCAACATAAATAACTTGACCATTTACAAAATCGGACGCATCAGAAGCCAGAAAAACAGCCGTGCCTATCAAATCTTCCGGTGTTCCCCATCGGCCAGCGGGAGTCCTACTGATGATGTAATCGTTTAATGGATTTCCAATTTCTCTATAGGATGTATTGATGGGAGTTGCTATATAACCAGGACCGATACCATTGACCTGTATATTATACTTTGCCCATTCTGTTGCCAGATTTCTGGTAAGCATTTTCAATCCCCCCTTAGAGGCAGCATATGCAGCCACAGTATCTCTTCCCAATTCACTCATTAAAGAACAAATGTTAATAATCTTCCCCCTCTTCCTTTTTATCATATTTCTTCCCACGTACTTAGACAGAAGAAAGGGACCTGTAAGATTCGTACGAATCACATCATCCCAATCGCTTTCCTCTAAATTTTCTGCTGGTGACCTTCGAATTACTCCACCATTATTCACCAATATGTCAATCGGACCGATATTTGATTCTATATCTTCAATTGCCCTCTTCACCGCACTTGTATTCGTAATATCAAAGAGGCTGCCTTTAGCATCAATCTGTTGCTGTTGGAATTCTATCAAACACTTCTCCAATTTTGCTTCATCTCTGGCATTTATAATAATCGAAGCCCCTGCTTTGGCCAGCCCTTGAGCAATGCTTGCACCGATCCCTTGTGTACCACCAGTAATTAAGGCCCTTTTATTTGATAAATCGAATTGGTTTGAGTTCATCCGTGGATAGTTCATTTAAGAATGGACACATGGATAGCTATATTTTTGGTGTTAAAATGTTTCTCATCCAAGTATCCATTTTGTAAATCTACTTATCAGTCAATGGTAGGAATCCAAGTAAATTAGGTATTAGTAAAAGTATTTTATCAATTAACAGAGAGGATGAGAAACCAGTCATAGCCCATCACTTTTTAGCATTGTCAGTTTATTAGGAATTCGCAAAAATGGCATTAGGGGGATTTTACCCCCCTACACCTAACCTAAACCAGAATGAAAAATCCTTAAAACTATTTCCGATCTTGCTCGAAAAAGAACACTCCTTTTTTGTTGGCTATAACGATATCAATCAACCCATCGTTTGTAATGTCTTCTGCCGTAATATTCAGGCCAACTCCGGAGTCGTCATCAATAGGATATTCCGTCCATTTAGGATAGGGTTTCTTATCGGGTTGAAATTTAAACCAGGCAATAACCGGAGGGCCATGATCAGTAGGATCATCAGAATTGTGAGCGTAGTACCGATTACCCGTAATAAAATCAACAGTACCATCACTATCGATATCGACTGGGATAAGTGCATGTGTTTCAGCAATGGTTTGAGAAACAAGGTGTGTTTTCCAGGTGGTTGAATATTTTCCCTGGATCCCTTCGTGCCACCAAATACCACTGTGATGGGTAGATGATGAAACTATATCATTATCACCATCATCATCAATATCTACCGCATACATTTGAGCACAGTCATTCCCAAAATCAGTTGGATGAAATTTCCAGTCAGCACTAAATACATCTGCTGGTCCCTCCCACCAACCTTGTTTTATAAAAACATCTTTCCGTCCATCTCCATTTAGATCTCCATAGCCCAGTCCGTGAGCAAATTTTTTGGTTCCATCAGAATTTTCTGTACTGATTGTATATTTTTTCCACTCCAGGTTTTTGGGATCCGAAGGTGATTTAAGCCAGATCATTTGATTGTTCAGTGGGTCACCACAAAGCAGATCTTTCCGTCCATCACCATCGATGTCGACAAATTGCGGTGATTCATTACCTACCCGCTCATAAATGGTATGAACAGGCCAATGTCCTTTTTTTCCTTTAGGGTTTTCATGCCAATAGCCCGCTTTACCCGGAAAGTCAATCCTTATTAAATCTATCCAACCATCAAGGTTTACATCCATACTGAAATTCAGCATTGAATTGCTATAGCCTTTAGTTACGCTAAACTTCCCGACTGTATAGATTTCATGCTTTTTCCAATCTGGTGCTTCAAACCAATAGGGCCCAGCAATTATATCCACTTTACCATCCTTATTAACATCTCCCACTGTTGCCCCTTCTGAAACAAAGTCGGTAAGTAATGTCTGTTTTTTAAATGATATTTTTAATTCCTGTGCGAGAGAAAACGTATGGTTAATAATTAGTAAAAAGAAAACAACTTTAATATATCTGAAAAGCATATTGTTAATTTATAGCGTAAAGCACTTAACATTCTATTCTATAGATCAATAGTTAGGCAGGCACCCATCTCAATTTTGACATTTGTGTTCCTGCTGCAGGATTATGGTTGGAGGAAACATATTCAATACCATCAGCCTGATAAATTTCAGGAGCTGCAATTGCGATTCTGCCCACATACATGTCTTGTGCAGATTCTGCATTAGTTCCAAAATCAGAAGGATCATCACTTCTATACACGTAAGTACGTGCCTCCCAATAACTCTCTGTTCTGAATAAATAGAAATAACCATCGCGATACACCACATGGGGGCATTCATGGTCCCAACTTGAAGGTCCAAAAGTAGGGTCACGATGAGCCAGTTTATAGTCAGACCAATGAATAAGATCTTTTGAAGTTCTGACATAAATCCCTCCGTTTTTCAACAGATCTCCATCTTCATAACCAGCGTAGTACATGTACCATGTATTGTCTACTTTAATTAATGAAGGATCGCGGGTTTCACCTGGTCCAACAAACAATCGGCTGAGACCATCCTTGAACAAGTGGCGTTCCCACTTCAATCCATCATCAGAGGTCATTAAGCAAATTTGAGATTCTGATTTAAACTTATCCTTACTCAAACCGCTTACAGGAACCCCTGATTTATCCCTGCCAATGCTGTGACCACCATAGAACATATAGTACTTACCATTTTCCTTCACAAAGTAAGGAGACTGAATCCATTCTTGTCCCGACCAATCATCGATGCATTCTCCCACTTTAGGATTGCATCTTATGAACTCACCGGTTTTCTCCCAGTTGGAATCTGTCAACTTTTTGGACTTCCAGTGGTAAAGGATTCTTCCTATACCGGTGCCCCTGACACATCCCCATAAGTGCCAGTATCCATCATCCGCCTGAAAAATATGATGATCAACGGGTTCGAATCTGGATTTTTTACCCGCTTCCTTTTTAGCGAACTTCAAACAATCCTCGGGAGACATTCCCGATGCCGCGCAAATTTTTTCTATTTCCTCTTTTGATTTAGGAACTTCGGCCGGGATATCTTTGCTTGCTGGAGGTGGAGGCCCGATTAGCCACCAGTCGCCATAAATCTCTGGTTTCAATTTAGTCTTAGCCACTCCTTTCGTTGAAATAACACTCGCCCATGATGGGTTTAGGGAGGCTAGCGCCAAGCCTCCCGTCCCCGCGAGTAATGCATTTCTTATGAATTTTCTACGGCTCACTTCAGCTTCTATTTTCTTCATTATTCTTTCAGCTAATAAATACCTATATATTAATTCTTATTTAACCCTGTTAATATCCTGGATTTTGATCAGTTTGACTAATCGCTCCGTTATTATTGATTTCGTCCAAAGGGAGAGGCCATTTTAATCTCGCTTCATTAAATGTTACTCCAAAAGCAGCTTCAATGGCATCCTTGGCTTTGCCTGTTCTTAACAAATCCCACCACCTTCTTTGCTCATTAATAAATTCATAAGCACGTTCAAGAATTACGGCATCACGAAATTGAGTAAGGGTCATACCTCCAGGGTAATCATCTACTGAAGGTGCAAACGGGTCATGACCGTAAGCACGTCTTCTTATGATATTCAAATATTCTAGAGCCTGAGCGGTTGGGGCACCAGCAGCCATTGCCGCTGCTTCTGCATAGATCAAATAGTTTTCGGTGAAGCGTAGGTAATAACGGGCATTGGAGCGAGTACCGTCCGGTTGAGCAATTACCTTTTTAAATAATACAGGAGTAGAAGAGGGTAAGTTTACCAAGTTGCCTGATTTGTTAACATATTTAGTATACAAGTTAAAGCCCTTCCTTAGGTCATTATTATCCCATGCTGCCCCTATAATAGTGGTAGTAACAGGTAACGTTGTATAAAATCCACTCGTGTTATTGTTGTATTCAGGAATGTTACCTCGATGAAGTGTATACACGTATGAATCCGTGATGGTTGATGAATAATGAATTGACATTACATCTTCTGTAGTGGGGCGTTTTGCAAAAATATCATAAAAATCATCTGAAGTTGAAACCGGTATAATTGCAAATTCCCCACTGTTAATTACCTCCTCCGCTTTAGTTGCTGCCAAGCTCCAATTCTCCATGGTCAGGTATACTTGCGCCAATAACATTTTAGCCGCCCATTTTGAAGGTCTTCTGGTATTATTGCCCTGCGAGTTGGGTAAATCCGTTTCTCCAACTGTTAAATCCTCAATTATTTGTGCGTACACCGTTGTTTCAGGAGTTCTTGGTACATCCACTGCACTCAAATCTTCTGTCGGCTCCAAACGCAACGGTACCGCTCCAAAAGCACGAACCAGGTTGAAATAATTCCAGGCCCTCATGAACAATGCCTCAGCAATAAGACTTTTCTTACTATCTTCATCCATATCAATATTTGGAATATTGGCAATGGCACCATTAGCTCTATTGATCGCGCGATAGGGTCTTTCCCACCAATAAGAATCAGATCTTCCTATGTGCGTATTGTCAAATCCCTTGTCCCAAAAACTAATTGAAGCCCACGATCCTCTTCCAGTTGCAAAATCAGAATGCAATTCGAGGAATTGATCATTATAAGGATCTGTCAGGTCTACAGAATAGATTCCCTTTACTGCAGTTTCTGCATCCTCTGCTCTTTGCCAGAAATTGGCACTAGACACAAAATCTTGTGGCACCTCTTCCAGCACATCCTCACAAGATGATGCCAGAAAAAGCAGAAATATAAACAAGCTTAAGTTTTTCATGATTTATAAATTAATGTTTTAGAATGTCAAATTCAAACCTACAGAAACAACCTTAGCCGAAGGATAGGAAGATTCATCTATCCCCACTCTTAATCTGCTTCCAATATCAGATGAACCACTTCCCGTTGTATTCACTTCAGGATCTAAGCCGGGATATTTGGTAGACGTGAACAGGTTGGTTCCTGAAACATAAATCTGTGCACGATTCAACCATGTTAAACTTGCTACTGGAAAATTATAAGCCAGCTTAATAAGTTTCATACGCAGATAGCTCGCATCTTTCACATACCGATCAGACACCTGTTGTGTAGTACTGCTGCTGATTTTTGGGTACTTCGCATTAGGATCAGGATTTTCTACCGTCCAATAATTGCCCATCAAGTCAGTGAATTGATTCATACCTCTTTGGAACGAATTAAGGTGAACGCCCGCTGTTTCCCAAAACACATCGCGTCCCTGTATTCCTTGAAAAAAGACATTCAATTCGAAATTTCTATAGGAGAATGTATTATTCAAACCATAAACAAAATCAGGGTAAGGACTTCCCAATATTACCCTGTCTAAAGCGTTGATGCTACCATCCTCATCCATATCCACATACTTTACAAATCCATCATCATCCAGTCCATCTTCTACCAGTCCATAAAACACACCTAAGGGCTCCCCCTCACGGGCAATGTTTATCGTAGCATTAAAGGGATGGGAGTTAGTACTTCCAAAAATTTCATCACCAGCCAATTCAATCACCTCATTTTTGTTAGCCGAAAATTGACCCATTATATTCCACCTAAAATCTCCGAATAGCATGGTAGACCCTAAACCCACCTCTATTCCTTTGTTCTGAATTTCACCAATGTTCTTTAGCGAAGAACCAAACCCCAATGACGGTGGCAGGGGTACAGAGGCCAGCAGATTATTGGTATTCTTTTTATAATAATCAAATGTGAGCTCTACCTTACCCTCTAACATGGTAAGATCAAAACCCACATCTATTTGCGTGGTGGTTTCCCATTTCAAATCAGGGTTACCCAATGATCCAGGAGCATAACCCACTTCATCTGTTTTATTACCCTGAACAATACGGACAGAAGAAAACCTATCTAATGATTGGTAAGCACTCAATGCCGTATTACCTGTGACCCCATAGGAAGCACGTATCTTCAAATCATCAATCAAGTTAACGGGCTGCAAGAAAGATTCTTCGGATACTCTCCATGCCACTGCTGCAGATGGAAAAGTTCCCCATTTATTTCCGGCACCGAATCTAGATGATCCATCCGTACGAATACTGGCAGTTACCAAGTATTTGTCCTTAAAGGAATAATTAGCTCTACCCAACCAAGAAAGCAGTGTCCATTCCCCGAGGCCATTGCTTGGAGGTCTTATAATAGTTGCTCCAGCCAGGTCATAGTTCTCAGTGATATTATTGGATATGCCAGACACACTCGCACTTTCAAATCTGGACATATAGGTTTGAGCCGTAAAGCCACCCACAAGTCCTATTTTATGATTAGCACCAAGCGATTTGTTATAACTAAGGATATTCTCATTCAGAAATGAATTATTAAACGCATATCCATCAGAAGCAGATCCTAAATCTGTGCTATAAATGATGGGGTTAAACCCTTCATTAATTGAATTTTGATATTCTAAACTAAAAAGAGATTTAAACTTTAACCCTTCCAGAATATTAACATCGATAAAACCATTTGCCAACACAGTATTGTGTAATGATCTGTCTTTCTTTTCCGTATGAATAAGCGGGTTCCGTAAATCAAGACTCACAAAAGAAGAATAATCCGGCAGTTGATCAACTTGATAATAATTACCCTGACTATCGAATGGCCCATCCAAGGTCGGAGGTACTCCCATGGCATCTGTATAAATTCTTCCTCCAAAATTACCGTTGTCTACATCCAACCTGTTAATCTCTCGTCTTGTCAATGTTACATTGGCGCCAATTCCAATCACTTTATTCACCTTATGGTCCACGTTGAACCTCATCGATCCCCTCTTCACTCCAGTGTTGACGATGAGTCCGTCTTGCTGGAAGAAGTTGGTAGACAAAGTGTAGTTAGAAGTTTCTGAGCTTCCTGAAAAAGTTAAGGTATGGCTTTGAACAGGAGCTGATCTAAAAATCAGATCCTGCCAGTTAGTACCCGGGTTGCTTACAGTATCTAAATCAAAAAAAGGTGTAAGTCCATCATTTTTTGCTCTTTCATTTGCCACTGTTGCATAATCCCTGGCATTCAACATCTCGTATCTGTTGATTTCCTTTTGCACACCATAAAAACTATTGAGTTCAATTCTTCCCGCCTTCCCTTTTTCAGCTTTTCTGGTTGTAATAATCACTACTCCGTTGGCACCTCTGGATCCATAGATAGCGGTTGCGGAAGCATCCTTTAATATATCCATAGACTCAATGTCAGCTGGATTGATATAATCGATTACACCGGTAATCGGCACACCATCCACGACATATAAAGGCTCATTGCTTCCTATCATTGAGTTGGCCCCACGTACCCTCACCTCAATCCTTCCTCCAGGTTCACCAGAATTTTGTTGTACAGTAACTCCTGGTGCACGACCAACCAGCGCTTGTTCAACGGAATAAGCAGGTATCGCACGTAGTTCCTCACTCGTTACTCTCGCCACTGCCCCCGTGATGTCTTTCTTTTCTGTAGAGCCATAACCAACAACAATTAGCTCTTCTAACTCTTTGAAATCAGGCGCTAACAAGACATTTATAACAGATTGACCATTGACTGAAACCTCTCGGGTAGCATACCCAACGTAGGAAAATACCAACACACTATTGTCATCAGGAACAATAATGTTAAACTCTCCTGCGTCATCTGTAATTGTACCCTGATTCGTACCTTTTATAATCACATTCACACCCGGTAATCCAACCCCATTATCTTCAGAAGTGACTTTTCCAGAAACAGAAATTTCAAAATCAGGAACCGAAACTATTTCAGCAACCCGATTTACCTCACCCATCGAAGGGAATGCATTGAGACTTATAAGCAGTAAACTACTGCAAATGGCCATGCACTCCTTCTTAAAGGTGGCCCCGAAAAGAAAGCGTAAATATTTTTTCATAAGATTTTAACTTTAGCGTAATCAAAGCTACAGAGCCTCTTTAGCAAACCATGAAAGTGAATTAGCCATGATTATAACAATCTTAGCAGGATATAAACAAAACAAATGCTTATGAGCGGCATCGTAATTCACCTGTAAGGAAGTCTTTTTATTGAAATTCTACACTCGACTCAATCGTTAAGTCAGGTCGCTCTTTCAATATCGCATCAATCGCATCCTTTGCAACCAAGGTTTGCCACAGATACATTCTTTTGAGTGATTCCATTTTAACCAAATGAGCTAAACTCTCGTTGGTTATCTGTGTTTGAATAGCGTTCAGGCTTTCAAGGTATCTTAGTTGAGCTAACAACTGTATGCCCTTATCTGTAATAGGATTATTCTGAATATTCAAACGGGTGAGGTTATCAAAACTTCCCAATAGGCCTAAGTGCTGGTCGGTTAGATTTTGCCCCCTAAAATCAATCCAGGTAATGTTATCTTTTATGGGCAATAACTGCTCCAGCATGTCTAAGGTCAATTTTGGTGAATTCCCACTAACAGCTACCGCTAAATAATTATTATTCTGAGCCAAATGTTGGATAATATATCCCTTGCTCTTTAAATCCATCAAATACTGAGGGGATGCCGGAGCTATTTCAGATACCTCATAAATAGGTTTGGGATTGGGATTAAAATTGTAATCCTTATTGAAAAAATATTCAATATTTTCATTGATTGATAAAGCAGTAAGTTTTGTGTCATGTGGTGCCCCTTCCTCAATCCACCATTTGATTAACTGAATTTCACCGTAGGTTAGCGGAGAAGATTTGATAGGCATAAATTTTACATGTTCTTGCGGTAACGTAATGCGAATAAATAATTCACTATCGAGGGGTTTATTCGGTTTAATGGCCGGACCATTGTCTCCACCGTTTGTAATACCCTCCCAGCTGGTCAGATCAAGTCCGCCTTTTTTTTGCGTCTCCGTATGGCACGGGGTGCACTTTTCGATCAAAATTGGATTTATTATATCCTGAAATACATTTACTGAATCAGGATTTGGTTTTAACACCAGGCTATTGGTTTCAGTGCTATCCATCAAGAGGGTTCTTATTTTTTCAGGAGCATGTTCAATCAAGTAGGTGTCCCCGTGGGTTAAGTTACCACCTTGATGGCCTGTTAAAGACACCAGAATGAAAACTAAGGCAAACAAAGCTAACCTTGCAACTTCATTTATTCTTACAAGGTTTATGGATACAAGCCAAAGACACAAGGAAACAACGGAAACCGAAACTCCCAACCACCTGTGCATTAAGAGTGTGTCATCATCGTATCCACGGTCATTTGCAATCAACCAACCCAAAGCAACCGCCAACAATGATGAGATGAAACCACCCAATAACAAGAAAGGCAAGCTCGCAGATAATTGTCTAAATCTTGGCACCCGGGAAATAATCTCTATTACCACTGCCAGAAGAAGTAATGCAATAGGAAAATGGACAACAATCGGATGAAAGCGTCCGAAGAAAAGCGTCATCTCGAGTAAAAGCATATCAGGTCAGAATGTCATTAACGACATTCCCACTCACATCCGTCAGTCGAAATCTTCTTCCCTGAGACCGATAGGTTAGTCTTTCATGATCCACTCCCAATAAATGCAATACGGTTGCTTGGAAATCGTGAACGTGAACCGGATTGGAGGTGATGTTATAACCAAATTCATCCGTTTCACCATAAGTGATTCCTTTTTTCACTCCAGCCCCTGCCATAAACAATGTAAAGCATCTTGGGTGATGATCTCTCCCAAAACTGGTTGCAGTTAATTCTCCTTGCGAATAGTTTGTTCTTCCAAACTCTCCGCCCCAGATCACCAGGGTATCCTCCAGCATTCCTCTTTGTTTCAAATCCATGATCAGTGCCGCGCTGGCCTGATCTGTTTCCTTACATTGAACAGGAAGATCCCTCGGAAGCCGGTTATGCTGATCCCATCCCTGATGGTATAATTGAATAAATTTTACCCCTTTTTCGGCCAGACGTCTAGCCAAAAGGCAATTGGCAGCAAACGTACCGGGCTTTTTAGCATCTTCACCGTACATTTTGTAAGTCGCTTCAGACTCTGAAGATGTATCCATCACATCCGGAATTGAAGTCTGCATGCGGTAAGCCATCTCATACTGAGCTATTCGAGCTTGTATTGCCGGATCTTCAAAGGCATTGTATTGTTCATTTTGCAATTCATTCAAATGATCCAACTGATTTCTACGGCTGGAAGTGCTTACCCCTGGAGGGTTTGTCAAATAAAGAACCGGATTTTTACCAGCCCTAAATTGTACACCCTGATACTCCGAAGGAAGAAAACCATTTCCCCACAGACGAGAATACAAAGGTTGACCAAACTTTCCTTTTGTAACCAGTACGACAAATGAAGGAAGGTTTTCATTATCACTGCCTAATCCATAGCTTACCCAGGAGCCCATACTGGGTCTGCCAGGAAATTGCGAACCTGTTTGCACAAAAGTTATAGCAGGATCATGGTTAATAGCCTCCGTATACATTGACTTAATAAAACAGAGCTCATCAGCAATTTTTGCAGTGTGAGGCATGAGGTTACTCACAAAAGCACCACTACCACCATACTGTTTGAAACTATACGGACTACCTGCTAACGGAAAACTTGCCTGGCCGGCCGACATTCCTGTAAGTCTTTGCCCTTGGCGAACGCTTTCAGGAAGATCCTGTCCATTCAATTTGGCCAAGAGTGGCTTATAATCGAAAAGATCTAATTGAGACGGTGCGCCACTCTGGAATAAATATATTATTCTTTTCGCCTTAGGTGGAAAATGAGGCTGCCCCAAAGCCCCAGTTTCGAT
>JAGQYK010000052.1:21098-23477 GCA_020436125.1 Cyclobacteriaceae bacterium | reverse complement strand
AGAAACGATCTGAGATATATCGATGTGATAATTCCACGGCAGAAATAACGGCATCGTCTTTTATTCTTACCCCGTGATGCAATTCGTACTTGTCTTTGATTCCGCGCAGTATAGAAATGGAATCTTCAACAGAGGGCTCATCCACTATCACTGCCTGAAATCTTCTTTCAAGTGCTTTATCTTTCTCAATGTATTTTTGATACTCTTTAAGGGTAGTTGCTCCAATGGCATGTAACTCACCGCGGGCCAAAGCTGGCTTTAGTAAGTTAGCCGCATCCATCGCGCCTTCTCCTCCACCACCGGCTCCCACTAGCGTATGAATCTCATCAATAAAGAGGATGATCTGTCCTTCTGAGTCTATGACTTCTTTTATAACAGCCTTTAATCTTTCTTCAAATTCTCCTTTATACTTTGCGCCTGCTACTAATAGACCCATGTCAAGTGACACCAGAATTTTTTCTTTAAGGTTTTCTGGAACATCACCATCTACGATACGTTGAGCCATGCCTTCTACGATGGCTGTTTTACCGACACCAGGCTCTCCCAAAAGGATGGGATTGTTTTTCGTACGTCTGGATAAAATTTGAAGCACTCGCCTGATTTCTTCATCACGACCAATCACCGGATCTATCTTTCCTTTTTTGGCAAGGTCATTCAGATTTTTAGAATAACGCTCTAGTGATTTATACTTTGTTTCTGCATTTTGATCAGTCACTTTGCTACCTCCGCGCAATTCTTTGATGGCTTTCAATAAGGCAGACTTTTCAAAGCCTGCGTCTTTCATGATGGACGATACTTTGTCCTTGGTATCTAATAGTGCTAGCAACAGGTGTTCGACAGAAACATATTCATCCTTTAATTCCCGCAATTCCTTTTCTGCATTTTGCAATACCTGATTGGTAGCGCTAGAAAGATGGGGTTGTTGTCCTGTTACTTTAGGAAATGAACCAAGCACCTCCAGCAGTTTGCTATCAAGAATGGCTTGAGTGACGTTCAGCTTTTTTAATATATAGGTGGAAACATTTTCGTCTGTTTCTAAAATTGCCTTTAACAAGTGAGCAGGCTCGATAGCCTGATGCTGGTTGCTCACAGCAATTTCAGCAGACTTTTGTAACGCTTCCTGAGACTTTATGGTGAATTTATCGAAGTTCATATTGTTTCAATTTTCATAACACTTATCAAATAGTACTCCAGCCCAGAAAACAGTGAAAATCAGGAAATTATGTCATAAAAAGCATCAATTTTAAGGGTTAATCCCGCCATTTTGACTGATTTTTTACCCCTAACTCCTTATCATTTACTTTCGAATTCACCCCTCTAATTGTTACATTCGGCACCTTACTTTACGAACAAATTATTACTATGAGAGCACTTGTATTCTTTGTCACCCTTTTCTTTCTTATTTCGTGTCAACCTAAAAAGGAGAACACCGGACAGCCTCAGTTAGTTTTTAAATCGGTGAATGTAATTCCCATGGATCAGGAGCGTGTGCTGGAAAACCAGGATGTGGTGGTGAGCCTTGGAAAAATTGTGGAGGTAGGAGAGAGCGGACAAGTAAGTTATAACGATGATGCTACTATTGTAGATGGTAGTGGCAAATACCTGATCCCCGGCCTGGCAGAAATGCACGCCCACGTTCCACCCATCGATGATATGGAGCCGATGAAAGAAGTGTTGTCCTTGTTCTTAGCAAAGGGAATTACTACCATTCGTGGCATGCTAGGGCACCCTTTACATCTGGAGCTAAGAGAGAAAGTAAATAATGGTGAAATACTGGGACCACATTTCTATACGACTGGTCCATCATTTAATGGTAATACTGTAAAAACTGCAGAAGAAGGAGCACAGAGGGTGCGCGGTCAAAAGGCGGCAGGCTATGATTATTTGAAAATGCATCCTGGTTTAGTGCCCGAAACTTTTGCCGCTGTGACGTCTACTGCCAATGAATTAGGAATTCCTTTTGTAGGCCATGTTTCTTTTGATGTCGGTATCGACCGCGCAATCGAAGCAGGCTATTCTTCGATCGACCATATGGATGGTTTTGTGGAAGCGCTGGTGCCCAACATTGCAGAAATTGGAGAAGAAGGCAATGGACTGTTTGCTATTTACTCATCACCACTGGCGGATACATCCAGAATCCCTGAAATTATACAAGGCTTAAGAGAGAAAGATATTTGGATGGTGCCTACACAATCGCTGGCAGAACGCTGGATGTTTCCTTCGGAAGCAGATGAACATCTAAGTGCTCCAGAAATGAAGTACATGAGCCAGCAAGTACTGGACAACTGGAGAAAAGCCAAAGACGATTTGTTGGCGGACAAGAGATACAACGCACAAAAGGTAAAAGACTATATCGCGTTGAGAAGGAAACTTATTTAT
>JAGQYK010000052.1:8170-21000 GCA_020436125.1 Cyclobacteriaceae bacterium | reverse complement strand
GTTCTCTGCACATTATGAATTGAAGTACTTGGTAGATGCCGGACTTACTCCCTTTGAAGCTTTACAAACAGGAACTATCAATGTGGCCGATTACCTTAATAAGGATAATGAAGGAATCATCCAGACTGGAGCCATTTCGGATTTGGTTTTGCTCAATGCTAATCCTTTGGAAGATATCACCAATACGCAGGCTATTGAAGCAGTGATGATTGGAGAAACCTATTTGTCGAAGAGTACAATCGATGCCATGCTAGAGAAGCTAGTAAAGCACTAGTAGAAATTCAACAGTGAAGTTATTTCTGTTTTGAATAATCGTCCCCATAGTATTTGCTTGTAATCCTGGTATGAAAATCTTCTGCTCTGATCGGTTCGTATTTGGGCGTACCAGTGTTAGGTAATACTTCGAGTATGTCATCTTCCCACACGTACACAGCCATAGGTAAACTGATGCGTGGTGTGTTGTTCATTTTTTTGTTAATGGGCTTACTCACGCGGTGTGTAGTGGAGGGCATTATATCATTGGTGATGCGTTGCATATAGTCACCCGTATTTAAAATGATCGCACCGGCTGGTGCTTTCAATCTAATCCATTTCATGTTCTTGCGATTGAGCACTTGCAATCCATCAACGGATTGTGCGGGCAGTATAGTAAACAAATCTACGTCTTCATGCCCCAGCATTCTTCCTGCCCCAGTAGCATCGTCTTCCTCGCTAATTGCAGGATAATAGTTTAATCTAAATCCAAAATTGGTACCCGTTAATTTCTTATCATAAAGATGTGGATCGCATTTTAGATAAGAAAGAATACTCTGCATGATGGGAAGAATCAACTTTTCATGTTCCAAAACTATTTTTCTGAAAAACGGTTCATAGCCCGGCCGTGGCCAGTAGTCAGATTCTTTGAAATCAGGATCGTTGTCAAAATTGAAAGCTCTTCTACAAAATACCCACCCTTCAACCAGATCAGGATGGATGATGGTAGTTTCTTTCATGGGAAAATACCCTTGGTTTACTGAACCTACTCTTGCTGCATGGTACTTCATGCGTTCCTCGCGTGTGGTAGTTTCAAAAAACTCGGCAATCTTTTTTTCTGCTTCATTGTAAAGTGAGGCATCAATACCATGACCTGACAAAATCGTAAAGCCAATGCTCTCCATGGCTTCTCCTAATTGTTGTGCGAATTCTTTCTTTCCTTCCTCTCCCCCATGGAGGAAGAGGCTCATGTCAGCTGTTTTGATTTCGTATTCATCATCAAACTGTTCTTCCCCTTCTTTTTCCGAAAGGTGATAGGTTTGATTTTTATTTACCTGCTCGTACTTTTTGAACTCCTGGTTGACTGCATTTACACCCTTATCCTGTTCCGACTCCATAACTGCATTTTTAATGAGGTGATAAATATAGTAATAATAGACGCTCCATACTCAGACTCGATCTTGACCGCTTTTTCCACCACCGTGAAATAAATACCTCATATTTCTCATTATTAATAAAGACCAAAAATTGGTGTAATAGAAGACTAACCAGTAAAGCAAGAAGCCTCTCATCAAAAAACCTTTCTAACTCCTCTTTCTAAGAAGTACCTTACTACAACCTCAAAATGAACACATATGCAAACCCGGAACCTGTTGCTCAGCCTGGCACTCCTATTTTCAGTAGCCGCAATCGCTCAAAATGAAGATCCTAAAAACCCCAATTGGAAAAAGTATCACACTACTGCCGATGCTTATGCATTACTGACAGGTTGGTCTACAACCTATCCGGACCTTACTAATTTATACACCATTGGCCATACACTAAAAGGAACGCCTCTCATGGTATTGGAGATTACTAATAAAAAAACCGGAAGTCCGGACAACAAGCCTGCGTATTACTATGATGGCAACATCCATGCGGGTGAGCTAACAGGAGCAGAGGTATCACTGCATTTTGCGTGGCACATTCTAACACAATACGACAAGGATCCGAGAATTAAAAAACTCGTTGATACGCGTACACTCTATGTAAGACCAAAATTCAATCCCGATGGAGCTGACATAGCACTAACCACTGTCAACCATTTAAGAAGTACACCCCGCCCTTATGATGAAGACATGGACGGTCTGCTGGATGAAGATCCCGGGAATGATTTGAATAAGGACAACGTGATCGCTGATATGCGCATTAAAAACCCCACAGGAAGGTGGAAAATTAGCGAAGAAGATTCTCGTCTTATGGTGAGAAGGGGGGAGGGTGACGCCACGGGAAATTTTTATGATGTGCTGGAGGAAGGTACCGATGACGACAACGATGGCCTGTTCAATGAAGATGGAATAGGAGGGATAGATATGAATAGAAATTTTCCACGCAACTGGGGACTAGAAAGTGAGCAGAAGGGAGCAGGTCCTTATCCACTGTCCGAACCAGAGACACGTCACACGATAGAGTTCATCAATGCACACAAAAACATTACCGGTATTTTTCATGGTCATACTTCTGGTGGCATATTGTTTCGTTTGCCCTCAACTACTTCATGGGACAATTTTAACATGGAGGATCAGCGCCTAATCATGGAGTTGTCTGGGAAATATGAAAAAACCACAGGACAAAAGGCTATTCCGAGTTACAGCAACCCGCGACTGCACCGACATGGTACGCTCATCAGTTGGGGCTATTGGGATTTTGGCGTGGTGGGTTTCGTTCCAGAGTTCTGGGGTGGTTTTGAGGCAGACACAGACAAGGACGGACGTGTGTCGGACGTAGAAAGATTGAAGTGGAACGATGAAAAATTGGGTGGCAAAGGTTTTAAAAACTGGCAGGCCTATAACCATCCACAATTAGGTGCCGTGGAGATAGGGGGATGGGATACGAAATTTACGAGACAAAACCCTCCTGTAGAGATGTTGCAAAAAGAAATTGAAAAATATGTACCCTGGATGATCTGGCTTGCAGAGCTTAGTCCTCGGGTAGTGATTAGAGAATCCAACATCAGCGTAATTGAAAAAGGAAAAGTGGTGAAGGTATCGTTAGTAATAGAGAACGAAGGTTACCTGCCTACCAATATTACTACACGTGCGCTTGAGATGGAAATTGCTAAACCTGTCCGTGCGATGGTGGAGGCAAAAGATGCGGAACTGGTAAGTGGAAAACCCAGAACCGATGTAGGTCATCTCGATGGAAGCAGAGAGAGTGAAGGCATCACTAAACGCACTATCGAATATGTATTTAAGATCACTGGTAAAACCCCAATGGCCACTGTCACCATCCAGTCCGAGAAAGGAGGAACAACCAGAAAAGAGATTAGCCTGAAGTAGTACATTAGTACATTGGGGATAGCGTAAGTCATGAGACCACTCCAATTCAACTCATTCCTATTTACTATATTGAGCAGCTATCAATCGCTATTCATAGCCTGATCGTTAGCAAAAATTTGAAAATTATGAAAGTATCCACTCTACTCCTCCTTTCATTTCTGACCTTCTCCTGGCTCAGTGAAGCGCAGACCTACGATCTGCTGATCAAGAACGGTCGTATTGTAGATGGCACGGGATCACCTTGGTATACAGGAGATATCGCTATCAAAGACAATAAGATTGTGGCTATCGGGAAGTTGAGTAATGCATCAGCAACGAAAAGCATTGATGCAACAGGCCTTATTGTGGCCCCTGGTTTTATTGACATGATGGGACAAAGCGCGGCATCATTTATAAAAGACCCCAACACCGCATTGAACCTACTGACGCAAGGTATTACTACTATCAACGCTGGAGAGGGGGGATCAGATGCTCCCCTCAGTGATGAAGAGGCGAAGACTGCAGGATGGAAAACCATGCGTCAATATTTCACAAAATTGGAAACAGCAGGAATGCCAATGAACATGGTGCAAACTGTAGGACATACGCAAGTTCGTTATTTGGTCATTGGTGATAAGGATCGTCAGGCTACCCCTAAGGAACTGGACACTATGCGAGGAATGGTGCAGGAAGCAATGGAGGCTGGCGCCATTGGCTTATCCACCTCGTTGATCTACCCACCGGCCATTTATGGAAGTGAAGAGGAAATTGCCGAGTTGGCTAAAGTAGCTGGAAAATATGGAGGTCGTTATTTTACGCACATGCGCAATGAGGGCGACCGATTAATAGAAGCCATAGACGAAGCACTACGAATTGGAAAGGCCGCTGGAACACCTGTTCATATTTTCCACCTGAAGGCTGCTGGTCAGGGCAACTGGGGAAAGATGGATATGGCCATCGCGAGAATAAAAGAAGCAAGGGCCAATGGCCAGGAAGTGGGAGTGGATATTTACCCTTACATTAATAATGGTCTGGGCATTCGTGCTCTGCTGCATCCTCGGCATGCTGCGGATGGACAAGATGCTTTGCTTGAGAAATTAAAAGATCCTAAAGTGAGAGCAGTGATGCGTGAAGAGATGGAAACATTAGCCGGGTGGGAGAACTGGTTTGCGCATGCGGGAAAAAATTGGGATCGCATTGTTGTGGCTCATTTGGAGGGCACCCCTTATGCCACCCATAATGGTAGCACAATAGGGGCTATTTCGAAAGCAGAAAAAAAATTGCCATGGGATGTTTTCTTTGATTTGACCATGTACGAAGTGTTTGCTATGCCGCAGACCATGTCGGAAGTCAATAAGATGAAAGCAATGCGTGAGGAGTTTACTTCTTTTGATACGGATGCTGGACCTGCTGCTACAGGATATGCGGTGCATCCCCGAGGATATGGAGCATTTCCCAGAGTTTTATCCCACTATGTAAAAGGATTGGGTGTGCTTTCACTGGAAGGCGCCATTCATAGGATGAGTGCGGTAGCAGCTAATGAGATCATGGCATACGACAGAGGTACGCTTGCCCCAGGCCTTGCAGCTGACATCGTACTTTTTGATTTCAATACCATTGAAGATCGAGCCACTTTTGGATCACCGTCTAATCTTTCTGAAGGAGTGAAGTGGGTCATTGTAAACGGAGAAGTAGTGATAGAAAATAATAAGTATACCGGAGCCAAGCCTGGTAAAGTTATCCGTGGGCCTGGTTACAAACCGTAAGGAGTAGATCAATTTCCTTCAGTTACTTAATTATATATTTGCTCTATAAAACGAATAAGATGACTGAACGCGAACTGAGAAAATTGGAAGGGACCATCCGCACTAAAATGGAAGAAATTAAAAAACAAAGGGTGTCGCTGAAAGACTCGGGTATCGGTGGATTGATGAACGCCTTAAAAAAGGTGGATGAGGCATCCTATGAAAAGATCTTTCCGGAGTATAAAAAGATGGTTGCGGAGTATAATATTTTTAAGTAGAACAGTTAAAAGATAATCGAAGTCTATGTGTCTTCTGCGTTTGAAGTGAATTTTTGCGCTGGCGGTTCATGCATAAGTCTTCAGAAAATCTTTAAGCTCAGGATGGGACTGAGAGGTCAAAAACTCTGTGACAGTAAACTCAGCCAGTCCATGAATATGAAAAGGGTCTTCAGAGATAATCTTGTCAATTTCTTCCTTTGATTTCCCCACTGCAAGGATTATACCACCAGTCCGCGGCACTTTTCTTCCTGATGCGACAAAGACATGCTGTTTGTAGTACTTGTGTAAATACTTCACGTGGTCCGTCATATGCGCATCCAATTCTTCCAATGGAACGATATAGTGAAGATTGATAATAAACATAGTAGTAAAGCTAAACTATTGCTTCCCTTTCCTTAATACTACACCTGATCTTGCATCAACGAATTCACCAGCATCAACTGCAAGCACTCCATTTACCATCACAAAATCAATTCCTACCGGATATTGATGTGGGTTTTGAAAAGTGGATTTGTCGGCAACTGTTTCGGGATTGAATACAACAATATCAGCAAAAGTATTTTCCTTTAAGCGTCCTCTTTCTTTTAGACCTAATCTATCGGCTGGCATCATGGTCATCTTCTGAATGGCCACTTCAAGTGGTATTACTTTTTTTTCTCGTGAGTAGACACCAAGCACGCGAGGGAAAGTGCCATACCATCTTGGATGCGGGTGTCCATCCCCAGGTTCAACAAGTCTTCCATCGGAAGCTATCATGGTCTGCGGATGTTTCATAATACGTTCCACATCGGCATCATCCATGGCAAAGTACACACAAGAGGCACCACCATTGAGTTGCGCTTCAATCACCAGCTCTGCTCCATTTTCCACAGAGGTTTCCATATTCCTTTCTACCAACCAATCGTGCAAGGTTCTGCCTTCTAAATCCTTTTTCCACTCTACAAGAGCAAACTGTACCCGATTCAGGTCAGCACCACCACGATCGTATAATATATTATGTACAATGCCCCTTTTGATGCTGTCTCTTAATACAGGATTATCTAATCTTTTTTTAAACTCCGGTGTTCCTCCCGCCATGGACCATGAGGGAATAAGAACTCCTATACCCGTGTAGCTTGCATTGTACGGGTATTGATCCATCATCACATCGATGCCCAATTTTCTTGCACTGTCTACCATTGCTAATGTTTTTACACTACCTCCCCACATTTTTGTGCCGATGGCTTTATGATGTGTAAGTACTATGGGAATGTTTGCCTCTCTTCCTATTTCAATAGCTTCGTATACGGCTTCTAACAGACCTATACCTTCTTCTCTAAGGTGAGATGTATATATGCCGTTGTATTGTGATGCCACTTTAGAAAGGGCAATCACTTCGTCTACTTTAGAGAAAGCTCCTGGTAAATATTTAAGTCCTGTAGAAATACCATAAGCACCATCTTTCATACCTTGCTCCACCTGCGCCTTCATAGCTGTAAGTTCTTCATCGGTAGGTGCTCGGTTCTCCAGCTTCATGATATTTCTTCTGATGGTATTATGCCCCACAAGAAAAGCTACGTTCATGGTCATGCCAATGCTATCGGCTTTGTCGAGGTAGCTTCCAATGGGCCAAGGTGATGATCCGTCTGGACCACCGAGTGAAGTTGTTACTCCCTGGCGAATGGCACTTTCTGCAGAAGGTAAATTGAGTAATGGATCAAGATGTGCATGTAGGTCGATAAATCCTGGTGCTACGGCCAATCCGCTCGCATCAATGACGCGTTTGGCTTTAGCGCTGGAAAGGTCACCTACCTTTACTATTTTATTTTTATTGATGGCAACATCTGTTTGTACTGGAGGATTTCCTGATCCATCATAGACCATTCCGTTTTTTATAACAACATCATATTCATGTTGGCATCCGAAAAGAAGAGTGACAATACTAAGGATGAGAATTATTTCGCGCATAGCTATTTGATTATGGATGAATCAAGATCGCAAAAAAAAAGATCAGTTGCAGGTTTTAGGCACCTATTGGATAAGATGCTTTACAAAAGGAGCTATAAAGGGTGGCCTACAGCTACCTGCTGGCCTAATTTGGCATTTTTAGCAGGCATTGGTGAGGCAATGCAGCAGGTAGAGCCCAGTAAAAAGGTGCCCAGCTCCTGACCTATAGATACCAGGGAGCCAATGTCCAATCCTTGCGCCATAACAATAGTACCTACTGCCGGACCACCAACGATGGAGAGAAACCAGTGATTACCGTCTTTTGATTGAATATCCACATTGATGCGTTCGTTGCGAAGGGCAGGAAGTGAAGGATCGTTCTTATAAACCCAAGGCCTTAATACTACAAGGTCGCCAGGAATGTGTTCTATGCGTGAGACAGTGCCATTGATGGGACTATGTATTCGGTGATAGTTATTGTTGTGAAGAAAAACATTTGAAAAATAATAGTCATCAGGTATTTGATCACCCAGTGCTCCGAAGATGGTTCTCAGGTGTCGCTTATGACCTTTTACTTTGACCAGTTCAGTTTCCTTTACCATTCCATATTCACACAATAACCCTTCACATGGCCAGACTGCATTTGTATTTATTTTGATCGGTTCCTTGAAAACCCTGGTAAAAAAATCCTGAAAATTTTGATAAGTACTACTTCCACTAGCCGGTTTAAATTGTAATAGATAGGAGGGATCATCATAGTTGAATCGGCAGTAGGGGCCAATGATATGTTTGCTATAACTCTTTGTATAAAGCGTTGCATAAAATTTGGAGAGCGCCCTTTGCCAGCTCGATGGGAGGTTGCCCCAAATATTCAATGAAAAAAATCGTATGAAATTCCTCACCATATTCATTTAGACTTAAGGTTCGCTACTAAGCTTTAAGTTAATGATTACGAATGGCTGAGGCAAAAGGTTATTGAGCAGAACCTTAATAACAGTTATCTACCGCGATTTTAGGTATAAAATTTATTGCTGATTAGTTAAATCAAAAGGCTAACTCTACTTGTACCCTTGTCATGAGTACATCATCGCGTGATTTTTCCTGAATAAGAGTGACATCACTTTGAATTTTCAAATTGTGGCCCACAAAGTACTTGGATACCCCGAAAGTCATTTGAGTGTTATCCCTGTTTAAGGTGATTGCCTCTGGTGTTACTTGTGTGTACCGTCCAGCTATTTCAAAGTTATTCAGAAATAGATATCCAGCTTGCCAGCTGATGGCCTCACCTGTATAGAATGAAGCTACGAAATTCCCTCCTCCATCTAGAATAACGGGGCCGTCTGGCGATTTTTTGTTTGCATATTCCAGTAACGAAGAAAACCCATTGTATTTGAAATGGGCATCAATAAATAAAGTTTCCAAATCGCGTTGTGCGGGGAGTAAATCACCTAGTTGGCCACGTGCATGTGTAGCTCTATCGTTGTAATCGTAGGTGACGCCAATTGATAATTTTGGTTCAGGTTCCCGGCTCAGGTCAGAGTTAAAATAATCTCCACTACTTTTAAATGATCCAAAAGGTAAATATTCGGCTCTGAGCGTGTAATCATATCCTCCTGCATTGTTGGTTACAATATTTCTACCATCTCCCATTGAAATGGAAGAGATAAATTTAAATTTATTTTTGTCGTAATGAAGCTGAACTCCGGCATCACGATCAATATTGAAGCGAGAGTTGAGATTACTTCTATCTACAAACTGTAAATTCTGGGAGGAGATCACACGCTCTCGGTTTCCAGGAAGTTTGGTTTGCCCCACCCAAAGCTCCCAGTTGGGAGCAAAATTCCATTTTAATACTGCGTCAAGTATCACTCTTGATGTATTCCCAAATTCCGGGTTATCACCACCACTAATGTCTGTACTTGAAACGGCCAATTCAATTTTGTATACAAGCTTTGGGCTATAGGCATAGCCGTCAAACTTTAAACGTGCTCTACGTGTAAGTAATCGATCATTGTAGTCGTTGGTTTCCAGATTGAGGCGTCCATCATATAAAGTTTGAATCCTCGCACCGAATTTCATGGTGAAGGAGGAGTCTTTAGCGGCTATTCGAATACCCTTACCAAAAGTGTTGTTGGTTTGGTCCTGCGCCAACGCTGGTATTTGTAAAGCACCAATGAAGAGTAGGAGAATTAATGACATGTAGGCTGCCTTAATCATTTTTTGAGTTTTTGTTGAACTTTGAATAACAACTGACCGCAAAACTAGGGAATCAACCCTTCGGTTTTGAACAAAAAACCAGACTGGACACTTCCTCCATGGATTCAATCTCCAATGTTAACAACCGATTTTGATCGGTTACCTGAATGATGAAAATAAGGGAAATCCCTATTGCTAATTCTATAAAGACGTTGATAATTAACTACTTAGCAAGACCAATTAGAAGGAATTCTTATGTTTTCTAATTGTTTCTAAATTGTTATTATTCAATGAATTATTTACCCTACTAAAATGGTCGAGTTAACAATAGCTTAACATAAGCTTAACATACAGTGTCCGATGCAGGATGGGGACTACGGTACTTTTGTGGAAATTTTAACGGTAACTTCTATGAATCTTAAAATACATACACTTTTAATTATTGTTGCTACAGGCTTTTTTGCGGCCTCTTGCGGTTCAAAAAATACTGAATCTGGATCTGAATCAGGTGTTTTGACCGGAGAGGTAAAAATTGATGGATCAAGCACAGTGTATCCTATTACCGAGGCCATAGCAGAAGAATTCAGGGTGGATCAGCCCAAAGTGAAGGTAACAGTTGGTGTTTCAGGCACTGGAGGGGGGTTTAACAAGTTCAGCCGAGGTGAAACGGATATCAATGACGCTTCCCGTCCAATAAAAGAGCAGGAAGCTGCTATCTGTACAGAAAACAATGTGAAGTTCCTTGAATTGACCATAGCCTATGATGGCTTGGCCGTTTTGGTCAATAAGCAGAATACTTGGGTAGATCATTTTACAGTTGAAGAATTAAAAAAAATATGGGAGCCTTCAGCGCAAGGTACTATCACTAAGTGGAGCCAGATTCGTGAAGGGTGGCCTGATGAGCCATTTAACTTGTATGGCCCTGGAGTTGCTTCTGGAACTTATGATTATTTCACTGAAGTGATAGTAGGTAAGAGTGGTTCAAGCCGTGGTGATTATACTGCTAGTGAAGATGATAATGTTTTAGTTCAGGGAATTTCAGGAGATGTCAATTCTATTGGTTTTTTCGGACTGGCTTACTATGAAGAAAATATCGATAAGTTGAAATTGGTAGGGGTGGATAGTGGTACTGGTGCAATTGAGCCCACAGCACAAACTGTGAAAGATGGCACCTATGCACCGTTGTCGAGACCAGTGTTTATCTATGTGAATGATGTAGCTGCAAAAAGACCAGAGGTAATAGCGTTTGTTAATTTCTATTTAAACAATGCTCCAACACTTGTTCCGGATGTAGGTTATATTCCTCTTCCACAAGCGGAGTATCAGAAAGGATTGGATGCATTTAAAAGTTTCGTTGCTCCCGTCAATCAATAATCTCGTAATAAAGAAACTGCAAAGCCTTTCGGCATAGCTTCAGGGTAGTTTGAAAAAACCAGGCGAAAGAATAATAGAAGGAGCGCTTGCATTTAGCGGGCTCATAACAATACTTACTACCGTTGGTATTATTGTTGTGCTTTTTAGTGAGTCGTTTACTTTCTTTCAGCAGGTTTCTATCTATGATTTTTTAACGGATACCCAGTGGACACCATTGTTTACGCAAAAGCATTATGGTATTATGCCGTTGCTGGTGGGCACATTTCTTACTACTGCCATCGCCATTGCCACTGCACTCCCTATAGGACTTACGATAGCGATTTACCTCAGTGAATATGCCAATAAAAATTTCAGAAAAACGGTAAAGCCAGCACTTGAGTTGCTGGCCGCTGTTCCAACTGTAGTGTATGGTTTTTTCGCACTCACTGTTGTTACTCCATTTTTACAAAGTATAATTCCTGGTGTGGGAAGTTTCAACGCATTGTCTGCGGGTATCGTGATGGGGATTATGATTATCCCTATGATCTCCTCGCTAAGTGAAGATGCCTTGCACGCCCTTCCGAAATCTTTGCGGGAAGCATCCTTTGGTATGGGAGCAACACCTTTCCAAACAGCCTTTAAAGTAGCGTTACCTGCTGCTTCTTCAGGAATTATAGTTTCTATAATATTAGCCATTTCAAGAGCGATTGGAGAAACCATGGTGGTAGCTATTGCAGCAGGCCAGCAGCCTATTCTCACTTTTGACCCAAGAGATGGAGTGGAAACAATTACGGCCTATATCGTGCAGGTAAGTCTGGGTGACGTACAGCACGGTTCCATTGAATACAAAACAATCTATGCAGCAGGAATAACTTTATTCCTTTTCACATTCGCCTTGAATAATGTGAGTTATTGGGTGAAGAAAAAGTATCAGGAAAAGTATGAGTAGCCTTAAACGAAATAGGAGAATAGATAAAGCTTTCAAGTATGTGGGCATTGGGTGCACAATGTTCGGTTTGCTTATGCTTGTCATCTTTATCGGAAACATTCTGATTGATGGTCTTCAGCGAATTGATTGGGACTTTCTTACTAATCTACCTTCTCGTAAAGCAGAAAAGTCCGGTATACTCACCGCCTGGACAGGTACGGCCTGGATATTAGCACTTACTGCTATGATTGCTATACCCCTTGGAGTGGCTGCGGGAATTTATTTGGAGGAATATGGTAAGAAGAACAGGCTTGCAGCTATGGTGGAGGTAAATATTGCTAATCTGGCGGGTGTTCCTTCTATTATATATGGGTTGTTGGGTCTGGAAGTTTTTGGAAGGTTGATGAACCTGGGAGCAAGTCTACTGGCTGGAGCCTTTACTTTAGCCATTTTGATTCTTCCTATTTTAATTGTTGCTACACGAGAGGCACTAAAAGCGGTTCCTAATACTTTAAGGGAGGCATCTTACGCTATGGGGGCCACCAAGTGGCAAACCATTTGGCATCAAATATTACCAGCAGCAGGAGGAGGAATTTTAACAGGAATTATTTTGTCTTTATCAAGGGCTATGGGGGAAACGGCACCTCTTATCGTAATTGGGGCGTTGGCTTATGTTCCATTTGTTCCTAAGAGCCCAATGGATGAATTCACGGTATTGCCTATGCAAATTTTTAATTGGGTATCCCGTCCCCAGCATGAATTTCTTGTTAATGGAGCCGCTGCTATTATTATTCTTTTGTTGATCACCTTTATCATGAATGGTATTGCAGTGTACCTTCGCAATAAATGGCAGAAAAAAATCACGTGGTAAAACCGAAAAGAAAGCAATGAAGCACATAGAAGCCATCGATGTCAATGCCTATTACGGTGACAATCACGTACTGAAAAACATCAACCTAGCCGTTAAAGAAAATACGGTAACTGCTTTTATTGGACCCTCTGGATGTGGTAAATCAACATTTTTACGCACCCTTAATAGAATGAATGACTACATCGATATATTTCGATTGGAGGGTAAAATTTTAGTGGAGGGCAATGATATCTATAAGAAAAAAGTAAATATTGAGGAATTAAG
>JAGQYK010000052.1:0-8070 GCA_020436125.1 Cyclobacteriaceae bacterium | reverse complement strand
CAAAAAATTGGAATGGTTTTTCAAAAACCAAACCCTTTCCCAAAGTCAATTTTTGAAAATGTGGCGTACGGACTTCGTATTCATGGTGAGAAGGACAAGAAGAAAATTGAGGAAGTTGTAGAGCAATCCCTTATGAAGGCGGCACTCTGGAGTGAAGTGAAGGACCAATTAAAAAAATCAGCATTCGGACTTTCTGGAGGACAGCAGCAAAGGTTATGTATTGCACGCACTCTTGCAGTGGAACCTTCTATAATATTAATGGATGAACCCGCATCTGCTTTGGATCCTATCTCTACCGCAAAAATTGAAGAGTTAATTAATGAACTGAAGCAAAATTATACGATTATTATCGTGACGCATAACATGCAACAAGCCTCTCGTGTTAGTGATAGAACAGCTTTCTTCTATATGGGTGAACTTGTTGAGTTTGGTAAAACAACGGATATTTTTACTAATCCTACCAAAAAGCAAACTGAGAACTACATTTCCGGAAGATTTGGATAATTTCGTATTATATTAAAGAGTATTAATTGTACTGTGAACTATGTCGAATCTAGAGATCGAACTTCAGGCGTTGAAAGAAAACTTGTTGGAGATGATGGGGCTCGCCTCTAAGCAAATTGAACTTTGTAAGGAGGCTACAATTTCAGGAGATCTGAAATTGGCTGAACAAGTGATTGAAAATGAGAAGAGGCTTAATGCACTTGAACTTACGATGGATAAGGATTGTGAAAATATATTGGCATTACATAATCCGGTTGCAACCGACCTTCGGTTTGTATTGGCTGTACTGAAAATTACTGGTGACCTTGAGCGCATTGGCGACAATGCAAAAAACATTGCTACATTCTTAGTTAAAAACAGTAAAAAACTCGATAAGAATTATCTTGAAAAGTTTGGCATTGGCAAAATGTACGAGATATCCATATCCATGCTCTCTTGTCTGGGCGAAGCGTTGAAAAAGGATGATGCAGACTTGGCGCGTAAAACATTTAAGGAGGATGAGTTGCTTAACAAGAAAAATAAGAGCGGGCCTAAAATTGCGGCTGCCTTGATTGAAGAAGATCCTAAGCAGGCAAAACTTATTGTTAGGTTACTGGCAGTAGTGAATAAACTGGAACGCGTTGGCGATCTCGCCATTAATATTGCCGAAGAGGTGGTCTTCCACGTGGAGGCCAAGGTGTTGAAACACAATAAAGACAAAAGCTGATCAACTCTTCGGTTTTATCCTAAGTCTTCAATCTTAGATTTCCTCTTTGATTACATAACCCATTCCTTTAGCTGTTTGAATCAGTTTTGTATCGTAACCTTTGTCGATCTTTTTTCGGAGGTAGTTGACATACACGTCCAACACATTAGTGCCAGTATCAAACCTAATATCCCAAACTTTTTTAAGTATATCGCCTCTCGAAAGGACTTTGCGCCTGTTTTGCATGAGGTACTCTAAAAGTCGGTATTCCGTGGAGGTGAGTTTGATTTCTTTTCCACCTCGTATTGCCACTTTTGCAAGCCTATCCAGTGTTAAGTCTGCTACCTGAAGATTTTGGGATTGGGTGATTTTACGTGATAGGGCCTTAACTCTTCCTAATAATTCATCCAATCTGAAAGGTTTTGCCAAATAATCATCAGCACCAGCATCTAGTCCCTTTTCCACATCCTCTATGCTATTGAGCAAGGTGAGCATAAGTATAGGAGTGTCCTTAAATCCTTTTTCCCTTATGATCTTGCATAATTCAATACCATTCACCCCTGGCAGTCCGGCATCAAGTATGATCAAGTCTACATGACTTTTAGTTAGTAATTCGAGCCCCGACAATGCATCTTTGGCAGACTCTACAATAAAATTTTCCCGTTGCAGCTCCTTCTCAATAGCAGTAACAATATGCAACTCACTTTCAACAACCAAAACATTCATAAATCCAACAATCTTTTTAAGACTAATCCTAGTCCAAAAAGTATTTTCTACTATTTATAACTCACATCTGAGAACGTAACTAAATGCATGTGGTTGCGAAAATAGTATGAATGGTTGAAATTATTAGGGATTTTCGAATAAGTGGGGAGTTTTACTCCAGTATAACTCTTTTTAAGTAGTAACCCTTAGGGTCGATCACAGGCCATCCATTGCTGGTAATGACCGTAGAGCTTTTGCCTAGTAGGGTTCGCGCTATATTACCATCCGTCTGGACGTCAACCGGTAGGTTTCCATCATAGTTAACCAGTTTAATTTCAAACTTGTTCTCTTCTACCTGCTTTACACTCACTTCTAACTTTTTAATAGTACGTAGATAGAAGTCAAACAAAGGTTTCAGGTTTTGTTTCGACTCACTGCTGAATAATTGTTCCACATCATCGGTGGTCACAAAATTGTCGTAAGTATAGTTTTTGTCTGTGGCCAACTTTTTAAGGGCAGGAAAGAAGATATCATCACCGAGTACATACCTCAAAGTGTGCATAAAAAATGCTCCCTTTCCATAAATATCACCATGGTAAGCATCATCAGAGTCAACTTCTTCGCCCTGAACAATGGGTTTTAAGTTTTGTGTTTTGCGGGCGGTGTTACGCATGCGTTGGAGATAGGCTTCTTCACCTTCCAGTTCACGGATGTACAATGCATCACCAAAACTGCAGATGCCTTCTTGTATCCACATGTGGGCCCAATCTTTGTTGGTCACTTTGTTGGCCCACCACTCGTGTCCAAACTCGTGATTGAGGAGCCAGTCAAAATCTTCTCCACCTACTTTGGTATACCGGAATTGATTGCCATATGCAATGTTGGTCTGGTGTTCCATACCAAGATGTGGTGTTTCTGCAATTCCAATTCTTTCTTTTGCCCATGGGTATTCTCCAAAGTACTTTTCCAATACCTGCGTGGTTCGCTCGAGCATCTCTAATAAATGAGGACCTTGATCGGCATGCGTTTCCAGTACATAAAATTCCATCGGCACTTTGTTGCCATCTACCGTGGTGTAGGGGCGAGTCACTTTTTGGTATTTACCAATATTGAAAAGGATACAATAGTTACTGATAGTATAATTAGTTTCCCAATGCCATGTATCTGTGGTTTTGCCACGTGTTACTTTTTTGAGTAATCCAGGCGCATTAGCGGTGAGTCCTTTCGGAACGGTGATGATCATTTCTGCCCCTTCGTTGGGTTCATCACTGGGGTGATCTTTACAAGGGAAATATATTTTAGCGCCTTCAGATTGGCAGGTGACAGCTACCCACGGGTTGCCATTTTCATCTTTACTCCATTGAAAGCCTCCCGTCCAAGGTGGTTTTTCCGCAATGCCAGGTTTACCTCCATAGGCCACTTTAGCTTTTATTTTTCCAGCAGCAAATGGTTTTGTGCCCGTAATGCGAATAAGATCATCGTCTCCATGTTTGAAAGATGCTTTCTTTCCGTTCACCCATACCTGCTCTACTGTCAGTCCATGCCAGAAATCAAAAAGAAGAACGGGGGTGGCTTTTGAAAGGATAAGATCAATTTCTGTATAGCCATCTATTGTCTGTTGCTCCGGGTCTACGTTCAAAGCGACTGTATAATGACGAATGTCCATAATGGCCTGTTCGGGTTTCAGCTTTCCACCCGAGCGTAGGTTTTGGGCTACTAGTGGACTGATTATAAGTAAAAGAAATAACGGGTATAGGAAGCGTGCCATAGGTTGTGATTTTATGAAAAGTACTACCTATTGGACGAATGAACAAACTAATTTATTTATCAAGATGAAACTAGTTTCACTATTATCAGGGTTCTCATGGCGAGAGTTAACAGTTTGCCTCTGGTCGGTGTTATCACCGACTAGTTTCTGTGACTTGTATTTTTATAGATGATCTGCATAGTGTGTTAGGAAACCCCATTGGTCTTCATTTAATTCATAGAACGAGAATGAAGAGTATTTGTATTCTTCTGGATCAGTACATAGTCCGGCTTTCACGGGATTGTAGTGAATGTAATCGATCTTTTGGTCTGCTACTTTTCGATTAAACATCGTGGCTTTATAAGGCCTTCTTTCCCAAAAATGAAATTCTCGATCTGATTGCGTACTTCTGTACAGCTCAAGTTCATCTAGCTTTTGGTTATTGATCATATCAAACTTAATCTGCTGAGCAGTATACTTTAAAAATTGCTGTTGAATATTCTTATCAACCCATTTATCCCGCTTACACCATAAAAGATGAACATGGTTAGGCATTACTACAAACCCGTACAACCAAATTCGTCCATCCTCAACCAGAAACTTCAAACTATCCATGACAATATTTTTTCTTGAATCTTCACGCAAGAGAGACTGCCAGTTCAGGCATGTTGCTGTAAAAAATTCGATACCCGGCTTCATAGCTTAAAGATATGATATTGAATTATCAATAAGAAAAAACCAATGGAGGGAGGAAAAAAGCGGATCGGTGATAACACCGACCGCAGGCAATAATCAACCAGTTGACAAAATTTTGTCAATTGCCTTTTGCAAATTGTCAACTCTTCACTCAGTAAAACAGCAAGAATGTACTATCCCACCTGCTTGGCCATTTCCCAACCGATCATGCTTTTCTTTCGGGTGGAGCTCCATCTGTATTCTCCCAAGATACCATCTTTGCGAATCACTCGGTGGCAGGGAATAAGATAAGCGATGTGATTGGACCCCACCGCTGACCCTACTGCCTGCATGGCACGCGGTGAATCAATCTTTTCAGCAATGCCCTGGTAAGTAACAACACCTCCCGTTGGAATCTTGAGTAAAGCATCCCAAACTTTAATCTGAAAGTTAGTGCCCTTCACAAACAGGTGTAGTTTGTTTTTTGATGATATGTTAGGTTGAAAGATTTGCTGGATGAAATCTTGTGTCAAGTTTTGATTTTGATGAAAGACAGAATTGTGCCAGTGGGTTTTCATCTCTTCGATACCAGGTTGAGCGGCATCAACCGAATTTAAAAACGAGAGCCAGCAGATTCCTCTTTCCGTGGTGCCGATCAGGCATGCCCCAAAAGGCGTTTCATGAATTCCGTATTCGATGCGAATGCCTTCTCCTTGTTTTTTGTATTCTTGAGGTGTTACGGCTTCCAGTGTCGTGAACAAATCGTATACCCGCGACTGACTGGAAAGTCCTGCCGTCTCAGCCGCCTCTGAAATATTTTTCGTTTCATGCAGTTTTTGTTTTAAAAAGCCAACGGTGAGGAATTGCAAAAAACGTTTCGGGCTGATACCTGCCCACTCCGTAAATAAACGTTGAAAATGGAACGGACTTAAATGTACTTTTTCTGCCACCTCATCCAGTTCGGGCTGACGCTGAAAATTTTCTTCCAGAAACTGAATGGCCTGAGCGATTCGGTGGTAGTTGATATCGGGTTCGTGGGTGGACACAATCATAAATCTATCGTTTTTGATAGTCAAAAGTCCCGCTGTTTGCTTTGTTTTTCAACCTGATTCTTGCTTTGTTGATGTGATGATGGGGTTGATGTGCTGATTAGTTGATGTGCTGACGGTTTAATGGTGAACAAATCCCTTTAATTTTGATAAATTACTACTTCGTTAAAAAAACAATACCCTTATGCGAGTAATTTTAATTCTTCTACTAGGCTTTGGATTTTCCGTACAGGCGCAGCAAAATTTTGATACCGTTAATATTCGTCCTTTAAAAATCACCGACAATATTTACATGATGATGGGTGCTGGGGGCAATATTGGTTTTATAAAAGGGGAAGAGGGTGCGTTAATTATTGATAATCAGTTTGGGCCGCTGTCAGGAAAGATTGCACAAGCAGTGTTGAATGAAGGGGGAGGCGCCATAAAAATGTTGGTAAACACACACGTGCATGGTGACCACACCGGAGGCAATGATAACTTTAAAAGATGGGGTGTTACTATTGTGGCGCATGACAATGTGAGAAATAGAATGCTGAAAGGAGACGCATCGCGTAAGGTGGCACCGAGAGATAAAGCTGCCTGGCCAGTCGTTACTTTTCCTGATCGTATGAATATCCATTGGGGTGGTGAGGAGTTGGAGTTGTATCACTTTTTCACCGGGCATACCGATGGCGATGTGATAGTAAAATTTAAAAATGCCAACGTATTCCACATGGGCGACATGTATGTACAATACGGTTATCCATTTGTAGACCTAAATAACGGAGGAGGTATCAACGGATTTATTTCTTCATTGGACAAGATGCTTCCTTTAATGGACGACAATTCAAAAATTATTCCTGGTCACGGGAATTTAGCCACTAAAAAAGACGTGCAAGCTTTTCGCGATCGATTGGCTGAAATTCGTGATGCCGTTGCCGCTGCTTTGAAGAAAGGAACCAAGGTGGCTGATGTAGCCAACCTGCCTATTGCTTCGAAGTATGATGCAGAGTGGGGTAAAGGTTTTGTGAAGGGGAAAGACTTTGTGATGATGGTGGCGGAGAATTTGAGCAAGAAGTGAGCGGGATGCTGGATACTAGATTCTTGATACCTGACACTTTAGAATGATAGATTCAATTGATTTTGGAAGGTAGGTGTTGCTTAGTCTGCTAGCAATTGCCTGGATGAGTGATGTACTCGAACAATCCCTACATAGTCTTGATTGATTTTGTAAACGATTCGGTAATTTCCTTCAATAAGTTCCCTTATAGTTTCTATCTCAAGCTCGGGGACTATTCTCCCTGACTTAGGGAATTTTTCTAGTTGATCAACTTTACTAATTATTTTGCCAATGAATTTATCAGCGTAGCTTTTAGAATCCTTAGAAATGAAAGCATGGATGGATTTGAGATCGTCTATCGCAAATTCAGTCCAAATTACTTTCACCATTTCTTAGAAACCTCTTTTACCTTTTCATGAGAGACCGTTTTTCCATCGTCCAATTGCTTGAGGCCTTTGTCTACTTTTTCAATGAAGATTAGCCTTTCAATCAATTCATCGAGATCAAATTCAGCAGGAAGTTCCTTGATCGTTTCTATTGCCTTATCACGTTTCATAATCGAATTTACGAAAATTTGGATTATTAATACACCCACCTCTTCAAGCTCCTGACATCGGTTGTCGGGCCATGATCCAATACGGTGATCCGGTAATTGGCTCGTTGAATGTTGCGATCGAGGTATACCCTAACTTTTCGTAGAACTTCATGTTTCTTGGCGTAAAAGTTTCAAGGTAGGTCGTGATCCCCAAGCCGTCTGTTTTTTCTAACACAGGAATGATGAGCCCACTTCCCAGCCTCTTATTTTGGTGAGCTGGCCGCAAGCCCACTATTGATAAGTACCAGGCGTCAGGCGGAATCAATGGATCGGCTTGTTGACTCATATAGTTAACGATGGATGCATAACATTGCCATGCGTTCTCGCCAAGCTGGTTGATGAGAAATTCTTTCTTCTCGTTTTTTAGTTGCTCTTCTTTTTCTCCCATTGGCTTTAACCAAATGGAAGCGCCATAGTTATGCTCAGTAGGAATGAAGACTTGACCAGCATGTTCAGCTTCTATCATGGAATAATCCATGTACCTCAATATCATTTCTTTCTTTTCCAGCTGAGTTCCTCTAATCGCTTTTTCTAGTGTAATGTAAAATGGGTCATCGATTAGTGATTCGTAAAGCGCTTCGGAAAGTGTTCGGTAGGTGAAAGTGTAATCGGTCATTTTAATTTTCTAAGAATGCATACCCTCCATCGCTTCAAACTCCGGACAGTCCAATCGGATGTCAGGCTGTTTCAATTCCATGTTCAGCAGGTTGCAATGGTCTTTCTTTTTGGTGTGACTGTAAAACTTGCAACCATAACACGTGCGTTGCACACTGAGGATGCCACTGCGGTTCAGTTGAAAAATCAATTGACTTAAAGCGGAAAATAAATTGTCCAGGTCTTTTTGATCAATATGTCCCAATTGGGTTTTTAGCGGACTGGCAAAGTCTTCCGTTTCCGCTACAATTTTTTTCCCTGTTGTGGAGAGGCCGATGGTATAGCTGCGACTATCGGTGGGAGAGAAATCTTTTACAATCAGTTTCTTTTGTTCTAGCATGCGCACAGCATCGCTAATGGTGGGTTTGGTGATGTTGAATTCTTTGGCCAGATGACTGACATTGCACAACTCGGGCT
>JAGQYK010000051.1 GCA_020436125.1 Cyclobacteriaceae bacterium | reverse complement strand
TGGAACAAAGCACATGGTATTGATAACTCTCCGATTGTTTCTTACAGCGAGCAAAAATCAATTTCTACAGAGAGCACTTTTGATCAGGATTCTATTGATGTGAAAGGAATCAAATCCATTTTAATTGCCATGATTGAAAAAGTGGCATTTACTCTTCGCGAGCAAAAGAAACTCACTTCGTGTGTGACGGTAAAAATTCGTTATGCCAATTTTGATACTGAGACCAAACAAATACACATTCCTTATACTTCTTCTGATCATGTGTTGCTTCGTGTTGTATTGGAGTTATTCGAGCGACTTTATAATAGAAGAATGCTCATTCGGTTGGTGGGTGTTCGTCTAAGTAGTTTAGTCCATGGTAGTCATCAGATCAGTTTATTCGATGATACAGAAGAGAGTATTAGTCTTTATGAGGCCATGGATCGCATGAAACATAAACATGGAGTGGATAAATTGGTTCGTGCTACTACACTGAATGTAAACAAACGAGTACGAATGGAAATGAATGCGTTCAAGGGGTGATGTGATGATTGTTTGATGAGTTGATGTGATAATCAAGGCTTTCAACATCTCATCAATTCATCATCACATCAGCTAATTAAATATTATGTACCTCAACTGCCATACTGCTTTCAGTTTTAAATACGGCACCTTACAGGTAGAAGATCTTTTTAATGAAGCTAAGCGATGTGGTGTACACAAACTGATTCTTACGGAGATCAACAACACCGCTTCATACATAGAGATGTTGAGGCTTTGCGCAGAGAAAGCTCCTGTCAATGGGAGTAACCTGACTGCTTTCGGAAAGGAAGCGTACGAACTGGAGATAGCGGTGGGCGTAGAATTCAGAAATGAGGATCAGTTGCTTTTCATTGCAATTGCACAGAACAATGATGGGTTTGAGGAGATCAACAGGTTCTTGTCCTATCATAATCTAAACAGTAAAGCCTTACCGAATCGTGCTCCTGTATTTGAAAACGTTTTTGTGATCTATCCATTTGGGACATTAGAGCCTGATCTTCTTCGTCTAAATGAATTTTTGGGCGTTCGTATTCATCAAATCAATCACTTAAGACTTTATAAACCATACGTAACCCACATAACAAAATTTGTAATTCATCATCCTGTCACTTTTGCCAATAAAATTCATTTTAATGTTCACCGTTTACTGCGGTCTATTGATAAAAATACACTGCTGAGCAAATTGACAGAAGAGCAACAAGCATTGCCTACTGAAATCATGATGCCAGAAGAAAAACTGGTAGAGATATTTTCTGATTATCCGGATTTGATTGAGAACACACAACAGTTAGTGAATAGGAGTTCCATTGATTTTGAACTAAAAACGGATAAGAATAAAAAAACATTAACAGGAAGTGAAGAAAGTGATTGGGATTTATTGGTCACCACAGCATGGGAGGGGTTTCGAAACCGATATGATGTAAGTCAACCCGATTTAAGAGAACGATTTCAAAGAGAACTCAATATTATTAAGGGGAAGAGATTTTGTGCTTACTACCTTATCGCTTACGATCTGTTGCAATTTGCCAGGCAACAGGGTTTTGATTATGTGGGGCGTGGCAGTGGTGCCAATAGTGTAGTGGCGTATTGCCTGGAGATTACTAATGTGGATCCGATTGAATTGGATTTATACTTTGAACGGTTCTTAAACTCCGAACGCACTACGCCACCCGACTTTGATATTGATTTTTCGTGGGATAACAGAGATGCGATCTATGATTACATTTTCTCCAGATATGGTAGCGATCATGTCTGTTTGTTAGGAACACATGTGACTTATCAAAAAAAATCAGTATTGCGCGAGTTGGGTAAAGTTTTTGGCTTACCCAAAGAAGAGATTGATATCATTGTAGAGGAACCAGATCGGCATAAAAACCGAGACCATATTACGGAACTGATCTTTAAGTATGCAGAGTACATTAAGGACTTACCTGCCAATATCTCTATTCATGCTGGCGGTGTATTGATTACGGAGAAACCCATCTATGCCTATACGGCTATTCAGTTTCCACCCAAAGGTTATCCGGTATCTCATTTTGAAATGCACAATGCTGAAGACATAGGCATTTTTAAGTTTGATATTTTAAGTCAGCGAGGGTTAGGACATTTAAAGGAAACGGTAAAGCATGTAAAGCGCAATCGGGGAATCGATGTGAACATTCACCGGTTTTATGATTTTAAGAAAGATGAAAAAATAAAAAAACTGTTGCGCGACAGTAAGGCAATGGGTTGCTTTTATGTGGAGTCACCAGCTATGCGCATGTTGTTAGGCAAGTTACGCTGTGAAGATTATCTCACATTAGTGGCAGCGAGTTCTATTATTCGGCCTGGTGTGGCAAGGTCGGGAATGATGCGCACCTATATCGAGCGCTTTCATTTGGTAAGTAATGGGGGTAAGTATGAAGCTATTCATGAGAAGATAAATGAACTCATGAAAGAAACCTACGGGGTAATGGTATATCAGGAGGATGTCATTAAAGTGGCGCATCATTTTGCTAACATGACATTGACAGAAGCAGATGTGTTGCGCAGAGGAATGTCGGGCAAGTTTCGTTCGAGGGAAGAGTTTCAACGTATAGAGAAAAGTTTTTTTACTAATTGTAAAAAATTAGGATATGAACAACACGTGATTGATCGGGTATGGTATGAGATAGAAAGTTTTTCAGGTTATTCTTTCTCTAAAGGACACTCTGCCAGCTATGCGGTGGAGAGTTATCAGAGTTTGTTTTTGAAAGCGCATTACCCATTGGAGTTTATGGTGGGAGTGATTAATAACTTTGGAGGTTTTTATCGTACCGAATTTTATTTCCATGAGGCGCGTATGAGTGGAGCAAAGATCAATGCCCCCTGTGTGAATAGAAGCGACCATCTCACTACTATATATGGAGATGAAATTTTTATTGGATTTATCCATCTAAAGAGTTTGGAGAATAAGGTTGCCGAGTTGATACCGTACGAAAGACAACGCCATGGTGAATACACCAGCTTTGATAATTTTTTAAAAAGGGTACCGGCAGGCTTGGAGCAAGTCAGGATTCTTATCAGGTTGGGGGCTTTTCGATTTACCAATAAATCCAAGCAGCGGCTGCTATGGGAAGCTATGCTTTATTTGAGTAATCAAAATGCGAACAAAAAGAAAGCGCAGTCCACATCTTTGTTTGATACCGAACCTAAAGAATACCCATTGCCAAAATTGAATCGTCAACCTTTGGAGGATGCGTTTGATGAAATAGAGTTGTTGGGATTTCCGTTGTGTGATCCGTTCTTGTTGTTAGAGACGACAAAGCGTGGAGATACCGTGGCAAAAGAACTGATGCAAAAAGTCGGACAGATAGTGACAATTGTGGGTTATGTCGTGACTACCAAAAATACCAGTACTTTAAAAGGAGAGCCTATGCACTTTGGTACTTTTTATGATAAAGACGGAGAGGTGTTTGATACCGTTCATTTTCCCAATGTCACAAAAAGGTACCCGTTTCGCGGTAGGGGTTTTTATGGAATGCGGGGAAAGGTGGTCGAAGATTTTGGAATTGCTTCAATAGAAGTGGAGTACATGAAAAAATTGCCCATGGTCAGTAAAAGAATCGAGCAGACGAAAGAGTTTGTGGAAATGTCGAAAGGGCACAAGACTTTTTAGGAAGTCAGATACTCTGTTATTCCATCTCTTATGTCCGTAAAAGTTTTTACCAACAACTCATCATTCTCCTCTAGTAAAGTAACGCGAAATCCTTGGAGATCGGAACAAAATGAGGAAATGGGGACAACGCAAACACCTTTGGCGCCAAGCAGGTAATAAACAAATCTTTTATCTAACGAAGTTTCTGTGGCTACCCATTTTTCAATCAGCTCGCTGATTTGTGGGTTATCAATTTTAATTTTTTGATGGGGCTTCAATGTTCCCTTTCTAAAGATGATAGTATTGTAAAAAGCTCCGTAGGTTTCATTAAAGGTAACTTGTGGAACCGGCCTGAGTATGTCTGCGATTTTTTTACTTCTTGCCCCTATCTTTTTGTTGGCTTCATCCCTGTAGGGTTTAAACCTCGGGTCACCCATAATTTTCGGAATGGCCATTTGAGGTAGCTTGGTAGAGCAAACTTCAATCATTTTGGCATTATCCAGGGTTTCACAGAACTTATTAAACTGTTCGTCCTGATCACGGTTGTAGTATTCCATCCATCCACAGCGACTGCCCGGCCAGGGTATTTCTTTTGAAATTCCTTTCATAGAAATACCGGGAACATTCTCAATGATTTCTGCCAATGAACATGGTTGTTCACCGTTGTAGCTGATGTTGATATAGATTTCGTCAGCAATGAGAAATAAATTGAATTCTTTCGCGATGGACACGATTCTTTTTAGAACTTCTCTTGGGTAGATCATCCCGGTGGGATTATCTGGATTGATAATGAGAATGCCAACAATATTGGGATTGTACTTCACTTTATTATATAGGTCGTCCAAGTCAGGATACCAATGGTTTTCGGGATCAAGTTTATAGGTAATGGGCTGATGATTGGCATGTGCTGCCTCTGCACTGGAATGTGTTGAATAGGCAGGTGAAGGTCCAATCACGCGGGAGGTATGCGTAATGAATTGGTAAACTTTTGAAATAGCATCCCCTAAACCGTTAAAAAAACAAATATCCTCAGCAGTGATCTGAACTCCACCCAATGAATTGGTTCGGTTGGCTAAGAATTCACGTGTTTCAACAACTCCTTTAGATGGACAATAGCCATAAGTATCATTTTGCATGGCTAACTCCGCCACTATTTCTTTGATCCAAAGGGGGAGGGTGTGATTTTTTTGTATGGGGTCTCCAATATTTTCCCAGGCAATGTGCTGTCCTAACTTTTTAAGTTGTTCCGCCTTCTTTACAATTTCACGAATTTCATATTGTAATTCGTTCGCTCCATCACTGAGCAACCGCTGCCTCATAAGTTATAAAAATTTTAAGATGCGATATTGACTATTCGCGAGATGAATTCAAAAGACTACAAATAATTATTTGACGTTTTGCATAATACGTTGGAGACATACTACATTTTCCACATGCATGGTATGCGGAAACATATCTACGGGCTGGATGGCTCCGATCTCGTATTTTTCTGAAAGTATTTTTAGATCACGGGCTTGAGTCGCAGGATTACAACTTACATAAACAATGCGTTGCGGTTCGGCTTTTAAAATCATTTGGCATACGTCTTCATGCATACCTGCCCTTGGCGGATCAGTAATGATAACGTCTGGCCGGCCATGTGTATTTAAAAAGGAATCATCGAGGAGGTCTTTAATATCTCCGGCAAAGAATTCTGTGTTCGTGATTTCGTTAATCAGTGAATTTACCTTTGCATCTTCAATGGCATCGGCTACATATTCAAGTCCAATTACCTTCTTTGCACCTCCGGCTACAAAATTGGCGATGGTGCCTGTGCCAGTATAAAGGTCATAGACAAGTTCGTCCCCCTTCAATTGGGCCAATTGCCATGCTATTGTATACAATTCATGCGCCTGATCAGAATTGGTTTGGTAAAATGACTTTGGCCCTACCCTAAACTGAAGCTTTCCTTCGCCATTAGCTTTTGGCATTTGCTCTGTGATATAGGGATTGCCTTTCCATGTGATGATGTCAAGGTCATGGAAGGTGTCATTTTTTTTGCTGTTGATAACGTAGTTGATGGAGGTAAGGTGAGGGAACTTATCTGCCAGCATCTGAAGTAGGGGCTCTATCCACTCCATTTTATTTTGAGTTACTTGGAGGATAACCATGGTTTCCCCTGAAGTTGACGTGCGAATGGTTACTGTTCTTAGAAAACCCTCCTGACTTCTCAGGTCGAAGAAAGGGATATTCATTTTCAGTGCTGTCTCTTTTAAAGTCAACCGAATGTCATTGGATGGGTGGGGTTGGAGATGGCATTCTTTCACATCAAATACTTTGTCAAACATTCTGGGGATGTGAAATCCCAGTGCTGGCCCTTTTACTTTATCACTTTGTAAAATTTCCCAGGTAAGCCATTCACTGTGCGTAAAAGTATAGTCAAGCTTATTTCGATATAGTTTTGTTTTCGCTGAACCAAGTATGGGTTGTATTGGGGGGAGATTAAGTCCACCAATTCGTTCTAAATTGTCCTGAACCTGCTTTTGTTTATAGAATAATTGTGTTTCATAGTTGATGTGTTGCCAGGTACAACCGCCACAAGTACCAAAATGAGAACAAAAGGGTTGAACGCGTTGATCGGATTCCTTGATGACTTTAGTAACACGAGCTTCTATAAAACTCTTCTTTTTGCGTGTAATAGTTGCCTCTACTACATCACCAGGAGCGCCTCCTTTTAGAAATATGACAAGCCCGTCAATTTTGGCCACACATTTCCCTTCCGCAGCCATAGTTTCTATGTACAAGTTTTCAAGTAAGTCCCCTTTCTTCATATGAGCGCGAAAATACTATGAAAATGCAAGTATCCCGAATATTCCAAAATACACTATTATGGGGGTTTCTTGCCGCTAGTACAATCCTTATATTTCGATTTAGTACTTACTATGAGAAGATTTTTAGTTGTTTTATTGTGTCTCTGCGGTCTTCAGGCTGGCGCATCTCATATTGTGGGTGGCGAATTCGAACTGCTACATGTTGGCGGATCTACTTATCGATTGAACCTCATCATTTACTTTGATAAGATCAATGGTGCTGCAGGGGCAAAAGATCAATCGGCATCGGTTTCTATTTTTCGAAAAAGCACAAATACGCTTATCGATAATATAGTCTTGCAATTAAGCAATGAAAGTAGTGTAGGTTATACGCAACCTGAATGCTCAAATGGAGAAATACAAACTGATAAACTTATTTATACAACTACGCTCACTTTAGATCCGGCTTTGTTTAATGAACCTGAAGGATATTATGTGACCTGGGAAAGATGTTGCAGAAATTATTCCATTACCAACATATTTAGTGATGATCCAACTCCCCAAAATGGAGGAATTTCTGCTGGGCAAACTTTTTTATTAGAGTTTCCTCCAGTTGTAAAAAATGGAGAACCCTTTATCAATTCTTCTCCTCGATTGTTTCCTCCCCTCAATGATTATGCTTGTCCCGGAAGACCTTACTATGTTGATTTTGCAGGAATTGATGATGATGGAGATTCTCTTGTCTACACGCTAACAACGCCACTGAATACCCATGGGGCGGTCGCGCTACCTAATATATTGCCTAAACCATATCCGCTTGTACAATGGCGACCTGGGTTTGGTATAGATCAAGTAATTGGTGGTAACCCTGATTTAAAGATTAGTCCAGCAGGATTGCTTACGGCTACACCCCTCATTCAAGGGCTATTTGTTTTTGCTGTTAAAATTGAAGAGTACAGAAATAAGGAATTGATAGGAATATCAAGGAGAGACTTTCAAATGTTGGTAGTAGATGGGTGTGCTGATGCAGTGCCTCCACAGATTACAGGCCCTACCTCAATATCACTCACTGCGGCAGATGCAGGACAAGATCGCTGTATTACAGTGACAGTATCTGATGCAGACTCTCAAAAACTCGGTGATAATTTTACAGAGAACATACGCATACGTGCAGTCGGATTGAATTTTAACAATAAAAATATAACGGAGATATTTCCTGCAGAGGTTACGGCTACCTTGATCAATGGAAGTACAAAAGACTTCACTATATGTTTTCCAGTCTGTCCATTCTTTCTTGGTGGACCTAACGAAATCGGAATCATTGCTATGGATGATGCCTGTAGTCTCCCGCTATTGGACACGCTCAAGGTGACGGTTAATATTGTACCTCCACCCAATACCGATCCTTACTTTGATGATGCTACCCCCAGTATGATTACATTATTGGAAGGAAAGAGTACAAAAGATGCGCCTGCTCCAGTGCCACTTGGACAATTGGAGTTTGAGGTTTTTGATGATGAAGCTGATGAGTTATTGGTGTCCTTACTTACAGATGGGTTTGTTATGGGAAATGCTGGAATTACTTATACCGAATTAAGTAGGGCTCCGGGGTATGTGAAGGGCAGGCTAGATTGGGATGCATTTTGTGACATATATGATTTTACAAAGAGAACTACTTTTAAAGTCACTGTTCAGGTAGATGACTTGGATGAATGTAATTTGAACGAACCAGTACAACTCGATTATAACTTTACTGTTATATTACCTACCAATGGTCCCCCCATCATTGATACGAATCTTACTTCATCACCAAACGAACGAATTGTATCAGGGGTTCAAAAAAGAATTTTTGAGAAACTGTCTTTTAATGTTGTAGGGAGTGACCCTGACAGTTACCCCATAGTACTTGATTTGATTGGTAGCAATCAATTGAGTGCTGACTCCTTGCGAGGATTAGGTGTATCATTTGCAAAAGTAGAGGGATTCTCATCGATTCAATCACAATTCAATTGGGATTTAAACTGCGATAAACTGGATCTGGACAAACTGGATAGTTTTGATTTGCAGTTTCTTGTAGTGGATAGCCTAAATAAATGCAAAATCTACCAGGCCGATACAGTGGAAGTGGAAGTGAAAATTTTGCCGCCACTTAATGCAAAACCACAGCTCACGATTAACAACTTAAACCCAGAGTTGACATGGGTAAATAACCGGATGCAAATGACACGTGGCAATCAGATTGTACTGGGATTGCAGGGTGTGGATGCGGATAATTCACCAAAGGATTTTATCAAATTGGAAATGATCAAAGCGGAGGGAAATGTGGCACCTGCTGGCTACATTTTTGAGGAATCCGAAGGAGAAGGATCAGTATCGAGTACTTTTAGCTGGAATCCCGATTGTTCCATATTTGAAAATGATGTTTATGAGAATGACTATACCTTTACTTTTCGCGTCACGGATGATCGTTGTTTTAATGTGAAGGCAGATACTGTAGCTATTGACATTAACATCAAAGACATTGAAGGAGGAGATAATGGTTTTACACCGATCAACTACTTTTCACCTAATGATGACGGGGTAAACGATTATTATGCAATGGAATTAAAAGATCCTGATACGGGAGATTTGTCCAACATTTTGCCATTAGATAATTGTATCTCCGAATTTCAGGCTATCCGAATCTACAATCGCTGGGGTAAGGAGGTTTTTAAGAGTACTGACCGGAATTTCAAATGGTTTGGGAAAGGAGAGGCCGCAGGAGTCTATTTCTACCTGATTGAATACTCAAACAAAGAGTACAAAGGATCTCTTTCTATTCGGTATTGATTAGAGTTCAACTACCAGTATCTGATCTTCCTTTATATACACATCCTGATTCATCCATTTGGTGTGCACCCAAACGTCTTTTCTGTCCAGAATATCAATTAGGTGCCCCTCATCAATAATTTCAACAACGGAGGACCCAGCGGATGGTCCACTCATAAGGTAAGTAGAGTTGTAATGAACAATTCCTGAATTGGTGTTTTGACTAAAATTGACGTGGAAAAATAATAGCGCCAAAAACACAGAAAGAGATATTGCTACTGGCATTGGATTCATTTTCTTGCGCTTCAGATAGATCAATATTGTGAACAATAGCACGACTATACTCATCAATACCTTCAAAATAATGCCATAATATTTTTTGAATAGGAGGGAAATCTGCCACGACTGGCTTGCTGAGTAGCCTTGCAGGCGGTGTTTTTTGGCCAATTCTTCCATTTTCAACAGAGCAAGCTCATCGTCTGAGACCTTATTATAGAGATTGAGATAATACAATGACTCACTAATCTGTCCTAGTCCCTCTTGAATAAAGGCCATCTTAAGCAACATGGATTCCGAGTATTCATGCTTCTTTAGCACTTCCTTATAGAGTTCGAGCGATTGTGTGTACTGTTTTGCTGTAAATAAGGAGTCAGCTGTTTGGATCAATCCTTCAGAAGTCTGTGCGTTTAGCTGAGTGACAAGAAGAAATAGAATAAGAGTCAGAATTTTTGAAATCGCCTTTTGCTTATTTTTCATAACCTGTTACCTTTGTGCCCTCAAATCAGGGGAGCCGCAAATTTAGGCAAGATTGATAAGATTCCGTAGCTCTCCCGATAGCTATCGGGAGGTAGATCAAATTTTCGGGGAAAGATTCCGTAGCTCAGCTGGTAGAGCATAACACTTTTAATGTTAGGGTCCTGGGTTCGAGCCCCAGCGGGATCACCAATAAAAAGAAGCCACTCATTTTACGATGAGTGGCTTCTTTTTATTTAAGAGATTTAGGGTGAATGGATATTCATTTTATTGTATCACACACGCTCCACCTGCGCATGCTGCTTCAGCTTGCAAGTCTGTAGCATCATCGGGTTCATAAATCATTGCCAGATTTATATTCCGCAGCGATTTTTCCAGTTCTTCATAGCGTTCCCGACTGATATCCTCAAATGGAGGTTGCTTGTAATTTCCATTGTCGTAAGGCAGAACACTCAACCCATTGTAAGAGGCCTTGTTCTCCCACATCCATTCTCCCACTTCTTTCCATTCGTTTTCTTTTATGGACACGGTAGCTGAAACATTATTGGCATTATGCCCTAGTCGATATCCGTTGCGTACCCATTCCATATTAAAGCTTTTTACCCTTTCAAGCATATCCATGGCACTCTCTGTTCTCAGTATGCTACCCTCTGGCGCCTTTTGTGGAATACACACTATGGCTTGCATACTGTTGAGCATGTCTTCTTCAAGTAATTCTGGGTGAATGTCTCTCAAGTACTCATACAGGGCCTCATTTTTTCCAATTCTCATTCTTCTCAGATAATAATCGTTGTGCCATGCGTGTATGCCTGATGAGGTTCCGAGTACTAATGAGCTGGTACCTGATGGCTTTATAGTAGTGCAACGCGCAGCAAACTCGATTCCTATTTTAGCAGTCACTTCTACATTTATATGCTTTACCTCATCGGCCGCTTCTTTTAAATCTAGTTTGGCTACTTTTCCGCTTGCAATTCCAGTCATCCCCACACCGATGAGAGCATCTTCTTCTGTTGTTTGTTTCCAGATTTCACGGAGGTAATGGAAGTCTGTAAAGCCAGCTTGAAGTGTACCTAAAAAACCAGCGGCTTTGGCTCGTGCATTCAATTCTTGCTGAGTTGTAACATCAGAAACGTTTATCTCACATAAATTACAAAACTGAAATGGGCGAAGGGCTATCTCGCAACATGGATTAGTGCCCCAGTCTGGGTGGTTGGTAAAATAAAATCCAGGTTCACCCGTTCCTGATAGTTCAATCTTTTTCCAAAGCTCAAAAAATTCCTCTTGCGTAGTTTCTTCTCTGGGTAGCACTGCAGAGTTATTGGCTCTGCCACGTTGTTCATTAAGTTCCCACCAATTTCCAAATTTACACGTAAGCATTTCTTCGTCATTAGAGGAGAACAAAGAGATCATGGCAGAACGTCTGATACCTCCAGCTAATACCGCATTTGCGATATGGCACATTAAGTCGTGACATTCTAGTGAGGACAATTGCTCTCCATCCTTTTTGCGATCTAAAATGGCGGTAATATGTGCGTGGCATACTTTAAGTGGCTCCGGCCCTGGAGCTTTACCTCCCGCAGTCACCAATCTGGCACCTTTTGGCCTGATATCAGAATAGTCGAAATCGGGGAATGCCTTGCTTTGCCCAAAGTAAGCTTTCATGATCATCTTAATCGAATCGGCCCAACCCTCCAGGCTATCTCCAATAAGAAACCTTCTGTGCTTAGCTGCTTTTTTTATTGGTGGTAACTCTGAAATATGATGTTGCTGAACGGAAAAACCTACGCCAGTTCCGCCTAATAAAAGAAACATGGCTTCTGAAAAAGCCCTTATGTCATCTACGGGTAGGTATGCACAATTGTAGATACGGCTGTTGTTTCTGGTAATTGAAGGCCCCGCAAATTGCATTGCCCGCATGGAGGGAAGTACTTTTTTTGCTACCACCCACTCCATGTTCTCGTGAATTTCTTCTTGGAGTTGTGGGTATTTCTCTGTCATCATAGCTTCATATCGTTCACATATTTCCGGCCAAAGCTCCCTCCTTTGAAGTTCAGGTATATAACGAGCATACTTCATGTAAATAACAATCTCACTTAAAATTTCCTGATTGAGTTCCATGGTTGTGCGTTTTAGTTTAAAAAAATAGAATGATAAGTTCCTATTCGAAACACGCAGCCTCTTTTTCAAGTTGAAGTGCGGCAGGATATAGGATATTGTTTTCAATGCTTAATATATTTTTTAAAGTATTCTTCAAGTTTTGTAGTTGCAGATACAAATCGTGAAATGACTGACTCGTGTTTTTAGGAACTTTGAAGTTTCGGCTAGCGGTTTTAATATCCATCATACACTCAAATATATTTTCATGTTCAGCTTTCATTACTTCAATAGGGTAGTGAAGCTGGAAAGGCTTTATTTTTTTTTGGATTTGACCTTTACTTCTATTGACAATATTTTGTATGGCGGGGAAAATTATTATTTCTTCTGTATACATATGTTTTTCTAGTCCTTCTTTGACTTTATCGAAGGCTTCTTTGATTTTAATCAACTCTGTTCGGTTTGAGCCATATTGTGCTATCACCTGATGAAGTGTGGTGTCTGTTTTTTTAGCAAGTTCTTTTACTAATGCATGTTGCTTTTGATGAAGGGAATCAACTAACTGATCTGGTGACCAGATTGATATTTTAAAATGGGGATGATCGGAATGGTAGGTGTTGAACAATTCCCTTTTTACTATTTCACTGCTAACTCCTTTTCTACGACAAGCTTGTTCAAATTCTACCTGTGTGCCAAGTAAGGGAGTCATTTGGAATTTATTGAGCACCTTACTGGCACCGGGATCAATGCTGAAAATCTCGTCTATAGTCACTTCTGTAAAATGATAGTCTTAGTCCTTCACTAGCAATAATAAAGGATAAAATTGTCTTTTAATAGCTTTGAATAAAAAATTAAGACGTGACTACAACGAGCCAACCACTTTCTTTAAAAAAAGGCCCGTTTGAAATTAATCTTTTGAGACGGAGATGAGGTGCTGTAGGGCTTCTATTTCCTTCTGTTTATTAGTCAGGTCCTTTCTGGCTTTGGTTAGGGGCTCTCCCTTTAAATTGGCCAGTTCCAATGAAAGTTTGTACATCAGTTCCTCTAAAGCTTCCAAAAGGAGCGCTTGGTATTTTTGATCAATTATCATGGTAGAAAAAGTTTAGCAGTTGGTAATAAATTACTTCAAGCGGAACCTAAAATTCCTCCTTTAATAGCTGTTTAAGCATGATTTTGATCAACCCGAAAAAGGATTAAAGTCATTTGTAATGGCTTACGGCAGTTCAAGAAGATTGTTGGATACCTGTTACGTCTAACATTGCACGCAAAGCGGCTGCGGCTTTTTTTCTTATGTTTTCGGGAACTGATATTTCTGGAGTTTCATCGATAAGACATAATTCCAATTTTTCTAGGGTATTCATTTTCATATAGGGACATTCACTACAAGCACATGTATTGTCTTCAAATGCGGGGGCGGGGATAAGTACCTTATGCGGCACCTCTTTTTGCATTTGGTATAAAATACCAGCTTCTGTAGCCACAATATATTGTTGGTGATGATCTCGTTTTACGAAATCGATCATGCCCTTTGTTGAGCCAACATAAGAGGCAATGCGTAAAATATGGGGTTGTGATTCGGGATGAGCAATAAACTTAGCATCTGGATAAGCGGTATGAAGGTCAAGAATTTTATCAATGGAAAAATTTTCATGAACGACACAGCTTCCGTCCCATAAAATCATCTCCCTTCCCGTTTGTTGAATCAGGTATTTGCCTAGGTTTAGATCCGGAGCAAAAATAATGGGCTTGTCGGATTCAATTGAATTAATCACTTTCTCTGCATTGGATGATGTGCATACGATATCGCTCATCGCTTTTATTTCTGCGCTACAATTGACATAAGTTACAACTGGCGAACCGGGATGAGCTTCTATGAACTTCTTGAATTGATCAGGAGGGCAGGAGTCGGCTAAAGAACATCCTGCATCGGTATCTGGGAGCAGTACTTTTCGAGAGGGGTTGAGAATCTTTGCAGTCTCCGCCATAAAGTATACGCCTGCTACCACGATGATGTCAGCTTGCGATTGAGCTGCATGCTGAGCCATTTGCAAACTATCGCCCACTACATCGGCTACTTCCTGGATTTCAGGTGTTTGATAATAGTGGGCTATGATGGTGGCATTTTTCTGCCATTTCAATCTCAGGATTGAATCCATGAGCTTCTTAATTTCTATTTCTCTAGCAGAGGACACTGCAGGCTACTTTTGTATCAAAATTATAAAAAAGGACTAAATTATCTTTATTTATCCTAAATTTGTTCTGTAGAAAATTGAACTATTAACCATGAATTATAAACCAATAGTTTATTCCTGTTCGGGATGTTCTAGCGCTGCACAAATGGCTAATTATTTGGCCATTCAACTTGATAGAAGTGGATATGCTGAAATGTCTTGTATTGTTGGCGTTGGAGGCAATGTGAAAAAGTTAGTCCATACAGCTAAATCTGGTCGTAAGCTTATTGCTATTGATGGTTGCCCGCTGGCATGTAGCCGGGCATGTTTACAAAACCATAACCTGAGTCCAGATTTGTATATACAATTAACTGAATATGGTGTTAGAAAAAAACAGGGTGTTGACTATGATCCTTTAGAAGCAGATCAAATTTTGGAACAATTACAAACTCAGCTTACAGAATCTTCTTTAATCAATGAGCAAAGCAAAAACACCTTCACATTCCAAAACAATTAAAACTGAAGTAGTTTGTCCTAATGACACCAACCCCATGGGGATATTGCAAGGAGGAAGGTTAGTGCAGTGGATGGATATTGCAGCGGCTGTGTCAGCACAAACTCATGCCGGAAAGATATGCGTAACGGCATCAATTGATAAAGTAAGTTTTGAAAATCCAGCCTTTGTTGGTGATGTTATCACTATTGAAGCAAAATTGACACGAGCCTTTTCTCGATCAATGGAAATATTTGTGAGTGCGTGGTCGAGCAATATTGTAAGACCTAAGCATCTTTTGATCAGTGAATCTTATTTTACTTTTGTTGCTCTTGATGATAGTGGTAAACCAACCTCCATACCTCAAATCAAACCTATTTCGAAAAAAGATATTGAGTTATTTAAAACAGCAGGAAAGCGTAGAGATAGAATGAGTGAGAAATAAATTTTTATCTTTTCTTATTGATTTTTAAAAATGTCTTTCCTTTCGCGAGCTCTTGGGTCAAATCTTGAACCGTTTTTTCTTTCATTGTTTTCCTAACGTGTTCCTTATACTTTTTTACTTCATGGTGAACAGGGCAGGGAAATTTGTCTGAACATTCCCGTAGGCCAAGTGTGCAGGTATGTAAAACATCTTCGCCATCTATAGCCTTTATTATGGTATTAAGTGGGATAGGTTTGGCATTCGGTTCGAGAAAAAAACCTCCATTAGGTCCTTTAATAGAAGAAATGATTCCTTCTCTGGATAAGGTTTGGAGAATTTTTGCGGTAAAAGGTTCCGGTGAATCAATTTCTTTGGCAATTTCTTTGATCCCCAGTCGAGAACCTTCAATACTTTTTATTGATATATACAAAGTAGCCCTGATGGCGTACTCACAAGCCTTTGAAAACATAATGCGTATTTGAGATAAGCTAATTACAAAAAAAATTACCTAAACAAAAAAACTCATGCTTCAATGGCTACTCTGCTTAGGTAGCCGGATAACATTTCTGAAAGTTGCTCTTCAGCTGCGTCAAGGCTTTTGTTGATCTTAAGTTCTATTGAAGCCATTTCACCACTTAGCTTTACCGATAGGTCACGATAATACGAAATGCCATTGAGCAGGTTATGATGGAAATTTTGGATATAGGTATGTTTCTTTTTATCTATAAGCGTCTTGCTTTCAGTAAGCATTTCATTCCAATAGTTGATATAAAGTGAGAGTTCCTTGATGAACATATGCGGGCGGCTGTCATGAGTGATGATGTTGGTTCTCCCGTAGATGTGATCGACCATTCTTTGTAGAGAAACAATTTCAGTAAAGTAGGCAATATTGGGACCTGGACAGATATTGACGGCTTCAAGCTTTTTGAACGGCTCAACTTTATATTCCTTAATAGCAGCATTACTCAAACCGATACATAAGCATTCTTTATCTAGCACTTCCTGCATTTGTTTTTTGTACTCGTCTTGAGGCAAGCCTTGTTGATTCAATTGTTCAATTTTTCTTTTTTGGTAAACACGCGATGCAGTACAAATGGGTTCCGTGGTAAATTCAGTATTGGAAACCAGGTATTTTTCAGTACATGGGCTACCGGGTTTTCCTTTTGCGATTCGATCTAACTTTTCTTTTTCTCCAGTTGTGCCTTTCAAATAATGGAACCTCACACCCAATGGAGAATTTTTACTGAGTGCAACATCCTGCTCTTTGGCCTTGCTTAATAAATCTAACGTAGGTTTATCTACAGTAGTAGCTTCAGGTACTAGGAGAAAAGGTGTGCCCCATCCGGTGCTATCCACATTATAATATTTCTTTAGTAATTCATCCTCTTCATGCGTTCCTATCCCTCCCTGAACGGTGATTTTGAGAGGGTGGGCCTTTTCAAACCCAGTGTTTCCTTTCGCCTTTAGAGCCTGGTTGTAAATCTCAAATAGCGTAGCTGTAAGCTCTTGTTTATTGATTTTAAATTCTTCCAGAATTGGGCCAATTAAATATCCATCGGTGGCAAATGCATGCCCACCGCAATTCAACCCTGATTCAATTCTAAATTCACTCACCCAAAGCCCTTTCTTTGCTAACATTTTTCCTTGAATGAGGGCAGAGCGATAATCAGAAACTTTGATCGTTATTTTTTTCTCAAAGGATCCACATGAATCGGCATCAAAGGCATTGAGTTTTTCCATATAGCTGAAAAGACGTGGATTCATTCCTGCTGAAAGAACTACAGAAGAGTTCCGTAAGTTGCTATTAATATAACCTCGCATGGCTGCTACTGCATCAGATCCATCCTCTATAGTATTTCCAACTTTATCGAGGTTATTTTTATCGAGCTTGGTCATGATGTTCACATCGATGCTTCCCGATCGAATTTGCATTTTTAGCCATTCCTCCATCTGAATGATATCCTCAGGGTCAGTGAGGTCAGCCATTAAATTGTATATCTTTTTTAGCTCCTTTGTATCCGGAAGCATTTCAAAATATTTGGTGAGTTCACTCTCAGGTTCAAAAGAGGAAGCTTTAAGTGTTTGGATTTGTTGGTTCACAATCCTGTCGACCAGGTTTAAATAGTCTGTTATTCTTTTGGCGCGGTAATCAGATTTTCGGTTAGTGATGGGCGTGTAGGATTCGTTATTCACTTTATAGTAATAACTTCTCATTTTCTCAACCAGGTTGTCCTCTATGATAGAAATCACTGAAGAAATACCGAAACGAGCCACTTTGATAGGGGTATCAATGGTATACGCTAAGCCCATTACAGGTATATGAAAGGAGTGAGTGGAATTGGATTGCATTTTGAAATTGAATTATTTGACAATTGTAAAATGCAAAGCTATAATAAATAAAGATAAAAAAGTCCTTTAATAATTAATTACTTGTTACGCAGGGATCATTTTAGTGCTTTTCTTGGTGTTGTGTGTAAATTAACTCACCAAAGGGATAGAAAATCATCATGAAATTTTCAGTTAAACTATTCTTTTTACTTTTTGCCTTTAGTAATCTGATACTGGGATTGATCTCAGGTTTGGGACGGATAGGGTGGAGTGTTCCACTGCCTGAGACGTATGTCCATCATGGAGCTATAATGGTTGGTGGATTTTTAGGGAGCTTGATTGCATTGGAAAAGATCATTCCTTTGAAGAGTTATGGGTTTCTCATTGGCCCACTTTTTAGTGCATCCAGTATAATCGTATTTATTGTCGGGCCGTTTCAGTATGCCGTGGCAATGATCATTCTGGCCAGTTTGATCCTGGTATTCGTTTACGCTACTTATCTAAAAAATCAATGCAGTCTTTATTTATTACTGGCAATGATTGGAGCCATGTGCTGGTTTATCGGTAATGTTCTGCTCTTATGGAAGCATTTTTATCCGATGATATTTCCCTGGTGGATGGGGTTCTTGCTTTTTACCATTGTAGCGGAGCGGCTAGAACTGACTAAGTTTTTGCCGGTTTCACAAAAGAATAAAAATAGCCTCATCGCATTACTTTGCGTTTTTATATTAGGAATTACACTTCCTTTTCATGGGATGGGTACTTATATAACAGGTCTTTCTTTAGTCCTTATTAGTATTTGGTTGATGCGATATGATGTGATTCGACTTACAATCAAGAAGAGTGGTTTGACACGATTTACAGGCATAGCATTGTCGTGCGGATATGCTTCTTTATTGCTTGTTGGAGTTTTTTTGTTCGCACTAGGAGACACAGCCTTCGGGTATGATATTATAGTACACACTTTCTTCTTAGGTTTTATATTTTCAATGATTTTTGCACATGGCCCGATGATTCTTCCTGGTGTACTTGGGCTTACGGTTAAACCGTATCATCCCTTGTTTTATTTTCCATTGATTGTTCTTTATGCTTCATTATTCATCCGAGTAGCAGCAGATGCTATGCTGGTGCCATTTGTACTGCGCTCAGTCAGTGGATGGATCTCCTTTTCAGGCATTTTACTTTACTTTGTTCTGTTGTTAATTAATACAGTGCGTGCTCTTCGTAATGAAAAAACTTTCTAAACTTCCTTTTATATTTCTTTTCATTGCCTCATTGATTGGTCTTGTTTTACGGTGGCATTATTTTCAACCTATCATACTATTTCAATATTCTTTTTGGTTACATGCACATTCGCATGTCATGTTTTTGGGCTGGATATTCAATGCTTTGTCTATAGCCTATGTAATTAGTTTCATACCAACGCCCTCACAAGAGAAATATAAACCAATTCTGTATTTACTCAACTTCTTGGTATTGGGGATGCTGATTGCTTTTCCAATCCAAGGATATGGAGTTTATTCCATCTCCATATCAACAGTGCATACTTTGGTTGTTGTTATTTTTTGTATTCAATTTTTTAGGGATACTAAATCCGATCAACTAACAATTGCTACTTGGTTGGCTCGGACCTCGTTGATATTTTTTCTTATTTCAGCCATTGGCCCTTTTGTAGTGGGTGCTCTAGCAGCAAATGGACTGGGGCAGTCAGATGAATACCATCTGGCTGTTTATTATTATCTGCATTTCCAATACAATGGAGTTTTTACCTTTGGCATTTTTGCCTTGTTGTTCCATTTACTCAATGAAAGAAGAATAGAATTTGATCTTAAGAAGGCATCAAAGTTTCGTTGGCTGCTATTTGCCTCTTGTTTTCCAGCGTATGCATTATCCACTTTATGGGCTAGTCCTTTATTAATTATAAATGGGATTGGCTTTTTTGCTGCCATTACTCAGCTGATGGCCTTTTATTATTTTTTGAGATCTATTCAAAGCATTAAGGCTAAGCTAAAAGGTGGAATCTCATCATCATCTTACCTCCTGCTGAAAGTTTCCCTTTTGGCTTTTGGAATTAAATTGCTGTTGCAGCTCCTTTCAGTTTATCCATCTATTGCGTTGTTGGCCTATGAAGTTCGTTTTTATGTGATTGCTTATTTGCACTTGGTGTTGATAGGAATGATTTCCTCCTTTTTAATAGCCTATTTCGCGGAATGGAATGGGTTTCCTATTAACAAACTTTCTGTTTATCTATTGCTGATAGGGTTTGTCACTTCCGAACTGCTGATGATAAGCGTGGGCAGATGGCCCGGTTTCTTTAATGTATCGCAATGGATATTTATTTCATCCGTTGTTATGGTCATCGGAATTACGGGAGTAGTCTATAGCGTCATTGTTACCCATAAGCGGAAACCAACGTCAAATTTGAATTAGGAATCCTTCATAAGGAGACCTGCTGCACTTTTTCAAACCTTCCTGTTTGTTCCACTATTTTTATTCTAAAAGAGCTAGGTACGTCTTGTCGAATATAAGGAACAACGGTTTCGCCTGTTGAAATAGGCCCAAGTCGATCACTAAGTATGTGCGCAGCCTCTTCTCTGGCTGTATCACTTTCGAGTTTCTCATATTCTCCCCATAAGATGACGCATCGCCAGCTATTCATGTTTTCAATTTGATCTACTTCAAAGCATACCTTTGGGTTTTTATTCATCATTTCAATTTTCATTCCATTTTTAGAATGACAGTAGATGTAGCCGTCTTTGTACGCATAGGTGATGGGAACCAGGTATATTTTTTCGTCTGCGTAGCATGCCAAACGTCCAATCACTTGACTTTGAAGTACATTGACGATTTGATTATTGTTCATTTTTCCTAACATGCTATTTTGCTTTAAGTGTATTTCGTTACCGATCCTAATTTGTTGTATGTAAAACTAAACCATTGGAGATTCATATTTCATGATATTGATCATTTAGATCATGTCACTACCCATAAAATGAGTTATTGTAATATGTTCTTAAAGGGATTTGACATCAATTAGAACCTAAACTCCACTGTGGAATAAAAATTCCTTCCCGGTCTTGGGATGCCTCCCCAATCGAGATGCTCCCTGTAGTATTTGTTAGTAAGGTTTTCGACTCCCACACTTAAACTCCAGTTGCCCAAATGATTATTGGTGTGATAGCCAGCTCTTAAATTAAATATGGAGTAGCCAGGTGTATCCTGCTCTCCAAAATTTTCGCTGGCATGTGTTTGAGCTAAGGCTCCTTCCCACTCCAACTGTCCATTGAATTTGCTTTTCTCAAATCGGAGAGAAGTGACATTCTTGAAAGCAGGAATGAAGGGGATAGGATCACCTGCAAAAGTTTCGGCCCGAGTGCCCTTGAAGCTGCTAATGAGTTGAATATTTCTTATTGGTGAAACTAAAGCAGACAATTCGGCACCCCAGAATTTGGCATCTGATATGTTCTCGTACACCTTCACACCATACGCACCAGGTGTCATGGCATCAAGTTGTGTGTCTACATAGGCGAGTATATAATTGGGATTGTGTTGATAAAACATTGTGCCGTTTAATTCCAGCCAGTTATTGAAGAACTCAATTCCAAAATCAGAACTAAAGCTTTTTTCTACTTTCAGATGGGGATTGCCCATGTAGTCATGAATATCCTGTCGGTTGAATAAATAAAATCCGTACAACTCTGAATTTGTAGGGAGCCTTTCGCCATAACCTCCGTGAAGAGTGAAAACAAAATTCTGCATAAAGGGCCTTCTTGCGGTCACATTAAATGATTTTGTTATCTTTTTACTAGAGGACTCGAACTGAGAATAAAAAACATATAACTGATCTTTACCAAATCCTTCTTCAATAGTGGTGTTGGATGCATCTAAACGTCCATTGATGTTTACTTTCAAACGACTACCTAGTCGGACATCATCAGCCATATAAATACCAGCTACAGTGCGGTAAGAGGATGGCCATGTTTGCATATACATGGAGCCGCCATCATTGGGGTACATCACCATTTCTGCAAGAACACGATTGTGGTATATGTCGGTACGGAATTGGAGGGTGTGATTGCTTATTGCTTTTGTTTTGGCTTCAGCGTATGCGCCATAGGTAGAACTCCATCCTGGCATATCCATGTGCATCAGCACCTCTCGTTGTGAATCATCCATTTGATGGTACACTTCATTGGCATAAACCTTTCCTTCCAGATTTTTTAACCATCCCGAATCGGTATGACGGATATATGTCAATGCGTACATAGAAGCTCTTGCTTTTCCTACATCCATCGGGAGCGCAGGAAAACCAATATTTCTCCCTTCATCGATTAGGAAATTTGCCTTTAGTGTATCCTTTCTGATGCCCCACTTTCCGGCCAAAGAGAAATTAGTCTTTTCAAATTGTGAAAAATTGACGGTTTGCCCCCGTCCATCTATATAGTTCTGATTTTTTCTATAAATGAAGCTCGCGCGGTAGGCACTCCTTTGTTGTGAAAAGTTGGCATCAGTAAAATAGTTTATTCCATTGGATACGGATTGATATCCTACACCTGCTCTTCCAGTAACACTTTTTTTATTCATTAAAGGTTCTGCCAATCTTAAGTTTAAACTGCCTCCGATGGTACTGCCCATGGAGGTACCATTGGTGCCGAGAGATGCATCTATACTTTTCAGATTTTGTGGCTCTACATAAATTGTAACCGGATCCATCCTGTCTGTACATGCACTGAACATGCGCATTCCATCAATGGTTACATTGATTTGTCCACCTGACATACCGCGGATTACTGGTTCTTGTCCGTAAGCACTCCTTCGGATGAGGTAAACCCCATTCATGCGTGACAGGATGTCTTCTGTATTGGCAGATTGGTTGGCGCGATAAAAATTTTGTAGTGTATCTCCTTCCGTTTGAACGGATTGAATCACAACTTCCGAAAGGATACGTGTCTGTAATGTATCCTGTGCTTGTACAAAGTTGACAGTAATTATGATTAGAAATAAATGGGATAGTATTCTCATAATCTAAATGGTTGATCCGGGACCAGCCTTTTGAGCCAATCCCGGAAACTCAACCTTTATTTTTGATTTTATATATCGAGATCGAAATACAATTCCTTGGCCAGCTCACCTCTAGATAGATTAAGATGAATGCGCCAGTCGCCAGTCATGGTAAAGTTGACTTTACCTACATAGTGTCCATTGTTTGTATGCGTTGGTGACACATTATTAGGCGAACCATGTCCCATGGATGGCATCTCCGGTTCCATAGTAATGGTGAAATCTGGAACTGCAGGGAAGGACTCCATACTTTCTTTGGTATGAATCATCACTTCGAAATCATTGACACCCACTTTTGGTTTCACCATAAAATGGTAAGAGACAAAATACTTCATGCCATCTTCTGTAGCGAAGGAATTCATTCTTGTTTTCTCTGGAGTGACCACATTCAGATCCAACTCAACAAAATCTTCTACATTCCTTATTTGGTTTTGAACTTTCACTTTGAGTGTCCAGCTGCCGATATCTGTTCCTGAAGGCATGATAAAATTAACTGCACCAGGAAAAAGTGAGTGGATGGCCTGTTCTGATTTTGGATTGTCCACTGGAGCACTATGTTTCATCCCAGAAACCATACTCATCATAGGAGTAAATTGTACCAGGGACTCGTCAATAGCATCTCCTGTGGTAGCGTCTGATAATTTAGCGTACAGCACATTGTATCCTACAAACAAATCTTCATCAGCCCATATTTCTACTTTTGTATTGGCGCTAGTAGCTACGCCTTCAGCTATTTTAGTTAATCCTTCTGTAGGGTTAATTTGGACTTCATCGTCACTACAGGAAAAGGACAATAGCGTACTCAATATGATTCCAGTTGAAATCAAGTTTAATTTCATAATCTATTAGTTTATAAAGACTTACTTATTTGAAATATCACAAGGAAGAGACCGCTCAAAAATTTGAGTGGTATGGTGATCTTAAGCAGGCGGATGATCGATTTCAATCACTGGACTATCAGGCCAATGAAAAATATACTCGGAGTGAGCGATGGAATTTTTGCCAAAGCGAGATTGGATGTGATTTGTAAAATGTACAAATCCGATTGGGTACTCAGTAAGATTAATTTTTTGCAGTGGGGGTGTATCCGAGTTTTGTTCTACGGGTGCAGCAGCTACACGTTTTAGCTTTT
>JAGQYK010000050.1:23169-24368 GCA_020436125.1 Cyclobacteriaceae bacterium | reverse complement strand
ATAGTTTTTTTTTTTTTTTTTCAAATCAAATGCCTCATAGAACGGTGTGAAGTTCATCAGTGGTCCGTTGACTCTCCACATGGCAGGTGAATGGGGATTGGTATTCACGTAAGTACGCATGTATTCATCACGCGTTTTTACGCGCCATATACGGGCTACAGATAAGAAGAAGCGCTGATCGGGTGTGAAGCCATCAATTTTAGTATCGCCTTGTCCTTGCTCTGTCAGCTTAAAGGCATCATAGGCAATAGAAATACCACCATTGTCTGCTGTATTTTCTCCAATGGTCATGGCGCCTTTAATGTGTACACTGTCCAGTACGGTGAATGTACTGTAGCGATCGATCAGTAATTGTGTCTTTGCATTGAACTTTTTATAGTCCTCATCCGTCCACCAGTTTTTAACATTACCATCTTTGTCGTACTGCGCACCCTGATCATCGAAGGCATGAGTCAGTTCATGACCGATGACCATACCTATTCCTCCATAGTTGATGGCATCATCTGCATACAAATCAAAGTAAGGATATTGTAGAATACCAGCAGGAAAAACAATCTCATTGAATGAAGGTCTGTAGTAGGCTGTAACGGTAGAAGGTGATGGTCCCCACTCATGTTTGTAAGGTGCCTTATTCAATTTCCCCAATTGGTATTGATAATCGTCCTGCGCCAGGGCTACTACATTTTCAAAATAGTGATCACGGTTAATGGTGACATCATATTCTCTCCAGATATCAGGATAACCTAACTTTTTAGTAATAGCATGCAGTTTCTCTTTGGCTTTAACTTTGGTGCTGTCGCTCATCCAGTCCAGGTTGTTGATCCGGTTTTCAAACGCCTTCGTTAAGTTGTCCACCAATTCACCTACCCTCTTTTTGGCATCTTCACCAAAATGTCTTTTTACATATAACTGGCCGAGGGCAAACCCCATCTCCCTGTCTACCACCTGAGCGATCTCTTGCTCTCTTGGCTTTTCGGTGGATTGCCCAGACAATGCTTTGTTGTATTCAAACGATGCTTGTTCAAAAGGCCGACTCAAGTAAGCGTCATAGGCTGAAATAGTACTGGCTTTGAGATACACCTTCCAATCTGCAATAGAGACAGATTGTAGCATCGCATTCAGCTTGTCATAGTAAGCAGGCTGTCGGATATCCAATGTATCGGTATCCATGCCCAGGTTATTCAACAAATTGCTCCATC
>JAGQYK010000050.1:0-23069 GCA_020436125.1 Cyclobacteriaceae bacterium | reverse complement strand
CTTGTCATAGTAAGCAGGCTGTCGGATATCCAATGTATCGGTATCCATGCCCAGGTTATTCAACAAATTGCTCCATCCAATGTTGGGTTGCTTCTTTTGAAGTTCACTCACAGCAAACTTATTGTAATTGTTCTTTACCTGTCTGCGCTCTATTCTTGTTTTATGCGATGTTGCCAACTGTTTCTCAATGTCGTAGACCAAGGCTGCATTTCTAGCGGCCTCGTCTGCAGTTTCACCAGTGAGTTCAAACAACTTGGCGATATAGTCTTTGTAGGCATTTTGAATACCCAAAGTGGGCGCATCTGTTTTGAAGTAATAATCACGATCAGGTAAACCAATTCCTGCCTGACTGAAGTGGGCAATGTTGATGGTGCTGTTCTTGTCATCAGGTGAGATATTAAACCTAAAGATGGAGTTATCTCCTACTTTGGCTTCATCAGCGACAAAACGCAAGAGTGATGTCCTGTCGTTGATGGCTTCAATTTTAGTCAACAAAGGTTGAATGGGTTCATATCCGCGTTGGTTGATCGCTTCAGCATCCATGCCCGAAGCATAAAAGTCACCTACCTTTTGCTCAACACTTCCTTGAGGATGAGTGCCTGCAGCCACCTCTTGCAGGATATTTTGCAGCAATACTTTTTGAGGGATATTCAGAAAGCTATAAGAACCCACGCCCGACTGATCATCTGCAATTTTTGCGGTGTCATACCAGGTACCGTTTACATACATAAAGAAGTTGTCACCGGGCTTGATCGAGGTACTGAGTCCTTCTACATCCACGTATTTTCTTCCCTCTTTCTCCTGTTCCGTACAGGAGATGACAACGCATGCTAAAAGTGCGCAATAAAGTATTTTTTTCATTAGTTGGTTCTTTAGAATAAATGGGTTTAACGGCTTAAAGGTACAGAACTTTCAAAGTTGTGATGAATACTATTCTTTCAGCGGTTTCCTTATAAGGAATTGTCAAGATGATTTCGTTTAAAAGATTGCCCCTACCGATGACAGCTATAAATGGAGTAATTAAGTAATTTGCCATTGGATGAGTGCAAACGATATTATTTTAGTGATCATCAGCGGACTCGGAGTAATCCACGGATTATTCCTGGCGCTGTTTCTATGGGTCTACCCCAAAGGAAATCCGTTATCCAACAGGCTGCTGAGTGGTCTATTGATCATTCTTTCCTTCCGGGTAGGCAAGTCTGTATTTCTGGAATTCACAGATAATATTGATATCAAAATCATTTTTGTTGGACTGAGTGCTATTATGGCCATAGGCCCACTGTACTATCTGTTCACGCTTTCTTGTACTCAAAAATCGTTTCGTATTAAAGGTAAACACCTCATTCACTTTATTCCTGTAGTTATAGGTGCAGCCATTGGATTTCAGTTTGAAGAACACCATACGGAAACGCTTCCCCTATTTCTATTTGCTGCAATCTTCCTATTCTATTACCTCCATTTTCTTGTCTATCTATTATTGAGTTATCGCCATGTTTTACAAGAAAGGAAGGCAGGATTAAATTCCGATGTATTTAACTTATTGCAACTGTTCTTTTATGGCCTACTGGCCATATGGGTAGTCTATGTTTTGAATCTTTTTGACGAGGTGGTTCCTTATATTGTTGGCCCAATATTATATTCTATCGTGGCCTACTTCGTCAGCTTTATTGTGTTCCGCAGAGGATACATTCAGAAAATTGATCAGGCTAAGTATAAGACCACTCCTGTCACTGATGAACAACGTCATCAAATATTTACCAAAGCCCAACAACTTATTGTTGAAGAAAAGCAATTCCAAAACCCCAACCTTACTTTAAAGTCATTGAGTGAAGCACTTCACCAGAGTCCACAAATTGTATCCCAGGTGATTAACCTGGAAAGCGGAAAGAACTTTAACAATTTTATTAACACCTATCGCATTGAAGCCGCTCAGCGATTGCTCCAACTCGATCAATTCAAAAACCAGACGATTGCTGCTATCGCCTATGAAGTGGGCTTTAACAGCATCTCCAGTTTCAACACAGCATTTAAAAAGCAAACAGGAGAAACTCCCATGGCTTACAGGTCGAAGTTGCCAAAATGACCTTTTCGTCTTTCGAAATGATCATTTGAAAAGCCTTTGACCGCTGATAGCTCCACATTTGTCTCGTAAAACAAATAAAGCTATGTCAGGAAAGAGAAAAATCATCAAATGGTCACTCATTGTATTTGCAGGACTCATCGCGTCCATCGTGTTATTCGGAGTTTGGTTCATGAGTCTGCTTCCCCCTATTCCAGAATCGGTAAAGGATATAAAAACCACAACCCCATCAGAACTGGTTTATCTCACTGAGGGCAAAATTCCTTACCGAGGTAAAATATTGGCGGTTGTAACCAGCACAGATCAAATGGGGAGTAGCGGTAAAAGCACTGGCTATGAACTCACTGAATTATCCAGGGCGTACTATGTATTTCAAGCCAACGGATTTGAGGTAGATGTGGCCAGTCCAAAAGGAGGTAATCCACCGGTTGTCATTGATGATGGAGATATGAAAGACTTTGATTATGCCTTCCTGAATGATCCGGTGGCACAGGCTAAGGTATCCCAAAGTATCGCCATGAAAGAGGTGAACCCTGAAGACTATGAAGCCGTCTATTTTGTGGGTGGCAAGGGAGCCATGTTCGACTTTCCGGATAATGAACATATTCAATCACTAGTAAGAGACTATTACGAATCCGGAAAAGTAGTGGGAGCTGTATGCCACGGTCCGGCTGCACTGCTCAATGTTATGCTTAGCAATGGCCAGCCCCTATTGGCTAACCGGATAGTAAGCGGGTTTACAAACGAAGAAGAATTATTACTCATTGCAGATGCTGCTGAAATATTCCCATTTCTCTTACAGGATAAACTGACAGAAAATGGAGCCCGGTTTAATGAAGGATTTATGTATTTGAATATGGTAAGTAAGGATGGAAACCTCGTTACAGGGCAAAACCCTTGGTCTACCTGGGAAGTGGCCGAGTCTATCATCGATCAATTGGGGTACGCACCCAAAGAACGGCTTATCACAGCAGAAGAGAATACCATTGCTATTTTAGGAGTATTTCAAGCAGAAGGCTATAGCATGGCGAAAGCGTCAATTGATCAGTTTTGTACCATTGATACAATGTCCATTGATAGAGAACTGCTGGCAGTGCACAGCATTGTAGCAGCCATGCAGTTTGACCTATTAAAGACAGTGAATTTGATTCGTTTACTTTCGTACAGCAATGAGTACTTGTAGGTCAACCAGCGAGGTTCCTGCCACTAGCAATAAAAATGGGCTGAATTTCCATTATCTGAGTAACCAACAAGAGCAGCAATACCCTATTCCTGTGTCAATTTTAGTGGATAAGCCCTACCAGGTAGCCTTTCTCCAACAATTAAGCCTTGGTAGGGTACCCTTTTTAAGAAAAAGCCGATATAATGGGTTCGGACTATTGGGAATTCCCTTTTTGGAATTATCTTTATTAAGTAACAAAGTCCTTAGATAATATGAAAACCAAAATCCTTTCCTTTATCATTTTGTGTTCAGTATGCTCAAGCTGTGGAGTAATGTTTGGGGGTAGCAAATTTAGTGGCTCCATTATCGCTAAAGATCACCCCGATGCACAAATCTATGTCAATGGGAATAACATTGGCAGAGGAGCTGCTATAGGCTTATATCCTCGCAATCAACCTCTTACAGTAGAGCTTAGGCAAGAAGGGTGTGCCAATAAAACAGAAACTTTTAACAATACTTTCAGAGCGGGTAATTTCATTCTTAGCCTTATATCCTGGGGGCTCGTGGGCATTCTCATTGACATAGGGACAGGAGCCTCTTATAAACCTGACCATCTTCATAACCCATCGGTTGAACAAATGAGTGTCAAAAACTTCACTTTTAACGTTGCCTATCCGGATTGTAATTAATTACTAGCTTTTATCTATTTCTTTGGGGGATATGCAATTATCATGAGCCCTACTTTCCCACCTCAATGGATGGATTGATGACATTCAAGGCATGTCACTTTAGTCCATCCTTTGAACTCATACGTTAATTACGTAAAATGGCATGCTCATGCTGGAAGAAAAGCTCGAAAACAGACATATCAAACCCACGGCCATGCGTTTGCTGGTACTCCGGCATTTGGTTGAAAGCACCGCTGCCCTAAGCCTCACCGACCTCGAGGCGAAGTTTGAGAAGGCAGATAAGGTCACCCTCTACCGCACACTAAAAACTTTTGAGGATAAGAAGCTCATTCACGCCATCACAGATGGAACAGGTGCGGTCAAGTATGCCCTCTGCGCTGAGGACTGTGAGTGCGAACCACAGGACCAACACATTCACTTTCATTGTATACAATGTGAGGAGACCTATTGTCTTACGCAGTCCAAGGTGCCACGGATTCAGATTCCTACCGGCTTCAAGGCGGACAGTGCCAGTATGTTGTTCAAAGGGGTTTGTGCCAGTTGTAGATAACTCCTGCAGCCAACTAAAGTCAGAGTTGTGCTTGCTGACTCCGCTAATTAAAAAGTGAAGCGTATACCTGATGACCAATAAAATCCATTCTTGAGGTCTTCTTCATAAGTACCTTGATCAGACACTACCGTAGAAGGGTTAATAGGAAAGGTCCACGTAGGAGAAACAAAGATCCTGATATTTCCGATACTGTAGCTCACTTGTACATCGGCTTCATAATCCAATACCTGAAACTTGTCAGATTCCAACAGCCGAACGGATTGTGGTGACGGTTGTACTGCCCCCTTACCCTTTCCCTTCCCACTACCTGTTTGGGTACTTCGCTGGGTGTAGTATTCATTATAGTACTGTTGTGACCCTGCATTGATATACACCGCTGGAGTGATCCTTAGCTTATTCTTAATCGCATAAAAGGACCTGTTAATTTCAGCCCCCACAAATACATCAGTGCCTTCACTGAAACCAAGACTCGCATCTGCATACAGCATGAAGACTGAAAAGTCATATCCGACATAGGCATTCAGGTAAGTGCTCATTTCTGCCTGGATGGCATAGCTCTGATCACTAAAGATGTATTCAGCAACAGAAATACCCGTAGCCACTTTCTCTCCGAAATAATCATAACCAGCGGATAGGGTGAACAAGTCTACCCTGCCCTCACCTGCGGCTGTCAGGTAAGAAAGAGAACTGCGGAGCGACAAGCCCGACTTATGATAGTATGCAATAGAAGGCGACAAATAAGGAGCAGTCGCAGAGTCTGCGCGCCCCATGTAATAATAATCGCTCGTGTATTGAATCCCCGCTCTCCACTCCGATTCATCCTTTGCTTTTATCTCACCCTGATCCGTAACAGCAGATTGGGCGTGTACACCTCGGGAGGCTATGAATAGAAAAAGTAATAGGACGTGTAGTGTAGGCCTCAATGACTTGGTGTTAATTAGGTTTATTTTATGGGTACGGTAGAAAAAAACCGTACCGCGGCCAGCGATGATCTGTGGTCGCGATACAGTTGCACCAACTAATTGTTCTTCTTTCCTTTTTTAGGACCCATCTTTCCCTTGTTCTTTTCTTTGTTCATTCGATCCATCTGGTGCTTCATCATTTTATCTCTAAATTGATCCTGGTTTTGGTAGCGCTTACCCTCCATGTCCAGACATTCTCCATCCTTCAACTGCAGCTGCTTCTTGTTTTTCAATTGAACATTTCCGTTGGGGTCAACTGTTGTTCCATTTCTTAAAGTAGCCTGTTCTTGAAGTTTGGTTTTCTGTTGATTTTGCACACGATACATTTCACCATTTTGATACATCAGGTGTTCTTGCGCCATTACTTGCTGTCTGGTTTGAAACTGCTGACGAAACGCTTGTTGAGATGCATATCGGTTGCCTTCCATATCAAGACACTCTCCATTCTTTAACCTAAGCTGCTTTTGGTTTTGCAGCTGAACGCTACCATCTGGATTCACCATAGTCCCGTTTTGCAATTTCACTTGTTCCTTCAGCTGAACTTGCTCCTGATCCCTCACCTGATACATTTTACCATCCTTCAACATCAGATGTTCCTGAAGGCGAATTTGATCCTGACCCTGAGCTGGCATGAAAGCCAAGGTCATTACGATACTCATTAAAAACAGTGTTATCTTTTTCATAATCGTTTTAGTTTTACTCCTATTGTTGAGTAATACAATATCCGATTTAACTAGCTGATTGTCAGTGATACAAGTCACACAGTGCCCATGATTGATATCAGTAAAAGATGAAGTTGAGGAGTTCCCAGATGACAACAATCATGTTGGTGGCACCTGCTCGAGATCATTACCCAATCCTAACTTTGCAAACCGGTTGCACCCAAAGATTTTTAACTTTGTCCTATTCATTAAACGCCACAACAGTGAAATTTAATACCACTCTACCCACTGGACTAAAGCCTTATTTTAAACAGGAGTTGGAGGCATATCACAAGACATTACATCAGGAAAACTACACACTGGCCTGGCATCACCTGGAGCGGGCGCATGTCATAGGGCAGGCCTATCCATTGGCACACAGCTATGTGCATTGGAAGATGCTGCTGTTTGGTATTAAGATCAAAAGCATCGAAGAAATTACAGGACAATTACCAAGACTATTAGTGGGCGGTATAAAATCCTTTGTGGGTAAAATTCCCATAGGCAATACAGGAGGATCCAATATACCTCCCTTACAATCGTTGCCCCTATCTGAAGATATTAAAACTATATTCGCACATGCGGGATTAGAAAACTATGGGGCATAGCCACGACCATCACCACCATCACCACAACCATGCAGAAGGCAACATCAAAGTGGCTTTCTTTCTCAACCTCGCATTCACTATCATCGAGATTGTTGGGGGTATACTCACCAACAGTCTGGCCATCCTATCCGATGCACTCCACGATCTGGGTGATAGCCTAAGTTTAGGGTTGTCATGGTATTTTCAGAAACTCTCTAAAAAAGGGCGTACTAAATCCTTTTCATTCGGGTACAAAAGATTCTCTCTGCTTGGTGCCATCATCAATTCCATTGTGCTTGTAGCTGGATCCATTATTATTTTAAGTAAAGCCATCCCACAAATCTTCCACCCTGAAGAGGTCCATGTACAAGGTATGTTTTATCTCGCCATCCTTGGGATTGTTGTCAATGGCGCTGCCGTGCTCCAACTGCGCAAAGGCAGCTCTATGAATGAAAGAGTAGTTTCACTTCACTTGCTTGAAGATGTGTTGGGGTGGGTAGCGGTACTGATTGGTAGTGTCATCATGATGTACTTTGACGCTCCTTTTATTGATCCATTAATGTCCGTTTTAATTGCTGTATACATTTTGTTCAACGTGTATAAGAACCTGAAGAAAAGTATGGTTATCATCTTGCAGGGCATACCAGAGGAAGTGAGCATTGAAAGCATCAGAGAAAAGCTGAGGAGTATCCAGGCCATCACCAATGTGCATGATTGCCATGTGTGGTCCATGGATGGGAACTACAATGTACTCACCGTACACCTTGTGTTGGACAAAGACTATCCATTGTCAGAGCAAGTAGCCTTGAAGCAGCAGGTAAAACAAATACTAAAAGGTGAATCCATCAATCATATCACCATCGAGTTTGAAAACCAGGATGAGCACTGTGAATTGGTAGATTGCTAACCCGAAACCTAAGGTAGGTTTTGTTCGGATCGCAACTTATATAGTTAAACCCTGCAATGCATTGAACGGAATCAGCTAGCATTTATTAATTTACTTTTGTCAACGGTTTCATCATTGAATCTTATTAGGACTTCAATCAAATATCAATGCCATAATGTGAATCTATAAATCTTTTGTTTAGTAAATTAGTACAATGGCTAAAAACTGATTTTCAGATGAAACGGAGAGAATTTATTAATAGAAGTATGGGAGCTACGATGTTAGCTTCTACTGCGCCATTATCGAAATTGTTTGCTCATGTAAACGAAATTGCTTCAAAGTCAGTAACACAAGATGCTAATTATGATGTAATAGTAGTAGGAGTTGGTAGTATGGGGTCATCCACTTGTTACCATTTGGCGAAGCAAGGCCATAAGGTATTGGGACTTGAACAATTCGACATTCCGCATGAACTTGGGTCGTATGCTGGACAAAGTCGTATTATTCGCAAAGCCTATTTCGAACATCCAGATTACGTGCCTTTGCTGGAGCGTGCTTACCAAAACTGGAAGACCCTGGAGGATGAAACTGGCGCTGAACTCTACTTTAAAACGGGCTTACTTTATTATGGCAAATCAGACCATGCTTTAATTAAAGGTTTGTGGGAGTCTGCTAACAAATATTCTATTCCAATCAATGAGATTACTTCCAAAGAACAGGCTTCTCATTTTTCGCAATTTAGGATAGCCGATGATTACGAACGATTGATAGAGCCTGATGCTGGATTTGTAACACCTGAACGAGCTGTTCTGCTATATACTGAAAGGGCTATTCAAAGTGGTGCTTCTATTCACACCAAAGAGAAGACGCTAGAATGGAAACGTAATGGCAGTACTATTACTGTAAAGACCGATAAGAAAACCTACCAATGCAAAAAACTTGTGATTACAGCGGGGCCCTGGGCTGGAGAGGTTGTCCCCGGATTGTCAAAAGATCTTAAAGTAACGAGACAAATGATTGCTTGGGTAAAGCCAAAGAACTGGAAAAGGTTTGAGCTAGGTAACTTTCCTTGCTGGACCATTGCGGACCATGAAAGACCTGGCATCTATTATGGCTTTCCTATTTTGCCTACTTCACAGTTTGGTGGCCCTATCGGGATGAAATTAGCACATCATTATCACGGTGATGTGACTCATGCTGACAGGGTTAATCGAATTCCAACACAAGAAGATGAATCCAATCTTATCAGGATGCTTAATAAATTTATGCCGGAAGGATATGAATCCACGCATGTCATGAAGACGTGCCTATACACCAATACACCTGATGAGAATTTTGTTTTGGATTTTGTTCCTGATCAACAAAAAAATGTAGTGATAGCAGCAGGCTTCAGTGGTCACGGATTTAAGTTCTCTAGCGTGGTCGGTGAAATTATGGCCGAGCTGGCGATAACTGGAAGTACCACGCAACCCATAGGATTCTTAAATGCTCAACGTTTCAGTTAGTCCGTGATTAAATCAAAAGCTATACCATTAATAAACCATGAGAAAACTATTATCACTATTATCGTTCACCCTCCTTTTGGCAAGCTGTGCTTCTCCTAAATCATCAGGGAATGATGAGGAAATATTGGAAAGTCTTATTAGCTCCTTCTGGGAACGAGAAATAAAAACTGGTCGCTCTTATTCTTATCAAAACACTGCGTTTCCTGATCATTTATATAAAGGAACCAAGGAAGAGTTTGTAGAAGATTCCATCTATTTTTCAGGCTTATTATCCAAATTAAAATCATTAGATAGAAATCAATTAAAGAATAAAACACTGACGGACTATGACTTACTGGAATGGACTGCAACTATTCGCCTTGAGGCCGCACAGTACTACCCTATAACATTTCCAAACGTCACTCCTTATAGCCGCACCTTGGAGGGTCCTGACTTTATTCTTAATCATGTATCCTTTAAGTCAGAAGCTGACTTAGCTAAATATATAGCATTGCTTAAAGAATATGTTCATAAGCAAAAAGCGGATGAAGAACACTTGCAAGTTATGGCTTCGGATGGAATTCTTTTACCCCAACCAGAAATTGCATTAGTGATTGAACAATTGAATGGAATGGATAGGGAAGCCACCTCCCACCCCTACTATGTTTCGGCAGGTCGGCTTTTGCAAATTGATTCTGTGAAAGGAATTGCATTTCAGCAAGAGGTAGAATATATCTTGAATGAAGAAATCATACCTCAGTACAGTATGTTGAGCGAGTATTTAGGTGGAGAGTATTTGCAACAAGCTCCTGAAGCAGTGGGTTTGGGTCAATACCCCAGAGGAAAGGATTATTACCGTCACCTAGTGAGGTGGCATACCACCACCACACTAACCCCAGAAGCTATCCATGAATTGGGCAAGGAGCAAGTAGCTCTTATTTCCAGAAAACTAGATAGTATAAGAGTCGCGGTAGGCTTCAAGGGACCGATGACAGATTTCTATCAATTTCTACGTACCGACAAGAGATTCCTGGCCAATAACCCTGATGAGGTAGGCGACCTATTAAGGTCTCACATCGGGAGGATGGACAAGGTGTTGTCCAACGTTATTTCGCTTAGACCGAAAGCAACGGGTGACGTAAGAAGATTGCCACTAGCACTTGAGCCCGCTATGACGTACGGCTACTACCAAACACCTTCTTCAGCTGACACTGTAGGTATTTATTATTATAATGGATCAAAATTAGATCAGCGCTCTTTAGTAGCAGCTGCCAGCATTGCTTTTCACGAAATTGAACCTGGCCACCATTGGCAGTTTAGTCTTCAGGTAGAAAATGATTCATTACCGGATTACAGGAAAAATAGTTTCATCAACGCCTTCACAGAAGGCTGGGGCGAATATGCATCTAACCTTGGCATGGAGTTAGGTCTATATGAGGACCCCTACGACTATAGCGGCCGGTTACTAATGGATATGTTTCTATCTGTTAGATTGGTGGTGGATACAGGTATGAATTATTTGGGCTGGACGAGAGAGCAGGCGACTACATATATGAGCCAGTACTTGATTGAATCACCAACCCAAATAAGTACTGAAACACTTCGCTATAGCTGTGACATACAAGCTCAAGCATTGGGTTATAAAATTGGAAGTCTGAAGTTGACTGCACTCAGAAAAAAGTATCAGTTGGCATTGGGTAATCGATTTGATGTGATAAAATTTCATGATACCATTTTACGTCAAGGTAGCCTGCCCTTGGAGGTACTTGAAAAAACTCTGGACAGAGCATTCGGACTAGAACCTATCCAATAAAATTTTCAATTCCGCTTTTAGCCATATAGGAAAATAAAAATTTGATTGCTAAAAAAAGCCGCTTACTCAAAAAGAGTAAGCGGCTTGTGTTATAAGATTAATTACTTCTGATTTAATTCTTACCCTTAATGTTGGTGTTTTCTAACTTAGGGTAAATGAATTCAGGTAGCCCTGCTCCTTTCAAGACGTCACTGTAGTTATTAACATCTTCGCTAATAATTTTCTCCAGTTCATCTTTAAACACTTTCCATTTCTCCAGGTAATCCTTGGTGACGTCTTTAGTTCCTTGAGTTACTGGCACATTTCCATCACCCATATCATTCAGTAGAATTTTGTATTTCACTAACAGACGAGCTTCGTACTGATAGTTGTTTTGTTGTGTACGCAATTCCTTTTGAAGAATGTTCTCAATCCAAGCATCAATTTTTGCATTGAGTGCTTTACCCCCATCTACCAGATCTTTAGAGGTAGACTCATCCAAAATAAAGTCAAGTTGTTGCTTTACTTTCCTCAAATACCTTACTCCTTTAGACATCTCCGTTGCCCCTACCAATAAAGATGCAGAAAGCTGGTCACGTTCTACATAAGCCGCAGCTGCTCCCGGTATGCTCTCTTCAATCCTGGGATCAATCTTCACTTCAAAATCCTGCACTTGTGTAAAGGCTCCTACTTTAAATCTTGCTTGATATTTTCCTGGTGCTGCATCGTAAGCACTCAAGTCACGATTCGTCATTGTCAATTCTTTGATACAATCAAATTGACCTATCCTCATGTTCCAGTTCCACGCATGAGCTCCCACACTTCGCTGCAATTGTTTTTTAACGAAGGCATCACATTCTGTTTTAGGGGCATGAGTCGATTCAGTATACACTACCCGTCCCGACTGATCAATGATCTCCATTGACATGGGTACATCTTCACCCACCTCCTTATTAAGCACATAAGTAATTAAAGTACCGTTCTTGGGGTTTTCACCTTGGTCACCATTCAAACTAAAGGCTCTTGCCAAAGGAGCATAAGCATCCCTCGGCTTGTATAGGTAATAATCTGCATTGGCTACTTTATCAGAAATCTGATGCAATGGTGATAAATCATCCAGTATCCACAGCGCCCTGCCTTGTGTAGACACTACCAAATCTTTTCTTTTCACCCTCAAGTCCGTGATGGGTACTTGTGGAAGGTTATTCTGTAATGATTGCCAGTTGGCTCCATCATCGAAAGAAACAAACAAACCATTTTCCGTACCAGCATATAACAACCCCTTGCGATCCGGGTCTTCTCTTACTGAACGTGCAAACGTATTGTTAGGAATTCCATTCACGATCTCTACCCAAGTCTTACCGTAGTTCTTGGTTTTAAAGATGTGAGGTGTGAAATCATTCATCTTATAACCTGCTACTGCTATGTAAGCCGAAGCTGGATCATGGGGAGAAGGCTCTACCACATTGATGATCGCTTCTTTTAAGCCTTTAGGCGTAACGTTGGTCCATGTTTTACCTCCGTCTTGTGTTACGTGCACCAGTCCATCATCGGATCCTACCCAAATCACTCCTTCTTTCAACAATGATTCTTCAATATTGAAAACGTTGTTGTAACTCTCAGCAGTAATCTGCTCGTTAGAAATAGGAATACCTCCTTTGCCCTGATGGGCTTTGTCGTTGCGGGTCAGGTCTTCGCTCATCACTTCCCAGGTCACACCACGGTCTACAGACTTCATCACGAATTGAGATCCGTAATAGATCACATTAGGATTGTGCGGAGACACTAATACCGGTCCATTCCAGTTGGCACGGTATTTCAAATTCTTGGGTTGCTCACCACTTACCTGCTCAGGAAAAGGGCGTACCATTCGGGTGTTATCTATTTTACTATCCCACTCCACAAAATTACCTGCAAAGAAGGTGGAATAGATAAACCTTGGGTTGTTGGCATCAAAGGCTACAGTTGAAGATTCACCTGCTCGCAACTCATTCCAGTGCATACGACCAATACCTTGATCTTGTGAAGTGCTATTAATAGCAATCGTGGTATTATCCTGTTGGCCAGAATAGATACGATAAGGATATTGGTTATCCGTGATCACACGGTAAAATTGACCAGTAGGTTGATTCATTAAAGTTGACCAGGTCTCACCACCATTGAAAGTAACAGAACCACCACCATCATTGGCATTGATCATGTTGTTGCTATCATCAGGGTTGATCCACATATCATGGTGATCAGGATGGCTACCACGTATGCCCTTGAAAGTCTTACCGCCATCAATCGACTTCATGGCAGAGCTGTTCATCACCCATAATTCATCCTCGTCATTAGGGTCTGCGAAGATGTGCATATAATACCATGCACGCGCATAAGTCGTTGGATCGTTAGTGGTTTGTTTGAAAGATTCTCCTCCATCATCAGAGCGGTACACACCTCCTTTATCACCCAAAGCCTCAATGGCCAGGTATACAATCTTGGGGTTAGCTGCAGAAATAGAGACCCCCATCTTACCTTTCAATTCAGGTAGTCCCTTCTTAATTTCTTTCCATGTTATCCCTCCGTCTGTTGTCTTATACACACGACTACCAGGTCCACCACTTTGCACTACCCATGGCTTACGGTTGAAGTCCCACGATGTCGCCATCATGATGTCAGGGTTGGTAGCATCTACGGAAAGATCACCTATACCGGAATTTTCATTTACATAAAGGATCTTTTTAAAGGTAACACCACCATCTTCTGATAAGTAAATACCACGTTCCTCATTAGGTCCCCATGGATTTCCTTGTGCTGCTACATAAACTTTATTGGGATTTTTGGGATGCACAAACACACGACTAATGTGTCTCGTAGCAGCCAGTCCCATATGCTTCCAGGTGGCACCCGCATCGGTAGACTTATAAAGTCCATCACCATGTGATGTCTTTACACCGCGCACTGGAGCTTCACCGGTACCTACAAACACAATATTAGGATCAGAAGGCGCAACGGTCACGTCACCAATTCCACCGGTATTGATGTAGCCATCAGAAACATTATTCCAGGTGTTACCACCGTCAGTTGTTTTCCAGACACCACCACCTGTAGTACCCATGTAGTAGGTGAATATGTCTCCGGGTACACCCGTTACTGTGGTGGATCGGCCACCACGGAAAGGGCCAATATTGCGGTACGTTAAGCTTTGGTACAGTTTGGTGTCAAATGTGTTTACATCCGTCTTGTTTTGCCCGAACGAAAGGGAGCAAATACAAAGACTGAGTAAGGTAAGCAGGGCTCTGTTCTTCATAGTTAAAGGTATTTGTCGATGCTTTATTATTAATTGGCTAAGCCAATAGTTTAATTGAACCTGAAAAGTAGGCAAAGGAAGCCAATCCGGATTTAGGTTTTATTTGGATGGTGAATAGATGAAATATTACACCAGTAGTACAAGTATGCTACACTACACCTTTTGCCAACCTGATAAAGTTTGAATACATACGGCAACCAGTTTTACCAGATCATCTACATCCACCCATTCATTAGGTCCATAAAAGTTACCACCCAGAGAACCGATACCATAGGCGGGTACATTGAGCAAACGAATGGGATAGCGTATATCACCAGCATAGTGATTGGGATATGCATCGGGTGCACGACCGGTGATATCGGTTATCGATTGACGCAACACTTTGCTTACAGGGGCTTCCCAACTCGCTGCTCCCGGGTTAGTACGGTACCCAATGGTCTTCAATGCTACTTTATAGGTTTTATCACTGGAAGGCAAGGCTTTCACATAAGCATCGATTGCCTGACGCGCTCTTGTTACAAGATCAAGCCAAGTATTTTTTCCCTCGAACTTTAGTCGGAAGGTAATGGTGGCTTTGTCTGCCACAGAGCCAATGCGATCACCACCCTTTAACATCCCCACGTTGACCAACACATTTCTAAAAACGGTGTTGCGCAGATGATCCATGATTTGCCAACCGGTGTCAACCGCATTACCACCTTCCGACCATTCGGCTGAGTCGATGCTGTTGATTTCCATCTGTTCACCTCTCCAACCTTCCACTGTCATTTCAAGATCAACAATCCCCTGCACCGCATTCTTAATATCCTCCAGTCCACGGCCCGTTTCAGCGGGGTGCACATACAAAACTGCACCGATATTATGATTCGTTTTACTCATCCTTTCAAAAATTGGAAGGCTACCTCGGCTGCCACCTCCTTTGCCATGCAGACTCATCACTACAGGTAGAGCTTCTCCTGCTTTTGATAATGCTGTTGCTGCCACCAACATGGCTGCTACTCCTGCCTTATCATCAGATGTACCTAGGCCATATAGTTTATTACCCACTAACTTTGGTTCATAAGGATCTGATTCCCATCCTTCATAAACCGCCTCCGTGTCGATGTGGGCAAACATCGCAAATTGCTTGCCTTTGCTATTGGTTGGCCACCCTACCACATTGGTGAAAGGTCCGTCACCGGCAGGACTGGGTGGCATAAACTCGGGATGTTGTTCGTATTGACTAGGCATGTCGTTACTTTCTTCAATGCGATAAGGAAGTTTTTCAAGGTACTTCTTCACCACATTTTGTGCGTCCGCAGCCGACTCTCCGGAAAGGCTTTTTACGCGCACCATATCTTTGAGTAAGGTGAGTAACTCTTCACGATGACGCTCTGCCAACTTTAAAGCTTTATTGGATGGAGCTGCTTGCGCAAACCCGGGCAATGCAGCGGCCATGGCCAGTGCACTGGTACTTCCAATAAATTTCCTTCGCGATATACCTTTGTTATCTTTCATTTTTAACGGATTCTAACACAATTGTAATGATAACAGAAATGAACTTGAATAGAAGCATCTTTTCATAAAAAGATACCCAACATCGGGTATGGATTATGACCAGCAATTTGCATTGCTTGCCGATAGAAAATAATGCTTTGTGAAAATATTGAAGAAGCTCTATCTTGCCCGCAGTGCGAGAAAGATGAAATATCAAATTCTATTGGTGGATGATCACCAAATTCTATTAGAGGGGACGAAAGCCATCATCGATGGTGCCTCCGACTTATTTGAAGTAAAGGACACAGCCCACACCCCTGAGCGTGCGCAGGAACTTTTAAAAAATAATGACTACGACATTCTGATCACCGACTACGAGATGCCCAACATGAAGGGGCTGGAGTTAATTAAGATTGCCAAAACCGTGCTGCCAGAAATAAAGACAATTGTACTGAGTATGCATGACGAACCTTCTGTGATACGAGAACTGCTTAAAATTGGTGCGGATGGATTTATTTTAAAAAAGGATACGCATCAAAGCATAATCGATGCACTCGATAAAGTAACCCGTGGCAAAAAATTCCTCAGCGAAGACGTTTCGGAAATCCTCATTCATGGGATTGATGATGACAAGAACAAAGACCTGACACCCCGAGAAGTAGAAATCACCAAACTGATTGCAAAAGAATACAGCACCAAACAAATAGCGGATATACTCTTTATCAGTGAGCGGACTGTAGAAACACACCGAAAAAACATCCTGAAGAAAACAGGCACCAACAATGTGGTAGGCCTGGTGCGTTATGCTTACAAGAACAATCTGGTTTAAGTTAAGTTGTCGGCCGTAACCTGATCTTTATTAGATATAATATTTTCTTTGCTAATAGTGATCAGAATAGATGACCCCTTTCTGCCTTCCTGCGTATCCACCTCCAATTCACCCTTGATAAGATTAAGCCTTGTATTGATGTTTCTCCATCCGTTCCCTTCGCTGTTCATGAACTTGGATAGATCATAACCAATACCATCATCTTCGATGGTCAATACCAGTTCGTCTTCATGTTGGGTAAGCCCAAGGTAAACCTGACTGGCCTGACTGTACTTCATGATGTTGGATAAGAACTCCTGAATAATTCGGTACAATGACACCTCTGCAACTTCCCCAAGGCGTTGCGACACATCCAGCACAGATAGTTTTACCTGGAGCTGGTTGGCAGAATTAATCCTTTTTATCAATTCTTGAACAGCAGCCACCAACCCTTCATTCATCAGGGTTTGTGGCATCAGGTTGAAAGCAATATTTCTAATTTCCTTGTGCACATCCTTTAACAGATGAGTAGAATTGGCATACAACTCATCCCTTTTACTGAGGTCACCGTTAAGTTGACTCATGGATTGAATATTCAGCTGAAGCGCGGAAATGAGTTGTCCCATACCATCGTGCAAGTCAGTAGCAAAACGTTTTCTCTCTTGTTCCTGAGAATCGATCACCGCCTTTATCTGCGCTTCACGCATTCTTATTTTCTGTTCTTGGAGCACAGATTTTGCTCTTTGAACAGCACGGTAACGGAGAAAATTAAATACAACAATTACTAATCCGAGTAGTATAAGCAGTCCAACAATCAAGAAAGTGTTTCTTTCCAGAGATGCCTCTTTAAGTTCATTTTCTTGATTAAGAAAGGCTATTTCCCGGTCCTTTTCTCTGGTCTTGTATTGCGTTTCCATTTCCACAATATCCTTCGACTTCCTCTCCTGAAACATAGAATCCTTAACGGCAAAGTATTGGTTCCTGAAATCAAGGGCACGCTGATACTCTCCCCTTGCGCTTGCGAATTCGTACTGGGAATTCAAGATTTCCGAAATCATGTTTCTGGATTTAATTTCCCTGGCTTTTACCATGGAAGAATCCATGAATGTATTGTACAAAGCAGGAATTCCTTTATTGCTATAGGCTGTTCCCAGATGATAATAATTTAATGATTGATTGTACTTGTCTTGTATTTCTTTGGCTAGCATCACGCCTTCACGCGCGTAAGTTATAGCGCGGTCATACTCTCCCACTTCATTGGAGACCGCTGCTGAATTCGACTTACATAATAACAACCCATTTATATAAGAAGCTTTGCTGTAATTTTCCGAAGCGCTGTCGAGGTAGCTTCGGGCTGCTATCAAATTATTTTGCCCGAACATAATCCCCCCGAGGTTGATGTACATATTACCTACCTCAATAGGATCACCCAGTTGCCTTTTCAACTCCATGGCTTTATTGTAAAACTGCAAGCTCTTTTGATTGTCTCTATGCTCCATGTAGGTAACTCCGAGGTTATTATAGGTATTACCAGTCAGGCGAAGATATATTTTAGTCATCAAGGGTTCAGGCTGATAGGATTCAATAATGGCTACGGACTTGTACAGATACACGATAGCAGAATCGAACTGTCCCAACAGTTGATGGCTCCTCCCCACGTTGGAATTGGAAGAAATGAGGTTAAGCGAATCTCCTGCCGCTCTGAACAAATCATTGGCCCTTATCGACAAGCTTTTGAATGGGTCATATTGATTATCCTTTCCATATAATACAGCCAGATCCAGAATTACCTGTCCTAATTTTACCTGCTCATTGCTGTCTTCAAGTAGTTGAATTGCTTCCTTGTATTTTTCAATAGCCAATTCTTTGCGGCCTCCCGCCTCATAAAGGTTTCCCTCTATGGCTTTGAGCATACCAGAGGCCACCGCTTTATCTTTTTGGTGTGTAGAGATTTCACCCATTAATACCCTGGTGATTGTTGAATCAACTGTAGCATACTCACGTGCCAAAAGCCAGCAGGCATCCACCTTTTCCTTCGGGAGATAGCTGTTGATTATTCTTTTTAACGAATCTGATAAAACAACATCCTGTGCAAACGAGAACTGAAATATCCCAATACAAAAGACGGTAAGTAGTGTGGAACGAAAAGCCAAAGGAACAAGAAATTTAAAAAATGTATCTACCCAATGGTAGGTAGTACAAATTTACCATAAAACGCTGATTGAATTCACCTCCTAATCAGAAGATTTTTGTAAAGACATTGAAGTAGTAGTGAATACTGTTATTCTCTATTCCAGTTCATATTATTATTTGACCAATACTGAAAAATAATTTGTAAGATGAAAAACTTTCTCTCCCTATTTATTCTAATCGCTATTTCCTCTACGGCTTATGCACAAGCGTTAGCCGATGATAACATCTCACTGATGGACTCGAAATGGAAAACAAAAGAATTTTATAAGGATTCCAAGCGGGTATACATCAACAGCTTTCTGGTGTATTGTGAAGTGTATCGAGAAGATAAAGATACAAAGCAAGGAGGAAACGTTGCCTTTAGTAAATCCGTTAAAGGTTCAGCTTCCGTTGTGCAAACATTAGGACTAAGCGGCATTGAGGCAACTGATTTGCAGCGCACGGCCAACCAGCTTTATACAGATTTTGTCAATGACATTAAGCATGAAGGCTTTGAAATAGTATCCACGGATGAAGCTGGTAAGACTAAAACTTATGAAGATTGGCAATTGGTTACTGGTCCGGTGGTGAAAGATGCAGGTTTACCTGGCGTACTCAGCATAGTTCCTGAAGGGTATGGATACTTTATTAAAGGTGTTGATAAAAAAGGTGCGGATGTGAAGTCATCTAAATTATTGAAGAAATTGAATAACGATGGCAATAACGGAGCATTCTCTAATATCCCCGGATTATCAAAAGACCTTGACGATGCCATCGTGGTAGATGTTCAATTCAGCTATCTCTTTACCCAGGAAGGCGATAATTGGTTGCGCGGCAATAGCGCACAGGTAATCGTTAAAACCAATTTCAGGTTGGGTAGCGGAACTGTTTCTGAGCTAAACGATAGCAAGTCACTTGTGAGGTTGGGAGGAGCAGAAACTGTCTCAACCATCAATACCTACATCAATTTCTCCAAAGGTAAATTTTCTACCGGAGCAGAAGCAGCGCTTAATGTAAGTCCAATGAAAAACATCTATATCAATGATGTTATTAATAGTGAAAGAATTACATCCAGTCAAAGCCAAAACATTGTCTATCCTACCTCTTTTAATTCTTATCAGGTAGGCAACGATTTCTATACCAGTGTGGAAAACAGAAAATCAGCAAACAGCAAGTGGATAGAAGTGGACAGCAAGAAGTATGCAGATGGGATGTATCTTGCTGGTAGCACTTTTATGAAAAAAGTTTTGGAAGAATTCAAATCTAATAACTAAGTATAGTAAACCCATCGTAAGCGCAACCATTACGATGGGTTTCTATTGTTATTCTGACCTTAAACTCTTAACAGGATTTACAATGGCAGCCTTAATGGATTGATAACTGACTGTTAAGACGGAGATGACTATAGCCATCAAGGCAGCGATAGCCATCGTTAACCAACTGATTTCAATCCGATAGGAGAAGTCTTCCAACCAGCGGTTCATAGCATACCAACTCAATGGTAATGCAACAATGATGGCAATAGCTACTAGCTTAAGAAAATCAATCGAAAGCTGGTAAGTGATGAGGCGTACACTCGCCCCTAGTACTTTTTTTATTCCTATTTCTTTGGTGCGCTTTTCTGCATTGAAAGCAGCTAAGCCAAATAAACCTATACATGCAATAAAAATGGACAGCATCGTAAATATGGTGAAGATACTCCCTAGCCGCTGTTCAGCCCGATAGGTTTCGTTAAAGGACTCATCCATAAAATAATAATTAAAAGGTTGCCCGGGAGCAACCTCCTTCCACGTTTTTTCCATATTGGAAATGGCCCCATGAAAATCTCCTCCAGCAAGTTTCACCATCATTTTGTTAGGCTTCCCTCCCAGCACCATAGTTAAGCCTGCAATTCTATTTCTTAGTGTTTCAAAATGAAAGTTCTTAACCACCCCAATCACCGTGAAATATTCAGCATTCTCTTTATCCTCACGATGAAAATCTTTGGTGAGTCGCATACCGATCACTTCTTGGGGGGTAGTTTCAAGCATAGCAACTGCAGATTCATTGAGAATGATTCCAGCAGAGTCTGTTCCAAAATTTTTATCAAATCCTCTCCCTGCAGTCACTTCAAGATTAAGCGTAGAGATGTAATCATAGTCGATGTCCCATTCTTCAATAATTATCGCACCCTCAGACTTGAATGTTCCATCCACAATAGCACCTTCTGTAAAATAGGTGGTTCCGCCTCGTGCTGATGGTGTGGGCAGATAGCTACTGAGAGAAATACTTTCCACCTGAGCGAGTTGTTTTACCTTCTCTTTATACGATTCCAATTGATTGCCTGCCGCATAGATATCATCAATCACAAGAATCTGATCTTTTTGAAACCCAAGGTCTTTATTGCGAATAAAATTGACTTGCTGAAAAACAACCAATGTACTCACAATGAGAAATACGGCTATTGCAAATTGAAACACCACCAATGAGTTTCTCACTCTGCTTCCACCTGCATTACTGAGTGAACCCTTCAGTACATGAGCGGGTATGAACCTTGACATAAACAATGCGGGGTAACTACCAGAGAACAGGCCAAGGAAGAAAGTAGCAGCTACTAATAATAACCAAAAGATGGATTGGTCAAATGGTATTGAAATGGATTTACCGGAGAGCTCGTTGAAAAATGGCATCACAATGATGGCGATAAATATGGCTAACCAAAGTGAGAGAAAAGAAATTAGGAAAGATTCAGTAAGAAATTGTCTGATTACCCCCAATCTATTGGAGCCTAAGGTTTTTCTAATACCCACTTCTTTAGCTCTTTTCAATGATTGAGCTGTTGATAGATTCATAAAATTGACAGAAGCCAGCAAAAGGAGAAAAAAACCAATGAAGGACATGATATATACATTTTGTATATCACTATTTGCACTGAACTCCCCTTCTCTATCTGCTGAGTATAAATGAATAGCTGTAAGCGCGGTGGTATTGAACCTCATGAAATCACCCGATTCTTTGTCTGCAGCCCTTGCATTTTCAACAGTCAGTCCGGGAACAAACGTCATTGCCCATGGGATGAGGTACCGGTCTTTTACCGTATCCAGGAAAGCCTGCAGATCGTCTGCTGTCGTATTGGGTTTTAGCTTTACAAATGTTGGAAAATACCAGGTGTTCCAGGCGGGTGTGTGTTCATCCTTATAACTGGACAATGAAATGTACACACCATGATTTCTTAAGAAGGAGTTCTTCGGTAAATCAGCCATTACACCGGTAATGACATATTCCTCCTTATCGTCCAACACCAGACTTTTCCCTAATGCATTTTCATCGCCAAAGTGTTTTCTGGCAACTGATTCGGTCAACACCAAACTTTTAGGGTTGGTTAAAGCCGTTTCCTTATTTCCTTCCAGTAATTCCAAACCGAAAACATCAAAGAAGGCAGAATCAGCACCGGTTACATAGGCTTCTTTCACATTCAATGTGGCATCCGGCTTTCTCATCAAGGTACTGCCTACTTCTCTGAATCGTGTGACCAATTCCACCTGAGGACAATCATGAATCAATACGCCAGCCATAGGACCCGGTGCTGATGCGTACTGACTGTACTCACCGCTGGTTTTGTTATCAATATTAACCCGATAGATCCTATCAACATCCCTGAACATTCTGTCAAAACTCAACTCATCATAAATAAACAAGGCAATGAGTAAACCACCAGCCATACCTATGGCGAGACCGAAGGTATTGAGAAAGGTAAAGAAGGGCTGTTTGGTAAAATTTCTTATTCCGATTCTCAGGTAGTTACTTAGCATAGTGATATCAATAAAGGATAAGAAAGTGTGCTTGGTTTTTAGGTTTTGGAATTCTTCTTTGGCAACGGATGGAATTTCGCCAAACTCTTCAACGGCAAGATCAAAGGCCTCCTGTTGACTATGACCATTGGAAATAAGGTCTTCAATATGGTCTCGTAAGTGGAGTTCCATTTCACGAACGGCACCATGGTTAAAGGCTTTGTGCTTTCTGAATTGCCTGAGCCATTCTTTAATGGCTATTTCAAGATTAAACATATCAGTTGTTGCTATTGGTTGGACTTACTTCCCATATCTCGCTAAGTACAGCATTGACTTGTTGCCATTGTTCCTGCTCTACGAGCAAAGCCTCTTTGCCGAGATCGGTTATCTCATAGTACTTTCTTGGCTTGGTGTCATTCTCCATGGCCCAGTTGGATTTGATAAGACCCTCTTTCTCGAGGCGGTGCAATACTGGATAAAGCATCCCATCGGAATACTTCATTTTACCTCCCGACAGTTCTTTTATCTTCTTGATAATTAAATAGCCGTAGCTGTTACCTTGTTTTAGAATACCTAATATGATAGGCTTGGTAGAGGCGGCTGTAAGGTTCTTAGAAATCATAAGTTTAACGATCTATGCATAATATTAATTCTATAT
>JAGQYK010000004.1 GCA_020436125.1 Cyclobacteriaceae bacterium | reverse complement strand
TTATTACCATTACTCCTATTAGTGATTTTCGCCTGTCAGGGCAGGCTTACAGACGAGCAAAAAAAGGAAATGCGGGAGGGGATGAAAGCCAATCAAATTGTGAAAATATCAGATGCAGAAATAACAGAAGCTGCTTATCAGTACGGGCGATCCATTTCAGAAAAGATTAAGGGGCAAGAGTCCCAAAATCTTAATGATGATTTTACTAAAAAACTTCAGGAAGAATATCATGTGAAAATTTATCCGTTGACTTCGGGTGACTCTTTACTATTGGATATTGAGCAGCAACTAATTGAAGCCTACACCGCTGCCTCCGATATTGAATTGACAGACAATATTCAAAAGATAGGAAAAGACTCTCTTCTATACACTTTGCCCGTAATGCAAACTCAACCTGATGGTTCCGTTACTTTTCAGTACGCTGTTGGCATAAGGATGCCTAAGAAAGCTGTTATACTTTCTATGAACAGAGAGTAGACTATCCAACTATCAGTTTAGAATGCTCGCTTGTAACAACAAGTCGAGAAGTAGAGGAGTGACGCCACGGTAGGTTAGGCGCCTCATGGCCAATAGGAAAATCAAACCCTACAGGATACCTGAATCCCGATACTTTATCCATAATCAATTCTTCTATGGTTTGATTAAAAGGAAGTTCAGTATCCTTTAAATCAGTCATATGACCAATTACCAGACCTGCCAATTGAGATAACTTTCCAGCACGTTTCAGTTGAGTTAACATCCGATCGATTTTATAGAGCTGCTCATCAACCTCTTCAAGCAGTAAAATTTTACCAGCTGTATCTGGTGCCGTTGATGTACCCAGTGCATCAACAACCAGCGATAAATTTCCTCCAATAATTATTCCGTTAGCCTCACCACTTCTATTGTGTTGGTTGGATGCGGCTACAATTTCAACAGGGGAGGCAGAAAATAATAGTTGTTTAACATGTTCTACAGAAACTGCATATTCAGGATTTGAAAATTGTGTGGGCATGCACCCATGAATACTTGGCACTCCTAGTTGATGCAGCTTGAGGTGTAGCGCTGTGATATCACTAAACCCTAAAATCCATTTTGGGTGTTTAATAAAGGTACTAAAATCAAGTTGATCAAGAATACGAGTAGTTCCGTAACCTCCTCTGCCACAGAAGATTGCATCAACAGTGGTACTATCTAGCATGTGTTGAAAGTCACTCAATCTATTAGCATCGGTAGCTGCCAGATAGGCGTTATCCTTTTCAAAACAATATTTTCCTAGCTCCACTTTCAATCCCCAGGACTCAACGATGCGAATTCCTTCTCTAAGTTTTTCATGATCCACCTTTCGGGCAGGGGCCACAATGCCAATCGTTTGACCTTTTCTTAAAGGTGGAATTCTCATAGAGGTAAAGTAATAAAAAAACCCTGTCGATGACAGGGTTTTTTATTTCATCAACTAAATACGTCTAGTTTGTCTTGTCAGCTACTGGCTTAGGTGTTACTCCCATTTTCTTCAGTACCTGATCTGAGATATCAAATTTTTCATCGCTGTAAAGCAAAATGTCACCTCCACCGATGAGTTGTGGATTCAAGATAAATGAATAGCCTTGTTCTTTAGCAACATCCTCAATTGCCTTTCCAACCTTATTAAAAACAGGCCCCATCAATTGGTCTTGCTTAGTCTGTATTGAGGTTTGTGCATCCTGCTGAAACTTCTGAATATTCTCCTGTAACTGGGTCAATTCCGTTTCCTTGTCCCTTCTTATGGCATCTACCATAGTAGCAGCTCCAGCCTGATAAGCTTTTAGTTTGGTTTCATAGTCTTTGTATTTTGCCTGAAGCTGATTTTGGAGTTGATCTCCATGTGTCTTCATCTCAGTTTCTATCTGCTTATACTCTGGCAATTGGCTAAAAATATAATCCCAATCAGCATACCCTATTTTCTGGGCGGGTGTTTGAGCTTGAGCCGCAAAACTCGCGCATCCAATAAGGAATAAAATCAAAAAGTTTCTCATCGTATTAATTGTATTTAGTTTATTTGATCTGATCATTTGGGTCTCCTAATCCAAGTTCTTCTAAAACAAAGTCGGTGTAATCGTGCCTTGGGTCTGTATATATCATCACCAGTTCACCCGCCTTGTCAAAAATTATAGTTAACCTGTTTGACTTGGCTACTTTTTCCACCGCTTCAAATACCTTGTCTTGCAAAGGTTTAATCAATTCTTGTTTTTTCAAAAAAAACAAGCCTCCAAATCCGAATACCTTTCTTTGATACTCTTTCAACTCCGCTTCCTTCTTCTCAATTTCAGCCATACGTTCCTGCCTCATCTCCTCCGTCAAAAGCACCTGTTCGGCTTCAAAAGCATTGTACATTCCTTCAACTCCTTTCTGCATCTCCTCAATTTCCTTCTGCCAGGCAGCAGACAACCGGTCTATTTCGTCCTGTGCTTTCCGGTAATCAGGTATTTTGCTCAGGATAAAATCCGTATCAACATAACCGAACTTCTGAGCATTTGCAAAATTCAGGCCGGAAACAAAAAGTGCTAAAATTAGCAGGAATGGTCGCATTTCTATCTGATTTGCTGGCCGATAGTAAAGTGAAACTGGGCTCCGCTCTTTTGGGTAGCTCCAGGCAAGGTATCAAAACCATACGCCCAGTTCACCCCAATAAGTCCAAATGCGGGCATAAATATCTTAGCACCCACCCCGGCCGATTTGTAGATTTGAAACGGATTGAATTCCAAATAATTGTCCCAGTTGTTACCCCCCTCACCAAACAACAGAAGGTAAATGGTGGCCGCCTGACTTAAAGAAATAGGGTACCTTAGTTCTACACCAAATTTGTCATAAACAATTCCCCCTTCGATCTTACCAGATAGACCCCCGGAAGAGCGTGCCGCATAAAATGGGGGTGTAATCAGGTTATTCTCATAACCTCTCAACCCAATAATATCCTGACCCAGTACATAAGAGTTAAATCCTCCGGCTAATCCATCACCTCCTACCAGGAATCGCTCAAATGGACTTGGGGTTAGCTTTTTATTGTACTGACCAATAAATCCAAAGTGTGCTTTTGTTTCTAACACAAGGCTACGCCCTTCTGGTTTTGAACTTCCCAATAGCTTAATGTAGAACTTCGCATCAAACATCCACTTGTGCATTTCTATCCACTGAAACTGCTTGTTGATATCCTGCAAATAACTTTCATCCCTGAATCGAGACCATGGTGGAGTAAGTGAAGCGCTTAATGAAAGGGTAGATCCTTGTGTGGGATACATCGGACTGTCAATACTATTTCTTGACAATACGGTCTCCAACTTCAAGCTATAAGTAGTGCCCTCTGCCGGCAATACTGATGACTGGAAGTAATTTCCTTTGTACTTGTATTCCAAAAAGGAGAGTGAATTGGTTAATGAGAAATAATTATCAGGCCATTCTAGTCTTCTTCCAAGTCCAATAGTAATTCCACTTTGCTTTAAAGATACCGCATCAGTTACTTCAAAAGTAGATGTAGCCAATCGTGAAACTGATTTGTTCAATGCCACTGTAAACGAGTTAGGCTTTCTTCCTCCCAACCATGGCTCTGTAAATGAAAAACTATAGCTCTGGTAAGAGGCTCCGTTTGCTTGAGCACTTAAGGAAAGTCTTTGACCATCACCGGTAGGTAATGGTTTCCATTTCTTAAAATCAGGAACGTTGCGTATTGAAAAGTTATTAAAGGTAAGACCTACCGTACCAACAAAGCCAAAAGCACCTCCCCATCCACCAGAAAGTTGAATCTGATCATTGGATTGCTCTTCCAACTTCCATCCTATATCTACAGTGGCATCTGCCGGGTTAGGTTGAATATCTTGTTTAATGGTCTGAGGATTAAAGAAACCCATCTGAGACAGCTGTTGCTGTGTTCTTATAATATCTGATCTTCTGAATTTTTGACCTGGTACGGTACTGAGTTCTCTGCGAATTACGTGCTCACTTGTTCTTTCATTTCCTGCAATCCACACATTTTTTATAGTGGCCTGATCACCCTCAAATATCCTCATTTCAATATCAATTGAATCGCCTACAACTGCTACTTCAACGGGAGTTACACGGAAAAACAAATATCCATCATCCATATAAAGACCACTAATATCCGGCCCCTTTGGGTTGAAATTGGTCTTTTTATCAATAAGCTCTTTATTGTATACGTCACCCTTCTTAATATCAAGTATTCTGTCAAGCGTATTCGAGGTGTAAATATAATTTCCAGTCCAATTGATATTTCTGAAATAATATTTCCTGCCTTCTTTCACCTTTATTTTAACATCGATACTATTATCTGAATATTTGACAATGGTATCACTAATGATTTCGGCATCTCTATATCCTAAAGAATTGTAATAATCAATCAACTTTAGCTTGTCTTCTTCAAACTCAGATTCAATGAATTTTGAAGTAGCAAACACATTCAGCTTGACATTGTAATTGATAAATTCTTTTACATCTCTCCATGACAAATCTTTGGTAGAGTCAGCTCGTAATTTTATTTGGCTTGGTTTAAATCCAAGCACATTACCTAGTATGGTTCGGTGTAAAGAGATGCGCGCATGCTCTTTAGTTTTCTTTAATTTCTTTTTCAATTTAGCAGAAGGGACATCTTCATTTCCTTCAAAAATCACATCATGAATTCTGACTTTCGCATTTAGGTCAACTGCAATCCTTATTTTAACACCTCCACGGTTTAGGGTGTCTGTTTCCTGTACTACCTTCACTTCGGTATTCAAGAATCCCTTCTTCGAAAAAAATTTCTTTACTGAAAGCTCCGTATTGCGGATCATCGCATCGTTCACAATCTTACCTCTGATTAATGTAAGTTCTTGTTTCAAGGCAGATTCTCTCGACCCACTTATTCCTGTAAAATAAAAATCAATTAGCCTGGGTCTTTCCGATAGTGCTATGGTAAGAAAAACATTATCTCCTTCAATTTTATCTACAAGGATAGAGGCATCACCAACCAAACCATGCTTCCATAATTTTCGAATTGCTCCAGCAATCTTTTCCCCGGGGATCTTTACTTTATCCCCCACCTTCAGTCCTGTAAGGGATATCATTGCACTCTTGTCAAGAATGTTTAATCCAGTCACCTCTATTCCACCAATAGTATATTCTATTGGATTAGCATAGTTGAGAGAATTCTCAGACAACTGCACCGTTTCTTGCGGTCTGTTTCTCCTGAACTGCCCATGAGCAGTATGGATTGCCAAAACAAAAAATAATAAAACAAGGGGTAATAATCTTCTCATCTGGTTACACAGTTCTTTCTATTACTTTTCCAAATCTCCTATCCCTTGTTTGGTATGCACAGATAGCTTCATATAAATTTTCTCTTCGGAAATCAGGCCACAATGTTTTGGTGATGAACAATTCTGTATAAGCTATTTGCCAAAGTAAAAAATTGCTCACCCTCATTTCTCCACTTGTTCTAATCAATAATTCCGGGTCAGGAATATTTTTAGTTTTCATGTACGAGGAGACCAATTCATCATCGATTGCATCAGCATCCAGTTTACCACTCTTTACGTCTTTGGCAATTGCCTTTGTTGCCTCCACTATTTCCCACCTTCCACTATAGCTCAGTGCAAGAATCAGCGTCAAGCCTGGATTATCTTTTGTTGCCTCAATGGCTTCACTCAAGTTATCCTGACATGCTTTAGGCAAATGCCCTATATCACCTATAGTCCTAAGTTTAACTTTATTTTCATGTAGCGAATTAATCTCTTTTTTTAATGTATTCACTAACAATTCCATTAAACCGTCAACTTCTTCTTTAGGCCTCCCCCAATTTTCTGTACTAAATGCGTATAAAGTCAGGTACTTGATCCCCAACTCGCCACATCCTTCCGTAACATCTTTTACTGCCTGAATGGCGTTGCGATGCCCAAAAATACGGGCCGCACCCTTCCCTTTTGCCCATCTTCCGTTACCATCCATGATAACGGCTATATGACGAGGCAAATTATTAGGGTCTATATCTTCTTTAAAAGTGGCCACAAGGCAGCAAAAATAGCCTATTTTTCAAACTTTTCACAAGACAATCCCAACCCCTCTAAACACCGTGTGACAGCACTAAAAGGTCAGATTAAGACGACTAGCGATAGGGATTAGTTGCGCAGGGTATATCGTAGAATGTCCGGGTTATGGATATCCCTGTAAAAAAGTAATTGTCGTTATCGTACTTGTTACCGTATTGATAATTCTTAAAGGCTGGAATTTCGTCTGAAATATTATCAAGATAATCAAAGAATGTTTTTCTAATTCCTAATTCAAATGCAATGTACCACTTCGGGTTCAGCACGTACTTCATACCTCCTCCAAAGGGAATACTCACCTGCATATTGCTATATTCTGCGGGCTTCGTTTGTACACCCGAAATTCCAAATAAACCAATACCGGCAAATAAATAAGGAGTGAATCTTAATCTTCTTTTATCGTCCCTCCAATCAAGAAAGTGATATTCAAAAGTGGCAGAGCCTTCCAATAAAAAGATATTAAAGGAAGCATCTCTTTGTCTTGCAAAGGCATCAATAGGAGCCCTTCTATCTGATGCTGCCAACTTACCTCCAGTGAGCGCAGTTTTAAAACTAATGACTTTACTAATATTGGCCCGATAGAATGCCGTAGCCGCTGGTCTTGAGTTTACAAAATTATAAGTGCGAGAAAGGTCCCCTGTATAAGTAAAGGTACCAATACCAAAACCCAGTTCTGAGCGCTGAGAGATTTGCGCAAATGCCGCAGGAGAAAAAATTAATCCAGTGATCAGGATCACACCTATTGCGATTACCCTGTTCAGCATCAATTATCTGAATTTTGCCTTGTGGAAAGTTGCCCCGAGAATGATAGAAAGCCTGATACTGGTAACCATGTAGATATCTCTGTCCGATTTGCTTCCCCTAAGATTATCTGGAAACTCGCTACCATACCCTGCCTGTACGGTATAGGTTTGCCCATCACGTGCGAGATATGTATTTGCATTAGTCGGTGCACCAAGTTCATTTGTTCTGTAAGACATTGCTTTGGCCAATTCATCATTTCCAAATACTCCTAAATCCACATAGTTTTGACTTACATCATCCAGATAATCGGTAAACGTATATCTAAAGCCAATATCCGCCCACAAGTCCATCACCTCATTAAGTCTAAAACGAGCGCCTATACCAAATGGTATGGCAACCTGTACTTGTTTATAAGGTTTATTGCCTGCGTTTACATCTGTATCCAGTAGTGTCGCGTTTTGACCTTCTGTTCCCAATGGCCTCAAATCAATCCATTGCCCTGCTTGTGCCAGTGGATTTCCGTTTAAATCGGTAGCAGGAGCTTGTGCCTGTGGATTATGATGGAAGCCGGCTATTCCTAAAAATGCGTAGGGAGTCCACCTCACTCTGCTGATGTAGGTGGATTGATTTTCAAAAAGATCAAAAACCGCTACAACGGATAATTCTTTAATCCTATTTCTGAAAGATAAATTTCTTTGGTACCTGAAAATTCCGTTATCCAAGTCCCCCGGATCAGCAGAATCCACATCAGAACCTTTGATGGTGGCATACATAAATTCACCTTTCAGGCTGTATCGAGGGCCAAAACGGTGAATAAAAGAAAGACCAAAGCCTGGCCGTGTAAATGAAATATCTGTACTTACTCGCTGAGGGCGTGGAGCAAGGTCGCCATAATAATTGACTGCATTTACAGAAAGGCCTACAGAATTATACCTCTTCTCTTTACCAAAGGAAGACTTCCGTCCACGGTAGCTTGCAATACGCTTATTATTCTTCTTTATCGACTTCCTATTCATCTGGGCCTCAGCCTCAGGTGCCACTATTACTAGTAGCGAAATAGAAAGTAACACTAACCATAATTTTCTCATAGTAAAGAGAATTTGCCAACTACAAATCTATAAATTAATTTCTTATATCTAGTCCCCAATGGAGCTTCTGACGAAGGGTCTTAAAGTAATGCTGCCCAGGCATTTGCACCAACTGAACCTTAAATTTAGCTTTTTTCACCTTCAAGTTGACAGATCCATCGATTGCTTCAACGCGAGAGTCCAATGAAATGAGAAACTTTTTACTGCGCCCTTCTATATGAAAGCTTATTTCAGAATTATCAGAAATAACAATGGGCCTTGCTGTGAGATTATGAGGGCTCACCGGTGTAATCACAAAACTTTCAGAACGTGGATACAATAAAGGCCCTCCGCAACTAAGCGAATAACCGGTCGATCCTGTAGGGGTAGATACAATAATCCCATCTGCCCAATAGGAATTCAACAGTTCATTATCCACAAACACGTGGATGTTGATCATTGAAGAGGTATCCTTTTTAATGATTGTAAAATCATTTAAGGCAAAGTTCAGCCCATTGAAAAGCTTCTTGTCAGATTCCAAAGAAAGCACTGTTCTTGAATCTGTCTGAAATGTACTTTTTAACAAATGTTCAATGGCCTTCTCCGTTTCATCTCGACTAATGGTGGACAAGAACCCCATTCTTCCGGTGTTGATCCCCATAATGGGCGTTTCATTTTTTCCCAGGTAGGTTACTGAATCCAGGAGAGTACCATCTCCTCCCAATGAAATAAATGCATCAAGTCGATTTAGATTATCCCCAAGATCGAAGGATTTTATTTTGAACTTAGATATCCGTGGAGACTTTAAATATTTTAAAAACTTAGATGATACGCTTATATCAACTTTGTTGGAAACCAACATGTCTAGAAAATTCTCAATGAATTTTACCTGTTGCCCTTTTACTTCTTTTCCGTGAATTCCAATTCGCATAGTAGTGGGGATCAAATAAAAAGTTTTTCTTTTTATTCTAGATGTTCAGGTATCGCATCAACATATCGATCCGATCCTTATCTTCAAAGTCCTTTTTCTCTTCCTGGTATCTTCCTATAATCTTATAGTCAAAGCGCTCGAGAGTTGCTACTATTCGTGTAAGATCTAATTGATTAACCTTAATTGTAAGTTTGATTTTTCTAGTATCCAACGGATCTTCCACTACAATGCTGCTAAGAATTTTTACATTGTTCTCTTCAATTAATCTGCTTATTTCTGCTAGTGAGTAATCAATAAGATCTAGTGAAAGAATAAGAATGCCGCCAGGAATTTGCACCGCTGCCGTTTGGGCAAAAGAGGTCATGATATCCTGAACCGTAATTACACCTTCATATTCTCCTGCTTCGTTCAGCACAGCCACCAATTGCAGCTTATGATCTCCAGCGATTTTTAATATGTCATAAAAGTGCGAGTCTTTAGTCACTGCACATTCTTTACCTACCAACTGAAATTCTGATAGTTTTTTTTCAATATCATTCTCCTCAAGAATAATTTCTTCAGAGATAAATCCTAGTAGTTGGTTGTTTTCAATAACTGGTAAATGGTTGCATCTGAATTCTTCCATCCACACCACTGCCTTATGAGCATCGTCTGAAGCCTTGAGCGGTGGGATCATTAAATTTATTATGTCGGCTGCAACCATTTTAATTTGTTAAAAAATCCTGAACCATCTCATTGAATACCTTAGGGTGTTCCATCATTGGGGCATGGCAACACTTATCAATAAATCTCAATTCAGAATTGGGTATCAGTCTGTTAAATTCATGAGCCACCATAGGCGGTGTAATCGTGTCATTTAATCCCCAAACAAGCAAAGTGGGAACCGTTAAACTCGGTAAGTCTGCTGCAAGATTATTCCTTTGTGCGGACTTAGCGATGGCAACAATCCTCATGCACTTGGGAATGCTTTTGGTGGTTTCAAAAACCTCATCGACCAGTTCTTTAGATGCTACTTCTGGATCATAAAATGTGTAAGCCACTCGCTCTCTGATATAATCGTAACTGCCTCTTCGTGGATAAGATCCACCCATGGTATTCTCAAACAACCCAGAGCTTCCTGTAAGTACCAGTTTGTCTACTTTCTCTTTATTGTGCAGTGTATAAAGAATACCCACATGGCCACCCAATGAATTACCCATGATAATCATGTTTTGAAGCTGCATTTCCGCCACAAAATCCTCCACAAACTTTCTTAAACCTTCCAAACCCGCCTCTTTAATAGGCATTTCATAAATGGGCAACATGGGGATTATTACCCGGAAATGGGGCGAAAACCTTGTGATTACCTCTTCCCAGTTACTTAATGCCCCAAAAAGCCCATGTAGAAGCATTAAAACTGGCCCCTGACCTTCGTCAACGTATTTGAACCCACTCTTTTCTTTAACCACCAAAGCCATTGTCGCTTAATTTCTTATAAGTAAACAAAAAAAACCGAACCTTAGAACTGCTTGAAAGTTTCTTTGAAAAAAGGTAGAAACTCAGAAACCCATCCCGCAAGCTCTGTTGCAAACAATGTGGCATAAGGATACAAGATTGAGTTTTCGGTCCAATCCGTACCTGGACTCAATTCCAGAGAGTCAAGTATCCACAATACAACGCTCATCATAAACATCCACTTGAAAACACCTAAAATAGCCCCCATGGTTTCATCCATTGTGCCCAAAAAGGTTTTGTCAATACTTGCCTTCAACAATTTTCCGATCATTTTTACCCCTACCACAATAAGGATAAAGATTAACAGAAAGGAAATGTAAGGCAAAACGCTGGCATCAGCATTGAACTCTCGCTGCAGCAACATCATTCCCTCACCCATCAATTTGAAGCCTCCAAAGATCCCAAGTACAATAGCGACAAGAGAAATAAGACCCATTAAAAATCCATTTTTATATCCACGATAGGCACCAAATAGCAACACTACCGCAATAAAAATGTCGAGCTTGTTCAAGAAGCAAGAAGTTTTTTTACAATTTCAGAGATAACTTTTCCGTCTGCCTTCCCTGCCATTGCCTTTGTGGCTGCTCCCATCACCTTACCCATATCCTGTGGTCCACTTGCTCCTACAGTTTCAATTACTTTTTTTACTTCAGCCACTACCTCATCCTCAGACATCTGCTTAGGCAGGTACCTGGAAATAATCTCTAACTCAAATGCCTCCTTTGCATATAAATCATCCCTACCTTCTTTTTTAAAAATCTCCGCTGACTCCTTCCGTTGCTTGGCCGCTTTCATCAGCAGCTTGTCTTCGGTTTCCTTATCCAATTCACCCGACTTACCTTTTTCAGTCTCAGCCAAAAGTATCATTGACTTTACGGCTCTAAGTGCCAACAGTTCTTCTTTTTGTTTGTTCAACATCGCTGTTTTGATGTCTTTATCAATTTGTTGTTTTAGGCTCATATCTTTTCAATAGTGTAAATTTATACCCAGATATTATACATAAATAATCCGGAGAAAATTCATGACACGTCTTAGCGTCAATATTAATAAAATTGCCACACTCCGAAATGCACGGGGTGGAAATAATCCTAATGTTGTAAAAGTAGCACAAGATTGCGAAGCATTCGGAGCCCAGGGAATCACCGTTCACCCTCGCCCGGATGAAAGGCATATTCGGTATGATGATGTACTCCAGCTAAAGAAAGTTGTCACCTCCGAGTTCAATATAGAAGGCTACCCGGATGACCGTTATTTACAACTAATAAAAGAAGTAAAGCCAGAACAAGCCACCTTGGTGCCTGACCCACCTGATGTGCTCACTTCCAATGCCGGTTGGGATGCCATAACACATCGGGAGTTTCTTAAAGAAATAATTGCCACTCTAAAAAAATCAACTGGCCGCGTGTCTTTATTTGTAGAAGCTTCTCCAAAAATGGTAGAGGCTGTTGCAGAAACCGGTGCTGATAGAATTGAGCTCTATACCGAACCTTATGCAAAAGGTTATCCCACCAACAAAGAGCTCGCTATCAAGGACTTTGTAAAAGCCGCTGAAGTAGCAAAAGCGGCCGGATTAGGAGTGAATGCCGGCCACGATCTTGATCTGAATAACCTCAGATATTTAAAAACTAGTATCCCTTGGTTGGATGAAGTCTCAATAGGACATGCATTGATCAGTGATGCCCTATATTTTGGCCTTGAAAACACAATTCAACTTTATCTAAGAGAGTTGAAATAATTTTAATACCTCCAGCTTTTTAAGTCTGCTCCGGCAGGTGCGCTCTCAGAAATTCTTTTTAGAATTTTTGGTAAGTACATGGTGTTATACCTAAGCCTTGAAACATAGTTAGGGTTGTCGTGATCTCCATTCCAACAATGCTCAAACCTATTTCCGTAATCTACCTCTCCTTTATAAAATGGAGTTTTGGTTTTCTTGAGAAATGCCTCCATTTGATACACTGCATTATTCAGATAGAGGTTATCCATATCTCCAGCATAGATGTGAATCTTTCCCTCTAGTTTAGGGCCCAGGGTTGCCCAGTCTCTTTCTAATATATGTCGAAGGTCAAAGTTTTCTCTCCAGTATTCAGCAACACTATGATCAATTTCTCCAGTTACCTTGTCAAAAATTCTTTTAGGATAGCCGTCCTCTCCTTGTGGAGAGTATACCGCCTCCCAAATATCCCATTGCTGACCTGATCTCGTTTTTGTGCCAAGAACCAGCTCAAGGTGATTCGCCTCTTCCATAGTGATCTGAACGTGACCTAAATTATTGCGATGTGCTGGCCGGGGTAGTTCTTTATAATCACTTTCATAGAAATAAGCATTCTTATCATTATAGATATCCACCAGACAAAATGACCTAAAGTCAACTGGGTCGGGACATGCAGCAAAACAGCCATTCAAGTCATCCGGATAAAACATTTGCACGGCAAGCGCTTCCCATCCTCCGGTTGAGCCTCCATAAGTAAATCTGGCCCACCCTTCACCGATACCTCTAAATTTGCTTTCAATCTCTGGCACTAATTCCTTCATTATGGCATCTCCATAAGGCCCCATGCTTGCAGAATTAACGGCATAAGAATCATCATAATAGGGAGTAGCATGTTGTATTTCAATTACAATAAACCTTGGAAAGTTTTTACTTGTCCACTCTTTATAAAAATTATAAGCTTCCTCTTGCTGAAGCTTGTTATACCCATAAACATTAAAGCGCTCATTGTAATCTGTAGTGTCTATATTTGGATCTGGTGGGTCTGTTCGAAACCCTCCAAAGTCAGTTGGGAAATGGCCATGAAATATCATCAGGGGATATTTTGCTTCAGGGTGTTCGTCAAAACCATCAGGTAATAACACATGAGCTCCCAATGACATAGGTTTTCCCCAGAATTCAGTCAACAAATCACTTTGAATTTTTATGTGCTTCACAAACTTCGTGTCTTCTGGCTCTATCACGGGTGGTATCACTTGATCCATTTGTATTGTAACTTCTTCCTCTTTGGCAGGATCAATGTCAATCTTAATTGGTTTGCTATAAAAATTTCCCGGCTTCATATACCATTGTTGTCCTTCACCTTGATCCGGTGGAAGCTTTACCGTATGCCCTGTTTTAAGATTGAAAGTTTCATACCTATTAATCAGCGCCTGCACATAGTAAGTTCCTGCAGGTAGGTCTGCAAGGCTCTTGAATGGAAACCCAAAAACACTTTCGTCAAATACGGTTTCTTTACCGGGTTCCATACCCTCCACATCAATTCCAAATATAGGCTGAGCATTGAGCCCTGCATTGATTTGAAACCTTGGTTCACTTCTTTCATTGTTAGAGAGCATCAGGAGTAGCCTTCCGTCCTGTGCTTGTTCTGACATTTCCTTCGTAAATGAAATAGAAAACTTAAGGTTAGACTTCTTATCATCAGGCACACATTGAAGCAACGTGAACGCAAGGAAGATATACACAAAGTTATGTCTCTTCATTTTTATTGGGTTAGAGTAAATTGATGCTAATATCTCCAACTTTTTAAATCTGCTCCGGCTGGTGCACTTTCAGAAATTCGTTTTAGAATTTTTGGTAAGTACATGGTATTGTAGCGAAGTCTTGAAATATAATTAGGATTTTCATGATCACCGTTCCAGCAATGCTCGGCCCTATCCCCATAATCTACTTCACCTTTGTAAAATGGGGTCTGCGTTTTCTTCAGAAACTCTTCCATCTGATACACTGCGTTATTCAGGTAGTAGTTATCCATATCTCCACAATAAATGTGGATCTTACCTTCCAATTTTGGTCCCAATGTTGCCCAGTCTCTCTCCAAAATGTGGCGCAAGTCATAGTTCTCTTTCCAGTAAGCTGCTACCTCAGGATCAATTTCGCCAGTCATCTTATCAAAAATTCTTTTAGGGTATCCATCTTCTCCTTGTGGTGAGTAAACCGCTTCCCAGATATCCCATTGCTGTCCTGATCTGGTCTTAGTACCCAATGCCAATTCGTAGTGATTTGACTCCTCCATAGTATTCTGAATCTGCCCCAGGTAATCGCGGTGGGCTGGACGAGGGAGTTTTTTAAAATCACTATCGTAGTAAAATGCATTTTTATCTTTATAAATATCTACAAGAGAAAACGACCTGAAATCAATAGGGTCGGGGCAGGCAGCAAAGCATCCGTTGAAATCATCAGGATAAAACATCTGAACGGCTAACGCTTCCCAACCTCCGGTGGAACCACCATAGGTAAATCTTGCCCAGCCTTCTCCGATGCCTCTGAACTTTCTTTCAATTTCTGGAACCAGTTCTTTCATAATGGCATCTCCATAAGGTCCCATACTTGCAGAGTTTACTGCGTATGAATCATCATAGTAAGGTGTTGGATGTTGTATCTCAATTACAATGAATCGTGGAAAGTTTTTACTAATCCATTGCTGATAAAAATTATAGGCTTCCTGCTGCTCAATTTTTTTGTATCCATAAATACCAAACCTCGCGCTGTAGTCCGTTGTATCGATATTAGGATCTGGAGGGTCAGTTCTAAATCCACCAAAATCACTTGGAAAGTGTCCATGATAAATCATCAATGGGTACTTCGCATTGGGGTGCTCATCAAATCCTTCAGGCAAAAGTACATGTGCTCCTAAGGTCATTGGCTTACCCCAAAACTCAGTCAATAAATCACTTTGCATTTTTATATGCTTGATGTACTTCGTGTCTTCTGGTTCCTCCAAGGGAGGTATCTCTTGATCCATCTTGATGCTGACCGTTTTCCCATTTGCTGGATCAATTTCCACCTTCATAGGAGTACTATAAAAATTACCAGGCTTTCGGTTCCATTGCTGCCCTTCGCCACGGTCTGGTGGAAGTTTTACGGTGTGACCTGTTTTTAAATTAAACGTCTCATAACGATTAATTAACGCTTGAGCGTAATAGGTTCCAGCAGGTATTTCGGCCATGCTTTTGATAGGAAAGCCAAATGCAGTTTCATCAATAATTATCTCATCTCCTGGCTGCATGCCTTCCACATCTACTCCGAATACGAGTTGTGCTTTTACCCCTTCGTTAATTTGAAAACGTGGCTCTCTGGAATCATTATTGGCCAACATTATTAACAGACGTCCGTCTTGCGCCTGATCTGACATTTCTTTGGTAAAAGAGATGGCAAACTTAAGTTTGGACTTCTGACCACCAGGTGTGCAGCGCATTAAAGCTAATGCCAATAAAACAAATAACAGATTCTGAATTTTCATAGATTAAATTAGGTTAGGTTCAGGAATATAGAGGGAAACCCCATTTATTCCAAGGTGTAATCCTTTAAATGGCATCTAAAGGGGTAGAAGTAGCTGAAGTTGCCTATAATCATCTTTTATGACTAATTTTAGGCACAGGGAATAGCATAAACATATTATATTGCACATCCCAAAAATAGATAAGGCGCATGAGAATTTTTTTGATCGAGGACGATGAGATCTACGCTGAGTTTGTAAAAAAGGCTTTGGGTCAAAATTCCGAATATCAGATTAACACCTTTACTACTGCTGAAGATGCCCTCAAGGCAGTCAATGGTTCTTTGCCCGATGTACTCATCATTGATTACAAGTTACCCGGAATGAGTGGCATTGATTTGTATGAAAAAATAAAGGATCAGGTCGGAGAAAATAATAAAGTAATCATGCTAAGCGCTTTGGATGATGGCAACATGGTTTTAAGTTTTATTCAAAAAGGGGTAAGAGATTATGTAATCAAAGATGAAAACGTAATTGAGTCTTTAGAAGCCATCCTTGGTGGAAAAGAAGACGACTACTATTTGTTCGATTAATCATCCTTTCTTCAAAGTAATAGTAAACGTTGCTCCTTTTCCCAACTGACTCTTACAGCTAATCCCTCCACCCATTTTTTCAATGAGTGTTTTTACAATTGACAAACCCAGCCCGGTAGAACTTTCGCCTCCGGTAGGCCGTGCTGTTAGTTTTTGAAATTTTAAATAAAGCTTTTTCTGATCCTCTTCGCTAATTCCAGGGCCCTCATCCGCTACTGTTAACAAAACGTTATCTTTGTTATCATTTATAGATACGGTCACTTTCTTTTCTTGCTCAGAAAATTTAATTGCATTGGAAAGTAAGTTATCAAGAATGCGATTGAGATATAAACGATCTGCTACAACCATCACTCCATCCGGACTTTTAAAGTGAAGTTCGATCTTTTTTCTGTCTGCTACATTCTTGTAATTTTTTACAAAGGAAGAAACGAAAGGCTCAAGCTCAATGGATTCCATTGTTAGGTCAAGCACTTTTTCTTCAATCTTTCTGCTGTCCAGCAGGTTGCGCACCATGTTTAAACCATCAACAGCAATCTGATGAATTTTACCAATGTATTCTTTCTGATCGTCCGTCAGATTATCTCCAGACATACTCATCAGCTGCATTAGTGCGAAAATACGATTGAATGGACCTTTCAAATCGTGTGAAACAACACCTATTATCTGTTGCTTCTCTACATTTAAATCATTCAGCTGCTGATTCTGTCTCGCCAAAACTTCGTTTTGCTTCTGAATCTCGATGCTCTGTTGTGTGATAATACTATTCTGTCTTTTAAGAATATAGTAGGCACGTACTTGTAAGATAATGACAAGTAGTAAAAGAGATGCTAAGAAAAAAGCTCCAATAGAGATCATTAAGAATAATTGCCATTAATTTAATAATGATTGCGTGGTAAAAAAAATGATATCTATATCCTTAGTTTCACCTCTTTGGTATAATCAACAGGAATTCTTAATGGGAAGCCCTTTATCGTCACCTTGATATGTCCCTTGTAATTTAGTAAGTACTTTTTCCCGCCAAACAATCCAAGCAATGCATCCACTAACCCGATTTCTTTCATGGATAGTTGCACCTCTAGCGGAAGAGTAAATTCTGATTGAGACTTTATGACAGATTTAAGTTTTTGATCCACCCGAGCAGTTTTTTTCCCATCAATAAAAACATCGAGTTCGATGGCCTTTATTTTCATCCGTATTTTATTCGGATTATAAAAACGGGCATCTGCTTTTAAAATTGGATCAACTCCTTCACCAGGAGCTAACTCAACGTTTTCAATAGCACGCAATACAACCTGCTCTTTGGGCACACAACCTATTAGTAAAACCAATACCACAAGCCAACACAATTTGTGCCACATGAGAAGAAAACTTTAAATGGATTCCCTTAATTAGGGAACAACGTTTTGTCGATGCTAGGTATTAGCTTAATAGCATTTTTGTAGTAGACTTTTTTGAGGAGGTCGTCAGATAGTCCAATACCATACATTCTCCAAAATGCATGATAGCGTTTGTGATATGGGAAATATTCATCCTTGGACTCCAGCACCCTAAAGTAAGTTTCATATTCATCAGGTACCCAGCTGTCTTTACCAAAAAGAACACGATCCTGATATTTTTCAATAAATGCATACGCTGCGCGTGGTTGTCTACCCAGCTCAGCGATGATAGCACCAATCCCTGCATACATGTTTGGATACATATCCATCAACTCTCCTAATTTTTTTAAGTCACTGGCATACCAGCCCATGTGAGCATTTATAAAATTGGTTTTAGGATGCTTCTTAAAAATATTGTGTTGTTCGCTTATGATGGTTTCCCATGAAACAGGATCGTTATCATGCCTTCTACCCGGATGTGTTTTTAATTCCAACCATCTTTCATTTTGATTGTCGATGGGTTGCCAAAATTGTTTTGGATCTGCTGAGTGAATTAAAACCGGAATACCAAGCTCGCCACATTTCGCCCATACCGGATCAATTCTTGGATCATCAATATGAATCCTGTTCCCCTTACTGTCTTTATTAAACATACCTAAAGACTTATAAATTTTCAGGCCTTTGGCGCCTTTCTTCACATCCTCTTCCAATTGTTTCACTGTTCTCTTAGTCCAGTCTGCATCGTCAATTCCATCGAAGTCCACATTGGTAAAAACTAAAAACCTATTGGGATAATGCTCCTTTACATTTTTCAATGAATTTTCAAGATGTTCCGTGCTGCCGCGTCCCCTGCCACTCAAGTTGGTCATTACGGCCATGTTCATCTTATCCATTTCAGTGATCAGATTCCCCAAATCCATGGTGGGCATTCCAAATTGGTGATTGTGAATATCTACGAAAGGAAACTTGGCCTTAGTAATATGATGCTCAGGAACTACCAATGATGATGGTGGATCATAATCCTCAAAATCCATTTTCATGTCAAGGGACTTTTCTTGTGCACAAGCCGGAATCGTGGTGATCATTGCCACGAAGAATAAAGTAGAGTTCTTCATCATTGAGTTAGAGGTTTGAAACAAATATATACGAGTTGAAAGTGTGTAGGTTCGTCAAACAGGATAAATGGTATTGGAAGCTCTTCAATCAACAAGGCCAATTTTGGTAGTAATTTTAACTATTTCTAACTAAAAACATGTTTAAACATTAAGTTTAAATGCTTTGTATTTAAACAAATTACCCCATTCAGGGTCTAATAGAAAAATAGAGCCATGAGACGCCTGATATCTTTTCTACTCTTCCTTACTCTAGTGATTTTGTCCCTGTGGAATTTCTGATATTGGCATAGGAATTGACCCTTCGGTACGCAAGTTACATACATCAAGTGCACATTTCTTTCTAACTTGCTGCTCAAACACTTCATCTTGATTTGACAATGAAATTAATAGCCACTATTCTAATTAGTCTCGGTTCACTAGTAAGTTTTTCACAGTCGAATGATGCCGGACTTGAAAGTGCCAGAAAAAAGCTTGAAGCCAAAGACTTCAATGGTGCTAAATCAGCACTTTCTAAGCTAATAGATGCTAATACTAAAAACAAAACTGCCTTGTCGCTTCGAGGACAGGCACGAATGGGACTTCAGGATTTTTACGGAGCCATCAGTGACTTCACCTTTGCCCTGGAAATTGACTCTACTTTTGCAGAAGCTCTCAACTTCAGAGGTGAATCTAAAATTGCTTTAGGGGACGATTACGATGCTATTGAAGACCTTAATAAGGCCATTACCTACAATCCACAGTATGCAGATGCCTATACCAACAGAGGGTTTGCCAGGTATAATATTGATGAACTGCAGGATGCTTACTTTGATTTTTCAAAAGCTTTGGAACTTGGCCCAGCGGATGCCGACAAATACTTTAACCGTGGTGTAGTGAAAGCGGAGTTGGGTGAATTTGTAAGTGCCATTGACGATTATACCAAAGCCATTGAATTGGATAAGGAGGATGCCTCTCTTTATAACTATAGAGGAGTCGCTTATTATAATACCGATGTGTTTGATAAAGCCATTAAGGACTATGATGCGGCCATCAAATTAGATCCAAACGATCCTCTTAAATACGAAAACCGTGCCCTGGCCAAAAGTGCGATTGAAGATGTAAAAGGTGCTTTAGAAGATTACGACAAAGCCATTGAATTGGATAACGAGGATCCGGAAACATATAATTTAAGAGGTGTGCTTAAGTATGCCACTGAAGACTACGATGGTGCGATAGTGGATTATACCAGTGCGATCGAACTGGATCCTGCTAATCCAACTTACTACGACAATCGTGCGCTTAGCAAAACAGAAAAAGAGGAATATGCCGGAGCTGTGGACGATTACACTGCTTCCATAGAGTTGTATCCCAGCGATCCAGAAACCTATTACCAGCGCGGTATGATTAAGCTTTTAATGAACAACAACTACGATGGTTGTTTAGATTTAAAACGAGCGGAGGAGTTGGGCTCGCCCGATGCCAAAGGTGCGATTAGAAAAAACTGCAAATAAAAAACTCAGCCTTTCGAAAGAAAAGCCGAGTTAATTAATATTTTTTTCTAATCTAAGCAGCAGCCGGAGGTCCACTATAGGTGGCACTTCCAAAGCCTAATATCGGCAAAGCTACAAATGGCAGCAAAATCAACATGATGGTCATTCCTACACCTTGCCCAAAGGATAAAGACAATTGATGATATAGGATGACTGCTATAATCAAGTTGACAAATGGAATCAACATTAGAATAATCCACCAAGCAGGCTTACCTACAATCTCTAGCAAAATAATAATATTATAAATGGGGATGATAGCTGCCCAGCCTGGCTTCCCAGCTTTCTCAAACACCTTCCACAGACCAGCAACTACTACAACTAAAATGATAAAATAAACGAAGGCAAATGCACCCATTGCGGCCATTATACCTCCACTGTACGGATCATAATTTTCCATGAATTTGAAGTTTAGGTTGGTTTATGTTGATTGAAGATAAGTAAAGCTTTTCATCCTATCAAGTTGATTCCTTTCGCTGTTTATTGGCGAATTCAATATCTTGTCATGTGAATACACAACTCCAGCAATTATTTAATTCCCTTGAAGCACAACGCCAGCAATTGTTGGATCGTGTAAAAAACACTACCGACAGCTTTAATAGAAGTCCCGGAAACAACAAATGGTCTGTCCATCAAATACTGGCACATCTTGTAGGGGCAGAAAAATTGTCCGTTCAGTATTTAACAAAAAAGATTCAAGGTATCGATGAAGCAGAAGACTCAGGTTGGGTAGAAAGTTTAAAGATGATAGTGCTGAAAGCTTCACAGCGTTTACCGCTTAAATTTACTGCGCCCAAACCTGTAGTGGCCTCTACAGCGAGTTACGAAAGTTTAGAGGCGTTAACTGCAGATTGGGATAATGTGCGCGAAGAGCTCAAAAAACTATTAGAACAAGTAAAGAATGATCAGGTAAAGCGTAAGATTTTTAAGCATGTGCTTGTAGGAAAACTCAACATTCAGCAAGCTTTACAATTTCTAAGCGAGCATATTGCACACCATTTGCCACAGGTTAATCGCCTTTTGAAATAGAAAATCACGATCTGTTACAGAGTAGCATTTAGATTTGATAAGTCTTTGTTACATTTCCAATTCAAATAATTATCATTTATGATTAAGCTATTTTCAGCCATTCTCCTCAACCTTATTTTTATTGCCTCTTTCGCGCAGACCCAACTTCAAAGTCCGGAACAATTTCTAGGCTATGAACTCGGAGATCGATTTACCCGTCATCATAAAGTGGTGGAGTACTTTCAACACGTGGCAGCAGCGAGGCCTAACAATATCAAATTCATTCAATATGGAGAAACCTATGAGCATCGACCCCTGGTAGTGACCATTATTGCCTCCGAGGAGAATTTTAAAAATCTGGAACAGATCAGACTTGATAATTTAAAAAGAACAGGCTTTGAGCAAGGAACACCAGCTACAAATGTTGCCTTAGTATGGTTAAGTTATAACGTACATGGGAATGAAGCCAACTCTACAGAAGCATCAATGAAAACACTGTATGATTTGGCTAACCCTGCTAATAGCAAAACACAGGAGTGGCTGAAAAACACCGTGGTGATGATTGACCCTTGCATCAACCCTGATGGGCGCGATCGTTATGCTAATTTTTATAACCAGTATGGAAATTATCCCGCTGACCCAAGTCCGGACGCGACAGAACATCGTGAGCCATGGCCAGGCGGAAGAGCCAACCATTACCTGTTTGATTTAAATAGAGACTGGGCGTGGCAATCACAAACTGAATCGCAGGCAAGAATAAAATTATATAACCAGTGGATGCCTCAGGTTCATGTTGACTTTCATGAAATGGGGTACAACACTCCTTACTTTTTTGCACCAGCGGCTGAGCCTTTGCATGAAGTGATTTCTAAGTGGCAGCGCGAGTTTCTCAACATGGTAGGTAGAAATAATGCTAAGCATTTTGATGAAAATGGATGGCTATACTTCACCAAAGAACGGTATGATCTTTTCTACCCAAGTTATGGAGATACCTATCCTACTTATAGTGGAGCCATTGGAATGACCTATGAACAAGGTGGTGGTGGATTTGGTGGTTTGACCATTACCACCAAAGAAGGTGATCCGCTTACTTTGAAAGATAGATTAACCCACCATTATACCAACGGTCTGTCTACCATTGAAGTCACCTCACAAAATGCAGCCAAAGTAACCGCTGAGTTCGAAAAATATTTCAAAGAGAATCTTACTAACCCTGCTTCTCCTTACAAAACTTTTGTAATCAAAGCGGAAAACAATGCTGATAAATTAAATCGACTTGCCGCCTGGATGGATACACATCGCATTCAATACGGGCATCCATCTGCTGGAAAATCTACGAAGGGTTTCAATTTCAAAACACAAACAAATAGCAGTGCTACTGTTAGCACCAATGATATTGTGATTAACATTTATCAGCCAAAGGGAAGGTTTGTTACCACCTTATTTGAGCCGCAGTCTAACCTTGGTGATTCCATTACCTACGACATTACCGCATGGAATCTGATGTATGCTTACGGCTTGGATGGTTATGCATTAAATGAACGCATCAATGTAGCAAAGCCTTACGAGCAGCAAAAAGCAGAAAATTCAAATGTTGCATCTAAACCTTATGCCTATCTGTTCAAATACCAAAGCATGGAGGATGTAAAGTTTTTGGCCGCCATGTTAAAGAATGATTTTAAAGTACGCTCTTCAGAAAAAGCTTTTAGTGTAGGGGGCAATAATTATGACCGAGGTACACTCATAGTAACACGCAGAAACAATGAATCGATAGCAGATTTTGACAATGCGTTACAAACGCTTGCCAAAAAAATGAACAGAAAAATCTACACCACTAGCACAGGGTTTGTAGATAGTGGAAAAGATATTGGATCTGGAGATGTAAAATTCTTAAAGGCCCCTAAAGTAGCATTATTGGGTGGCGACCAAACTTCATCCCTTGGGTTTGGTGAGGTATGGCATTTCTTTGAACGACAACTTATGTACCCTGTAACAGTAATAGGTACTGACTATTTCAAATCTATTTCACTGGCAAAGTATGATGTACTCATCATTCCTCCGGGACGCTACAGAATGTTTGATGATGAACTACTCGGAAAAATCGGTAAGTGGGTATCCGATGGAGGGCGGCTTATTGTTACCTCTCAGGCATTGAATTCTTTTAGTGATAAAAAAGGATTTGGCCTAAAAGAGTATGCTAGTGAAGAGGCAAAGAAAGCGGCAGAAAAATCAGAAACCCAAACTGCCAAAGACAACGTGCTTGTGCCTTATGATGAAGCCGAACGGAAAGAACTTGAAAGTGCCATCTTTGGCGCTATCTATAAAGTAACTTTAGATTCTTCCCACCCATTGTCCTTCGGACTTGGAGATTATTATTACAGTTTAAGAACCACTCCGATGCGATTCGACTATATGCAGAACGGCTGGAACGTAGGTACACTTAGGGGTAACGTAAAACCTTTAATGGGCTTTGCAGGATACAAAGCGAATCCTACTCTTAGCAACACCATGGTTTTTGGAGTAGAGGACAAAGGCAGGGGCCAGGTGATTTACCTGGTGGATAACCCGATGTTCCGTTCATTCTGGGAAAACGGTAAAATGCTGTTTTCCAATGCTGTATTCGTTGTTGGGGGGATGTAATCAATAGTCCTCTTTTTAGCCTAAAATCAGTCGATTTTGTCCCATTGAAGACAAACTGAAATTTTTTGTTCAGGTAATTGAACTATTCGATGTTAAATACGTGTTTAAACAACTAAATGAAAAACTTAAAGAATTTATGAAAAAAGTATTGATGATCATGGTTGCTGTAGCAGCCACTCTTTTGATGTCCTTCATAACGCCTGACGAAAAATTAAGCGTAGACACTGGAGCCAGTGAATTGAAGTGGACAGGCCATCATTTGGCTAAGTCGTACTCCCACTGGGGCTATATTGGCTTAAAATCTGGCAGTGTTTCAACTGACGGAAACAAAATAACTGGAGGGGAGTTTGTTATTGACATGAATACCATCTCGAACAAAGATTTGGAGAAGAAAGAGGATAATGGCAAGTTGGTAGGTCATCTTAAGTCGGAGGATTTCTTCGCAGTGGATAAATTTCCAGAAGCTAAATTGGTCATCAAGAAATCAACCAAAAAATCAGGAAACACATTTAATACTGTTGCTGATTTAACTATCAGGGGAATTACTAAAGAAATCACTTTTGATACTGAAGTAAAATCCATTAGCAAAAATGCGGTAGACGCTACGGCAAAGCTTAGAGTAAAAAGAACCGATTTCGAAGTAATGTACGGATGGTCTATTGAAAATGCGATGTTGGATGGTGAATTTGATATAGAAGTAAAATTAGTGGCTAAGAAATAATTAGTCTATCAAAAAGTACCAAAGGCGATCAGGGAACTGGTCGCCTTCTTTTATACCTCCAAAACCACCTTCAAACAATTATCCTTTTTGTTAGCAAAGATGTCATAGCCTATTGTTCCTTCACTCAATACCATGCGGTGGGTAAGAATGGAAGTGAGGTCATATTTCTTCTTCTGAACAATGGGGATTAGCTTATCCATGAAATGTCTTGCAGGACACCTACCCACTTTATAGGTGATATTTTTATTGTAAGCATCTACCGGTGAAAAAGCAAGATGTTGATCATTGCACACACCTACCGTTGAAATTATTCCTCCCGGTCGAAGGATATCGTAAGCGAGTCTAGCAGCATTACCGTTCCCTACTACTTCCATTACTGCATCAGCTCCTCGCCCCTGGTTGTGTTCTTTAATCACTTCTAGTGGATTTTGCTTTTTAAAATTGATAGGAATGGCTCCAAAGCTTTCTGCCATTTTCAATCGTTCTTCCACAGAGTCGATCGCAAATAATTTTGTGGCTCCGTATTCTTTGGCACCAACAATCGTCATCATCCCTACAGGACCACAGCCCACTATGGCCTGCACACCATTGGGATTTATTTCTGCCTGATGTGCACAGAAAAATCCCGTAGATAAAATATCGCCAAGTAATAATCCCTCCTCTAAAGAAATTCCCTCAGGAATCTTTTCTAAAGTAGCATCCGCCATGGGAACTCTTACGAACTCAGCCTGTCCTCCATGTAAACCATGGCCATTCTCTACCCAACCGTACAACTGCCCCTTTTCACATCTGCAGGTTAACCCGATTTTACAATAAAAACACTGCCCACAGTTGGTAGTAAACGGACTCATCACCCTATCTCCAATATGAAGCCTCTTTACCTCCTTTCCCACCTCCACTATCTCCCCCACAAACTCATGACCCATAGCCGTTCCATGATCCAACCCTTTTTCATGTTCGTAATAGACGTGCAGATCGGACCCGCAAATGCAGGCTAGCTTAACCTTAACGATCACATCTGTTGGTTGAAGTATTTCTGGATCAGCTATCGATTCAAATACGATTTTTTCTTTCCCATGAAAAGTAAGTGCTTTCATTTATTATCTGTTTGGCCTGTTAATGTATTGTAATCCTGCCATACAATCAACATCACCCTCATCGTTAATCATTTTAAGGATCAATTGGATTCACTTACTTTTGCGCCATGCGAATTGTATTGACTCTTCTGGCTATCGGAATATTTCTATCAGGATGTAAAACTGGGACTGAAGAAAAATGCGCCTTCATACCAGACACCTCCAACAATAAAGTAGCTGTGGAAGTAGAGCAGTTGCAAGATGCCGTGACTGAATTTTCCTCAAAAACAGAATTAGTAGACTTTTTTTCCAGGAACACAGCGTTACGAGATATTTTCTTCAACCGAACTGGCTACCCTAGTGACTCTGTTTTTATCAATGAGCTCTACAGCAGATTTAACAATCCTTACTTCGATTCATTGTTGATAGACACTCATCAAGTCTTTGGTGATTTGAGTGAGTTGAAAGAAGAACTTAACGAAGCCTTTACTAACCTCACCTATTACTATCCCAACTTTTCGCCTCCAAAAATTCAAACCGTAATAACCGGGTTAGAAAGTGACATCTATGTTTCTGACTCCCTTATCATTATTGGCTTAGATTATTATCTCGGACCGGGGGCCAGATACAAACCAAATATGTATGATTACATGTTGAGGAGGTATCAGAAAAATTTCATTGTTCCCTCCATTATGCTACTCTATGGTATTGATGACCAATTCAACAAAACCAATCTGGAAGACCGCACGGTACTGGCGGACATGATCAGCTACGGTAAGACTTATTATTTCGCAAAACAAATGCTGCCATGTGTACCGGACAGCGTTTTTATCGGCTACACACAGGAAGAACTGGAAGGATCAAGAGACAACAGCGATCTTATTTGGAAGCGATTAGTTGAAGATGAGGTTTTTTATTCCACCAGTCACTTGATCAAACAGAAATATGTAGCTGAAAGGCCAAAGACGCTAGAAGTAGGTGAAAAGTGCCCTGGTAGAATTGCCACTTGGGTAGGATGGGAGGTAGTAAAAAAATACATGGATCAAAATGAAAGTGTAACGCTTCCTCAACTCATGCAAAACCCAAGTGCAGGAGAAATTTTCAAAGCATCAAAGTACAGACCGATGTAATTCGTTTTAAGATGGAACCGCTTCCGTAACGATATTAATGAAGTGAGCGGACAATTCCTTTCTGGAATACTTTCTCTCAGCGAGTGATCTGGCATTGAACTGATAGTTTTCGAGCAGCAGTCTGTCACCTAAAAAAGGTTTCAGCTTCTTTATCAAATCGGCAGGTTGATTCGGATCGGCATAAAAGCCACAGGTGTTTTCTTCTATTTCATTTTTAATCCATCCCCCAAAATTGATAACAACTAATTTCCCAGCTGCCAAGGCATCAAAAAATTTATTGGGTGAGCCCGTCTCTAAAACGGACACAGGCTTATAGCTAATCAAAGCTGCGTCTGTAATATTCAACACTTCACTAACTCCATTACGATTGGTAAAATCCATTAATGTTATATTCTCCAGATCCAGCCTTTTGATTTTATTGAGTAGACTTTCCTTCAGTGCTCCTTCTCCGCAAATTATAAATTGAATAGGCAACCCCGCTTTGCGAGAAGTTCTTGCACATTCCACCACATAATCTAAACCATTGGCCACTCCAATTGCCCCAATATACGAGACAACGAATTTCCCACTCACGTTATACTTTTGTTCCAACGCAGTATTCTTTCCTGTTTTTGTGAAGAATTCCGTGTCCGCCATATTGGGAATCATATCAATTTTCTTTCCCGGAATTTTCTGTTCAATAGCGGATTGAATAGCAGGTGACAAAGCCACAATGGATATTGCTTCCCTGTAAGTAGTGTACTCTAGTTTGTAAAGAAGCTTTTTAAAAAAATAACTATTTACAAAACCCATTTGCACGGGAGCATCCGGCCACAAATCGCCTACTTCAAAAATGTAAGGAATTTTGTAGCGTTTTTTTATCCATCTCGCTGCCAATCCTACAGTGAGAGGTACAGAAATAGCATAGCAGAGCTTGGCATCCTTGAATTGCGCAGCCTTCGCAACTGACTTGAAAACAAACCTTAAAAAGGAGATACTTCTTTTTAAAAAGCCAAAGCTGTTATTATAGGGGACTGAGAGATAGTGCACTTCAATTCCCTCAACATTCTCTTTTTTGTAAGGTTGATCATGGCCTGTAATTACCACGACCTCCAATCCACTACTTGCTAGTGCTTTTGCCAGATAATAAGACCGAATGGCACCACCACCAGCCGGAGTTTTAAAATGTTGATGCAGCATCAGAACTTTCACGCTGCAAAGAAAGTGCAATTGTCGGCAAGGACTCAAAAAATCATACAAACCTTCCGATTTTTTATTTCTGCGAGTCTATATGAAGACCAAAATTTTCTGCTAATTTTCAGCCATTATTAATAACGCCTCTGCAATTACATTTTAAAATCTTATCGCCTGGAAGGGTCTGAGTTTTACATCAGGACTTAATGTCCATTCATAACTATTTGTAAAACTTATTATCCAACCAATGATTAAAACTAAAAGACTCGGGCTTATACCCCTGGAGCATGAACACTTATTGCTTTATAAAAATGACGCAGCCACTTTGGCGCAAATATTAAATTTAAACTACCAGCCAAGCCAAAATGATACGGCAACAGAAGCCGATCATCAAGAGGCAATAGAATTCTGGATCAGCAACACGGCAACTCACCGCACTCACTTTGAGTGGTATACCAATTGGCTAATTATACTATTGGAAAGAAAAGTTAGTATTGGGGGAATTGGTTTTGCTGGTATGCCTGATGCAGAGGGTAAAACGATGGTAGGTTATGGGCTTGATGTGCGATATCACGGTAAGGGTTTTGCCACTGAAGCTTTGCTGGCATTGTGCAAATGGGGCTTTAGCCATCCCAATTTACTCAGCATTATTGCCGATACGCCAGCCCAACACATGGCATCTCAGAAAGTGCTCATCAAAAGTGGATTTTGCGAAACTGGCAGAAGCACGGACATCATCCACTGGCAAAAAGAAAGATAATTGGTCACACGTCTCCGGAGCAAAAATTGCAATCGCTAAGGCTCTGGAGACGTTTTTTAATGCTTCTCCTGAAGTCCTCTGGCGTAATTAAGAATACCGTTAATGGTTCTTTCAGAAGGTTCCATCCTGATAGTATCCAATTGCTTTTTTGTTGTAACCAACTCTTTGTATTGCTTTTGCAATTCAGAGTCGCAGATCAAAGCTCTATCAATCTCCCGTGTCTCCTTCTCCGTAGTCTCGTGGTAGATATACCTGATCAGATCGTCTTGGGTAAAGGTTTGGGTCATAGGCAATATTATTTTTTGTCATTTTCTTTCTCAGATTGATAAGGGCATAACGCATACGCCCCAGTGCGGTGTTGATGCTTACATCCGTTCTTTCGGCAATTTCCTGAAAGCTCATTTGCAGATAATGCCTCATGATCAGCACCTGCTTTTGCTCTACCGGAAGCTCCTTGATAAAATTCCGTAACCTGGTTTTGTTGTCCTTCACCAACTGGGTGGATTCAAAAGACTCCTCAGCAAACTCCATCGTATCGAACAAGCGGCTACCCTCCTCTAAAACAATTTCGGGGTGTCGCTTATTTTTTCTGAAATGATCGATGCCAAGGTTATGAGCTATTCTGCTAATCCATGGCAGAAATTTTCCCTCTTCATTGTATCGACCACTCTTAATGGTGTTTATTGCCTTAATAAAGGTTTCCTGAAGCAAATCTTCAGCCACGTAACGATCCTTTACAATTAAGTAAATGGACGTATAAATTCGTGATTTGTGTCTTAGAAGCAGCATTTCGAACGCGTCTTCATTACCATTTTGATAAAGCGTTACCAACTCCTGGTCGCTTACTCTTCTGTCTATCATTCTGTCTCACTTTTAGGTAACGTAGAAGTCTTGCTCGATAGTGTGTGGGTTAGTTTTTTAATTTATTGAATTGAAAAGGTAAAAATATTATGTGGGGCTGCAAAAAAAATCAAGAAAATATTGCCTGTTAAAGAAATTCTTATGCTATTTGAGGCCGATTTTTTTTGATACATACAACCACATGGGTGATACTAAAAAACGAGTAATTAAAAGTTTAGAGACCCTCTCAGAGGAACTTAAGGAGTTAATCAAGAAACAACATCCTAATGGCTTTGAGAGCAGCATCTCTCGCATAATGAATGCAAAAAAGGAGCCTATCTTCGTTTTTCCTCTCGAAACGGACGATTCTCTTTATCTGGTCAAGGTGCCCGCAACAAAAAATAGCTCGGGAGGCTATGACGTAGATTCTGGAGAGCAGGATGACGAGGATGATGATGGATTTGACAGTGACGGCTACAGCAGCAAAGGCAGCGACTTCGATGATGATGATGGGGCTAAGGATCCTAGCTACGACCCCGATTTCGATAACTAAGCTTGATATACAAGCTAAACTCTAAAACACCATTCTTTAGTGAGTGGTGTTTCTTTTTTTAGCCCCTCGTTGCCTACTAATTCTTTATTTTTGCAGGCTCATGACCAAAGTCGCTCAATTTTCTGAATCCCAACTCGACCAATTAGATCCAAGGGAGTACATCATCATCAAACGAGCCAGGGTCAATAATCTCAAGAATCTCAGTGTAGCCATCCCTAGAAATAAACTTGTAGTCGTTACAGGGCTCTCCGGTTCTGGAAAGTCCTCTTTGGCATTTGATACTTTGTTTGCCGAGGGTCAACGGATGTACGTAGAGAGTTTGAGCTCCTATGCGCGACAATTTTTGGGCAGAATGGAGAAACCAGATGTCGACTACATCAGAGGTGTATCACCTGCTATTGCCATTGAACAAAAGGTAAATACACGGAATCCACGATCGACCGTTGGAACAACGACTGAAATTTACGACTACTTTAAGTTACTGTTTGCCCGAATAGGTAAGACCTACTCACCTGTAAGTGGCGAGCTCGTAACCAGAGATACGGTAACCTCCGTACTGGACGCCATTCATAAGCTAAAAGATGGCACCAAAATTATGATTGCCTGTCCCCTCAAGATTGCGAGAGGAAGAAAGCTGGAGGATGAACTTAATCTTTTATTGAGCAAAGGATTTACACGTGTTCTAGTGGACGGAGAAGGTCAGTTTATAGAAGAAATTTTAGGGGCGAAAAAGAAACCAAAGAAAACATCAGTATTTGAAATACTAATAGATAGAGCCGTCACAAAAGCAGATGACGAGGACTTAAGTTTTCGACTTTCTGATTCGGTACAGACCTCCTTCTTCGAAGGACATGGCGATTGCGCAGTATATGCTGATGGAAAAGACACAATGCACTTTTCTGATCGATTTGAATTGGATGGCATTTCTTTCACTGAACCTTCTGCCAATCTCTTCAGCTTTAATAATCCTTACGGAGCATGTCGCACTTGTGAGGGCTTTGGAAAAGTGTTAGGCATTGATGAAGACCTGGTCATTCCCGATAAAAGTCTTTCCGTATTTGAAGGAGCTGTAGCGCCTTGGAGAAGCCCAACCATGAGCAAATGGCAAAAGCCGCTGGTTAAGAATGGCATAAAGTTCGATTTTCCAATACACCGTAGCTACTCGGACCTAACCGAAAAAGAACGCGAAGTGCTATGGAGTGGCAATGAGTATTTCGATGGCATTGACCAATTCTTTAAGTACCTGGGCTCTAAGATGCATAAGATTCAATATCGGGTAATGCTTTCCAGATATAGGGGTCGCACCATCTGCCCCGACTGCCGGGGAACTCGATTGAGAAAGGATGCTGCCTATGTAAAAATCAATGGTACTTCCATCACTGATCTGGTGCTCATGCCACTAGAAGAACTGGCTGTGTTTTTTGATCAAATTGAATTATCCCAATATGATAAAAAAGTCTCCGATCGTATTCTAAAAGAAATACGGTCGCGCGTTGACTACATGGTAAAAGTGGGATTGGGTTATCTTACCCTCAACAGATTGACCTCCACACTTTCTGGAGGAGAATTTCAACGTATCAAACTGGCTACCGCATTGGGAAGCGCGCTGGTAGGTTCTATGTATATCATGGATGAACCAAGTATAGGATTACACCCTAGAGATACGGCCCGTATGATTGAAGTTTTGAAATCGTTACGTGATCTGGGAAACACCGTAATCGTAGTAGAGCATGAGGAAGAAATCATGAGGGCCGCGGATCAGATCATTGACATTGGCCCTGATGCAGGAGCACATGGTGGAGAGTTAGTCTACCAAGGAACGATTAAAGAAATCAATGGGAAGGTCCAGTCTCACACCACTAATTACCTGAGCAAGAAAGAGGAGATTAAGGTTCCTGCCCTTAGGCGGAAATGGAAAGACGCCATCGTTGTGTCTGGAGCAAGAGAAAACAACTTAAAAAACTTAACAGTAGCGTTTCCGCTGGGCGTACTCACCGTGATTACTGGTGTGAGTGGAAGCGGTAAGTCTACGTTGATAAAGAAAATTTTATACCCTGCTATTGGGCGGGTAAATGGATCTGTTGCTGATACTCCGGGTAAGTACGATAAACTGGAAGGTGACATTGCCAGAATTTCTCAGGTAGAGTTTGTCGATCAGAACCCCATTGGAAAATCATCTCGCTCAAACCCGATCAGTTATGTAAAAGCATACGATGCCATTCGTCAGCTTTACGCTGATCAACCTTTGAGCAAGCAAAGAGGATACAGACCTTCGCACTACTCTTTCAATGTTGAAGGAGGCCGATGCGAAACCTGCTCGGGAGAAGGGGAAACCAAAGTGGAGATGCAGTTTATGGCTGACATCTTTTTAAAATGTGAAAGCTGCCATGGAAAGCGTTTCAAACAAGAAGTGCTTGAAGTAGAATATGAAGGCAAAAACATTGCGGATATTCTGGACATGACGGTAGAAGATGCCATGACTTTTTTTAAAGACAAGAAACCAGTGTACGATAAAGTGCTTCCTTTATATGAAGTAGGGCTTGGTTATGTGAAGCTTGGCCAAAGTTCAAATTCATTAAGTGGTGGAGAGGCGCAACGTGTGAAATTGGCTTCTTTTCTGGGAAAGAAAAGTACTGATAGCAAAGATCACATCCTTTTTATCTTCGATGAGCCAACAACAGGTCTACACTTTCACGACATCAGTAAACTTTTAAAAGCCATCAATGCGTTGGTAGATGAAGGTCACACCGTGATTGTGATTGAACACAATCTGGAAGTGATCAAATGTGCCGATTGGGTAATTGATTTAGGGCCTGAAGGAGGTGAAAAAAAGGGTGGAAATTTGCTTTTTGCCGGAACTCCAGAAGACATGGTAAAGAAAGCAAAAGGATACACTGCTGGCTTTCTGAAAGAGAAGTTATAGCCTACAGGTAATCATTGTTTTTCAGAGCGAATTATAACCAATGCGTCAAAAAGCATCAATTATGGTATAGTTTCTCCCCACTTCCATTAAATTGGTGCCGTTTTAAATACTAAGCTCCCTTAAAAGATAGCGTTATGGCCCCAAACCAGATTCTGGAAAACGTTAAAAAAAGAAATCCCAACGAGCCTGAATTTATTCAAGCGGCTCAGGAAGTCATAGAATCCCTAACCCCGGTTTTAGAAAAAAACCCGGAATTAGTAAGATTGAAAATATTGGAACGAACACTTGAACCTGAAAGACTGATTTCCTTTCGGGTAACCTGGCTAGATGACAAGGGAGAGGTACAGATCAACAGAGGTTATCGTGTACAGATGAATAGCGCGATCGGCCCCTACAAAGGAGGCCTTCGTTTTCATCCTTCAGTAACTCCAAGTGTTCTCAAATTTTTGGCCTACGAACAAATTTTTAAAAATGCCCTTACAGGCATTCCTATGGGTGGAGGAAAGGGTGGATCTGATTTCGACCCGAAAGGGAAAAGTGAAAATGAGATCATGAAATTCTGTCAAGCCTTTATGGGTGAATTGGCGCGACATATTGATCACAGAACCGATGTCCCTGCGGGTGATATTGGTGTAGGCGGAAGAGAAATAGGATATCTATTTGGTGCCTATAAAAAAATCAAGAATGAGTTTACAGGCGTGCTCACAGGAAAAGGAATTGGATGGGGAGGAAGTTTGATCAGAACAGAAGCGACTGGATATGGCCTGATCTATTTTGCTGAAAACATGCTGCAAAACGTTGGCGACAGTCTAAAGGGAAAAACCTGCCTTGTATCCGGATCTGGAAACGTGGCGCAATATGCCATTGAAAAAATAAATCAAATGGGCGGTAAGGCCGTCACCGCTTCCGACTCGAGTGGATTCATCTATGATGAAGGAGGAATAGCAGGAGACAAATTAGAGTTTTTGAAAGATCTTAAGAATAACAGAAGAGGAAGAATAAAAGAATACGCAGATCAATTCAAAGGGTCCACCTATCACGAAGCAGATGCCAATGCTGATCACAATGAACTTTGGACGATCAAAGCAGATTGTGCTTTCCCGTGCGCCACGCAAAATGAAATCAATGAGAAAGATGCCAATAACATTGTGAAAGGTGGCATCAAATTGTTAGGAGAAGGCGCTAATATGCCCACCACTATCGAAGGTATCAATGTAATTATCGACAATGGTGTAATGTATTCTCCCGGTAAAGCTTCAAACGCAGGTGGTGTAGCTACCAGTGGTATGGAGATGATGCAGAACTACATGGGCCAAAACTGGACCAGTGAAGAAGTGGACTCTAAGCTTCAGGGCATAATGAAAAATATTCATGACACCTGTTTGGCAGCCGCCAATGAATATGGAAAACCTGGTAACTATATGGCAGGCGCAAACATTGCAGGATTTTTAAAGGTGGCCAATGCCATGAAAGCACAGGGCGTTATTTAATTCTCTATAAAATTTAAAAAATTATGCCAGCATACGTTATTGTAGATGTAGAAATTACTAATGCAAATGAGTACGAGGAGTATAAAAAGCACACACCCGGAAGTCTTGTTCCTTACGAAGGAAAGTTTCTTACCAGAGGTGGTGTTGTAGAAAATCTGGAAGGAGATTGGAAGCCTAGCAGATTGGTCATTTTGGAATTCCCTTCTATGGAAAAAGCAAAAGCATGGTGGAACTCTCCCGGATATGCCCCGGCCAAACTCATTCGTCAACGGGCATCCAAAACGCAAATGATTGTGGCTGACGGAATTTAAATAAAGCTTACAATAAAATAGTACGTCATCACGCCACTGGCTATTAGTTTTATCACCGTCCCTACTAAAAACCCTACAAAAGAACCAATTGCAGCTTTGAGTGCCTGATCCGAATTTCTGTTTCCCAGCCACTCACCTAGTAAAGCCCCAAGAAAAGGCCCGGCAATAATGCCTATTGGTCCAAACCAAAAACCGGCAATTAATCCGATAGTGCAGCCCCATAACCCATATTTTGTTCCTCCAAATCGTTTCGTGCCATATATAGGAACAAGATAGTCCATCACTGTAATGGTGATTACAATTACAGCCCATATCATGAGAAACTTAGAAGTAAACGGTGCTGTCTCCCGTAATTGCAGGAGCAATAAGCCGGAGAAACTTAAAGGAGGTCCAGGTATCAACGGAAGCAAACAACCGATAATCCCTGCCAACATGAGTATACCACCAATCACTGCCCAAACTAAATCCATCCAATCAAGATAACATCTTTTGCAGGAATTGAGTAGTTTCCGATATGAAGTTACGTGTATCAATCATCGCTCTATTTCTTATTGCATGCTGTTTCGGATGCAGCAACAATAATGAATCTGAATATCGCAGTGCGATAGAAAAAAGTAAACAACTCCTTGATTCAATTCGGATAGCCCAACAGATACCTGGCATTGATGCTGCCGTTGCCATTGATGGCAAAATCGTTTGGTCTGAAGGCTTTGGGTATGCCGATCTCGAACATGAGGTAAAAGTAATCCCAGGAGTCACAAAATTTAGAATTGGTAGTGTATCCAAACCGCTCACATCAGCAGCATTGGGGAAATTAATAGATGCTGGAAAGATTGATTTGGATGAATCTGTTTATACCTACCTGCCAGACTTTCCAAAAAAGAAATATCCTATCACACTAAAACAGATTTCAGGTCATATTGCCGGGATTAGACATTATCGCGGCTCAGAATTTCTCATGAATCAAAGATTTAATTCAGTTTCTTCAAGCTTGTCAATTTTTGAAGATGACACTTTACTCTTTGCTCCTGGAACTGATTATAGTTATTCCAGTTATGGTTTCAATTTGTTAAGCGCTGTTATAGAAAAGGCAAATGATGAAGCTTTTCTTCCGTTTATACAACGAGAGGTATTCTCTGCCCTCAATATGAGCAGTACTTGCCCAGACTTCAATGATAGCATTATTTATAACCGTACTTCTTTCTATGAATTGAGTAATAACAAAAAGGTTGTGAATGCACCATCCGTTGACAATAGCTACAAATGGGCGGGGGGAGGATTTCTATCAACCACTACTGACCTTATAAAATTCGGTGAAGCACATATGACCGAAGGTTTTCTCTCTGCCTCCACACTCAAGGAGTTTACAACATCACAGGTATTGGCTAATGGAGACAGCACTTCCTATGGAGTGGGTTGGAGGACTTACAAGCACGATGGCTTGCATGGATACGGCCATACTGGTGGATCAGTAGGAGGCATAACAGCTTTTAGAATTTACCCGGAAGAAAGATTGATACTGGTTCTTCTCTCCAACTCATCAGACACAAAGTATGGTGAAGCAGGAGACAAAATTGTTAATTGGTTCTTATCTTCCTCAAAAAAATAATGTATCTCGACTCAGTACAACTAAATGCCAAATAAAAGTATTCCCAACCGTGGCTGGCACTTCTTGCAAATCCCAGGCCCCAGTAACACACCTGAAAGAGTACTGCGCGCTATGGGCCAACCTACGCTTGATCATCGAGGTCCGGAGTTCGGTGTGTTGAGTAAACGGATTCTTGGTGGTTTAAAAAAAATATTTCAAACGGATGACCATGTAATCGTTTATCCTTCGTCAGGCACTGGTGCATGGGAAGCTGCACTTGTTAATTTGTTCTCACCGGGTGACAAAGTGTTGGCTTATGAAACAGGTTATTTTGCGGTATTGTGGAAAACACTTGCGGAAAAAATCGGTCTTGAGGTAGAATGGATTGAAAGCGATTGGAGACAGGGTGTTAATGCGCAAGCAATTGAAGATAGGTTGAAAAAAGATTCGCACAAGAAGATCAAAGGAATAATGATTGTGCATAATGAAACTTCGAGCGGAATTACCAGTAATGTGAAAGCCGTAAGAGATGCAATTGACCATGTCCATCACCCAGCGCTTCTTCTTGTTGACGTAGTCTCCTCCCTTGGCACCACACCCTTCTATCAAAAAGACTGGGGAGTAGATGTGGCCATTTGTGCTTCGCAAAAGGGATTGATGATGCCTCCAGGATTAGGTTTTAATTCCCTCAACGAAAAAGCTAGAGAGCAGGCAAAACAAATTAACAAGCATCAATCGTACTGGCAATGGGAAAAAATAATCGAAATGAACGACACAGGTTATTTTCCCTACACACCAGCGAGCGGTCTCTTCTATGGATTGGATGAATCACTCAACATGATTTTTGAGGAGGGGCTCGATTCACTCACTGAACGGCATAGAAGGTTAGCGTCAGCGTGCAGGGTTGCATGTGAAGCGTGGGGTTTAGAAAATCAATGCCTGAATCCAAAAGAATATTCAGACTCTACTACCGCGCTCATTATTCCGCAAGGACACAATGCTGATGATTTGCGCGCGACCATTCTAAAAGAATACAACATGTCTCTAGGTTCTGGTCTGGGAAAACTTAAATCAAAAGTTTTTCGCATTGGCCACTTGGGAGATTTTAATGAATTGATGTTGATGGCCACTCTTTCTGGAGTAGAAATGGGAATGGAATTAGCTAAAATTCCATTTCAAAAAGGTGGAGTGCAGGCTGCTATAAAATACATAACTGATCACAACAGATGAACATTCAGGTATCTACCAATCCCCTTCTCACTTTAATTGCATTCATACTGCTTGTTGTAACTCTCTTCGTATTGATAGCAAAATGGAAATGGCATGTTTTTCTTGCCTTGCTCATTCCCATAGTTGTTTTCGGAATTATACCAGGTATACAACAAACCAGTTTCATTAATGCGTTTGAAGAAGGATTTGGAAAAACACTTGGGAAAATTGGTGTTGTCATTGTATTGGGATCTGTTATTGCCGAAGGGCTCAAGCACACTGGAGCAATAAAAGTAATCACCCAATCGATTATCAACTTTGTTGGGTCTAAGCGAATTCCATTGGCACTAACGTTCACGGGATTTATTCTAGGGATCGCCATCTTCTCTGATGTCGCTTTTGTAATTCTAAATCCTTTGGTACACGCTTCTGCCATTGCTACTAACACTGGCATTGCGGCCATGTCTACTGGACTGGTTGGCTCTCTCCAACTCACGCACGCAATTGTGCCTCCCACACCTGGCCCTCTAGCTGCAGCGGCATTAGTGGGTGCTGATATTGGCAAAACAATATTGTATGGAGGCATTTGTTGTTTCTTTGGTTCACTCGCTTGCTGGGCCTGGGGTAAGTGGGTGGCTGGGCCTAGAATTAAAACGATGGGAAACCAAGAATTTGCCATGGAAACGGAGAAGGAAAGGTCTCCCTCGATTGGAGTCCTTGCATCTTATGCTCCTATTGTAGTACCGATCGTGCTTATCACACTCCACAGTGTTGCTCAGCTTTACTTGGATGAAGTAAATTTTTTCCGCCCGATAATCACTTATCTGGGCTGGCCAGTGTGCGCATTGACGGTTGGGGTGTGGCTTGCCTATCGCAACGTTTATAGTATTGAAGATAAGAAGAAAACAAAAAATGAATGGATTGAAAATGCACTGAAAGGCTCGGCAATGATTCTGGTTGTTACCGGATTGGGGGGTTCATTAAGTGAAATACTCAAAGGAACACCCGTGGTCACTTACATCGTAGACTTCTTTGTCCATTACAAACTACCAGCGATTATTCTTCCTTTTATAATCGGGGTGATTGGAAACATGATCACCGGCTCAACAACTGTAGGAGTAATTACCGCTGCTTCTATCGTTGCTCCCATGCTTTCAAGTTTGCATCTGTCGCCAGAAGCAGCCATGCTATCAGGAGCCTCAGGGTCAGTAATTATCAAATATGTGAACAGCAGTTATTTTTGGGTATGTACTTCACTGAGCAAACTCAGTGTGCATGAAGGTATGCTGGCATATGGTGGTGCTACTTTAGTGGGTGGTTTGACCACGTTCTTCGTAGTGTGCATATTATGGGGAACAGGTTTGATTTAAATCAATGACATCCTATTCCTCCGAAGCAAAAAGAATTCTCCCTCTCATTGTCTTTGCGCAATTTGCCTGTACTTCGTTATGGTTTGCTGGTAATGCCGTATTACCAGAGTTACAAATCGCCTTTGATCTCCTTCCTACTTCAGTGGGTCACCTTACTTCGTCTGTTCAAGTTGGTTTTATTTTGGGTACACTCATCTTTGCAATATTCACTATCTCTGATCGATTCTCCCCTTCAAAAGTATTTCTTGTATGTGCATTGTCGGGAGCAGTAATCAATTTGTCCATAACACTAGTCACTTCTTCAACTTTATTATTTTTCTTAAGAGGATGTGTTGGATTTTTTCTTGCTGGTATTTATCCAGTGGGTATGAAAATTTCTGCCGATTATCATGAAAAGGGATTAGGTAAAGCATTAGGTTATCTGGTGGGTGCATTAGTTGTGGGCACAGCATTGCCTCATTGGATAAGAATGATGAGTACTTCTCTTCAGTGGGAGGTTGTGATGTACACTACCTCTATTCTTTCCATAGCAGGAGGGTGTATCGTTTACTTTTTAGTTCCAGATGGTCCTTTCCGAAAAAAAGGAAGTACACTAGACTTAAGTGCGTGCTTTACTGTTTTTAAAGAAAAGAAATTTCGTGCGGCTGCCTTTGGTTATTTCGGGCATATGTGGGAACTGTATACTTTATGGGCCTTCATACCATTTATACTTGCAAAGTATAATGAACTCAATTCTCAGCACCTTTCAGTGAGCCTTTGGTCTTTCCTTATTATAGCCAGCGGGGGTATTGCTTGTGTATTGGGCGGTTATATTTCCAGCAAAAAAGGGAGTCATAGAATAGCCTTTGCTGCATTATTCCTATCAGGCATTTGCTGTTTGCTCTCACCCCTTCTCTTTCACATACCCATTCCAATTTTTCTCGTATTCTTAATCATCTGGGGAATGGCTGTGGTCGCAGACTCACCACAGTTTTCTACGTTAATAGCCAATTACGCAACCGTTCACAGCAAGGGTACTGCACTCACCATTGTCAATTCAATAGGCTTTGCCATAACCATACTTAGTTTACAAACAATGACGCTGCTCACCGAACACTTCAACCCCAACATTATATTCGTTTCACTGGCCATTGGCCCGGTATTAGGTTTAGTTGCCTTAGGCCGTCCTGTTACTACTGAGTAAAGTGTGTAGGATAAGGAATTTGTGATTCCATTAAGAGATTCACTCCATCGCGTGTAAGAAGTGTCAGAACAATAATGATTGACCCTACAATAAGGGCAACTCCCAAATTGTCATTTTTTAATTCTGCAAACTCATCGATAGGCGTCAATCCAGTATAGATCGTGATCCCAACCAAACTGACCACCACACCAGCCGTGTATGAGGATGCAATATAAAACGCACCATATCCTATAAAGGAACCTAAAAGATCAGTTGTAGAACTCTCCGAAGCTGCCATTATTCTAAACAGAGAGAGCAACGGCTGTATTACTCCACTGACCATGTATCCCACTGAAAAAAGCACACTGGCCATAAATATGCTATAGGCCACGTTATTTTGATGGATGTCATATCTTTTTCGTCCAATCCATTTTAGGATTTTGTAAGTGATTATCATAATTACAATCCCGATACTTAACCCGGATAGTATTTCAACGATAGCTAGAAGTGACAGTTTGATATTCATGATCAAGAGTTATTTTCCAATAAGCAATATTGTTTGTGTCTGGAGGGAGCATCCCCGGTAGCCAACCTGTATTCGTAGTTTCCCAAAAGTAAAATTTCTTACCCTTATGAATAATATGATCGCCCGATGCAGGTAAATCTATGGCAATCATTGCATGTCTATATTCATTACTGATCATGATCAAGGAGTCATAACCAAAATGTTTTAGAATACTATAAAGTAAAACGGATCGTGTATCACAATCACCAGAGAGCGTATACAAAAATTCTACTGGCGACAATATGCCAAACCTTTCATTGCCCCTGCAGGGATGATCTGTTTTGTCACATGGTCCAGAGGTTACATAGCTGTAGGGAATATCTTGCACAAAAGATACAATTAGCTTGGCAAATTCATTTCTTGTAAGTTGGTTTTGAAAGGCTATCTGTTGTAGAGAATCCTGAAGAAAATGTATGTTCTCTCTGTCTGCATTATACAACTCGTAATAGATGTTCCTCCAATACTTTTCATAGTTTCTTTCCCTCGAATAAATCTTGTTGCGAAATTCTTTCGAATGATCAGAGGCAATAGAAGACATTTGGTAAGACAAACAATAAAGAGAATCAAAAGTATATTTGTTCCAAGAACGGTAGTGAGTCTGCTGAACATTAGTAAGATCCAGGGTATCCACTCTTGAGTACTCATCGCAATAAGCTGTATCCCAATCGCCATCATACTCCCCAGGGTTTGGCAAATTGATAAGATTTATCACCATTGAAAGCATGGTGTAAATCACGAAGAGGATAGTTATAATTTTAAGAAAACGTTTCATTCCCGGCTCATTACCAACCTTAAATATAGTTTATTCTTAAATCGGTGCGATTCAAAAACTGCATATAAACAACGAAGCCACAACGTATTAGGAAGTGGCTTCATTGGAATTTAAAACTGAAATCTGAATTACATTTCTTTCTGCGCTGGCTTTTTCACAACTATCTGTGGCATGTTTTTAAGTTTATCATTGATCTTATCGACATACTCAGTAATAATTCTGTCCAACTGATTTGCAGCATCCTGCGTTTCCCTATTCAATTCGGTAGACCTGTTTGATTGTTGAGTTGAAGGTCTTGCCGTTGCTCCATCCACAGCATACATCAACGACCGAATTTCTTCCTTTAGTCTTGGGCGTTGTCTATAGTTCATATTAGGCGGAGGTCTTCTTAAGACATCATCCATATACTCCTCCATCTTCTTAATCGCCTGATCAATCTCTCCATTTAGGGCTTGATTCGATCCCATTTCCTGATCAGATTTCAATTTTTCTTTTACTTCTTTCAACTGTCTTACTATAGACTCACTGTTGTTGATCATTTCATGAGTTTCTGAAAGCAATTCATTCAGTCTGCTCATGGTCGCAATCTTCATTTTGTAATCCTGATCGGTTAACGAAGCCCTCGGATCTGGTTTTACCACAATGGTAGTTTGCAATTCCTGGCCGTTAACTTTCAACTTCGCTGTATAGTTACCAGGAGCCACTAGCGGATTATAAGCGCCAGAGCGCCAGCCTCCACCTGGAGGGTTGTTCAATTCCGTTGCTCCTTTAGATCGCAAATCCCAAACAATTCTGTTGATCCCTGCCTTTGACAAGGTGTCTTTTAGCGTTCTTACGATCGCACCATTGTTATCAGAAATGTTCAATTCAACTGGTCCTGTTGGATCCTTTTGTATGTAGAAATTAATATAAGCTCCATACTCAGGGTTTTTAGCAGTATAAGTTCTGTCTCCCAGGTCTTCCATGCGATCCTGATAGTGCCAAAGAATAGCATCTCTTACTGGAAACACATGTGCTGCTTTGGAGGTAGCACTGCTCATTTCCTCTAACGGGCGAATGTCATCCAATATCCACGCACCACGGCCGTGAGTTCCTATCACAAGATCCCGCTCCCTAGCTTGAATCCTGAGATCCCTTACCGATACAGGAGGTAAGTTCACATTGATTTTAGTCCATGACTTTCCTTTGTCCCATGAAGCAAAAATACCATGCTCCATACCAGCAAATAGTAAGTTAGGGTTGTGTGGATCTTGTCGAACTACTTTTACATAATCATCTTGCGGCAACCCTGTACTGATATCTGTCCAGGATTTACCATAATTGGTAGTCATGTAAGCATGTGGTGTAAAATCATCCAGTCGGTGTTGATCCACTGCTACGAATGCTGTACCCGCATCATGTTCAGAAGCGTGGATTTTACCAACCCATGCAAATGCTGGCAAGCCTTTGATGTTGTTCTTTACATTAGTCCAGTTTTTGCCGCCATCTGTAGTCACCTGGATATTCCCATCATCAGTACCGGCCCAGATCAAATCCTTTTGCTTAGGTGATTCCGCAATCGTTAATATCGTGGTATGAAATTCTGCAGCTGTATTGTCTTGATAAATCTCCCCTCCAGAAGTAGCCTGTTTTGACTTATCATTTGTAGTAAGGTCTGGACTAATTTCTTCCCAACTATATCCTTTGTCTCTGCTCCTAAAAATAACATTGCCTCCTAAGTAAACTGTACCGGGATCGTTGGGTGAAATATGAATTGGAGAATCCCAATTGAAACGATACTTATGTTTATCTATTGCATCACCCGCTGATCCTGTTATTTTCGGATAAGGATGAATGTTTCTCACGTTCCCCAATTTAGTATCCACGTGGAAGATGACTCCCCCTTGCAGGTTGGCATAAATTTCATGTTCGCTCCCTGGAATCGGAACTGCATAATATCCATCACCACCGGCAAGGCCAGTCCAATGCCTTTTCATAATTCCCGCTGAAACCAACGAGTTACTCGGCCCTACCCAGGTTCCGTTGTCTTGAAGACCGCCATATACATTGTACGGCACTTTATCGTCCACAAAAAGCTGATAGAACTGAGATAGCTCTACGTTATTAATTATATCCCAGGTTTCGCCTGCATCGTAGGACACTTGATAGCCACCATCACTACCACTTAAGATGTGCTTTCCATTCTTAGGGTCAATCCACAATGCCTGATGATCTCCATGAACATTTTGTGCGATGTACTTAAATGTGCGTCCGCCATCTGTAGATTTACTGAGTCTTCCTGAAAGTGTTATTAAATGGTCCGGATTGCTTGGATCCACTCGTACGTCACTATAGTAAAAAGGTCTGAAGTTTAAGTTCGGATCATCATTAACCATTTTCCAATTACTTCCTCTATCATCAGATCTGAAAAGTGTTCCACTCAAATCTTTAAACTCCGTGATCAGATAGACTGTATTCGGCTGGCTTTGAGCTACAGACAATCCAATACGTGCCATTGGTTTGTTGGGCAGACCCTTCATTATTTTCTCCCAAGTTTTGCCACCATCCAAAGATCTGTAAACAGCTGTTTTATGCCCCCCGTCATCAAACCTCCACGGTTTTCTTCTGAACGTCCACATACCCGCATAAAGTACTTTTGGGTTGGATAGCTCCATGGCAAGATCCGAACACCCTGTATCCTCATCCAGGTACAATACTTTCTCCCAGTTTTTACCACCATCATTAGTTAGAAATACACCCCGCTCCGGGTTTGCACCCCACTGTTTACCTAAGGCGCACACACATGCCACATCAGGATCATTAGGATCAACAACAATACGCTTAATGCGCTCTGTTTTATCTAAACCTAAATGCTTCCATGTCTTTCCACCATCAACAGAACGGTAAACACCATTGCCATACCCTACACTATTCCTAGGATCACCTTCTCCTGATCCTAACCAAACAACTTCTGTATTGGACGGAGCCAGTGCAAGTGCACCCACGGAAAAAGCGCGTTGATCTGTAAATTGTGCTTCGAAGGTTACTCCACCGTTAGTGGTTTTGAAGACACCTCCATCTGCACCACCAAAATAAAAGGTAGAAGGATCACCGGGTACACCCACGATGTCTGTCACTCTTCCTCCCATATTAGCGGGACCGATTGCCCTCCATTTATACTTTTTAATGGCTTGTTCGGTAGAAACATTTTGGGCCGAACTCCCTGTAGACAGCACAAGAAGTGCTGCCAAAAGACTTAGGTATAATTTATTCATAACTAGGATTAGGTTGAATTGAGTTCATACTAATAAATGACTGCCAGAGTACAAACCTCAACTTTGCCGCATGCCCAAATAATTATCTGAAAGGTCAATCACTAACGAAATTGATAAGTGAACTGTATATTTGATAATTAACCAACCAGCGCATGTCACTGAAACAACGATTCTCAGAAAAAGACCTTGAGCGCATCAAAGCGGCTGTAAAAGCAGCTGAGGATAAGGTATCAGGAGAGATTGTTCCTGTATTTGTAGAGAAGAGTGGTTATTATACCATCGCCAATTATAGGGGGGCTATGGTTATGGCTGCCTTAGCATTTGGCCTTATCGTCATCTTTGATCGCTATGTTCCATCTCTATCTGTATATGACCCACTCCGGATCTTCCTAATAGTAGTGGTGGCTGGTGCACTTGGGGCCACTATTGCACATTATATTCTGCCTGTAAAGTTTTGGCTGCTCAGCCAATTTCATTTAGATCAGTCTACTCGAAAAAGAGCGGAAAGTGCCTTCCTTGAAGAAGAAGTATTTAACACCAGACATCGCACCGGCATCATGATCTTTGTTTCCTTCTTCGAGCATGAGGTAATCGTAATGGCTGATCGCGGAATAAGTAAAGTGGTAGATCAAAAAGAATGGGATAAAATTGTCACTAACATCATTACCAACATACAAAAAGGTAAGGTGGCAGATGGAATGGTCACCGCAATTGAACGTTGTGCTGACGTATTGTTAGAAAATGGATTCAACCGTACAAACGATGATGTGAATGAATTACGTGATGATCTACGTCTTGAAGACTAATCAAATGGCTCGATTCCTTTCTTTTCTCTTTTTACTAAGTATTACTCTTGTTAGCCACGCTCAAAAAGCTGTGCCTGAACTATGGAGTATGCGCGTGCATGACGATGCCAAGGTCATGTCAGCCAATGGTGTAACACAATTAGAGTCCCAGTTAAAAGTTTACGAAGATTCAACCTCCAATCAAATTGCCGTCCTCATTGTACCTTCCCTTGATGGTGATGTCTTAGAAGAATATTCGCTAAGGGTGGCTGAGAAATGGAAATTAGGGCAGAAGGATAAAGACAATGGTGTTTTATTATTAATTGCCATTGAAGACCGCAAAATGAGAATAGAGGTAGGTGAAGGCTTGGAAGGCGTTCTTACAGACGCATTGAGCAATAGAATAATAAGAAATGAAATCGCACCTGAATTTAGAAGAGGAGACTATGAAGCAGGAGTCGTGGCTGGTGTAAACGGAATTATCAAAGCAATAGGAGGTGAGTACGCTGCAACTGACTCCGATGGAATTGGTTTTGAAGATCAACTCAGTGGGTCGGAATTGATAATGATAGGGCTGTTCGTTTATGGTATCCTGGGAATATTTACTTTTATTGGCTTAATTTCTGGAAAGGCTGGGTGGTTCCTTTACTTCTTCCTTATTCCATTCTGGGCTGTTTTTCCAACATTCGCATTGGGGGGAAGTATCAATATACTATACGGCTACCTAATTGGCTTCCCCGTTCTAAAATTGCTTTTGGGAAACACCGCATGGGGCAAACGGATTGCCAAAAATATGGAAGCCTCCAATAGTCGATCTCGAGGTGGAGGATTTGGTGGAGGATGGAGCGGTGGCGGTGGTTGGTCTTCAGGAGGTGGGGGAGGATTCTCTGGTGGAGGCGGAAGTTTCGGTGGGGGAGGAAGCAGTGGGTCCTGGTAAACAAGAGTAATTCTCTTCTAATTGTAATATCTATGGATTAACTCCTATTTTTGGAGCCTTAAAAAAAGCAAGTTCATCTTGCTAAAATTGTTAATCCAATCACTCCGATGAAACGCGACAAAATCATCTTCGATCTAATCCAAAAAGAAAAAATTCGCCAACAAGAAGGCATTGAACTCATTGCATCAGAAAATTTTACCTCTGCACAAGTAATGAAGGCGATGGGAACAGTACTCACCAATAAATACGCAGAAGGTCTACCCGGGAAGAGATACTATGGTGGCTGTGAAGTGGTTGATGAAATTGAACAGTTAGCCATCGATAGGGCTAAGGAATTATTTGCTGCCGAATGGGTCAATGTGCAACCTCACTCTGGTGCACAAGCCAACGCATCCGTAATGCTTGCCTGCTTAAACCCAGGAGATAAAATTTTAGGTTTTGATCTCTCTCATGGGGGTCATCTTACACACGGTTCTCCAGTCAATTTTTCAGGGAAGTTGTATAAGCCTGTTTTTTATGGTGTAGAAAAAGAAACTGGGCTGATCGATTTTGATAATGTGATCAAGATTGCTAAAAAAGAGAAGCCAAAAATGATCATATGCGGAGCTTCCGCTTATAGCCGCGACTGGGATTATAAAAAATTACGCGAAGCCGCTGATGCTGTTGGGGCAATTTTGTTGGCAGACATTGCACACCCTGCAGGATTGATCGCTCGTGGCCTTCTTAACGATCCGATGCAACACTGTCATGTGGTTACCACTACCACCCACAAAACATTACGTGGCCCTCGGGGTGGAATGATCATGATGGGACAAAATTTTGACAACCCATGGGGCAAGAAATCACCTAAAGGTGAGATTAGAAAAATGTCTTCTATCCTAGACTCAGGCGTATTTCCAGGAACTCAGGGAGGCCCCCTAGAACATGTGATTGCTGCCAAAGCGATTTCATTTGCAGAAGCTCTTTCTGACGAATACCTGGAATATGTGGTGCAGGTGTCTAAGAATGCTCAGGCCATGGCTGCTGAATTTGTGAACCACGGATATCATATTATTTCAGGTGGCACCGATAATCATTTGATGCTCATTGATCTGCGTTCTAAAAAGCTTACGGGTAAGCAAGCAGAAGAGGCATTAGTAAGAGCAGATATTACCATTAACAAAAACATGGTTCCTTTTGATACGCAATCACCTTTTGTAACCTCGGGTATGCGCATCGGCACACCTGCTATTACTACACGGGGTATGAAAGAAAAGGATGTTGTTAAAGTTGTTGATCTGATTGACCAAACATTGACGAAACCTGACGATTCAAAACATTTATCTGCGATGAAAAGAAAAGTGAATCGTTTCGTTCAAAAATTTCCATTATACAGTTAAAAAATAAGGAGCGGAGATGAGTGTAGAGAAAGAAATGTCATTCCTCGATCATTTAGAGGAATTGAGGTGGCACATTGTAAGAGCTATCTCTGCCATCTTTATTTTTATGATTGCTGCGTTCATATTTGGCCCGTGGATTTTTGAAAATATTGTTTTCGCACCGGCCCGTGTCGACTTTATCACTTTCAAATACTTATGCAAAGTAGGTAACGCGTTAAACATGGTGGAGTCACTTTGTGTGGAATTTATTCCTTTCAAAATACAAAGCCGTTTGATGACCGGTCAGTTTACGATGCACCTCACTGCTTCTTTTGTTATCGGATTTATAGTTGCATTCCCTTATGTGTTCTGGGAAATTTGGAAATTCGTTACCCCTGGCCTTGAATCCAGTGAAAGAAAAAATTCGCGCTGGGCAGTAATCGCAGTCTCATTTCTTTTTCTGGTGGGAATATCATTTGGCTATTTCATCATGAGCCCTCTCGCTGTTTGGTTCCTGTCATCGTATTCTATTAGCGATATGGTTTCCAATGAGTTTGACATCACCTCTTACGTGTCCACCATTACAATGCTGGTTTTTGGAAGTGGCTTGTTGTTTCAATTACCTGTAGTTGTTTTTTTCCTTTCAAAAATTGGAATAGTAACACCTGCATTAATGAGACAATATAGAAAGCACGCCCTAGTAGCCATTCTTATTATAGGTGCCATTATCACCCCACCCGATCCATTGAGCCAGTCGTTAATATCGTTGCCCTTGTACTTACTTTATGAAATAAGTATCTTGATTTCTGCAATGGTAGTGAGACAAAAATTAAAACAAGACGAAGAGGACCTTCGAGCAGACCAAGCAGATGCATGAAACAAAAAATTGCCATAGGTAGTGACCACGCAGGTTACGAAATGAAAGAGGAAGTAAAATCTCTTTTACAAAAACAAGGTTTTGAGCTTACCGATTTTGGTACGCACAGTACCGAGTCTGCCGACTATCCAGACTTTGCTCACCCTGTAGCCATTGCTGTAGAAAAGGGTGAAAATGACCTTGGGATTCTAATTTGTGGTTCAGCCAACGGAGTAGCCATGGCAGCAAATAAACATCAAGGAATTCGTGCCGCGATATGCTGGAATGAGGAATTGGCATCGCTTGCCCGACAACATAACAATGCCAATGTGCTTTGCTTGCCAGCTCGATTTATAAAAATGGAATTAGCTGAAAAAATTGTTGATCAATTCTTGAAGGTCGACTTCGAAGGTGGTCGTCATGAACGCAGAGTGAACAAAATCAGTTGCTGATTTTTTTATAGATATTCCCCTCTCTCCTATACGCTATTCCAATGGAAGGTATTCTCTGTATTACTCCTTCCATAAGGTTATTATTATCAATAATTACTTCAGGAGGATCTTCATCGAAGCAAGAAGAAATAATTTCAACATGATGGTATTGTGACAAGTCCGCAAAGATGGGCGAGGACAACTCCCAATCTAAAAAATATCCCCCCAAAGAATTATGTTGATAAACATTCAGGTTCTTATCCAACACCAGGATTCTCTTCTCTGTAATTTGATTAGAAGAAGAATTGGTTTTTGGAAATAGGCTGGTAAAATCAACCGACATTATCCTTCCCGACCTTGAAAGAAGATTCACACTCACAATACCAGCCAGGAATAACCAGAGCATCAACTCAGCTCTCCACTTTCTTCTAATCAATAATAGGTAATGGCTTATAAAATAAGCAAAAGGTGGAATAAAGGTTATCAAACTCGCTGGCGAAACCTGGCGAGCTACCAATACTTGAATTAAAGCAAATAACAGCCAAAGAAACATTACCTGCATTAATTGGGATTGATACTTGGTAAAACGTGCTTCTCTATTCATCATGAATACAGAGAAAACAAAATAAGCCAGTGGCAATGCGGCTAAAACAAATAAACCTTTACTACTTACCAGCATCTCGCCAGACAAAGTAAGGTTGCTCAAATAAAAATTTCTCAAAAGCAAATTCGTTTCCCCTTTATAAAAATAGAGTGTGAACAGAACTGCATGTGGCAAAATAAACCCAAACACCATTAGAGCAATCTTTCTAAATCCAGCCCGAGTGAAAGTAATTAGAATAAATATGGTCAGGAGTAAAAACACCCAATAAGAAAACACCAGAAATGTGGCCAAGCCCAGGTACACTCCAAGTTTTAAAGTTATTTCGTCTCGCTGAATTTTAAATTCAATTTCATGGAACAGTTGATTGATAGCAAAAAGTAAAACGGTAGAGGCCAATAATTCAGGAGAAAAACTCAATAGGTCAAAAGAAAAGAAGCAGAGGAGGCCAAAAATTAATGAAGGCAAATATGTATTCTCAGCGTACGCTTTATTATTAATCAGTAGAATTGCAAAGTAGCTCGATTGAAAAATGATGATAAAAACTGCTAAGATATGACCAGCCAATAATGATTTACCAAATATCAAGTGCTTAAACCCAAACAAGACACTTGCCAATGGTGGAGTGTCATCAAACACCTGCACATACATAAGTTTTCCATTTGCCATGGCTTCCCCCAGCACCAAATATTTGAGCTCACTCAGCATTATACCGACAGGCATAATGAAAAAGGGAAGACTTATCAGAATAATAATGATAAGTAATCCAAGCAGGCGGTAAGGGTCATTGATCCGAAAGAAGCGGAGCAGCACAGGCAGTTTGTTTAGAATTCGCAATTAAATGATAATTGTTCGAAAAAACGGGGATTGGCCTCCACCAGACTGATTTTTATTATACTCACTCATCACCCTACACTTTTGCTTATCTTTGAGGCATGAGTGGAACCGTGAGACAACAGAAATATGCCAAGCTAATTCAAAAAGAAATTAGCGACATTTTTCAACGCGATAGAAGGGGCATTCTCAACAATGAAATGATTACCATCGCGGACGTAAAAATGAGCCCTGACTTAAGTGTGGCGAAGATTTATATTAGCATGATGCTTGCCAAAAGTAAAGATGCAACTCTTGACCGATTGAATACCCGCAAAAGTGAGATCAGAAAGGAATTGGGTGGCAAGATCGGAAAGCAGGTGCGTATAATTCCCGAATTGATATTTTTCATTGATGAGGTGGAAGAAAATGCATTCAAAATTGATTCCTTGATCAACAGCTTGAACATCCCACCCGCTGACGAAGAGAACAAAGAAGTTAAATAGAATCCTCCTCTGTGAATCTCTCCTTGTTTATCGCCAAGCGTTATTTTTTCTCCAAGCGAAAACAAAATTTTATTAACATTATTTCCATTCTCTCGATGGTTGGAGTTGCCTTTTCTACAGCAGCACTTATCATTGTACTCTCCGTATTTAATGGCCTGGAGGGTTTACTCCGATCTTTGTACGTTTCATTTGATCCAGAACTTAAAATTGAAGCTGTTGAAGGAAAATCCTTTGAAATAAATGACGAGTTGCTTTCTAAACTCAATGCCATAGAAGGAGTTAATGTAGTTACTGAAGTAATTGAAGACTACGCCTACATCCGGTACCGTGACGCTGATGTGGTTGCTACTATTAAAGGTGTGAGTGACAATTTTATTGATCAACATCGGCTTGATGATCGTATTGTGCAGGGTGAAATGAAATTAAAAGAGAATGGAATAGACTATGCTATACTGGGGCGTGGCATACAGTATGCCCTTTCTGTAGCTGTGGAAGATGAGATGTATGCCCTTCAGGTATTTTATATAAAAGACCTTAAGCGAACTTCCTTGGATCCATCACAAATGTATTCGCGCAAGAGCATACGGCCGGGTGGAGTTTTCTCTATTGAAAAAAATTATGACGAAAATTATATTTTCCTTCCCCTCGATTTTGTTGCCGACTTGCTGGACTACGGCAATAAGCGGACGGCATTAGAGATTAAAACTGATGAAGGGGTTAATCTCAATAGTGTAAAACAAAAGGTATCTGAAGCAATGGGAGACTCCTTTGCTGTGCTTACCAACGAAGAACAACAAAAAGACCTCTACAGACTTTTAAAAATTGAAAAGCTCTTTACATTCCTGGCCCTATCACTCTTAATTACCGTAGGTTCAATCAATATATTCTTCTCATTAATGATGCTCGCTATTGATAAGAAGAAAGACATCAGCATACTTTCTGCCCTTGGTGCCGACAAAAAATTGATCAGTAGAGTTTTCTTTTCAGAAGGAGCCATTATTTCATTCATCGGAGCAGGATCGGGCTTAATAATTGGCGGCCTGGTGTGCTGGGCACAGGGTCAGTTTGGACTAGTAGGTATGGGAATGGAAAATGCTGTGGTTTCTGACTACCCCGTTATTATGATTTGGTCCGATTTCGCACTTACCAGTCTCGTCATTATCGCCATTACTTTCCTCGTGTCATTTTACCCAGCCATACTAGCCTCCAGGTCGTATTCGACCCAAAATCTGTAGTTCTACCAATGTAGGAAAAGAGCTAAGATTGTCCGGTTTTTTTCAAGCGGATTGCTTATTTTGCAATTCTGCTTTTACAAAAAAGTGCTTTTTCCTGTCAAAAAGGACTCTTTTCAAAGGCAGATAAGGTTAAACTTTTTTAAACCAAGTTTTTCAGACCCCATGAAAGTATCGGCAGCTCAGCCCTTTCAAATCATTTACTCGCTCTACCAGCACGAGTATTTGGGGTATATGTTTGAGTCCTTTATTGTCCACTTAGATGATAAGGGCAAACTCACCTACCAGCATCAAAATATATCTTCAAAAAATGCACGTGAGTTCTCCAAAGGATTGGACGACCGCGATTATGAGCTCATTGAGATAATGGACAGCATGAGTCAGGATGCCGTTCTCAAGCACTTTTCTAAAAAAGTCATGAAGCCCAATGAGTTTTTTGCAAAAATCTATAAAAAGGAAAAGGGTGATGAAATGCTTCAAGAACAAATTGAGGCATACATGGAAAAGCGAAGGGCCATCGTAATGGACAAATTGTCCGGTAAAATGGTTTTTGAAATGGGCAACGATGGTGAGCCTACCGAGAGAAAATTGGAGGTACAGCCTGAAAAGGCTTCTATTCAATTCCACTTCATGCGCAATGAGGATAGCACGAATTACTACCCCACTATTTCGTATAAAGGCAAAAAAATTGATTTGCCCAACACATCCGCTTATCTGGTTTGCAAAAGCCCGGCATGGCTTGTGCTTGGCGGAAAATTATACGGGTTTGATGTACACGTAGATGGCAAAAAATTGCTTCCTTTTCTTAGCAAAAAATTTGTAGTCATTCCAAAAAATCTAGAAGAAACCTATTACAACAGATTTGTGGCTCCGCTAATTGCCTCATTTGATAATGTTGAAGTAAAAGGATTTGAAATTGCCAAACATGATTTCTCTCCTCATCCACTTCTTACTTTGTCAGAACTTCCACCAGTTGGCAATAGAACAGCGCCTAAACTTTTTGGTGAAGACGATACACCCTATCAAAAAGATGACGAGTCCGGAAAAATAATTTTTGACCTCTCATTCAAGTATGGAAAGCATCAATTCAGAGGTGACTCGCCAGGGCCTGTAAGTGTAAAACTAGAGAAGATTGAAAACGATTATGTTTTTCATCGCATTGTAAGAGATTTAGAGACTGAGAAAAAATATGCACAGACTTTGACCAAACTGGGTTTGGCTTTGCGTGGTGGTTTTAGAACTGCTGTAGAAAAAGCACAAGCGTTTTCTTGGCTCAATGAAAACAGAATAAATCTTTTAGATCTGGGATTTGAAGTAAGTCAACCTGACAACAGAGACAAAAAATACTTTGTGGGTAAGGCGGTGATAGAGCTGGATGTGAAAGAAACCATAGATTGGTTTGATATTCACGCAAAAATATTTTTTGGTGAGTATGAGATCTCCTTCAAGGAGTTGAGAAAACTCATTATGAAAAAAAAGGTGGAGTTTAAACTCCCCAATGGAGAGATTGCTATTATACCTGAAGCATGGTTGGTTAAGTTTGGAGACTTGTTTGCGCTTAGTGAAACAAAAGGGAAAACAGAAAAACCCGTACTCAGAAAACACCACATCACTTTACTAAAGGAGCTTCAGGAGAGTAATCTGGCCAAGGTACACATGAGCGAAAAGCTTCGAAATCTTGATTCCTTTGCAGGCATTAAAGACTATCCCTTGCCAAGTCAATTTCAAGGCACATTAAGAAAATATCAAAAGGCTGGATATAATTGGCTGCGCTTCCTAAATGATTTTAGGCTCGGAGGTTGCCTTGCTGATGATATGGGATTGGGTAAGACCGTTCAAACTTTAGCCATGCTTCAGGCAGAAAAAGAAAAAGGGGACTCCGGTACCTCATTGCTCATCATGCCTACCTCACTCGTTTATAATTGGGAGATGGAAGCTGCCAAGTTCACACCTCATCTTAAAATTCTCAACTACACAGGCACACACAGAAATAAAGACGTTTCAAAATTCAGCAATTACGATCTTATTTTGACTTCATATGGCATCACACGACTTGATGCTGAGCTTTTACAGAATTTTATGTTCAACTATGTGATTTTGGATGAATCGCAAGTGATTAAAAACCCTACATCTAATATTGCTAAAGCTGTAGTAAAACTCAGATCAAAACATCGGCTGACCCTTACAGGTACTCCTTTAGAGAATACTACTTTAGATCTGTGGTCTCAAATGACGTTTATCAATCCTGGTTTGCTAGGCGGGCAAAAGTTTTTCAAAGATGAATATTTGATTCCGATAGAAAAGAAAGGAGATGAAAGCAAAACGAGAAAACTAAATGCTATCATCAAACCTTTTATTCTAAGAAGATTAAAAGCACAAGTAGCTACTGACCTTCCAGAAAAAGTAGAAAACGTCTACTATACCGATATGACTCCTGAGCAAGAGGAGAAGTATGAAGAAGTAAAAGCACACTATCGTCATAAAATATTAGACCTTATTGAGAAAGAGGGAATTAATAACTCGCGATTTACTCTTCTCGAAGGGCTCACGAAGTTACGGCAGCTTTCTAATCACCCCAAAATGATCGACCCTGATTACAAGGGAGATTCGGGAAAACTGAACGATGTATCTCACATGATTGAGAACGCGATCACAGAAGGACATAAATTATTAATCTTCAGTCAGTTTGTAAAACACCTTGATATTATTAAGCAACAACTGAAGAACACGAAGGTGCCCTTTGCATATATGGATGGTAGCAGTACTGACAGGAAGGAGCAAGTAGCCATGTTTAACAAAGACAAAAAAGTAAAAGTCTTTTTAATTTCTATTAAAGCAGGTGGGTTAGGGCTTAACCTTACTGAAGCTGATTATGTGTTTATTCTTGATCCCTGGTGGAACCCTGCGGTAGAAGCGCAAGCCGTAGATAGAGCACACCGGATCGGACAGAAAAAGAAAGTATTTACTTATAAGTTTATCACCCGTAATTCCGTTGAAGAAAAAATTCTTACGTTACAAAAAAACAAACTACGGCTGTCAGAGAACTTAATTACAACAGAAGAGAGCGTAATAAAAACACTTACACGTGAGGATATAGAAATGTTGATGAATTGATTAGGAGTAAGAATCTGTTCTTTTTTTCTTCCATCTGTTGTGAGACCAAAGCCATCCTGCCGGGTCTTTTTTAATTACTGCTTCCGTTGCCTTGACATAATTTTCGATCATATCAAAATTGCCCTTCTCATAGGGAGGCGTTCCAATCTTTACTAATTCCACTTCATAATAACCTCGCTTAGGATGACTCATCTTCGCAAAAAAAACAGGGTATTGTGTCATGTATGACAATTGATTTACGCCTTGAAAAAAGGCTGTATCCTGATTGAGGAAAGTAGTCCAATACCGCTTGTCGTTGTCATGCCCCGGAAATTGATCCGCTACTATGGCTACACCTCGTACTATATCCTTTCTTCTTATTATCTCTCTCGCTACGTCTGCCCGTTTAATTGGGTGTCCCCCAAATCGGGTACGGAGTAACAATGAAAATTGATCAAAAAATTTGCTGCTTGGGGGCTGATATACAAAGTCGACAGGAATAGGTAAATAAATACTTCCTGCAGCCACAAGCCATTCCCAATTAAATTGATGCGAAGTAACGTAGATAACAGATTGACTTTTGTCTCTGTAGGGTGTTATAACCTCTGGATTGAGATAAACCATTCTCTCCTTCAGATCCTCTTCAGAAATGGTAAGTAGCTTCAGTGTTTCAACCGAGTAATCACATAGATTCTTATAAAACTCTTTTTCGTGTGCCCTAATAGTAGCATCATCACTTTCAGGAAAGGAGTTTTTCAAATTCTTTACGACAATCTTCCTTCTATATTTGATTAACCTATAGGTTACAAAAAATAAAAAGTTCGAAAAGAGGTACAGAACTGAGAAGGGTAACTGTGATAAGATTCGCAGAAAAAACATCTCTTCAAATTTGCGTGCGAAAGATAAGCAAGTAATAACAATTACGTATTTCTACTCTGAAGTTGACGACTAAAAGCACTTTAGAAGAATTTTCATCAGTATTGCAGTATATTTCGGGAACGGTTAACATTAACAAAAGGTTTAAAAGACCTAGCCAATGTTTACATGAAGGATAAGGTTGTTATTATCACTGGAGGATCATCAGGAATAGGCAAAGCCTTGGCAGCCCATTTTGGTCAAAATGGTTCTAGGATATTGATTACAGGTAGGAAAAAGGAGGAGTTGGATGCTGCTGTAGCGGAGCTTAGCAACATGGGGATTGAAATAATTGGCTGTCAAGGAGATGTAAGCCTTAAGGTGGATAATGATAGGATGGCTGAACTGGCCATCAATAAGTTTGGTAAAATTGATGTGCTTATCAACAATGCCGGCATTTCCATGCGAGCGCTGTTTCAAGACGTAGACCTTGAGGTAATCAAAAAGGTAATGGACATTAACTTTTTCGGAGCAGTAAGCGCTACACAGAGTTGTTTGCCACATCTTATTAAAAGTAAAGGCGCTATCGTTGGTATTTCTTCTATAGCCGGCTATCGTGGGCTGCCAGGCCGCACAGGTTATAGTTCCTCTAAGTTTGCCCTTAATGGTTTTTTAGAGGCGTTACGAACAGAACTCATCAATACAGGGGTACATGTGCTTACGGCATGTCCAGGGTTTACAGCATCCAATATAAGAAAGCGTTCACTCCTCAAGGATGGTTCACCGCAGGGAGACTCACCAAGAGAAGAAGGGAAAATGATGACCCCAGAAGAATGTGCCATGCATATTTATAACGCCACTGTAAAACGTAAAAAAACCCTCATACTAACAAGCCAAGGGAAATTGACTGTGTTTCTCAACAAATGGGTTCCTGGCTTAATGGATCGATTTGTATATAACACTATGGCCAAGGAGGAAAATTCCCCTTTTAAGTAGTTAGGTTTTGTTCACCAATACAATTTTTTCGTTATCCGCTTTAATAATCGCTTTGTAAAAAGCTGTCAACTCGTTATATGATTCAGCCGGAAATTTTCCTTTGTTCATTTTCAATCTTCTGATATAGATTATTTTCCCTTGATCTAAGCTAAAGGCCGATTCGTATTCCCCAAAAACATTTTTAAGCTTAATGGGCACGGGTAGAAATTCCGGGTAGAAATCTTCAGGCAACTTATAATGAATGGTATCGGAATCAACGTAAGCTGTACTTTTCACTACATTATTTTTCCTATTCTCTAAATTTTGAGTTATAGGGGCAAAGCGGTTCATTAGATTTGGTGTAAAAAAAATTCTTTTCCCACTTACAGAAGCAAGGCGATCCAACTTTAATTCTAATTCAACAGTTGCCAAAGGAATCTTTTCCTTTTGTTGTCTAAACGAATAAGAAACTATATCGAAACTCGGTATTTGGGTATTTCTCTCAATCCATTCCTTCTGCTTGTCCGTACGATCAATTATAAAATCCAACCCTCCTGTTTCATACTGAATTCCAGAGTAAGATGTTTTTATTGTTGCAACTGCGTTTCCTGAATAGTCAATGGTTACATCTGCCTTTCTGAATTGAGTGTTCTGCTCCGCTTTATATGCTGGTGTTCTCACTAATTTCCCGCCTTCTTCCGTAACCATTAACCCAAACCGATCACCCGTAAATGTTCCTAAGTAACCAAATGGGTTTGTCTGGCTTGTGCATTCAAGCCAGAGTGTATCAGAGGCATTAGGAACAGCCACGATTACATGGTTCGATTGATGGCTGGGAAAATTTTTAATTATGTCTCTCTCGTTCTCTCCTGCCCGAATTTTTGTATAGTAGCCCTTAATGCCTACTTCTTCCAATAAGGCCACCATATAATTAGATAGTGCTTTACAATCACCATATCCAACCTCATCCACCAAGGCGGCAGGAAAAGGTTGCATTCCTCCGATTCCTTCTTGTATACTTACATAACGGGTTTTATTCTGGAGATAATTATAAACGAGTCTGGTTTTTTCTTCTTTGTCGGCAATTCCCGCAGTCAATTCATTGATCTCCCTTTTTGTTGATGCTGCCAATTCTCCTCGGCCTTCATTGAGCTTTTGTTGCCAAAGCCCATAATTTTTCCAAGAATCCATCCTTCCTCCATAACCCCCATAATCGAAATCCACGGGAGCTACAGATAGGTTGGGGACAACCTGATGAAGAGGAGGAGAATAAGGTTCAAATTTATCTGGTATTACATTTATAAACTGCCACAGCATTTCTTCATTCTTTCCGTCAAGCATTGCTACTTTAGGTTCATTGACTTTGAAAAGTCTGTATCGAGGTTTCAAATTTTTAGGATAGACTACAGAATACTCAATCACTTGTGCTGACACTTCATCATCGTAGTAGAGAAAAAAATCAGGGAAACTATATAAATATTTCATCTCCAATTCGTATTCCATCTCTACTGTATAGGGATAAGTACCTTGAGAAAGATTAACTGTTTTAATGCGATCATCACTGAAAATAGAGAATCCATCGTAAGTACTTTGATCCGACACATCATTTTGTTTTAATCTCTTTACCTCCTTTCCCATTTTATCATAAACAGTAGCTTTGATTGATTTAACAGAAGTAAACTTATCGTAATGAACACTAAGTGTAGCAAACTGTTTCGCTTTGCTGTTCAAAATTGTAATCACTTTCCGATAAGTAAAGGTTGTGCTGCTTGTAGATAGAATCTTATACTGAATCTTCTGTTCCCTTACTACGGCATACATTTTCTCCTTGAGTTCAGTGGGAATATCGCCTACAGCATACTTAGGGTCTGCGGCCAATCCGTTTACTATTGAACACAAAAAAAATATTAAGGAAAAATATTTCATACTACTTTTTCTTCAGTACAATTACCTCAGCTTGTTTAGCAATTATTTGGTTATAAAACTCCCTCAGGTGTGGATATTCTAATTGCGAATACAATCCCTTACTGATTGTAAGAAGACTTGTAAGAACAATTTCTCCATTTGAATTAGCTATATTGTATATATACCTTCCTCCCCTTTCTGGCAATCCGACTGCCATGGGCGCTGGCAACTCCTCTACTAAATACCCATTTGGAATTTTCATCTTCATGATACTAATCTGTTCAAACCCTTTACCAAAGTCCACTGGGTATTTTCGCGTTTCAGATTTAAATGGGTTTTCCATAAAGGAATTACCAATCATAGGATTTAAATAAAGAATATCCGCCTGGAGGTTTTCATTAAGAGTAAGATTGTAAGTCTCTTTCACCGGCTCATCCAAATTATTTAGGTTTTCTAATTGGTGAGTGTGAATTGTCCAGTTATTCTTTTCAGCCAACCTATTTACATAAGCCTCCTCTCCCTTAGCATTAAAGTCACCTCTAATCTTTTGACCATCGTAACCTTCTCTTGTAATCTGAATTTGTCCTTTTAATTGACCATCTGCCTCAAATGACAATACCGCCTCTAAAAGTGTTTTTGTTTTTACAACTGGTGCCAATTCAACCCACCTTGAATTGCTTTCTGAAATTAGAAAACCTACGCCATTGAGACATCGTTCAGGGAGCATACTGGCAGAAAGGCTCCGATCAGTAGCATCGAGAAGTAACAACTTGCCGTCACTTTCAACAGCGCAAATGACATAATTAAACTGACTGGAAAGTGGAAATGACTGCCTGATAAACCCATGATTTCGGGTACTAATAACGACTGGGTCAGCTCTTAATCCTGCCTTTTGAAGCATGGATACCAGCATCAAATTTATTTCAGCTGAGTTTCCCTTTTTCTCATCAAGTACCTTTTTAAAATTACCATCAGTATATTTTCGATAATTCCCGTCCCATTGCACGTTTGACTTAACATAATTATAAATAGTGACAATTTTTTCGCTAACTGATTTTCCCCGGATGAGTTCTTCTACTGTCTTATTTAAGAAATTGGATCTTTTAACAACAACACCAAATTCTGTAGCTTCTAGCAGCTCTTTGTTGATATTTTCCCAAGTTCCCATCACTAATTCAACTGGTCGATTAGGCAATCTAATTTGTGCCAACTCAAAATTCATTTTAGAGATGTAATCATTAGCGGTTGTCATGTACGGCTCTTCTTTAAAAGCAGGAACATTTTCAGAAACCCATCTGAAAGTCTCCTCTTGGAATTCAATTGCTTCAGTTCGGAAAGTAGTTTTAGATGGACCATCTGTTAAAGTTTGACCTCCCGACCGCTCTTTAATCCCAAGAGTCATTGACTTTCTTGTTGAGCTTTGGTCACTTACCGTAAATGGAATATACCCCTGACTATATTTCTGATACTCAAAATATTCAGGAATTTTGGCCACATATTCACTCCATTTCACAGGTATAGTGGTTTGAAACGCCCAGTCCTGAAAATTGAAGAGATAAGGAGATGTTACTTTATAGGTAATATCGATTACCGACCCTTCCCTTACGTTGGGCAATGTAATTTTCATCTTCTTCCAGTTCTCACTCGTCTCCTCTTCAAAAATACCTTCCTTTCCAAGTTTCGTTTCTACTACTTTATTCCCTTCAAGATTCACTGTTAGCGCTTTTAAGCCATATAATTTCTCATCATTGTTATTCCTCTCATATAATGGAATTTCAAAATTGGCCCAATCATACCCATCTTTGTTCAGAATCTTAATTCTTCTAATTCTTTCAAATTCGATTTGGAACCCTTCCGTTTGGTTATAATTAATTACGGATTCGCCATAATCTGCCAACACCACAGCTGCTGCTGATTTATCTCCCTCATATTCAGTCATCTTCAATTCCTCCTCTGAAATTTTCCCAAATTTAATGGGGGGTTTCTGTGCTTGAGTAATAATGGAAAGTAAAAGGAGTAATAGAGTTGAAAATATTTTCATTGGTGTGATATTTACGGAACACTAATCAAACACAGCAGAAGCTTAATCATAAATATAAGGTTTCTCTTAATTTTTTCAATTTATCCTACATGTCTAAGTCAAAAACTGTATTTTTTTGTCAAAATTGTGGCCACGAGTCTGCCAAATGGGTAGGAAAATGCCCCTCATGCAATGAATGGAATACTTTTGCAGAAGAAGTCGTAGAGAAGCAAAGTAAAAATAAAGCAGAATGGCGCCAGGATTCTTCTAAAGCCAGACAGGCCAAACCAAAAACCTTACAGGAAATTGAACCTACTTCAGGATTTAGGGTACTTACGCCCGACAACGAATTAAATCGCGTTTTAGGGGGAGGTATCATTCCTGGATCATTGATACTAATTGGTGGAGAACCCGGTATAGGTAAATCTACTTTAATGCTTCAAATCGGATTGGCCTTGCGTAGCCATAAAGTTTTGTATGTGTCAGGTGAGGAAAGTGAACAGCAAATAAAAATGAGAGCAGAGCGACTATCGCCTGATGAAACCAAAGCCACTAACTTCTTTACACTCACCGAAACCAGTACCAAAAATATTTTCACAGCCATAGAATCGTTGAATCCTCAGCTGGTCATCATAGACTCTATTCAAACATTACACACGCAAATGCTAGACTCCGCTGCTGGAAGCATAGGGCAAGTAAGGCAGTGCACCGCAGAACTGATGAAATTTGCCAAGGAAACCAATACCCCTGTATTTCTGGTAGGTCATATCACCAAAGATGGTATGCTGGCCGGGCCAAAAGTATTGGAGCACATGGTAGACACAGTGCTTCAATTTGAAGGAGATCGTCATTTGGCCTATCGCATCTTGCGTACCACAAAAAATAGGTTTGGCTCCACATCAGAGTTAGGCATTTACGAAATGTTGGGAACTGGCTTACGAGAAGTTTCTAACCCATCGGAAATTTTAATCTCCCAAAAAGAAGGCCAGGTGAGTGGTGCCACTATTGGTGCTACAATTGAAGGCAACAGACCACTACTTATTGAAATTCAATCTTTGGTAAGTCCAGCTTCTTACGGAACACCTCAAAGAACTCCAACCGGTTTCGATCAAAAAAGATTGAACATGCTTTTGGCCGTGTTGGAAAAGCGTTGTGGTTTCAGAATGGGAACACAGGATGTCTTTGTGAATATGGCCGGAGGAATAAAGGTTGAAGATCCAGCTATTGACTTGGCTGTTTGTATTTCCATCATCAGCTCCATGGAGGAGATTCCGGTTGATGATAAGGTTTGTTTTGCTGCAGAGATCGGACTGGGTGGAGAGTTGCGTGCTGTGAACCGAATCGATCAGCGCATTTCTGAAGCAGAGAAGCTTGGCTTTAAAGAAATTTATATCTCCAAGTACAATCAGAAGTCAATTGATTCTAAAAAGGTTAGCATAGAAGTAAAAGTCTTTAGCAAGCTGACGGAGGTCATTCAGGATTTATTTGGGTAGGACTCCTTGTTTAGATTAGTTTTGCGCTATGGATCACTTCTTTATAGAAACACTCGGGTTTTCTGACGCCATCTTCAGCTTTCTGATATTGCCCCTCCTCATTTTCATTGCCCGTATTTGCGATGTCTCCATCAATACGGTAAGAATTATCTACATGCTGGGCGGCCGAAGAATGACCTCCACACTGCTGGGTTTTTTTGAGGCTTTTATCTGGCTAATGGCCATCCGCCAGATTTTTGCACACCTCGATAATTGGATGTGTTATATTGCTTACCCCGCGGGCTTTGCTGGTGGTATTCTTATGGGTATGATCATTGAAGAACGAATTGCTTATGGCAAAGTAGTGGTAAGGATAATCACTCGTAAAGATGCCACAGAGTTTCTATCCTTTTTAAAGTTGGAAAAAATCCGCTACACCTGCCTTGAAGCCTTTGGCCCTGACGGGGATGAAAGCATCATATTCTGTGTTCTTGAAAGAGAGCGGCTGGAAAAATTTCTTGGTGAATTGAAACGGACTGTGCCTAGCGCCTTCTACACCATAGAGGGGGTAAAAGCTGCTCGAGAGAGTGGGGCCATGCCTGAGCCTGGAGCACGAATGCCATTTTTCTCAAGACTCCGAAGCGTAATCAGAAGTTAAATCCAGCTCTGCCCTGAAGTCCTCCTGTATGCAAAACCAAAACTTTTGAGTCTGGTTTAAAAGCTTTTTGTTGAATAAGGTCGAAGACTCCGTACATCATTTTAGATGTGTAGACAGGGTCAATCGGAATTTGATATTCCCTCTCAAAATCAATGATAAAATCCAGAAGTTCGTTTTTCACTTTAGCATATCCTCCAAAATGATACTCCGTTCTTATCTGCCAATTTCTGATATCATGTTTCAGCCACTTTTGTACTTCCACCTGAAGAAAATCCCCTCCCTTCAAAGCTGAAAACCCAACAATAGTCTTATCGCTTAATTGATTCACCATACCGGCCATTGTTCCCGATGTTCCAACCGGCAAACACAAATAGTCAAAATCCTCAACTTCTTCAATTTGACGAGCCCATTCCTCGCATCCCTTGATGGCCATCGAATTCGTACCCCCCTCTGGAATCAAATAGAATTCACCAAATTGATCCCGTAAGGATTGTATATAGGCTTCGCTATTCTTTTCACGATATTGCTCACGACTTATATAATGAAGGTGCATCCCCTTGCTCTCGCAAAAAGCTAATGTTGAATTGAGGTCTGGCTGCTTTTCTCCTCTTACGATTCCTATGCTCTTAAAACCTAACTCATGTGCAGCTGCTGCTGTAGCATACAAGTGATTGGAATAGGCTCCACCAAAAGTGAGCAATTGATTATGCCCTTCTTTTCCAGCGGTCTCCAGATTGTATTTTAATTTCCACCACTTATTCCCTGAAATGAATGGGTGGTTCAAATCTTCCCTCCATATCCGCAAAGATATGCCTGCTTTACTCAAAAAGGGGCTCTTCAACCGTTGCGCTGATGTTTGCTGATAAATCAATTGCTAAAATTTTAATTAATTCTGCTAAATTATTTAGTAATTTGCATTGATGGATTCAACTTATTTTAAAGGCCGAGGGGCTCAAATAAAAAGCGAAAATAAATACTTAAAAAACCAATATACCACCAACCACATAGAAGGATTGGATGAGGAGTTATTGGAAACCCCACTAACCCAGATCTTTCATGAATCCCCAAAGAAGATTGTCAATAAAGTAAACAGTCCCGACCTGAATTTTGGTTACTCCATGAACCCGTATCAGGGTTGTGAACACGGATGCATTTACTGCTATGCCAGAAATACTCATGAGTACTATGGCTTTAGTGCAGGGTTAGACTTTGAAACCAAAATCATCATCAAGCAAAATGCTCCGGACCTACTGGAGAAACATTTACTGCAGCCCACATGGCAAGCGGTTCCCATTATGCTTTCTGGTAATACTGATTGTTACCAACCTCAGGAGAAGAAATTTGAGATTACCCGTAAAATGCTTCAGGTACTTCTAAAGTACCGCCACCCAGTTGGCATTATTACCAAAAACGCTCTCATTCAGAGAGACATTGACATTTTAAAAGAACTTGCTAAAGACAGGCTCGTTAATGTAATGATCTCTATTACTACTCTTAACGAGGAATTGAGGAGGCAAATGGAACCCAGAACAGCCAGCGCCAGCAAGCGGCTTCAAACCATTGAGGCGCTCGCAAAAGAAGGCATTCCGGTCGGGGTAATGAATGCGCCCATCATACCAGGGCTTAATCATCATGAAATTCCCAACATATTAAAGGCCGCTTCCGAACATGGAGCGACTACTTGCGGAATGACCGTAGTAAGATTAAACGGGTCAATAAGCAAAATCTTTGAAGACTGGCTAAGGAAAAATTTTCCTGACCGATTTGAAAAAGTATGGAATCAAATAAGCGAACTGCATGGAGGCAACGTTAATGACTCCGTTTTTGGCAGACGCATGGCCGGTGATGGCCAAATTGCCAATGCCATTCATCAACTCTATAGTATAGCTAAAAAGAAATACTTCTCAGGAAAAGGTATGGCTCCTCTTGATCTTACCCAATTCAGAAAAGGTGGAAATTTGAATTTGTTTAGCTAGACTCATTATAAATTACGGACCGTTTGAACAAATTTTGCTCAACCATTGTATTAAGTTTGTTAAATAGCATCGTGGTAAAAGCATTATCTATACAGCTCGCGTTTGTTGTCCTGATGGGGAGCCTCATCGATCTGCATGATTTTGCCAAGCTTCCCTACCTAATTGATCACTACAATCAGCATAAATCAAAAGATTTAGCGTTTTCTGTTCCTCAGTTTTTTGAACTTCATTATGGCAGTATGGCAGAAGAGCATGATAAGGAAGAGCGCGAACAACATAAAGGCTTGCCATTTAGAGCCCCAGATAATACTTCTATCCATTCTACCATTTTCTTCACTGAGACGGAAAATACATCTATTGAGCTAGAAGCCGTAGAAGTAACTTATACCAATTTCTATCAACCCCACTCTTCCACAGAGTTTCAGCCTTCCATTTTTCAGCCACCTCGAAAAGGCTAAATAGGTAATTCTTATTTAATTAACAGTTCTGTCATTGCCTGGAATACAATCAAGCAATGCTGAGCCATACTTATTTACCCTTTTACTTTTAAGCTATGCTCAATGGCATTATCTCCTTTTCTATAAGGAACAAAATTATTATTGGAATTCTAACCATCACGCTTATTGCCTGGGGGATTTACTCTCTTAAGCAACTGCCTATCGATGCAGTTCCTGACATCACAAACAACCAAGTACAAATCATTACGGTATCACCAACGCTCGCTTCACCGGAAATCGAGCGCTTCGTTACATTTCCGGTGGAACAAACCATGGCTACCATTCCCAACATTGTAGAAATGCGATCCATTTCACGATTTGGGCTTTCGGTGGTCACTGTAGTTTTCGATGAAAGTACAGACCAGTATTGGGCGCGACAGCAAGTGAACGAGCGGCTCTCTCAGGCCAAGAGTTTAATACCTGCCAACTCTGGTAATCCAGAAATAGGCCCACTTTCTACAGGACTCAGTGAAATTTATCAATACATCGTACGGCCAGCAGTAGGGTACGAATCGAAATACGATGCAATGGAGCTGCGCACCATTCAAGATTGGATCGTACGAAGACAGCTATTGGGTACCCCGGGTATTGCAGACATCAGCAGCTTTGGAGGGTTCGTTAAACAATATGAAATCGCTTTAGACCCGCAAAAGCTCCGAAGCATGAACATCAGTGTAAACGATGTGTTTTATGCACTCGAGCAAAACAATGAGAATACGGGAGGAGCATATATCGAGCGAAATGCCTACGCGTACTATATCCGAAGCGAAGGGCTGGTAGAAACGCTGGACGACATCCGAAACATTGCCATCAAAACTACTGACAATGGCGTCCCTATTCTTATCGCCCAAGTAGGGGAAGTTGGGTTTGGAAATGCCGCCCGCTATGGTGCGCTTACTTACAATGACACCGGGGAAGCCGTTGGTGGTGTAGTCTTAATGCTAAAAGGAGAAAATTCTTCTGCCGTCATTGATCACGTTAAAGGGCGCATAGAGCAAATTAAAAAGACTTTACCAGAAGGGGTAGAACTTGAGCCTTTCCTCGATCGTACCAAACTTGTTAACAATGCTATTCAAACTGTTACCAAGAACTTAGCTGAAGGAGCTCTCATTGTTGTTTTTGTCCTGGTGTTGCTACTCGGCAATTGGCGAGCTGGGTTGATTGTGGCGTCTGTTATACCACTAGCCATGCTCTTTGCAGTTTCCTTGATGAACCTTTTTGGTGTTTCAGGGAACCTAATGAGTTTGGGAGCCATCGACTTTGGGTTGATTGTAGATGGTGCAGTCATCATTGTAGAGGCCACTTTGCATCATATGGGTATTAATGCAGCCGTGCGCAAACTGAATCAACAGGAAATGGATGAAGAGGTAAGGTTATCGGCCAGTAGTATGATGCGATCAGCAGCCTTCGGTCAAGTCATCATTCTCATTGTGTATTTGCCTATTCTTTCTCTGGTCGGTATTGAAGGGAAAATGTTTAAGCCCATGGCACAAACAGTATCTTTTGCCATTATTGGTGCGCTTATTCTTTCCATCACCTATGTACCTATGATATCGGCTTTGTTCCTTAGCAAAACCACAGGTCACAAGGTTACTATCTCTGATAAAATAATGAGCGTCTTCAGAAAGTTTTACGCTCCTATTATTGACAGGGCATTAAGAACAAAAACAATAATTATAACAGCAGCCATTTTATTGCTTGCTTTCAGTGTTTGGGTGTTTACAACCTTAGGCGGGGAATTCATCCCCTCTCTCGATGAAGGAGATTTTGCTGTTGAAACCCGATTGCTTACCGGAAGCTCGCTAAGCCAGTCAGTAGAAGCTAATCTAAAAACAGCAGAAATACTGCTCCAATCCTTTCCAGAAGTAAATACTGTTGTTGGAAAAATTGGAACATCCGAGATACCCACAGACCCAATGTCCATGGAGGTGACAGATCTCATTATTGTTTTAAAGGACAAAGACGAGTGGACATCAGCCTCCACACGTGAAGAACTGGCTGAAAAGATGGCGGCTGAACTGAAAGAAAAAGTACCTGGTGTTTCTTTCGGATTTCAGCAACCTATTCAGCTTCGCACTAATGAATTGATGACTGGTGCTAAGCAAGATGTTGTAATAAAAGTTTATGGAGAAAACTTAGATGCTCTTGCTCAGTATGGTGCTCAAATTGGGGAGTTGGCACAGCAGGTGCCTGGCGCGCAAGATATTTATGTTGAACCTATTTCCGGGCTTCCACAAATCGTAGTGAAATGGAATCGAAAACGTCTGGCACAATTTGGACTCACCGTAGAAGAAGGAAATCGAGTACTACGTAGCGCTTTTGCCGGTGAAATTGCAGGCCTTGTTTTTGAGAATGAAAAACGATTCGATCTGGTGGTAAGATTAGATAAAAAGAATCGCAAAAACATTGAGGACGTAAAGAGTGTATTTGTAACCGCTAATGATGGTCATCAGGTTCCACTGGATCAACTCGCTTCCATAGAACTTATCTCCGGTCCCAATCAAATTCAAAGAGATAATGCACAAAGAAGGATAGTTATTGGTTTTAATGTCCGCGGTCGCGATGTGGAGAGTATTGTAAACGACATCGATCAACTAATTACTGAAAAGATAAAATTCGAGCCCGGTTATTATACAACATATGGCGGCTCATTTCAAAACCTGGAAGAAGCCAAACAGCGCCTTTCAATTGCTTTGCCTGTAGCACTTATTTTAATCTTTCTTCTGCTCTACTTTACATTTAACTCGCTACGACAAAGCTTGTTGATCTTTTCCGCCATTCCTTTTTCAGCCATCGGAGGGATCTTCGCCTTGTGGTTAAGAGATATGCCTTTTAGTATTTCAGCAGGTGTAGGCTTTATTGCTTTGTTTGGTGTGGCCGTTCTGAATGGCATCGTGCTTATAGCCGAATTCAATTCATTACGATCATCTATCCTTCCAATGAATGAGTTAGTAAAAACTGGTACTCAAACTCGTTTGAGGCCGGTGTTGATGACAGCCTTTGTAGCCTCTCTTGGTTTTTTACCAATGGCCCTTTCACATGGCTCAGGTGCTGAAGTACAAAGGCCCCTTGCTACCGTTGTCATTGGGGGATTGGTAACAGCTACCTTACTCACGTTGGTAGTGCTTCCATTGCTCTACACGATTTTCGAAAAAAACAGTAAATCCATTAAATCATGAATCGTCTGATTATTGTTCCCATACTTTTTTTCTTTTACTCGACTCATGCCCAAACGCTATCGCAACAGGAAGCCATTAACATAGCTTTAAAAAATAACGGGTGGGTAGCTGCAGCATCATCTGAAGTGAAGTCTTTCGGTCAACTAAAAAAATCAGAAACCGACATTGGAAAATTTTCTGCCACGGCCACATTTGGTGAGATCAATTCACGAGCACAAGACAATAATTTTAAAGTGTCTCAAACCATTCCTTTTCCAACATTGCTTGCCGCCAAGGCACGGCTGGGTCAAGCCAATCTGGAGGGAGCTGAAAAAAAGCTCACCATGGTACAACATCAACTAATTTATGATGTTAAGGTATCTTATGAAAAACTGCGTTTTCTAATTGCTACAAACAAGCTGTTGACAACAGAAGATAGTCTTTATTCAGAATTAGCACGCATCATGGAAATAAACTATCGAACTGGAGAAGCTACCTATCTCGAGAAGTTGACAGCAGAAACCAATTCATTGTCTTCCAAGAATGCCCTTCAACAGCAGCAATCAGAAATTGATATTGAGCAAAAACACTTGCAAACTTTATTGCAAACCAGTGATCCGATTTTGCCAGAAGCAGACTTAACCCCTCTTCTCTGGCAAGACGCAACCGCTCCGATGAGCAATGCGGAGTTGTCTTATCAACAACAACAAACAGCTATTGCGCTGCAACAAAAACGTGTACAACAAAATACATTTCTTCCGGACATTACTGTCGGTTATTTTAATCAGAGTTTTGTTGGTTATCAAAATATCGTTGGCGTTGAGGAGTACTACGACAGAGGTTCTCGTTTTCAAGGGTTTGAAGTGGGTCTCTCACTGCCTCTGTGGATTAAGCCCCAGCTTGCACGAACCAAAGCAGCTCGGTATCAAATTGAAGCTGCCACACAAAAAACTGCTTATTTACAACAAGAAGTAGAACAAAAAATAGCACAAGCCAATCGTGAAAGGTTAAAGAACGAGACCAACATAGATTATTTCGAAACTACGGCCCTAAAACAGGCTGACCTTATTATCTCACAATCCAAAAAATCGCTGGCAGCAGGGGAAATAAATTATCTCATTTATCTACAATCCATTAAGTCAGCTTTGGCCTTGCGCACCAACTATATTGCCGCGCTACATCAATATAACTTATCCATTATCAACCTTGAATTCCTTACAGGAAGCTTATAAAATACAACTATGAAATATTTATTAACATTAATACTTCTTACATCCTTTATCGCTTGTCAACAAGCTCCTGAGGAAGACAAAAACTTGTCGTCCACTTCTGATGGAAATAAATTAACTCTTAGCGATGAACAATCTAAAACTATTGGGGTTAAGACCGGCCCAGTCGTGAGGCAAAAAATGAGTAGCCCTGTTTTGGCTACAGGATCCCTCGATGTTCCTCCACAAAATTTAGTTACGATATCACCACCTATAGGTGGCTTTGTCAAAGAAACTGAACTTCTTCAGGGAATGGCTGTAAAAAAAGGACAAACAATTGTTACGCTCGAACACCCGGACTACATTCAATTACAGCAAGACTATTTAGAAAGTAAAAGCCAGTTAGACTACTTGACCTTAGAGTATACCCGGCAGCAAGAGCTTTCCAATGAAAATATTAACTCTGCAAAAACCTTACAACAAGCTAAATCTAATTACCAAAGTACGAAAGCAAAAACAGAAGGGCTTGCTGCTCGATTAAAACTCTTGAACATAAACCCTAAAGTGCTTGAAAACGGAACCATTCAAAGCACAATTAAAATAACGTCACCTATTGCAGGCTATATCACTGAAGTAAATGTCAATCTAGGTGTGTATGCCAGCCCTGATTTAGTGATGTTTAAAATCGTTGATTCTGACCATCTTCACGCAGAAGCCTACGTTTTTGAAAAAGACATCGCGAAAGTAAAGGTTGGGCAGCAAATGAATTTATCGCTAGCCAATGAGACCACCTCTCGGGCCGCCACGGTTTATCTTGTAGGAAAAGAGATTGCTGAAGATCGAACAGTACGCATACACGCACACTTAACTCAGGAAGATCCAAAACTAATTCCTGGTATGTATTTTACTGCAACCATTGATGCTGGAGAAAATACAGTTAACACCGTATCCGAAAATGCTGTTGTAAGTTTTGAAGGAAAGCACTTTGTCTTTATAGAGCGTGCTAAGAATACCTTTGAACTTTTTCCTATTGAAGTAGGCGTAACAAATAATGGCTTCAGCGAAATTAGCACTCCCAAAAATTGGGATAGCAATACCTTGGTAGTTACCAATGGTGCTTATACGCTTATTGGTCTATTAAAAAATAGCGGTTAAAATTATTGACTTAATTCAAATTCAACCCCAGCGCCAAACCATACCAGATTTTATTCTGATGAATCCAAATGTTTCGATCCCGGTCAGTTAAATAATCCCACCCAACAGCAAAGCCAACGTTGAGTCGGTTGATAGCGCCCAGTACGCCAACACCACGGGTGAGTATAAGTCCATTATATTCATCCATGGTTTGGTAGCTGGTTGTCCAGGGGGCAATCACGGAAGAACCGATACCTCCAAAAATACCTACACTCACTCCCCAATGAAGCATTTCATCTTTTACGCCAGCAGGTGTGTGTTTAAAATGCCTACGGAATTTATCCATTCTGTAGCCCAGAAAAATTTCTCCGTTAAAATTTGAATTGAGCTGGCTGGGAAAACCGGCAACACTTGGGCGAAGTTTGAAAGGAATGGTAAGAACATTCAAATGCAGGTCCCTCATAATAAAATACTGATCCTTATTCTCAATATACTCTGGCATCTCACTTTCCTGCTCAGGACTTAAAGCATAAATATCTATGACATCCTCTTCCAATTCAGCATCTACGTACACTTTTTGATATACATTAGGTCTTTGCTTGTACCAATACTCATCATCAACGAATTCATATCGCGCAGTTTCCTTCAAAGCCGCACAAGACATCATGCATGCTCCAGCTAAAATTCCTACACTAATTTTTACAAAAGAATAATTCATGTCTTTGCTATACACAATTATACTATTTTTAAGTCACTCATGAATAACGCACTTCATTTCGATCATTTACTCAGTGATGACCTACAACGCTTCATTAAAGATCATGAAAAGGATGACGAAAAAATACTTGTTTTAAAGCATAAAGAGATACTGGGACTGCCAGCTGCCGAAATTGCCCAGCAGATCGTTGGAAGGCGCAAAGCCAAAACAAAACTTCCTGTATATTATAATGCCAATAAAATCATCTATCCTCCCAAAGTCAATCTGGAGCAATGCTCTTCTGAAAAGACAGCGCAATTCAAAGCAAGCCTTCTATCAGGAAATCTGGCTGCAGACCTCACCGGTGGCTTTGGCATCGACAGTTTTTTTCTCAGCAAAAGTTTTAAGAAAGTAATTCATGTGGAGCCAGATGAGGCGCTATCACAAATCACAAAGCATAACCACCGCACGCTTGATGCCAATAATATTGAACATCAGTGCGGCACTGCAGAATCATTTATCAACACCCATAAGGACCATTTCGATTTGTTGTACATAGATCCTTCAAGGAGAAGTAACGCCAATAGAAAGGTTTTCAAATTTTCAGACTGCGGTCCTAATGTGGTCAACTTACTTCCCTTATTAATTAAGAAATCAAATTCTATTTTAATAAAAGCCTCTCCGCTTATTGATATAAAGCAAGGGCTAAGCGAACTCGATTCCGTCTCCAAAGTTTTAATTGTTGGATTTGATAACGAGTGCAAGGAAGTGCTCTTCTTAATTGCCAATACTAAAAAAGAAACCGTCATTGAAGTGTTTGATCTTTCAGAGGATGATAAAAAATCAGCATCATTTTCTTTTACCTTATCGGAAGAGCACCAATCGAAGGTTTCGTTTGATGAGCCCTCTACATTTCTTTACGAGCCCACGGCTATGATGCTAAAGGCAGGTGCATTCAAACTAACAGCTAACAAGTTTAACCTAAAAAAAATAGCTCCGAACACTCATTTATATACAGCGGATAAAATGATTTCCAATTTCCCCGGCCGAGTTTTCAAAATCGAAAGCTTCCTAAAATCCGATTCAAAATCCGTTCACGAGGTTTTAGAAGAAGGACAGGCCAATATCATCTCGCGTAACTATCCACTAAGTCCGTCTCAGCTGAAAAAGAAGTTGAAGTTAAAAGACGGTGGCGATCAATTCGTCATTGGATTTTCTGGAAGAAATAAAAAGTATCTGGTACACGCCAGTAGGGTTAAATAAAAAACCCAATTACAACATAGGCCACAAAGAATACAATCGTAAGTGTACCATACACTTGAAAAATCATCTTGCGGTTTTGCACATCTTCCCACCACAGCAGCCACCAAGGCTTAAACAATCCTATTACCATTGAAATCAGACAAACGCAACTAAGAAGCAGGCAGAACAAACGAACGGATTGCATTCACCAAAATTCAATATTTAATCCATTAAATTCAAAAGAGATAATTTCGGACACGTTGTATAAAGTCAGATTAATGATGGTTTAGATAATTTGAAATAATACCTTTGCCATCCTTATTTTTTGAAGGTTTGAGGGCGAAAGATTTTCTGTCTATTTATTCATCAGACGGGCTGGTACAAACACTGGCCGAGAGGATTCGTACGTCCCAACCTGAAAATATTCATTTAAAAGGTCTCAGCGGCAGTCTTGATGCCGTCATTTTTGCTTCGATTTGCAAATCGGTCAAGTCAAGTCACCTGATTATTCTTCATGACAAAGAAGAGGCCTCTTATTTTCTTAATGATCTACAACACTTACTTGGCGAAAAAGAAGTTCTCTTTTTTCCCATGTCGTACAAGCGGCCTTATGAATATGATGAAATCGAGAATGCCAATGTGCTTATGCGCTCGGAAGTGCTCACACTCATCACCAGCCAGCCTGATAAACAATTAATTGTTACTTATCCGGAAGCGCTGGTTGAAAAGGTAATCAATAAGAAATCTCTGGCGAGCAATACTTTTAGCATCAAAAAGGGCGAGAAGCTCGACAGTCAATTCCTTGAAGATTTCTTTCACACTTACGAATTCGAGAAAACAGACTTTGTACACGAGCCTGGTCAGTTTGCCATCCGTGGTGGGATTATAGATGTATTCTCTTTTGCTCACGATCATCCTTATCGTATCGAACTCTTCGGTGATGAGATTGAAAGCATTCGTAGTTTTGATCCTGGCTCGCAGCTTTCGGTAGAAGTACTGGAACACGTAAGCCTCATGCCCAATGTGCAAACACGATTGGTCCAAGAGGAAAGGCATTCTCTATTAGACTTTATTTCGCCTACTACTCGCATTTGGATTAAAGACAGTGAACTAGTCACAGATGTACTCACCAAAAGTTTTGAAAAGGCCTCACAGCGTTTCGACAAAATTTTACGAGATACAGGCAATGCTAAAATTGCACTTCAGCCTGAACAGCTTTTTGAAACACCAGACTATTTCTCTTCTCGGCTAAATGAGTTTGTTTGTCTGGAGTTTGGAAGCCGGTTTAAATTAAACGCCACGCATACTTTGGAGTTTAGCGCATCTGCTCAAACCTCCTTCAATAAGAACTTTGAATTGATGGCCAGCTCACTCATTGATTCTCAAGGGCAAGGTTACTCCAATTTTATTGCCGCTGAGCAACCCAAGCAGTTAGAGCGGCTTCAGGAAATATTTGAAGAGATCAACCCTACATTGGAGTTCCAGCCTTTGGAGTTTCCTTTGCGCCAGGGTTTTATCGACCACTTGGTGAAGGTAGGTTGCTATACCGATCACCAGATTTTTGAACGCTTTCATCGCTATCGCAGCAAGGAAAAGTTTTCAAAATCGAAAGCAATGACTTTTCGAGAGTTGCACACCTTGCAACCCGGAGACTTCATCACTCACATTGATTATGGAGTGGGAAAATTTGCCGGCCTTGAAAAGAAAATTGTTAACGGCAAAGAGCAAGAAGCCATCCGCATCGTCTTTAGAGATGATGATTTGCTTTATGCGAGTATTCACTCCCTTCACAAAATTTCAAAATATTCTGGCAAAGAGGGTACTGCTCCTCTAGTTAGTAAGCTGGGAAGCGGTGAGTGGGAAAGTAAAAAAGCCAAGGCCAAGAAAAAGGTCAAGGACATTGCCAAAGAGCTTATTGAATTATACGCCAAACGGAAGCAAGCTCCTGGTTATGCTTTTGCTGGTGATGGGTTTCTGCAGGCAGAGTTAGAGTCATCGTTTTTATATGAGGACACACCTGATCAGGCAAGTGCAACAGAAGATGTAAAGAAGGATATGGAATTACCTCATCCCATGGATCGTTTGGTTTGTGGTGATGTTGGATTCGGTAAGACTGAGGTAGCAATAAGAGCTGCGTTTAAGGCGGTAACAGAAGGAAAGCAGGTGGCAGTGCTGGTTCCCACCACTATTCTGGCCATGCAGCATCACAGAACTTTTTGTGAAAGGCTGAGCAATTTTCCGCTAAAAATAGAATACATCTCTCGGTTTAAAACCACTCAGGAAATCAAAGAGGTGGTAAAAGGAGTAGGTGAAGGTAAAGTTAATATTGTCATTGGTACCCATCGATTGGTAAGCAAAGACGTTGTCTTCAAAAATTTAGGTCTACTTGTTATTGACGAAGAACAAAAGTTTGGCGTTAAGGTAAAAGATAAGCTGAAAGAATTAAAAGTAAGTGTAGATGTGCTCACCCTTACCGCTACGCCTATTCCCCGGACTTTACATTTTTCTTTAATGGGCGCCAGAGACCTAAGCATAATAGCAACGGCTCCACCCAACCGACAGCCAGTTACTACAGTATTGCACACTTATGAAGAGAGCATTATTCGCGATGCCGTTAGTCACGAACTACAACGTGGGGGACAAGTATTTTTTGTTCATAACCGGGTAAGTGATATAGAGCAGGTGGCCAATGTTATTTTCAAACTTGTGCCGGATAGTCGAATAGGAATTGCCCACGGACAGATGGAAGGCAATCGATTAGAGAAAGTGATGGTGAAGTTTATTGAAGGAGAATATGATGTGCTGGTTTCTACCAACATTATTGAATCCGGATTGGATATACCCAACGCCAACACTATTATGATCAACCAGGCGCATATGTTTGGGTTAAGTGATTTGCATCAAATGCGTGGTCGTGTTGGTCGTTCCAACAAAAAAGCATTTTGTTATTTACTTACTCCGCCTACTTCTGTGTTGTCTTCTGATTCACGAAAAAGGCTTTCGGCTCTGGAAGAATTTTCAGATTTAGGTGATGGTTTCAAAGTTGCCATGCGCGATCTGGATATTCGTGGTGCCGGTAACCTATTAGGCGCTGAGCAAACTGGTTTTATCAATGACCTTGGCTTTGATACTTATCATAAAATTTTGGATGATGCCATCCAAGAGTTAAAGGAAACCGAGTTTAAAGAATTGTTTTCTGAAGAGTTAGCCGAGAAAGTAAAAATCCTTGTTCAGGATTGTGTTATCGAAACTGATCTCGAAATCTTGATTCCAGATGACTATGTAAGCAACACCAGCGAACGTATTCAGTTATATGCCAGTCTTGACAATATTAAAGATGAGAAGTCGCTTGCAAAATTCCGCGAATCGCTAAAAGACAGGTTTGGTCCTATTCCTGAATCTGTTGGGCAGTTAATTAATACTGTCCAATTGAGATGGATTGGGGAGCAACTTGGATTTGAAAAAGTGACCCTGAAGAATGGAAAATTAAAAGCCTACTTCATTACAGGTAAAGAAGAATATTTCAAGTCAGACGTGTTTGGTAAAATATTATCGTTTGCACAGTCTCAACCCAAAAGATGCCGCCTTAAAGATGTCTCCGGCAAACCTATCCTTACCATAGAAGATATCGATTCCGTTGACAGCGCTTTAGAAATTCTTGAGCCACTGATTGATCAAAAATTCAAATCGGCTAAAGAAACCGTCTCTGCATAGGGGGCCAACATTCTTACATCATCAAATGCATTTATGGTTTGAATTTTTCTATGGAGAGAAGAATACAAGACCTCAATAAAGAAGGACCCAGTGTGGTATAAATAGGCCTTCCCATTTGGGAATTCCCTGTGCATGATGTAGTTAGAGTATATCGTTACCACATCGCATTTCTTATCAAAAGAATAATCCTTAAAATCGGTTATAGATAGAAGTTTCATGCTGTTGTTTAAAATCTTACAGAAACTACTAAGGCCAAATGAGTGCCAGACAAATTATCCTTGATTTTAGGCTGATTTAAGCCTTTATGTCCAGTTTTTGATCCAATTAGAGATAGTTTGTCCCAAAAAGAGAAAAATTTACTGCGCCAAGTTACTGGGCAATAAGCTATCTTGTCCTTCCGTTCTTAGGAAACAAAAAAAGATGGATTTACTTAATGCAGGGATTTATCAATAAAATCCTTTCTCTTTGGAAAACATCTAATTATCTACATATATTAGCGGTTGCTTTGACTATCTATATGAATAAAATGAAGTACTACAAGGGTCTACTTTTTTTAGTTGGCGGCTCCCTCATTATTTCATCATGCTCACTTTTAGGAGGTGGGGGTGGAAAACCCAGTGCAACAAATCCTGGGCAAATGAGTACTGCCACAGGCTTGGCCTACAATGATGAAGACGCAGGAGGATTTGAGGTAACGGCATTCGAAGGCCAACCAGATGCTCCGAATACTGTTTTCATTGAAGGCGGTCGCACCATTATGGGATCATTCGAGGAGGACGTTATGTCCTATCGAGACAATATAGAAAGAACAGTTTCTGTTGCTTCTTTCTATATGGACGAAACCGAAATTGCCAATATCCACTGGCTTGAGTATTTGCACTACCTCGCAAAAGACTCTACTCAGGAAGTTTACGCAAACGCTCTTCCTGATACTACCGTTTGGGTAGGTAAGCTGGCTTTCAACGATCCATATGTAGATCACTATTTGAGATATCCTGGTTTCCGTTACTTCCCTGTAGTGGGAGTGAGCTGGAGTCAGGCTAATAACTATGCTGTTTGGAGAACGCGCGCAGTAAATGTGCAGCTAGCCGAACAATCCGGTGATGAATATGCAGAAACTGACGGCCGTATTCCTTTAGAATCTGGTATTGTAATCCCAGCTTATCGCCTTCCTACAGAAGCGGAGTGGGAGTATGCAGCCCAGGCACTTATAGGAACACAATGGTTAGAAGAAATGCAAACCCACCAGCGTATCTATCCATGGGATGGTCACGCTTTGCGTAATCCTTATGGAAAGCAAATGGGATTCTTCCTTGCCAACTTTAAGCGTGGTCGTGGTGACTATGCTGGTATAGCAGGACGTCTAAATGATGGTGCGTTAATTACCTCATATATATACGAGTTCCCTCCTAACGATTACGGTTTGTACAACATGGCCGGTAATGTGAGTGAGTGGGTAATGGACGTTTATCGCCCTATGTCATATCAGGATGTTGATGACCTTAATCCAATCCGTAGAGATGGATTTTTGGATGACGTTAGAGGTTACAATAGTAACAGCGAGCAAAACCCTCAAGGCTTTACTTCATTGATTACTGACAAAGCCCGTGTTTACAAAGGTGGTTCATGGAAAGATGTTGCTTACTGGATGTCTCCAGGAACAAGAAGGTACCTTGATCAGGATTCCGCAACAGCAACTATCGGTTTCCGTTGTGCGATGATCCGTGCAGGTTCGAACTACTAGGAAGAATTAAAATAATTATATAAACCCTGATGGTAAATCCGTCAGGGTTTTTTGTTGTGTCAGTTTTTAATTCACCATTAAGAATGCTATTGCGCTTCCGCAATACAGGCTACACTCAGTTGTGCGCATCCACTATTTATCAGGTGCATTCCGCAGGCCTCTAAGGTCGCTCCGGTAGTAATTACATCATCCACCAATAGAATCCTCTTTCCTGATACTTGACCCGATTGAGCAATCGCAAATACATCTTTTACATTTTCCCATCGCTCCAATTTTGATTTATTGGTTTGAGTTTTTGTCCTGGTCTTTCGCACAGATATGCTTTCATCCCACGGAACTTGAAGTACGTAACTCAACCCTTCCGCAAACTTTGCACTTTGGTTATAGCCTCTCTTCCTTATCCGTGATGGATGCAATGGCACTGGAATGATAAGGTCAAAAGTTGCTGACAATCCTTTTTGCTTCAATTCGTTGCCAAACACCTTTCCCAGCTTTACGCCTATCTCTGGATGATGCTTGTATTTCAGTTGATGAAGCATTTTTTGTACTACACCTCCTTTTTTCAATTTTAAAAAGGCTACACCATAGGTAATGGGAAGCCTACCTGCCAAGCGATCCCTAACAGGATTATCTCCAAGCTCATAATTGGTTTTTGGAAGATGAACAATACAGTAGGTACAAAGCGTTTCCTCTCCGCCCACTAAAGAATTGGAGCAGGCCAGGCAGTATCGGGGAAAGAACAGCGAGACGAAATCCTTCAATAAATTCATCGCAAACTATCCATTTGTTTTGATGGTTAATGACATCATATTTGCATCACTAACTTTCTATACCCATGAGTCAGGTAAAGCAATTTAATGAATATCGGAGCAAGATGAACGAAAAGATTCTCTCCTCCGATAGCCTAATTATCAAACGAATATTCAATCTGGATACTAACGCTTACGCGGAAGGGGCTTTGGATATAAAATCAAAGGAACTGATTGGTTTAACCTGCTCCTTGGTTTTGCGCTGCGATGATTGTGTAAAATATCACCTTGGCAAGTGTAAAGAAATTGGGTTTTCCACGGCAGAAGTAAACGAAGCCATGGGAGTAGCCACTCTGGTAGGAGGAACCATTGTAATTCCTCACTTAAGAAGAGCTTACGAATACTGGGAAGAACTTCAAAATGTATAAAAGAGACCTTGAACTAGAGAGAAAGTGGGCATGGCTTTTGGCTGAGCTGGACGAAAAGTTGGGGAAAAAGCCGAAAGACCTCAACGGAGTCCTTTTTTTGATAGGGGTGCAAGAACTGGGTAGGGGCCATGCACTCTTCTCTAAAGAAGAAAAGCAAGACCTTCTGCACATTGCCATCTGCAAGGTTCTGAGTCTTTCAGGGTATTATGAATTGGAGGGAACCGACAAGGACGGATGGCCACACTGGAACCTCATCAAAAAATTGCCTCACTTCGATTTGCTAGAGCAAGAAAAGTTGTTGAAGATTCATGTTCTGGAATACTTTGAATTGGAATATGGCTGGGTCTCCAACATTGTGTAGATATCGCCCAACTTGGAGGAGACAATCGTCTATTTAACTGATGGATGGTTTTGAATTCGGAATACTCCATTCTTATCTTAGTAAATTCTAAACTATCTAGACTGGCTATTCGTTTCCACGGTTAAGGTGATTGTATGAGAGAAGGTATAAAAGTGATCGACAGCAGGTTGAATTCCTTTAAGAAAAGGTACTACCTCAATCTTTTTATTAAGGGCACCATTCTTACAGTCTCACTTGTTCTGCTTTACTTCCTTATTGTAAGTCTTATTGAATACAATCTTTGGCTGAGTGGATGGGCACGATTTACTATTCTGCTCTCTTTTTTTGTTCTGGTCGGGTTTTGTATTTACCGATTTCTGAAAGAACCGCTCTCCTGGTGGATTTATCACAAAGGATTAGGACAGGAGGAAAGTGCACAAATGATTGGTGCTCATTTTCCCGCCATCAAGGATCGTTTGCTTAATGTCATTCAACTCTCGGCAACTCAACACGAGAGTGCACTTCTGGATGCAGGTATTCTACAAAAGTCGAGACAATTCGAAAACGTAACTTTTGAAAGTGCCATTGATTTGGGCGCCAATAAGAAGTATCTCAAATATCTTTTGATTCCATTCGGGATTATGTTGGTGCTCTTCTTTATTAACAATGGGATTTTTACACAAAGCACACAGCGCATTGTTCAGTTCAACAGGGAATTCTCTCCAAAAGCACCTTTCAATTTTATAGTACAAAACCAAAACCTCAATGCCTTCATGAATGAGGATTTTACTTTGAACCTAAACCTCGAAGGACAAGCCTTACCTGAAGCAGTATATATTCAATCTGGAAATCAGCGTTTTAAAATGGAGTCGCTTTCGAACTCCTCATACACCTACACTTTCGAAAAACTTCAAAACGAAATTCCCTTTCAGTTTGAAGCTTCCGGGTTTTATTCTGATGGATATACCATCAACATGATTAACCGACCTGAGCTTACCCAACTAAAGGTGACGCTTACTTACCCCCGATATCTTGCTAAACAAAGTGAGGTGCTGCTGAACACCGGGAACCTAGAAATTCCCGAAGGAACAAACATTACTTGGCTCATTGGGGCTGCCAACGCAGCAAAAGCAGCCATTGGTTTCACATCCTCAGGGGAAGAAAATCAAATGCAATTAGTTGATAATCAGCAGTTTAGGCACAATCAGAACTTTAACAATTCTGAGGGCTACTGGATTGCTTTAGAAAATGATCATTCAAAGAATAAAGATCAGATCTCTTATTCAATTAATGTAGTTAAGGATCAACACCCACAAATTGTCGTTGACCATCTTCGTGATTCTATTCTCTATAAAACGATATTATTGGGAGGTAGCATCTCCGATGACTATGGTATAAGCGCCTTGGCATTGAACTACCAAAAAGTAACAAAGGAGGCTGCGGGTCCTAATAAAGTCATTTCCATTCCGGTTCATAAAAACCAACTCAAGCAAAGTTTCTTTCACCAATGGGTGCTTGACTCCCTTCAACTACAGCCAGGAGAACGGATCAACTATTATCTTGAAGTGTGGGACAACGATGGAGTGAATGGCCGCAAATCTACTCGCTCTTCTTCATATGTGTTTGCGCTTCCAAGCGAACAAGAGATGAAAGCGGATATCAGTCGATCCCAACAAAACACGGAAAGTAAAATTGATGAAAGTCTTAAGAAGGCAAAAGACCTTAAAGAATCCATTGACGAGGCACAGCAAAAGTTAAGAGGAAAGAAATCAATGGAATGGCAAGATCAAAAAATGCTGGAGGACCTCATCAAGCAAAAGCAAAATCTCGATCAGTTGATTAATGATTTGCAAAAGCAAAACGAAATGCTGAATGAAAAGAAGGAGGGGCTTTCAGAGATGGATGAGAAAATGAAGGAAAGATCCGAACAATTACAAAAATTGATGGACGAACTCCTTGATGATGAAACCAAAAAGCTCTTTGAGGAACTGGAAAAATTAATGCGCGAAAATGCTGATGTGAATGATATTCAAAAGCAGTTGGACAAAATGGATCGTAAAGAGATCAATCTTGAAAAAGAATTAGAACGCACACTCGAGTTATTCAAGCAGATGCAGTACGACTACAAACTGGATCAAGCTATTCAGGAAATAAAGGATCAGACTAAAAGACAAGAAGACTTACTAAAGAAAACGCAGGAAGCAGCTGGAGAGAAGCCACAAAACGACCAAGGTGATAAGTCCGACAATAAAGATTCAAAATCTGGTGAGGAGAATAATAAAGGAGATAAAAGTGAAGAATCATCCGATTCGCCTAAAGAGAATGAAAGTTTAGCCAAGGAACAGGACGAATTGTCAAAAGAATTTGAACAGTTCGAAAAAACCTTAGAAGATCTAAATAAAATAGGCGAAGAGATCAAAAAACAAGCCGACACCCCGTCTGAGGATGAAATGAGTGACGTAAAGAATTCTCAGCAAGAAAGTAAAGAATCGTTGGAACAAGGAGAACCCAAAAAGGCAACGGAACAACAAAAGAAAGCTGCAGAGAAAATGAAGCAAATGCAGCAACAAATGGAGGGGATGCAGAATACGATGCAAATGGAGATTGATATGGAGAACCTAGAATCGCTGCGTCAGATACTCCATGGGCTAATTAAATTGTCGTATGATCAGGAGTCGCTTATGAAGGACTTTGTCCAGGTTCAGCAAACAGATCCCAAATATGTGAAACTCAGCCAGCAGCAATTAAAAATTAAAGATGACTCTAAAGTACTGGAAGACAGCCTGTTATCTCTCGCCAAGCGCGATCCATTCATGGGATCGATCGTCACCAGAGAGGTGGGTGAGCTAAACGATCACGTAGATAAGGCAGTGGAAAACATTAAAGAGAGAAGAAAAGGCAATGCCGGATCTGAGATGCAACTATCGATGACCAGTATCAACAACCTTGCACTTATGCTGAATGATCACTTTGACATGATGATGGATATGATGGCCAACGCCATGCCCTCCAAAGGAAAAGGGAAAGCTAAGGGGAAGGAAAGCCTGGGAGAACTACAGCAGCAGCTTAATGATCAGATAGAGCAATTGAAAAACAGTGGTAAGTCCGGAAGGCAGCTTTCCGAAGAACTGGCCAAAATGGCTGCGGAACAAGAAAGAATAAGAAGAGCGTTACAGGAGATGCAAGAGAAGTTAGAGCAACAGGGAGGGAAAGCACCTGGGGGTGATATTCCTGGAAAAATGGAACAAACGGAAATGGATCTTGTTAACAAGCGACTGACTGAGCAAACCATCAGAAGGCAAAAGGATATACTCACACGGCTCTTAGAAACTGAGAAATCGATGAGAGAGCAAAATATGGATGAAGAGCGCAAAGGGGAGACAGCTAAAGAATATCAAAAGCAACTCCCAAAAGCATTTGAAGAATATTTAAGATTAAAGGAAAAAGAAGTAGAATTGTTGAAAACGGTACCCCCTAAACTGTATCCTTATTACAAGAAGGAGGTGAATGAGTATTTTAAGCGAATAGAAAACTTTCAATGAGTTCGCTTAAAGGTATTACACTTTAAACTGGCTATTATCAAATGAACAACTTTCGTATTGAAATCCCGTCCCTTTCTGAGAATATAAGGATGATTGAGAGCTTTATCGACAATGCGAAGGAGAAATTCAGTCTCAATGATGATATCTATGGCAATATCATGATTGCAGTAACTGAGGCCGTGAACAATGCCATTAAGCACGGCAATAAGAACGAGTCTGGCAAGAATGTTACCCTTGCCTTGTCATTAGAGGATGGTCTTATCAAGTTTAAAGTAGAGGACGAGGGGAATGGTTTTGATTTTCATAACCTGCCGGACCCAACAGCCCCGGAAAATATTGAAAAGCCTGGGGGTAGAGGCATTTTCCTGATGAAACACCTATCTGATGAGGTTGATTTCAAAGAAAATGGTAAGGTGGTTGAACTTAGCTTTTATATTGATAATTAATGGCGGTTCGATTCTTCACAGAAGAAACCACTTTTAAACTAGCTCACCCCAGAAAAACCATTACCTGGATCAAAGAAGCCATTAAGAAAGAAAAAGGGCAACTCAACGAGTTGAACTACATCTTCTGCTCTGATCAGTACCTACTCTCCATTAATCAGCAATACCTCAATCATAATACCCTTACAGACATCATCACTTTTGACCATTCTGAAAAAGGTGCACCTATCTCAGGGGAAATCTATATTAGTGTTGAAAGAGTAGAGGAAAACGCAAAGCATTTTGAAGTTCCTTTTGACGAAGAGCTTCACCGCGTGATTATCCATGGGGTACTACATCTATTGGGCTATAAGGACAAAAAATCTAGCGATAAGGCCCTTATGCGCAAAAAAGAAGAAGCTTACCTATCTTTGCGTAAATAAAAACTTGTTCCACGTGAAACATAAGAAAACAGGGGCTTCTCCTCAATCCATGTTCCACGTGAAACGTTAAATAAATATATGTTTCAAGAGTACGATGTTATTGTAGTGGGTGGTGGGCATGCTGGCTGTGAAGCTGCGGCAGCAGCAGCCAACATGGGGTCCAAAGTATTATTAGTGACTATGAATATGACCACGATTGGTCAAATGTCTTGCAATCCAGCAATGGGAGGAGTAGCCAAAGGTCAAATAGTTAGGGAAATAGACGCTTTGGGGGGGTACTCCGGAATTGTATCTGATCGATCGATGATCCAATTCAGAATGCTGAACCGATCAAAAGGACCAGCAATGTGGAGTCCAAGAACCCAGAACGATAGAATGAAGTTTGCTGAAGAGTGGAGAATAATGCTTGAGCGGACACCCAATGTAGACTTCTGGCAAGAAATGGTCTCTGGTCTAATTGTAGAAAATGGGAAAGTAAAAGGAGTAAAGACATCCCTGGGCCTAGCAATTAAAGCCAAAGCCGTAGTACTTACTAATGGCACATTCCTAAATGGATTGATTCATATAGGAGAGAAAAACTTTGGTGGAGGAAGAACAGGCGAAAAGGCCGCCACTGGATTAACTGAACAATTGATTCAACTAGGATTCGAGTCGGGAAGAATGAAAACTGGTACACCTCCAAGGGTGGATGGGAGATCGCTGGATTATTCAAAAATGGAAGAACAGCCTGGGGACGAACATCCGGGTAAATTTTCATTCACGGAAACCCAGCCTCTAAATAAACAAGTAAGCTGCTGGATCACCTACACCAACGAGGGGGTCCATGAGGAGTTAGCAAAAGGGTTTGACAAGTCTCCAATGTTCCAGGGAAGGATACAAGGACTAGGTCCGCGCTACTGCCCATCGATAGAAGACAAGATCAATAGGTTTGCCGACAAAGACCGACACCAAATCTTCGTAGAACCAGAAGGGTGGAATACTGTTGAAATTTATGTCAATGGGTTTTCGACATCCTTACCTGAAGACATTCAATACCAAGCACTTATCAAGATACCAGGCTTTGAAAAAGCCAAAATGTTCAGGCCAGGATATGCTATTGAATACGACTACTTTCCCCCTACACAATTGAAGCGCTCGTTAGAGACGCAACTAATTGATAATCTGTACTTTGCAGGTCAAATCAACGGCACAACAGGGTATGAAGAGGCCGCTTGTCAGGGTCTTATGGCGGGAATAAACGCACATAATAAAATTAATGAAAAGGAGGCCCTTGTACTTAAAAGATCAGAGGCCTACATCGGTGTATTGATTGATGACCTTGTGAACAAAGGTACAATTGAGCCATACCGCATGTTTACCTCCAGAGCAGAATACAGAATTCTGCTTCGACAGGACAATGCCGATCTACGCTTAACAGAGATAGGTCATCAGATTGGATTGGCAGATGATCAACGCCTGCAGAAAGTGTTAAAGAAAAAGGAAAAAGTAGAAGAGCTTATCAAAGAACTTGAAAAGCTTAAGCTAGATCCAACTGCGGTCAACGAAAACCTGACTGAGCTAAAGTCCGCAACAATTAGAGAAAGAGTTCCCGTTGTAAATTTTCTTAAGCGCCCCGAAATAGGAATGCAGGAATTAAAAAGAGTACATACTACTATCAACGACTATGTTTCCGCTTTCGAACCAGAAGTGCAGGAACAAGCAGAAATTCAGGTAAAGTATATCACTTATATAGACCGAGAAGAAAAATTGGCTCACAAGATTGAGGGACTAGAGCATTACAAAATAAAGCCAGATTTCGACTATGATAGGGTAAAAGCGCTGTCTTCAGAATCCAGAGAAAAACTTAAAAAAATAAAACCCGAAACACTGGGGCAGGCTTCGAGGATAAGTGGCGTTAACCCGGCAGACATCTCAGTACTCACAATCTACATGGGAAAGTAATCAATGCAAACTGAACTCGTAAAGCTTTGTCCGGTTTGCAGGGGAACATCTTTTCAACATGTATTTAACTGTGAGGACTACACCTATAGCCACCAGCAATTCAGCATTCTACAATGTCAGTCGTGCCAACTGCTACTCACCAGTCCAAGGCCAGACCAACAATCAATTGGTGAGTTCTACAAATCAGAGGAATACATTTCTCATACAGGTAAAAGCAACTCCATATTTGATTGGATCTATTTAAAGGCTAGAAATTATACCCTCAGTTGGAAACACGATATTATCACTTCGAGAAAAACGAGAGGCACTATATTAGATTATGGTTGCGGCACTGGCGAGTTTATCAATTACATGGCCAATAACAATTGGGAGGGTTCTGCAGTGGAGCCATCTAAAGAAGCTAGAGCAAAAATTAAATCACAAAACAAAAATTTATCCGTATTTGAAAAACTAGAAGAACTTCCTGAAAATAAATTTGACATCATCACACTTTGGCATGTACTGGAACACGTTCCCAATCCCAACACGCTGATAGCTCAATTAAAAGAAAAGTTAAAGGAAGATGGATTAATTTTTGTTGCTGTCCCTAACCATAAATCTTATGACGCACAACACTATCAATCCCACTGGGCTGCCTATGATGTACCCAGGCACTTCTGGCACTTCTCTCAAAAAAATGTGACAAGGCTTTTTGACAATAATCAACTCCTATTGAAAGAAATATTGCCAATGAAGCTGGATGCTTATTACGTTTCATTATTGAGTGAAAAATACAAGAACAATTCAAAGCACAGCTTGGCTACTCCTATAAAGGCACTTCTGACAGGATTGAGTTCGAATGCCAAAGCAAGAAAAACAATGAATTATTCAAGCCTTATATATATTGCGGGTCATGCATAGAAATGCAACTAGTATCATTCTATCTCTGTACATCCTGCTGCTATGGAGCTGCGCCAACCAAACAACACCAATGGGAGGGCCTAAGGATGAAACACCACCGACCCTTATTGAATCAACTCCAGACAACAAACAAAGGAACTTTAAAGGAAAAGAAGTCACACTATTATTTGATGAGGCCATCAACCTCAACAATCCTAAAGAAGAAATACTTATCTCGCCCAGATCTGATCAAGAAATAGAATACAAAGTCAGGAAAAATACAGTCACACTGATACCAGAAAAAGGATGGGATGAAAATACAACTTACTCCATAGCATTTCGAGAAGGGATAAAAGACATCACAGAAAACAACGCTCCTAAAAATTTAAAGCTTGCATTCAGTACTGGTCCCTTAATAGACTCCATGAACGTGAAAGGAAAAGTAACGATGGCCCTGAACACTAAAGTCCCTGAGAAAATAACAGTGGCACTTTATGCCTCCGATACTTTTAACATCTTTCAGCATTCACCTAACTATTTCACTCTGGTGGATGATAGAGGAGCATATAGCCTTGAAAACATTAAGAGCGGAAACTATTATTTGTACGCATTTCAAGACAACAATAAAAATCTAAAAGTAGAAAGTAGAACAGAGAAATTTGGATTTCTAAAAGACCAACTCGAGTTAACTGGACCTATTGATTCATTAATTATTCCATTAATCAGTATGGATATGCGTCCACTGTCTATAAATAACATTAGGAATACAGGCCTAACAACTAGAATTAAATTCAACAAAAGTATTACCCAGTTTACCATCAAAGCAGAAACAAATGAATCTTTGGTCAAGTCATTCGGAGACGATCAAACAGAGATTGCCGTCTATAATCCAAAAATAGTAACTGACAGTATAAAAATATTTCTCAGCTCAACCGACAGTATTGGATCTATCATGGACACGACATTTTTTATAAAGCCTCTAAAGGCTAATTCTATTCCAAGTGATTTCACAGTAGCCCCTCAAAACATTAAATACTCACTAACGACAAATACGCTAACGCAAGAATTCAAATTTTCTAAACCCATCCTATTTATAAACACAGACAGTATATTCGTAAGACTTGATTCCCTCCATTCTATATCAGTCAACCGAAGTGACTTATTATATGACACAATTAAGAAAAGGTTAACAGTGAAAAAGCTTATACCGCAAGACTCTTTATTCAGAGAACAGAAAATACAGCCACCTACCAATGAACAAATAACTAAAAGGGTGAAGGGAGAGCCAGGCCGATTACCGCGAACACTTCCGCAAACCACCCAACCAGAACTAGTATTCAATAAAGGGTCAATAATTAGTCAGGAATCAGACACGTTGAAATTCCAAAAATTCCCAATTACTGAAATAAAAAAAGGCGCTACAGGCACACTTTTAATAGAGGTTCAAACCAATGAGCCCAACTTTATCATTCAGCTTACATCGCCAGATGGAGAAATAGTGGAAGAGATTAAAAATCTGAACAAATATGCATTTCAATATCTTCAACCGAAAAACTATAAAATCAAGGTAATACTTGACAAAAACAATAATGGAAAATGGGATCCAGGAAACTTCTATAATAGAGAAGAACCAGAGTCAATATGGTTCTACCAAACACAAGACAAAAAATACGATTTCCCAATTAGAGCCAATTGGGAGCTAGGCCCTCTATTGTTGATATTCTAAAACCATTGTGGAAAACTCACCCAAACTGGAGGGCAAACCAGTTAATGACTAGAAATCCTTTCATAAATGATATTTCTCGTTGATAACTCTGATCCAATAATATTTATACACAGTTCGTTAATTTGTAGACAGCCTTGATTCACATTTTATAAAATTGTGGAATAATAAGGTTAACATAGTATTTAGATAAACTAGCAGCACTTTCTATACAATATCTATCCACAAGTTAAACCCATGTCTTTGAGACCTTAGACTTATCCACAAATGCACAGCCCTTATAGTAGTTATTTAAAATATATATTTAATAGTATAACATTAGTATGTGTTCTTTGTGCACTACCCAGCTTCAGTGCTTTCGCACAAAACAGACAAGAAATTCAAATTGCAAGCGAATACGCTGCAAAGGGCGAAAAAGAAAAGGCGCTGAAAGTTTACGAGGATTTAGCGCGGGATTTTGTCAACATTCCATTAATACACAATGATTTCTTGAATTTAATGTTGGATCTTGGCAAGTATAAGGATGCCGAAAATTATGTCGAGAAGCTTATTCGCAAGGTTGATAACAGGATTAATTACCATCTTGATCTTGGTCTGGTCTACATCAAAAGTGGTGATGTTCAAAAAGCTGAAAAACAATTTAAAAGTGTTATCAAGGCTAACGCAAACGATATCTATCGCATTAAATCAATTTCTGATTATTTGGCTTCACAGCGCCTTACCGATTATGCGGTTATGGCTATGCAAGAGGCACGTGATGTGCATTCCAACAATTCGCTTTTCACCCTCGAATTGGCTAACCTCTACCGGCTGCAGGGTAACCGGGATGCCATGGTCGAAGAGTATCTCAACTACGTTACCCAAACTCCGGGAAATATTAATTATGTAAAAAATCTTCTACAGATTCTTCTTACCAAGCCGGAAGAAATGGAAGCGTTGGAAAGATTACTTTACGAAAAAGTCCAAAGAAATCCTGACTCCGAAGTGTATGCCGATTTACTCATTTGGGTTAATCTTCAACAAAAAAATTTTTACGGAGCATTTGTTCAAGCCAGGGCCTACGACAAAAGATTCAAAAAGGAATCCTCAAAAACACTGGATATAGCTAACATCGCATTAAGTAATGAAGATTTTGAAAATGCGGATAAAGGCTTTTCGTATGTAGTGAAGGAATATGCCAATACTGATAATTACTTGCCTGCTCGATTGGGTCTGATCAAAGCACGTGAGGCCAAAGTGAAAAAAAGCTATCCTATAAAAAAGGATTCTGTTCGGTACCTCATTGCAGAGTATGAGTCATTCACCGATACTTATCCGGAAAACCCTAATTCATATGAAGCCATTTTAAATCAGGCTTCACTTTATGGATACCTGTTGGATGAAAAAGATGCTGCCATAGGTAAGCTGAATGTGCTTATAGAAAACCCTCGTGTTGCACCCTATATTAAGGCGAAAGCAAAATTGGAAATGGGTGATATTTACATGCTCAAAGAAGAGCCCTGGGAATCTACGCTGTTATATTCTCAAGTTGAACGTTCTCAGCGCGAAACACCTATTGGTTATGAGGCCAAATTGCGAAACGCAAAGCTATCTTATTATAAAGGAGATTTTGCCTTGGCACAAGAGCATCTTGATATACTTAAGGAAGCTACGACCAGAGAAATCGCGAACGATGCCATGGACCTAAGTATCCGCATAAAAGAGAATACCACTTTTGATAGTGTGGGAACAGCGCTGAAAGAGTATGCCGCAATTGAATTGTTACTGTACCAGAATAAAGTAGATACGGCACTGATGCGCATGGCCAGTTTAAAAAGTGGTATACTTCCTTCAAAGGAACCAATAGATAGCGCTGCAGCAAAAATTACTAACACCACTATACTCGATGATGTCTATTGGCTTGAGGCACAACTTCGGCTAAAGCGCGGAGAATTTGACAAAGCATATACCTTGTTGCAAAAAATTATTGATGAGTATGGAGATGATATTTTAGCGGACGATGCCTTCTTTACACAGGGTGATATCCTGGAGAATTATAAAAAGGAAAAGGATCCTGCTATGGAAATCTATCGCGAATTTTTGAATCGATTTCCAGGAAGTGTGTATGCAGCCGAAGCAAGAAAAAGGTATCGACAATTACGGGGAGATTTTGATAATATCCCGGTTCAATAAATTACCTCCTTTAGCCTTTTAGTCAATATTTTTACTTGAGCGCCTAATCCTTTCTTATTACATTGAGTGATAAACCTTTTGTCTATGGTTGCTTTTAAAAGCTTTTTGCTCAAATGTGTAGTTTTTGTTCTTTTCCTTGGCCTAAGTTCAAATTGCGTGGACGCCCCTGATCCAGATGCGATTCTTTGCACGGATCCTCTTTTTCCATATTTGTGCCCTAGTGCCGGAAAATGTTGTTCCCTACCGTTTTATGGTAAAAACCTTAATAAATGCTATAGTTCGGTTTCGGAATGTGGCACTGTCGGTCAATCCTGTGAAGCCTGTGGAATAGAGGTCAATAATACGGCCTTTCAAAATTTTGTTTACGCCAATTGGGATTGTGACGGATCGCCAGACTGCGAAACCAATATGGGTGCACCTACCGGAACGGCCGGACCATTTTGTGATGCCGCCACTTGTCAGAGTTGGGCAGATAAATTTGCTCCGACCATCTATACTTGTGATGATACTCCAAAAGAAACTCCATCGATAGGATCCCCTCCGGATGGCGTGTGTTTTAAGACGGGTGATTTCTAATCAGGCGATCTGTATTTGTAAAAAATCACAAAGGATTCCGTTCGTCTTAATTTCAGGCTAACTTTGAGAACGATTATTTTACCTTTTGAGCTAATTCTAAAAAAATTGAAAATGAGAAAACTTTTTGTACTGCTCTGCTTCGTGGCGAGTTATACTTCCTGGGCACAAACCAATGTGAAAGCGCTGGTAGGAGGCACATTGATTGATGGATTCGGAAGCACACCCCTTCAGAACAGTGTTATCATTATCGAAGGTGAACGAATAAAAAAAGTAGGGCGTGTAGGAGAGGTAGAGATTCCAAAAGGAGCTGAGATAATTTCTACAGAAGGAATGAGTGTAATGCCAGGGCTATGGGACATGCACACCCACCTAATGTTGAACGGACACAGTGATTACACGCATTGGGACAAAACATACAAACCACCGATTTTAGAAAAAGTAATCATGCCGTCATCTGCTCATCAATTATTGATGGCAGGAGTTACCAGCGCACGTGATTTAGGAGCTCCACTTGAAGCGAGTATCAATGTGCGTGATAGAATTAATAAGGGTGAAATCCCCGGACCAACAATGTACATGTCTGGCCCATTTATTCAGCATAAGCCTTACCCAGGAACGGAGGATTTCCGTTGGGGTGTGAATGGCGAGGCAGATGCGAGGAATAAAATAAAAAAATTGGCTAAGGCGGGAGTTGACTTCATCAAACTAATTGATCAGGATGAAATGACTATGGAAGAAGTAAAAGCGGTGGTAGATGAAGCTCATAAGAATAATTTGAAAGTAGTCGGCCACTCCCATCGACCTGAAGAAATTCGCAGAGGTATGAAAGTCGGTATCGACTGTTTCGAACATACCGGTCTTTCTTCTGCCCCCGAATATCCAGAAGATATTATGGCCATGATCAAAGAGCGCACTGCCCAAATGAATCTGGGTCCTTTCTTTTGGACACCTACAGTGGAGGTACTTTATAATTACAACTACATCCGCGATAATCCTGAGCAATTGGATAACGACTCCTGGCATTTAGATTTGCCAGATTCTATTATTCAAGATATCAAAGGTTCGATTCAACAGCCCGGTCAACTTCCGTATTTTCAATTGAATCCAATTCGTAAACCAACGCTGGAACGGAAAATGAAACAACTGAAAGATGCCGGAGTTGTTTTGTTGATCGGTACGGATAGCGGAGTACCATTAAAATTTCACAGCCAAAGCACGTGGAATGAATTGGATGTGTGGGTAAACGAATTTGGGCTGGACCCGATTTATACTTTACGCGCAGCCAGTTATTGGCCATCAGTACTTATGGGTGTGGATAAAGATTATGGAACAGTGTCAGCGGGAAAATATGCAGACATTATTGCAGTAAAGGGAGATGTGTTGCGCCATATCGATTTACTTCAGGATGTGGATATGGTGATTAAGCATGGAAAACAGTATAAATAAAGCATGAAGAAATTTTTTCTTTTTTTATTCACTTTGTTGATCGCACTGGTCGTTGTCCTTCTTTTCAACACTCTCCAGTTTCAATCGAAACAATTGGATATTGCTGGTGAAGCATCCCCAGAAATTTCAAAGGCAACATTAGAAAATTTCAAAAACGCGATTCGTATTAAAACGATTTCGTTTGGAGATAGTATTCCCTTAGACACCGCACAGTTTTATGGCTTCCATCGATTTCTCGAATCGACCTACCCGTTGGTTCACGAAAAACTCGAACGAGAAAAAGTGAAGGACTACAGCTTGCTCTACAAGTGGGAAGGCAAAAACACCAGCACTAATCCTATCGTGTTAATGGCCCACATGGATGTAGTTCCTGTAGAACCAGGAACGGAATCGCTTTGGTCGGTGGATGCTTTTGAAGGAGTAGTAAAAAACGATACCATTTGGGGAAGAGGTACTGCAGATGATAAAATGAGCCTTGTTTCTATCATGGAGGCCATTGAAAAATTGCTGTCTGAAAATTTTATTCCTGAGCGTACTATCTATTTGGCTTTTGGCCATGATGAAGAGATAGGAGGGAATGGAGCAATAGCGATAGCCAGCTTGCTAGAATCAAGAAACATTAAAGCCGACTTGGTTTTGGATGAAGGCGGAATCATTACCGTGGATAAAATTCCGGGAATAACTCAACCTGTTGCTTTAGTAGGAACTTCAGAGAAGGGTTATATGTCACTTGAACTTGCAGTGGAGTTAAGCGGAGGCCACTCTTCTATGCCAGCTTCCGAAACCGCCATTGATATTTTAACCAATGCCATTGTAAGGCTTCGGGCTAATCCTTTTGAAGCAGACTTTTCACAATCCACCAATGACTTCATTGAATACATTGGTCCGGAACAACCTTTTCTTCAAAAAATGGTATTTGCCAATCAATGGCTTTTCAAAAGCACAATTGTTGGAATTTATGAACAAACTCCGGGCGGCAACGCCATGGTGCGTACAACGATAGCGCCTACCGTGATTAATGCAGGAGTAAAGGATAACGTGATTCCAACGTTGGCCAAGGCGACAATTAATTTTAGAATTTTGCCAGGTGACACACAAGAATCTGTAAAGGATCGTGTTGTTTCTGTGATTGATGATCCGCGTGTTAAAATATCTAAACTAAGTTTTGGCAACGATCCCTCTACGGTAACTCCTGTTGATGGTTTTGGATTTAAATTAGTTGAAGCGGCTGCCAGAAAAACTTTTGATCAAGTTATTGTGGCTCCGTTCCTGATGGTAGGAGCTACTGACTCTCGTCATTTTGGAAAAGTGTCTGACCAGATTATAAAATTCAGCCCAATGAATGATCCCATCGGATTTCATGGAATAGATGAACGTATCAGTGTAAAGGGTTTTCAGGATGGTATTTGGTTTTATCAGCAGTTAATCAAGTCGATCAAATAATGGAAGGATCCTCAATGAATTTTCACACCCGTAAATGGGTGAAGCCGGAAGATCTCAATCCCAATCAAACTTTGTTTGGAGGACGGCTGTTGCAATGGATCGATGAGGAGGCAGCACTTTACGCTATTATACAACTGGATAATACACACATCGTTACTAAGTTTATTTCTGAGATCAATTTTATTTCAGCGCCAAAACAAGGTGATATCATAGAAATTGGAATTGTGGCAACCGAATTTGGACGATCATCCATTACCCTTCGATGCGAAGTGAGAAATAAAATGACGCGTGATCCCATTCTATCCATCGAAAAATTAATTTTTGTTAACCTGGATGAAAACGGAAAACCGAAACCCCACGGAAAGACCAGTGTTACTTATGTGAAAGATCGGTTTGAGCCGAACTAATTGAAAACGGACTTCCTACTCGCTTTTTAGCGCATCGATAGGATTGGAACTCGCTGCCTTAATAGATTGATATCCCATGGTAAGCCACGCTATTAAAAAGGCAATCAATCCGGCTATCATATACACCATTGCACCAATTTGAGCTTTATAAACATATCCCTTTAGCCACCAGTCCACACTGTACCAGGCAAAAGGAATAGCAATGATGAAAGCGATAATAATGAGTCTGCCGAATTCTTTGGAAAGCAAAAGCACGATGCTACTTACAGATGCCCCAAGCACTTTGCGAATTCCAATTTCTTTGGAGCGCTGTTCTGCAGTAAATGCCGTAAGAGCAAACAAACCAAGACAGGCAATGACAATGGCAAGCCCAGCGAAGAAAGTAAATATTTTTCCAAGTCTTTGTTCGGCAGCATACATCCCGCCAAAGTCATCATCCAAAAAGGAATATTGGAAAGGCTGACCGGGCGCCAGCGACTTCCAGGTATTTTCTATGGTTTGAATAACCTCCTGGGAATCTTTAGCACTATACCTGAAAGAAACACTCCCATCACTTTTTCCAATAAAAAGTCCAAGCGGGGTGATGCTCTCACGCATGGTAGAGAAATGAAAATTTTCAACCACACCTACGATGGTCCATGATTTCGTATTGTTTGGATCAGGAGAACCATCTGGAAGAGATCCACCCAAAGTACTGATCCTTCTGCCAATGGGATCCCCATCAAAACCAAATTGATATGCTGCTGCTTCATTTAAAATTACTGCTGAGGAGTCTGAAGGAAAATCAAGAGAAAAGTCTCTGCCTTCTAAAATATTCATATCAAAAGTTTTTAGGTAGTCGTGATCGACTTGCCAATTTTGCATGCTCACCATATTTTCAGTTGATGGATCGCTACCTTCTCTCCAGAACGGATTATCGCTACGTGATGAATTTCCATTTTTAACTGGCAGGTATCCGGAGATAGTACCACTTTGGATGTTACTATTTTTTAAAACTTCTTGTTTAAAACTTTCCACTTTATTGGGACGCAAGGCATAAGCATCCTGGATAACAATCACCTGATCTTTATTGAACCCAAGTTTTTTGTTTTGAATGTATTGCAATTGTCGGTTAACAGTGATTGCACCCACAATGAGGAAAATTGAAATAACAAATTGAAAAACAACCAACCCGCTTCTAACCAACCCGCTTTTCATACCGCTGGAACCTTTGCCCTTTAAAACATCCACCGGATTAAACGCTGACAGAAAAAAAGAAGGATAAATTCCGGCAATCATTCCCACCAGCAATGCGGCACCTACCATGATGAGATAGAAAACGGGGTTGTCAAAAGGGATATGCAGTTGTTTTAATGCAAGACCATTGAAAATGGGAAGAGCAAGGTAAACCAGTGAGATGGCAACGAAAAAGGCAAAGACAGTCACCATTGTTGATTCCAATAAAAACTGTCGAACTAAATTGGTGCGTGCAGAACCCATTACCTTGCGCACACCCACTTCTTTTGCCCGGTTGCTTGACCTTGCGGTACTTAAATTCATAAAATTGATACAAGCAATTCCCAAAATGAAAAAGGCAACAATTCCCAGGAGATAGACATAAGTAATGCTGCCATTGGACTCCAACTCAGCCGTAGCATCAGAATGCAAATGAATATCGCGCAAGGGAATCAGCGTCATCTCATACACGTTTCCTTCTTCTCTGAATTTTTCCAACGTGAATTCAATGCCCAGCGCTTGAGCTATTTGTGGACCAATGTACTTGATCAAAAATTCAGGGAATTTTCTTTCAAACGCTTTTGCGTCAGCACCCTCCTTTAAAAGAAGATAAGTGTTGAAATTGTTGCTGAGGTAGGCTGTGGATTGAGCCTCTCTGGCAACAGGCCAGTCGCCCACCATTGCAATCAATATGTCAAAATGAAAATGTGATGTGGAAGGAATATTTTCGTAGACAGCAGTGACCTTTGCATTGTACTTATTGTCCAAAATCATCGTCTTTCCTAGTGCACTTTCATTGGGAAAATATTTTTCTGCTGTGCGCTGACTAATAGCAATACTTGCAGGTTCTTTCAGTGCCGTATTGGGATTGCCCTCAATTACTTTGACGGAGAAAATTTTAAAAAAAGTGCTATCAGTCCAGATCACATTATTTTCTTTAATGTTCTCTGTACTGTTCTCTGCCTTTACCAGATAAGAGCCATAGCTGCGAAACCTTACCGTAGCTTCTACCTCTGGATAATCTTGTAATAGTGTGTGGGCCGTGGGTGCAGCACTGGTGGCAGCTTGAATATGATTACCCCCAAACTTTATCTCATTATTGATTCTATAAATGCGATCTGCCTTTTCGTTGTACTTGTCATAACTTAATTCATCTATAATGAAAAGCGTTATCAGCAAACAAGCAGACACCCCAATGGCAAGGCCGGCTATATTGATGGTGGAATAAAAAGTGTGCTTCCGAAGATTCCGAAATGCAATGAGAAGGATGCTTTTTAACATAACAAATTGTATAAAGAACTAATGCGTACTTTTAAAAATACGCATTAGCGCTGATGTGGTCTTATTCTAATAAAGATTTAGACGTGCTCTATGACAACAAGTTTCAATTTGTTGATAATTCTACCCATAAATTGCTATTCACTCCTCAATGCATTGATAGGATTGGAGCTTGCTGCTTTTATCGATTGGTAGCCCATGGTAATCCATGCCACCAGAAAAGCAAGGACACCGGCAAGCAGGTAAACACCAAATCCTATTTCAGTCTTATAGGTATAGCTGCTCAACCACCAGTCCACACTATACCAGGCAACGGGTATGGAGACTACGAATGCAATCAAAATCAACTTTCCAAAATCTTTTGAAAGAAGGAACACAATCCCGCTTACTGAAGCACCCAGCACCTTTCTTATTCCTATTTCTTTGGTGCGCTGTTCAGCGGTAAAAGTAGTAAGGGCGAACAGACCAAGGCAGGCAATGACAATGGCGAGCCCCGAGAATATGGTGAAGATTTCTCCCAGCCTCTCTTCAGACAAGTACATCCGTTCAAAATCTTCGTCAAGGAAAGAATACTGGAAGGGTTGTCCTGGCGCTAGCTTTTTCCAAATGGATTCCAGGGATTGGATCACCTGGCTGGCGTTTTGTGCATTAAATCGGAAGCTTACACTACCATCATTTTGACCCAGATAAAATGCCAGACCTGAAATACTTTCTTTCATAGTGGAAAAATGAAAGTCCTCCACTATACCTATGACGGTCCAGGTAATAATATTTTCTGGATCAGGATTTCCGTCAAAAGAGTGAATCTTTTTCCCGATAGGATCATCTCCAAGATCTAATCTTCTGGCTGCGGTTTCATTGAGGATAATTGCTGTTGAGTCAGAAGGGGAACCAGGGGAGAAATTGCGACCTTCTTTTAATTTGATCCTAAAGGTTTGTAAATAATTATCGTCAACACGCCATTGTTGTGAGCTCGCCATGTTTTCAGTATTGGACTCAACACCCTCTTTCCAAAAAGCAGTATTGCTTCTACTAGTCCAGTCATTTTCTACAGGCACGTATCCGGAGATGGTACCTGTTTCTATTCCGGTTAGTTTTAAAGCTTCATCCCTGAATGGTTCTACACTATTGGGTCGGAGTGCGTAGGCATCATGCACAATGATCACCTGCTCTTTATCGAATCCTAAATTTTTATTTTGAATAAAATCAAGCTGTCGTGAAATGGTGATTGTGCCAATGATCAGGAAAATGGAAATAACAAACTGGAAGACAACTAATGTGCTCCTGATTGACCCGCTTTTCATTCCAGAGGTGATCTTGCCTTTCAGGGCCTGTATAGGCCTGAAGCCCGAAAGGAAAAAGGCTGGGTACATTCCAGCAAGGAAACTGATAAGCAATGAGGCCCCAAGGAGCACAAAATAGAATGAGGGTTCACCAAAGGGAATTGTAATCTGTTTATCAGAAATGGAGTTGAACCAGGGAATAAAGAGGTACACAATAACTACGGAAAGCCCTATGGCTGAGAGGGTGACTAAAAATGATTCAGTAAGAAATTGACGGATCAGGTGAGTCCTTAATGATCCCATTACTTTGCGCACCCCGATTTCTTTTGCCCTGCTTCCTGAACGTGCAGTAGATAAGTTCATAAAATTGATACACGCGATGGCCAGCACTAAAATTGCGATTGAGCCGAATAAATAGATGTAAGTAATGCTGCCATTGGGTTCGAAATCTCCGCGAACATTGGAGTAAAGGTGAATATCCCTTAGCGGAGTAAGTGAAAGGTCGTACCTACTGCCGGAGGCACGAAGTTTTTCCAGCGTAAAATCATTTCCAAACGCCTTGATCAAATCAGGGCCCATGTATTTTTCCTGAAATGCAGGGAGCTTGGCTTCCAATGCACTGGCATTTGTATTTTCTTTAAGCAAAAGATAAGTAGTAAAATTTTCGGAAAGAAATGAGGTTGCTTTTGCTTCGCGGGCAACAGGCCAATCACCAACCATAGACACGAGTATATCAAAATGAAAATGTGAAGCGCTTGGTATGTTTTCATAAACTGCTGTCACCTTTGCATTGTACTTGTTGTCGAGAATCATTGATTGCCCCAGAGCATTACTATTTCCAAAGTATTTGTCAGCGATGCGTTTGCTAATGGCAATGCTGGCTGGTTCTGTCAGTGCTGTTTTTGCATTTCCTTCCAAAACGTTCACGGAAAAGATTTTGAAGAATGTGCTGTCTGTCCAGATCACATTGTTTTCTTTGATGTTATCTATTCCATCAGCAGTTTTTACGAGATAAGAACCCGCATTTCTGAAACGAACAGTCGATTCGATCTCCGGGTATTCATCTCTTAGTGCCATGGCTTCTGGAGCACTCCTGTAGCTCATCTTAAATTCATTGCCTCCAAACTTTACATCAGCATCCACGCGATATATCCGGTCGGCTTTTACATTATAGGTATCGTAGGTGAGCTCATCTTTGATGTATAATACAATAACGATGCACGCAGCCAAGCCAAATGCCAATCCAGCTACGTTAATTGTAGTATAGAAACTTTGACGTTTTAAGTTGCGCCATGCAATCTTGAGGTAATTGGAGATCATAATTTTTGGAGTTGTTTGTTCAAATTCTAGCGTTTGCTTTTGTAATTCTTGAATTCCTGATGAATTGCCAAAGGAGATAAGCACCGAGTGGTAGGCTTCAAGAAATCTGGTTCCGGTAGCCATTTCATTTTCGACTAATGTGCAAATGTGATCCAGTAGTTCACTTTCTAGGGATTCAAGGATAAGACCCCGGAGGGCGAGGTCTTTCTCGATATAATCAATATGTGATTTTGTTAAGTTCAGATTTTAATTATTCACTTCTCAAGGCATCGATAGGATTGGAGCTTGCAGCCTTCATTGATTGATAGCCCATGGTAATCCAAGCGATGAGAAAGGAAGCTAATCCGGCTAACAGGTAGACCAAAACACCGACTTCCACTTTGTACATATAACTTTCCAACCACCAATTGACAGCATACCATGCGATGGGAACAGAGAGTATGAAGGCCACGATAATCAGTTTTCCAAATTCCTTGGAGAGCAACATTACAATGCTACTCACTGAAGCACCCAAAACTTTACGAATACCAATTTCTTTATTGCGTTGCTCAGCAGTGAATGAAGTAAGCGCAAATAACCCAAGGCTGGCTACTAGAATGGCAAGTCCGGCAAAGACGGCAAATATTTTTCCTAACCGTTGTTCTGAATCATACATTTTTCCAAACGCCTGATCTAAAAATGTATATTGGAAGGGTTGTCCTGGAGCCATTCGTGCCCAGGTATTTTGTATAGTATTTATGACATCTTGCGTGTTAGCTGCCTCGAAGCGAAAAGAAATCCGTGAGGTACTCTTGCGAAGAAATAGGGCAACGGGTGTAATACTTTGCTTCAGCGATTCAAAGTGAAAATCCTTCAACGTTCCTATCACCTGAAAGCTTACAGAATTAGGTTTTCCGTCCGGCCCCATACCGCCCCCAAACGTAGCGATTTTCTTACCAATTGGATCTTCTGTGAAATTAAACATTTTTAAAGCCGCTTCATTAATAATAACCGCACCAGAATCAGAAGGAAAATCGCGAGAAAAATTGCGCCCATCAATTATTTCCATTCCCAAAGTAGGTACATAATCCTGATCGACTGACCATACTTGTAAGCTTACCATATTGTTTTGTGAGGGGTCAGTTCCTTCAGGCCAATAAACATTATCATTTCGACTGGTACCTGCTACAGGAAGAAAGCCTGAAATGGAGCCATTAGTAATAGCCGCACTTTTTATTACTTCGTCCTTGAAGGATTGCAACTGATCACCCATAGCATATGCATCCTGAATAACGATGACTTGATCTTTATTAAAACCAATTTTCTTTTGCTGGATATAGGAAAGTTGTTGCTGTACAGTGAACGTGCCAATAATAAGGATAATAGAAATTGAAAATTGAAACACAACCAATCCGCTTCTAATCAATCCGCTTTTCATACCTAGCGCCATATTGCCTTTCAGCACATTGATAGGACGGAAGGCAGATAAGAAAAAGGCGGGGTAGGTGCCTGCAAAAATTCCGATAAGAATGGAAACCCCAAAAACGATTGTTACGAATGCTGGGTTTGTCCAAGGGATTGTAATTTGTCGACCAGCAAGATCGTTAAAGAAAGGCATGGCGAGGTAAGCCAAGAGCAAAGCAATCACAAAAGCAAAAAGACTTAACAAGATAGACTCCATTAAGAATTGATTAACAAGATGTAGTCGCAATGAACCCATCACTTTTCTCATACCTACTTCTTTTGCTCTGTTGGCAGAGCGCGCAGTAGAAAGATTCATGAAATTAATGCAGGCAATCAATAAGATAAATAATGCAACCGCTCCGAAGAGATATACATAAGTGATGTCACTATTCGGCTCAAACTCACCAGATAGATCAGAATGCAAATGGATATCCAGCAAAGGACGCAGGGTATAGTCAAGCTTGTTTCCGGCCTGGAGGAAAGCATCCATATCCACATCTGGCCCAAGCATTTGTTTTAACATTGGAGTTACATGGATGTCAATAAGCTTCGGAAATTTGGCTTGTAACTCCTGGGCGCTGGCTCCATCACGTAACAATAAATAGGTAACGAAGTTGTGACTTAACCATTCATCGCTTCTGCTGGCTTCGTAGCCTTCCATGGAGAGCATCATGCTAAAATGGAAATGACTCTCCCGAGGTATGTCTTTGTATACACCTGTAATTTTAAAGTTATGCTGGTTATCCAGAATGAGTGTTTGACCAATTGGATCTTCATTATTGGGAAAAAGTTTAGCGGCTGTGCTTTCACTTAATACCAGCGTGTTCGGTTCAACGAGTGCGGTTTTAGGATTTCCACTGGTAAGAGGAATAGTAAGAACATTAAAAATTGTGCTATCAGCATAGACCACATTTGTTTCTCGAATATTATCGAGGGATCGCTTGACCAGCATGGTTCCCTCTTCGCGAATGCGTGCCATGTTTTCCACTTCGGGGTACACTTCTTTCATGGCAGGCCCCATAGGCGCAGATGCGGTCACCATTTGCAGATGATTTCCATTAAAAAGAATTTCGGAATCGATGCGATAGATGCGGTCGGCATTCGTATTGTATTTGTCGTAGCTCAACTCGTTGAATATGTATAAAACAATCACCAGGCACGAGGCAATGCCAACAGCAAGACCCGTGATGTTTATTATTGAATAAAAGCTTTGCTTGCGAAGATTACGAAAGGCAATGGTGAGATAATTTTTTAACATGGCTTTAAAAATTGAATTTTCAGAATGAATAGTTTGATGTTGTGTTTCACGAAGTCCTTTGGTATGACCAAATGATTTTAAAACTTCCTGATAAGCATCTATAAATTTTTTTCCTTGCTCCATTTCAGTTTCCACACTGGAGCAAATGTGGTCTACCAGCTCGTTTTGTAACGGCTCGTACACCAACCCTCTGTAATGGAGGTCTTTGATGATATAATTGATATGTTCAGTGGAGAGCTGAGCCATAGTCTACGCAATTTGTACCTGCAGCACCGCAGACATGGTTTTAATAAATTCTCTGAATTCGATGACCCTTTCCTTAACCAGATTTTTTCCTGTAACGGTGATGGTATAATATTTCCGTACGCGTTTACCCATAAGCACGGTTTCGGTTTGTAGCAATCCTTCTGCTTCTAGTTTGTGGAGCGCAGGGTAGAGCGCCCCTTCTGTGAGTAGAATCCTACCTACAGACAGCTCTTTCACTTTTTGTGTGATTTCGTAGCCATACATTTTGCCGTTGTCCTTCAGCACTTTGAGCAAAATCGTTTGAAGGGTGCCTTTTAATAGTTCTGGTGAGTGCATAAGAAGTCAATACATAAGTGAATTATGTATGTAAGACGCCTTGCCCGGCAAAAGGTTGCACCAGTGCCCTAAAAGGGCTAAAACCCCATTTTCTGTAACCAAAGTCACAAAATGACTTGAGCAGGATCATAGTTTCCTTTGAGTATAGTCATGAGATGGGCATTATCTGTAGGGTAAGTTTGGTATTCAATAGAGCGGAGAAATCATGAAAAACATACTCATTTTAGGAGCAGGAACGGCCGGAACCATGATGGCCAACAAATTGTATAAAGCACTGAACCCCAAAGAATGGAAAGTTTCTATTGTTGATAGGGATGAGCAGCATTATTACCAGCCCGGCTTTTTGTTCATACCCTTTGGTATCTATCAGCCTGAAGATGTAGTTAAACCAAAAGCGGACTTTATCCCTAAAGGCGTTGATTTTCATATTGCAGAAATCGATAAGATAAAATCCGAACGAAGCGAAGTAGCACTTACTGATGGACGCACACTTCCCTATGACATTCTTGTTGTAGCTACTGGTACGGTTCCTGTTCCCGAAGAGACAGAAGGGCTAAAAGGAAAATTGTGGTACAAGGACATATTTGATTTTTATACTTACGAAGGAACCACCCATTTGGCGGAGAAACTAAAAGATTGGAAAGGAGGCAAGTTGGTTATCAATCTGGCAGAAACAATCATCAAATGCCCTGTTGCTCCGCTAGAGTTTGCTTTTTTAGCGGATGCCTACTTCACGGACAAGGGCATGCGCGACAAAGTAGAAATTTCTTATGTCACTCCTCTTTCAGGAGCATTTACAAAGCCAAAGGCAACTGCCATGCTGAGCAAGCTGTTGAGTGAAAAAGGAATAAACGTAATTCCGGATTTCTATTTGGAAAAAGTAGATGAGGACAGAAAGGTTCTGGTGTCTTACGATGAATTAGAGGTGCCTTTTGATCTGTTAGTTTCTGTTCCTGTAAATATGGGCGATGAGCTGATCGAAAGAAGTAACATGGGCGATGAAGACGGACTGAACTTCGTGCCTACAGATAAAGAAACACTGAAGTCTAAAAACTTTGACAATGTGTTTGTGATCGGAGATGCGACCAATGTGCCGGCATCCAAGGCAGGATCAGTAGCGCATTTCGAAGGAGAAATATTAATTGAGAATATTTTGAGCTATATCAACGGGCAACCTTTGGAAGCCAAGTTTGATGGACACTCTAACTGCTTTATCGAAACTGGTTTTGGGAAAGCATCTCTGATCGATTTCAATTATGATACAGAACCACTACCTGGTGTTTACCCATGGCCGGTAGTAGGACCAATGGGATTATTGAAAGTAACCAGGGCCAACCACTATGGTAAGCTGATGTTCAAATGGGTGTACTGGCATATGTTGCTAACAGGCAAAAAATTACCTGTAAGTGGGCATATGTCTATGGCAGGAAAAGTAACGGCCTGATTTTAGGCTAGAATAAATATTTAAAACTATGGACACTACAACAATGAATGGACAACAAATTGAAGTAAACGAAGAGGGTTACATGAAAGACCCCGCACAATGGACTAAGGAGTGGGCTAATCAAATAGCCGCTGAGCATGAAATTACCCTTACCGACAAACACTTTGAAGTGCTGAATTGGTTAAGAGAAAAACAAGCTGAAGGCGTATCGCTTAATATTCGAAAAGTAGGAAAATCTGGGATTGTTGATATCAAACAATTCTACGCATTGTTCCCAGGCGGACCACTCAAGGTATCCAGCAAAATTGCAGGCATTCCTAAGCCGGTAAGCTGTGTTTAAAAAAAGTTGCTGACTAAAAATTAGAAACCATGAATGAGACATTAAACAAGGAGCCAGTAACATCCAATGTTGCCACTCCTGCAAAGAAAAAAGAAGATACTGTCAAGAAGGTAGTGATCATTTGCTCTAAAGGAACTTTGGAAGATGTGTACGCAGCACTGATCATGGCCAATGGTGCGCTGGCAGATGGCCGAGATGCCAAAATGTTTTTTACATTTTTTGGACTAGATGCAATTACAACAGCTAAGGCGGATCACCTTCACACAGCTACTGTTGGCAATCCTGCTTTTATGCCATCCATGCCTACCATGGTGGGTGGCCTTCCAGGCTTTGAAAAATTTGCTTCTTACATGATGCAAAAGCAAATGGATAAGTTGGATATTCCTCACGTAACTGAGTTTATTGAAATGATTGATGCTGGAGGTGGTGAAATATACGCTTGTAAGTTAGCAGCGGATATGTTCAAATTGGAAAAGAAAGATTTTCTGCCAGAGGTGAAAGATATTATCACCGTTAGTGATATGTATGCGCTGGCAGATGGTGAAGGATCTCACTTTATCTTTATATAGCTGGGCAAAGAAAGGATATCTCAAAGGCCGCCTCAAAAGTCAATTCGTCATTGCGAACAAAGAGAAGCAATCCCCAAAATACTCACAGAGCATTCGGAGATCGCCACGTTTCACTCGCGATGACGGCATAAGTAGACTTTTGAGGCGGCCTTTTTTTTATTGTACTTTTTGACTCGTAAATCACCCTTGTCTGGGTTTGCCTTCCACATTTTGCTGGTTTTCCTATAAATTGCCTTTTTAAAGCGTTAAATTCACCATTGTGAAAATGAAAAAGACAGTCTATCTGGCTATTGTGTTGTTTGTAGTGTGGTGTGTAGCCTGTGCCATTTGGTATCTTTTTTCGGTAAAGGGGTTAACCACTGACCCAGCAACATTTAATGGGGCAAGCAATGCCATAGCAATTTTTGAGATTCTTTTTATGACGCTAGGTGCGTTTTTGATTGGGTTTTTAGCTGCTTACTATTTACAGGAGGAGCCTATCAAGAAATGGAGAACGGCTTATTTTACGGAGGAGCATGAAAAAAAGGAGTTGCATTTTACGGCCCGCTCTCTGAGAACGGAGAAGCAAACCTTACTCAACGAAAAGTCTTATCAGGAGCTACAGTTTAAAAGTGAGCTGGCTGCAAAAAGCCAGCAGGTGCAGCAACTCAATGCAAAAGTAGATGAAACTACCAGGGCACTTGAAACACAAAAAGAAGCGGAAGGAGATTTACAAAATGAATTGAATGAGCTGAGATCTAAGGCCCAACAATTAGAAGCAGAGGTTTCGCATCTTCGTTTTAAGATCAAACAACTGGAGTTTGAAAACCAAAGCAAATCAGAGTTGCGCGTTCCTAAAGAAGATGAAATTAGTGACCTTACTCAAATTCAAGGTATTGGACCAGCAATATCACGTAAGTTGTATGCCATGGGCATTTATTCATTCAAACAAATTAGTCAGTTCGATAAGGGCATGATAGACCAGGTAGGTAAAGCCCTTAAATATTTTCCCGATCGCATTCTTCGCGATGATTGGGTAGGGCAGGCGAGAAAATTGAATTCATAGTTCTATTTTCTTCTATCAGAAACCAATTTAAAATGGCACGTATTCCATCTACAATGATTCCGCTCGGTACACGAGCACCTGAATTCACATTACCGGATACAGTTTCGGGGAAAGAACTTTCTTTGAATGATATCAAAGGAGAAAAGGGAACACTGGTAATGTTTATTTGTAATCATTGCCCTTTCGTAATTCATGTCAATGAGCAGCTGGTGCAACTGGGCAATGACTATCAGCCCAACGGAATTAATTTGATAGCGATCAATTCCAATGATGTAAAAAACTATCCTGAAGATAACCCCGAGAAGATGACTCTAGTAGCGAAAAAATTGGGCTATCCCTTTCCTTATTTGTTTGACGATACGCAGGAAGTAGCCAAAGCGTATGATGCTGCGTGTACACCTGATTTCTTTTTGTTTGATGCAGAGATGAGATTGGTTTATCGGGGCCAGTTGGATGGAGCACGCCCTGGCAATGATGTGCCAATTACAGGTGTTGATTTGCGCGAAGCCATGGACGCTTTGCTCTATGGCGAAGAGATTACGCAAGATCAAAAACCGAGTATGGGGTGCAGTATTAAGTGGCGGTAGCTGTACTGAAACGCTGACGTAGGAAGCGTCTTTGCGATACAGGTTCCAAGCATTCAGGTTTTCACTCTTTATTTCAAAGATGCTTCGTTCCTCAGCATATCAGAGGAAATTTAGGTAAAGTACCTTAGCTACCAATAACAATTCTAAAGCCGAATAGACCCATCGTTTGGAGGCCAGATGTCCATGATAGAGGCATTCAAAAAATTCAACGAAGGATTTGGCTCCTGAATGAGCTTAAGTTTCTTTTCCCTTGTCCACCCCTTTATTTCTTTTTCTCGGGCTAGTGCATCTTGGGCCCATTGGTACTCTTCATAATAAACTAATAAATAACAAAAATACCTTCCGGCAAAAGTTTTTTGTTGCCCTCTGTTTAAGTAGTGTTCAATCATACGCTGAGCAAGATCATTGGTCATCCCAGTGTAGAGCACCTTTTTTGTTGGATTGGTGGTGATGTAGGTATAGTACGAATGGGTTTTCATTATCCGCAGGAGTAAAATAAAAATAATAAGAATTTTTTATCTTTAACCTCATGGAACTCTATAGCGAAAGTGCAAAGGCAGGAGTACATCTCTATGAAACCGGTGATGACTACATCACCATTCGTTTTCACAATGCGTCATACGATTACAAATTCACCTACGAAAGCGCAGGCCAGGTATCTGTGGAGGTAATGAAAAAGTTAGCAGAACAACGCAGTGGCCTGAGCACTTACATTTCCACGCAAGTAAAAGACAAGTTCGCCTCTAAAACTCCAGTGAAAGGAGAAGACAAGACTAATTTTATGAACATTAAGTTTGAGTAATGGTTAATCGTAGGTAGTTATTATTTAATGACTGAACAACTAATTACCAACTACCAGTAACTATTAACCATCCTACCACACCTCCTTCATCAACCGCGCAAAATTACCACCCACAATTTTTTCTACACGTGCTTCTTTATGGCCGCGGGCCAGCAGTTTTTCTCCGATCAACTCCATGCGGTTGGCTTTGTTGAGTTCCGGCACGAACATAAAAATATTTTCATCTTCACCCGGTGCGGCAATGCCTTTGTCTTTGCGACCTTTGACAAACTCAGCATGTGATTTTTTGTAGGCATCGGTAACGTTGTGAGGCGTGATGGAAAGGTCACTGCCAATACCTACATGATCTTCACCACACACTTTAATGGCGTGCTCAATGTGCATCATTAAGTCTTCATCCGAAGGCGCTTTTCCTTTTACTAAAAAGGGCATGAGGTAAATTCCTATTACGCCTCCTTTGTCTGCCATCATTTTTAGTTCTTCATCGCGCTTGCTGCGGGGGAAATCTGCCACTGCTTTACAGCCCGAATGTGAAATGGCCACAGGCGCTTTAGATGCTTTGATACCATCGCTGGTGGTTTTGGTGCTGCAGTGCGACAAATCCACAATCACTTTTTGTTTGTTGAGTTCGGCCACTAGTTCATGCCCAAACGGGTTGAGCCCCTGATCATCGGGCACGAGACAGCCATCAGCAAACTGGTTGCGCACGTTGTAGGTCAATTGCATAATGCGTACGCCAAAGCTGCTGAACATCTCCACCCGCGACAGGTCATCGCCCATGATGGTGCAATCCTGAAAACCGTAGATGATGCCCAGGCGTTTGGTGCGTTTGGCTTCTGCCAAGTCAGCCATGTTGCGTATTTGCATCAGTGCATCGGGGTGCTTTTGCATTTCGCGCTCCCACATGGCAATGGTTCTGAAAAAACCTTCTACACCGGAGCCACCAATAGTGAGGTTCACAGCCGTGATGCCGGAAGCTACTGCGTTTTTAATCATCTCCGGGGACAGATTGGTGAAGGATTCGGATGTATTGAACGGACCGGGACTGGCCAGAAAGTCGATAACGATAGCCTTTTCATAACCGGGCCAGGCGGCTGGCGAGGAGGGCTGGAAAGCAGGGTGGCCCTGTGCGGTGGATGAAGTGAAATACGGAGCTACCGACAAGGCAGCAGCCAGACGGGCGAAGTTTCTGCGACTGATTTTATTCATGAAATTAATATAGCAGAATAATCTCCCAGATGCCAGTGCTTTTTTATCAGCAGGCGACTAGCCCGTTTTCAGCACCCACTCGTAATAGCGCTGTTTTTCCCACGCCCCGTCTTTCCATTGGTACGACTGGGCAAACTGTGTATTGTTGCGGGTATCGTTTTCATGTTTGATTTTGTAGGACGAGCCATCGGTGTTATAGAATGTAGCCACATCAGAGCTGTGCGTAGCATCGGGAAGGGTCATCTCAGCGATACCCAGCACACCACCCCAACCATACTGTTGATACATCAGCTTTTTTTCTTCAGGGTGATAATACATGCGAAACTCCCAAAACGTGGGGGTTTCCTCTCCGTCTTTGATGCCGAAGAGGCGCCCTTGCAGGGAGGTTTTGCCCAGTCCGTAGGTCCAGGTGATGGCATAGGCATCGGCTGTTTCGTTTTCATTTTTGTAGGCGCTGTTATCCGCTACCCAGGTGCCACCGTGGGCGGTCAGCATTTCCCATTCTTGCACAATGCGTTCGGGAATTTGTGCGGGCGCAAGTGAAAAACCACAGCAGATGACGAGAAGGCAACATAAAGATTTCATAGGCGATGGGGTTGACTGCGAAGTTGACGGTTCCAGCGAGGAATTCCGTCACGCCAATTGGGGCAAATGTTTTGAATCAGGATAGTAGTCCTAAATTAAATGCAGCATAACCCGCGGCAGGGATAGAGGCAGTTGTTTGAGCCCGAAGTGGATGGTGCGCTGGCATGGCGAGTGCCGATAGCCCGGTTGCCGCCAAAAACATTAACCATTCCTTAATCACAAAACTCCTCTCTACTACTACCTTTGCTGCATGAGCAATCTCCAATATGTACTTGAAATTTTGGGCACGTTATTTTTTGCCATTAGTGGGGTCCTGGCGGTGCGCGATCATAATGCAGATCTTTTTGGGGCTACATTTACAGGTTTTGTAACGGCTATCGGTGGGGGTACCCTGCGTGATATTATGCTGGGTAGTTACCCACTCACCTGGATTTCTGATATTCTCTTTCTCTATGCCATTATGCTGGGTGCATTGGTGGCTTACCTGTTTTTCAAATCGCTGGTTCGGCTTAGTCGCACGTTTTTGTTTTTTGATGCGCTGGGGATATCCTTCTTTACCATTCTGGGTGTAGAGAAAGCATTATCGCTGGGCATGCGACCTGAGGTGGCGGCCATCATGGGTATGTTTTCGGCTGTCATGGGTGGTGTGATCCGCGATACGTTGATCAACGAAACGCCTGTGTTGTTTCGCAAAGAAATCTATGCCACCGCCTGCCTGGGTGGTGCAGTGTTGTATTTGATTCTCAATCATTTTGGTCTGGATAGGGATGTTAATCTAATTATTTCTTCAGCCTTTATTTTTGTTATCCGGTTAGTAGCCGTGAAATTTAAATTGGCCCTACCGAATTTTAAGCGATAGTGACTCCATTAATCCGACTGTCCAATACCCTGGTTTTACTGTTCATTACGTTGCTGTTGATAGTAGGGATAAGTTGAGGGATTTTAGATGATTAAAAATTTTCGGTAACCATCTGGTTATTCGAGAGTAATCATTTGAAAGCTTCCTCATGATTAAAAACTACTTCACCTCAGTCTGGCGGTATATTTCCCGTAATAGCGTTTTTACCGCTATTAATGTGTTGGGTTTAGTGATGGGCATGACTGCCTTTTTGCTGATTATCCAATATAGTGAGCATGAACTAACGTACGATCAATTCTGGACCAACAAGGAAAATGTGTTCAGGGTACAATTGGATCGCTACAATAAAGGCGAGCGCTCCACCCGTTGGGCAGCGGGTGCGTTGGGTATTGGCCCCGACTTAAAAAGAAATTTCCCCGAGGTAAAGTATTTCACTCGAATGACCAAAAGCAACGCAATGCTTTCGCATGGAGATAGCTTTTTTAAGGAAGAGTTTGTGTATTACACCAGCGAAGATTTTTTCAAGGTGTTTGGGATGCACCTGGCAGAAGGTGTAGACAGCACTGCGCTAAAGGGCCCAAATAAAATTGTACTCTCTCGCTCCATGGCCAAGAAGTATTTTGGAGATGAGCCTGCATTAGGAAAATCCATACGCAACAACGGAAGAACAGAGTACCTTGTGACCGGAGTGTATGAGGACATACCGGAGCATTCCCACATGAAGGTGGACGCTATGCTTTCGTTTGCCACGTATGCTAATTTGGTAGGGATACCAGAACAGGACATGAACAACTGGATGTGGGACGGATTCCTTACTTATATTTTATTGGATGAAAAAACCACTGCACAAGCGTTGGAAAGTAAACTTCCAGACTTTGTAATAAGGCAGGCGGGTGAGGAGTTGGATCAATACAATTCAGGAATGGTCTTTAATCTTCAAGCCATTTCTGATATCCATCTCGATTCGGATTTTATCATGGAGTTCAAACCCAATGGCGATCGGGATACAGCCAACTTTTTATTAGTAGTCGCTATTCTAATTATTCTTATTGCCTGGATCAATTATATCAATTTGTCAACGGCCAAATCGATTGAACGTGCGCGCGAAGTAGGCGTGAGAAAAGTAATGGGAAGCCAGCGGTGGCAATTGGTACAACAGTTTTTGGTGGAGTCGCTGTTGCTCAACACGGTGGCGGTGGGTTTAGCCATTGGAATGGTTTTAATGCTCACCCCATACTTTGCTGATCTTACGGCAAGGCCTCTAGGATATGAGTTGTTTACCCAGAGAATATTTTGGTTGGGTTGTGTGGCTTTGATAATAGGAGGTGCGATGCTTTCAGGTATTTATCCGGCTTTGGTACTCTCTTCTTACAAACCCGTGGAGGTGTTAAAGGGCAGGTTTAAAAATACCAATCAGGGGGTAGCGTTTCGTAAAGGAATGGTGGTACTACAGTTTGTTGCGTCCATCATGTTGATCGTGGGCACCTATACGGTGTACAATCAGATCAATTTTATGCGCAATCAAAAGTTGGGTGTAAATATCGATCAAACGGTGGTAATCAAATCGCCCAACGTAACGGACTCTACCTATGCAAGTACGTTTCAGGTTTTGAAAAATAAAATTTTGCAATATCCTGAAGTAAACTACATGACAGCATCCAATGATGTACCGGGCGCATCGCCCGATTGGAATGCAGGTGGGATAAGAAGAATAAGTCAAGGTGAAGATGAAGCTAACCAATACAGGGTATTGCAGATAGATGGAGATTTTATTCCGTCTTATGGCCTGGAAGTAATTGCGGGTAGAGGATTTTCTGATGAAGTAGTTGGGGAAGAGGGAAATATCATGCTAAATGAATCCGCAGTACGTACCATGGGTTTTGACACTCCTGAACAGGCCATTAATGATCAGATTGTTTTTTGGGGAGATACTCTTCGTATTGTGGGTGTATTGAAAAATTACAGGCAGGAATCATTAAAAAAGGATTTTGAACAATTACTATTCCGCTACAGCAAAGCACCTGACGGTTATTACTCTGTTCAATTTAATACGGCCAAAGTGAAAGAGTCGTTGGCCAATTTTGAGCAGGAGTGGAAAACTCATTTTCCGGGCAACCCATTTGATTTCTTTTTTCTGGATGAGCATTACGCTAAACAATACAAGTCGGATCAACAGTTTGGAAAAGTATTTGGAATTTTTTCTGGTCTGGCTATTTTAATTGCCTGTCTTGGTTTGTTTGGTCTGTCTTCTTTAACCGCTTTGCAACGCACGAAAGAGATAGGCGTGAGGAAAGTGTTGGGCGCGAGTATCCAGAGCATTCTGGGATTGGTCAGTAAGGATTATTTGTTGCTTTTGGGAATTGCCATTGTGGCGGCTACTCCGCTGAGTTGGTGGGTGATGAATAATTGGCTTCAAGACTTTGCTAATCGTATTAACCTCTCTTGGTGGATATTTGCTTTGCCCAGTTTAGTGGTGATTGTGATCGCTATGTTCACGGTGAGCTTTCATACACTCAAGGCGGCACGGACTAATCCTGCCAGGTCGTTGCGGGTGGAGTAGTTAGGGCGAACTCAGTTTGAAAAACTTTTTAGTTATCCATAATTGAAATACAGGATCAACAAACGCTGGCTCTTTATTGAAGAAGTCCATTATCTCCTTTTGTTCTAAGGCTTTTTTTATTCTTACAATATTACTGGAAGAGCCAAGGTGATAGGAAGAAAGCGTTTCTGCTGAATTAAATTCTCGCACACCGGCAATAAATGCGCGCAGAAAATTGAGCTGAGTAGAGGTAAGCAATTCAACATCTCGCTGGTAGGCGATGCTCATGGTATTAAGCAATTCTTCTACACCATGGTCAAGGGCTTCTGTAGTCACTTCTTTGTCGGTGCATATCCAAACTTTTTGAGCTAACTGCTGCACATATTGAGGATGAAGTTGCACGAGTGAAGTAATTTTAAGAGCAAGTTCAGATGAAATTTTTTTACCAGTCCTTTCAAATTGTTGTATGATATATTTTTCCCAGTGAGTTGATGAGATTTTTTCAAGGTACATCAAATCACCAAATCGATAAAAGGGCATTGAATAGCTTGTGAATATATCTGTAAGCCAACTTTTCTTGCTTCCAAAGAGGCAATAGCTTGTAGACTGATGATTTTGCCACACCGAACGCATTTGTTTTTGTGCTGCTACCGGATCACTTAACCAGGCGATATTTTGAAACTCATCAATGCAGACAACTATTTTAATTTTTTTCTTTTTGGCTATTGCTTCCGGAAGCTGAAAAATTTCAATCGGATCAATTTTTTTGGAGTGCCAGGCGAGCTCTAATTCGGCTTGCATATCGGGCGCGCCAAAGGCCACTTTAGGTGCAGCATTTTTGATAAAGGCTTTAACACTTTCCACCCAATCTTCCCATTTAGAAGAAGTTTGCTTAATGACCTCCTTGGCAAAAAGATTAAGCAACTCTTCTTCAGTTCTTACTGCGAATAAATCAATGTAACAGATGACTAGATCTTTTCGGCTTTGAAGAGATGAAATAACCTGTTTTACGAGTGAAGATTTCCCCCATCTCCTTGGAGAGATGAGCATTGTATTTACTCCTGACTCAAAATTGATTTTGAGCTTTTCCAGCTCAACCTTTCGGTTAATAAAGTCATTTCCGGTCACTATGTGGCCAAACTCGAAGGGTAGGTTCATAGCTCACTGGTTTGTGTGTAACAAATATGTGGAATATATAGCTCACAATCAAGTGAGCTTTGAAAAGTAATACCGAGAGTTGAGATTAACAATAAAATAACCAATTTAGTATGCATGCATACTAAATATTTCCTATATTCGTCTCCCCTGCTTGAATAAGGAACAGCGGGCGTATTATCAATATGAAAAGAGAGGAAACCATCGACCATCATATAAAGGCTACCTGGCATGCCATCTCGCGCATGTACAATCAGCAGGCAGCAAAATATGGCGGCACCATGTCGGTGGGATATGTACTCCTTAATATAAGTACTGAAGATGGCGCTTCGGCCACCAAGATTGCCCCACAGATGGGCCTTGAAGCCAGAAGCCTTACCCGAATTTTAAAATCGATGGAAGAAAAAGGATTGATCTATCGCTCCGCTGATCCCAATGATAAAAGAGGAGTATTGATTTTTCTCACCAAGGAAGGAATAGCAATGAAAAATCGCGCACGCGAAACCGTGTTGCGTTTTAATGAAGCAACGCGAGAAAGTATTCCAGCAAAAAAACTGGAAGTGTTTTTCGAAGTGCTGCAAAGTGTAAATAGAATTATTGAAAAGAATAATATATATGAATCAGTTGCAAATCATTAGTCTTTCAAAGATTACTAATGACTATCGACTAGAGACTAACTACTAATTGAGATGAATAGAAACATTAGAAAAGTTGCCGTACTCGGATCAGGTGTTATGGGTTCCGCCATTGCCTGTCACTTTGCCAACATAAGTTGCTCTGTGTTATTGTTGGATATTGCTCCACGCGAATTGAGTGAAGAAGAAAAAGCGAAGGGTCTTTCACTGGAGGATCCGCGTGTGAAGAATAGAATTGTTCAGTCTTCATTTGATCGCAGCATCAAGTCCAACCCAAAACCATTGTTCAGCCAAAAGTTTGCTTCCCGTATTTCACTGGGCAATTTTTCGGATGATATGCCTAAGATCAAGGACTACGACTGGATCATTGAAGTAGTAGTGGAGAACCTGGACATCAAAAAGAAAGTATATACCGAAGTAGAGAAGTACAGAACACCTGGTACGTTGGTTACGTCCAACACATCCGGAATTCCAATTCACCTGATGGCAGAAGGCCGCAGTGAAAATTTCAAAAAGAATTTTTGTGGTACTCACTTTTTCAACCCACCACGCTATCTAAAATTATTTGAAGTAATACCTACACCGCACACCGATCCGGAGGTGACCAAGTTTTTACTTCACTATGGCGATTTGTACCTGGGTAAAACCACCGTTTTGTGCAAAGACACGCCAGCATTTATTGGAAACAGAGTAGGTGTGTGGGGATTACTGAAGGTGATCGACTCCATGCAGAAGATGGGGTTAAATGTAGATGAAATTGATAAGTTGACTGGTCCTGTAATTGGAAGACCCAAGTCGGCTACGTTCAGAACTTCAGATTTAGTAGGGTTGGATACATTGGTGAAAGTGGCCAACAATCTTTATGCAGGGCTACCTGATGATGAAGCGCGGGATATGTTTAAGCTACCAGATGTGGTGGCCAAACTGGAAGAGAATAAATGGTTGGGAGACAAAACAGGACAAGGTTTTTATAAGAAGACGAAAGACGCGAAAGGAAAAACAGAAATTCTTACGCTTGATCTGAATACATTAGAATATAAGCCAAAGACTAAGGCCAAGTTTGCTACACTAGAAACCACCAAGACGATCGATAATTTGAAAGATCGTTTCAAAGTTTTATTAGCGGGCAAAGACAAAGCTGGAGAGTTTTACCGTGATGCGTTTTATGGCTTGTTCCAATACGCCAGTAATCGCATTCCAGAAATCAGTGATGAACTTTTCAGAATTGATGATGCCGTATGTGCTGGTTTTGGTTGGGAACTGGGTCCCTTCCAAACATGGGATGCTGTGGGCGTAGAGAAATCAATCAAAGCCATGGAAGAAGCAGGGTACAAACCTGCACAGTGGGTATATGATATGGTAAGTGCTGGAAACACTTCCTTTTATAAAGTACAGGATGGTCTCAATACGTATTATGATATCCCTTCTAAATCTTACAAGCAAATTCCTGGCGCTCAGGATTTCATTATTCTTGAGAACCTCAGTGATAACGTAGTTTGGAAAAACGCTGATTCTAAAATTACAGATATAGGAGATGGAGTGATTGACTTTTCATGGCACAGCAAGAGCTATACGCTCGGTAGTGCAGTAGTGGAAGGAATGAATTACGCCATTGGTTTGGCAGAAAAAGATTACAGGGGATTGGTTATTGGTCATCAGGGTTCTGATTTTTCTTTGGGTGCCAATCTTGGGTTGGTATTTATGTATGCCATCGAACAAGATTATGATGAGCTTGATTTTATGGTGCGTGCTTTTCAAAATACCGTGATGAGAATTCGTTATTCATCAGTTCCTGTTGTGGTAGCGCCTCATGGCAGAACATTAGGTGGAGGGTGTGAAATGACCATGCATGCAGACATCGCTCAAGCAGCCGCAGAAACTTATATTGGTTTGGTAGAAGTAGGTGTTGGTTTGATCCCTGGAGGAGGAGGAACAAAAGAGTTTACCAAAAGGGTAAGTGATTCCATACAAGAAGGTGATGTGGAGTTAAACGCTTTGCAGAATGCATTCATGAATATTGCCACAGCAAAAGTGGCGCTATCCGCAGAGGAGGCGAGAGAGATGGGCGTGTTGCGTAAGATGGACCGCATTAGTATGAATAAGGACAGACAGATTGCGGATGCGAAATCAGCAGTACTGGAGTTAGCCGATGCAGGATACACTATGCCGGTCCAGGCTACCAATATTAAAGTGCAAGGAAAAACAGGGATGGCCTTATTTGCAGCCGGAGTTAGTGGTATGAAGATGGGTCGTTACATTTCTGAGCATGATGAGAAGATCGCTATGAAGATTGCGAATGTAATGTGTGGAGGAGAATTGAGTTATGCACAGGAAGTAAGTGAACAATATTTATTAGATCTCGAACGCGAAGCATTTGTGTCGTTGTGTGGTGAGAAGAAAACATTGGAGAGGATACAGTCGATACTTACGGGGGGAAAGCCACTTAGGAATTAGTAGAGAGTATATAGTCCTTAGTCTTGAGTAAATAGATTAATTATGAATAACTATAAGGATCTAAAACTTTGGCAGAAATCAGTTGACCTGACTGTAAGTATTTATGAGGCAACGGCATCTTTCCCCAAAGAAGAAATGTATGGGCTCACATCACAAATTAAAAGAAGCGCGGTTTCTATTCCGTCAAATATCGCTGAAGGTGCGGGCAGAAATACAAAAAAGGATTTTAATAATTTCTTAGGAATCTCTACGGGTTCATCGTGTGAGCTTGATACTCAATTGATAATTGCAAATCGAGTCGGGTTTCTCGAAGTATCTATATTACAAGCTTTACAAAAGGACATCACAGAAATTCAAAAAATGAACTGGGCTCTTAAGCGCTCACTTAAACTAACTAAAGACTAAATACTTAAGACTATGGACTCTTATATAGTAGCAGGATACAGAACAGCAGTAGGAAAAGCCAGAAAAGGCGGATTCCGATTTACACGCCCTGATGATTTGGCTGCAGATGTGATTAAACATTTGGTAAAATCAATTCCAGGATTGGAAAACGAAATGGTAGATGACCTGCTTGTTGGTAATGCCGTGCCGGAAGCGGAGCAGGGCATGCAAATGGGAAGAATCATTTCCTTGTTGTCATTGGGAATTGACGTGCCAGGCATGGTGGTGAACAGATATTGTGGATCGGGTTTGGAAACAATCGCGATTGCCAGTCATCGTATTCACGCTGGTCAGGCCGATGTTATTATTGCTGGCGGTACAGAGTCGATGTCGTTGGTTCCGGTGATGGGATACAAGACAGCATTGAATTATGAGATAGCCAAAAACAACCCTACTTACTACACAAGTATGGGCTTGACGGCAGAAGAGGTATCGAAGCAATTTAAGATTTCAAGGGAAGCGCAAGATCAGTTTTCTTATGAATCGCACATGAAAGCAGCTGCGGCATGGGAGGCAGGAAAGTTCAAAGATGAAGTCGTTCCGATTACGGTCAAAGAAACTTACGTGGATGAGAACATGAAAAAGAAAACACGTGAATATGTAGTGGAGAAAGACGAGGGTATTCGTGCGGATACGACTCCAGAGGGGTTGGCAAAACTAAGACCCGTATTTGCAGTCGGTGGTAGCGTTACAGCAGGTAACTCTTCCCAAACTTCTGATGGTGCTGCGTTTGTAGCTGTGATGTCAGAGAAGATGGTGAAGCAGTTGAATGTAAAGCCTATCGCACGACTGGTGAGTTATGCAACGGCAGGTGTTGATCCACGCATCATGGGTATTGGTCCGGTGGCCGCTATTCCCAAGGCATTAAAAATTGCTGGAATGAAGCTAGACGATATGGATTTGATTGAATTGAACGAAGCCTTTGCAGCCCAGTCATTGGCGGTGGTGCAGGAGTTAGGGATAGATAAGAGCAAGCTGAATGTAAATGGAGGCGCCATTGCAGTAGGGCATCCATTGGGATCTTCCGGAGCAAGGTTGTCCGTGCAGTTGTTTAACGAAATGCGCAGGCAGAAAAAAAAATATGGGATGGTGACAGCATGTGTTGGTGGAGGACAAGGAGTAGCAGGGGTTTATGAGTTCTTAAATTGACAATTGACAAAGCTTTGTCAACTGATTTTTGTCAATTGTCAACTTTTATAATTAAAAAAGGATAATACAATTTAATAGCATAGCAATGAGCACAGCAGAAACAAAAACCAAAGCAATAAAGGGAGGGGAGTTTTTAATCAGGGAAACACCAGCCAGTGAAATTTTTATACCAGAAGAATGGACTGAGGAGCAATTGATGATTGCTAAAACGTGTGATGACTTTTTAGAACAGGAAGTGTATCCGAAACTGGATGCCATAGATGATATAAAAAATAATCCGAAGCTCATGCCAGAGATATTGGATAAAGCCGGAGAGCTTGGCTTGTTGGGAACGTCTGTGCCGCAAGAGTACGGTGGATTTGGAATGGACTTTAATACTACCATGCTGGTGGCAGAAAAGATTGGTGCTGGGCATTCAGTAGCTGTTGGTCTTTCTGCACATACTGGTATTGGTACACTGCCTATACTTTATTACGGTAATGATGAACAAAAGAAAAAGTATTTGCCCAAGCTGGCTACTGGAGAATGGAAAGCTGCTTATTGTTTGACAGAACCCGATTCAGGATCAGATGCGAACTCAGGAAAGACAAAGGCAAAACTAACAGCTGATGGAAAACACTTTCTTATCAACGGGCAAAAGATGTGGATTACCAATGGCGGTTTTGCAGATGTGTTTATTGTGTTTGCTAAAATTGATGATGATAAAAACCTGAGTGCTTTTATCGTTGAGAAATCGTTCGGTGGCATTACCATGAACGAAGAAGAACGTAAGATGGGAATTAAAGGATCTTCTACACGGCAGATCTTTTTTAATGATTGCAAGGTGCCAGTTGAAAATCAGTTGAGCGAACGGGAGAATGGGTTTAAGATTGCTGTCAACATTCTAAACATTGGTAGGATAAAGTTAGGAGTAGCTGCTGTTGGTGGGTCGAAGATGGCAATTTCCAAAGCAGTTAATTATTCCAAAGAACGTAAACAATTCGGGACTTCGATTTCCAACTTTGGCGCGATCAAACACAAGATTGCTGAAGTAACTACACATATTTTTGCATCGGAGTCAGCGCACTACCGTGCAGGGCAAAACATCGATGACTCATACGCCTCCATGGTAGCAGAGGGAATGGATGCGGCTAAAGCAAAATTGAAGTCTACTGAGGAGTTCGCAATCGAATGTGCCATTCTTAAAGTGCACGGATCGGAAGTGCTGGACTTTGCAGTGGACGAAGGAGTTCAGATTTATGGGGGAATGGGATTTTCTGCCGAGGGCCCTATGGACAGAGCCTATCGCGATGCAAGAATCAACAGAATTTTTGAGGGAACCAATGAAATTAATCGCATGCTGACTATCGACATGTTGTTGAAGCGTGCGATGAAGGGCCATTTGGATTTAATGAATCCTGCCATGGCGGTGCAAAAGGAATTGGTATCGATTCCTGATTTTGGAGCCGCTGAGGAAGAAGGACTTTTTGTGAAGGAAAAGAAAGCATTGTTGAATTTGAAGAAAGCGGGACTGATGGTGGCAGGAGCTGCGGTGCAGAAGTACATGCAGAAACTCTCTGAAGAGCAAGAAGTATTGATGAGCCTGGCGGATATGTTGATTGAGGGATATGTGGCCGAATCGACTCTTTTGCGCGTAGAGAAGTTGATTGGCATGAAAGGGGAAGCAGCCTGCGAGATTCAGAAGGAGATGGCAATAATTTATTTACATCATGCGATACAAAAGGCTGCATCTGCAGGTAGAGAGGCCATTTATGCTTTTGCAGAAGGAGATGAGCAAAGATTGATGTTACTAGGACTGAAAAGGTTTACCAAAGTAGAGCCATACAATCTGAAGAACGCCAGAAGGAAGGTGGCAGATTATGTGATTGAGAAGGGTATGTATCCTTTTTAGTTCAATAAATTGATTAGTAAGTATTGAAAAGGCCGCTTTTAGCGGTCTTTTTTATTGTCCAAAAACGATGATTTTGCACCAAATTCGCAGATAGACAAATTTTTTTTGTAAAAAATAGAACCAAAACCCGGTTCAACTCGTATTTTAGCATAATTGTTTAACAAAATTGTCAAAAGTGCCAAAAGCGGAATCAAAGCCCAGTGAAGAACTCATTCTCAACGCAGCGGTAAAAGTGTTTACCCGCAAGGGATATGCTGGCGCACGTATGGAGGAGATTGCCAAAGAAGCGGGGATTAACCGGGCGCTACTTCATTACTATTTTAGGGATAAGGAAACGATGTTCAACATCATTTTCGAAACGAAGTTCAAGGAATTCTTTACTGGTCTTTTTGGCGTGTTTCAATCTAACGCGTCATTCACCGAAAAAATTAGAAGCATCATTGATCACGAGATCACCGTTCTTTCCAAACACCCTGATCTTGCACGGTTTGTTATCATGGAGATTGCTCAGCAGCCAGACCGACTCGTTCAGTTTGGGCAAAAGCTAGGGCTCAATCCAAGATTGATGCTTGAAAACTTCCAAAAAGAAATTCTGCAGAATGTAGAGGAGGGAAAAATCAGACCCATTGATGGCAGGCAATTGTTAATGAATATCATTTCGATTTGTATTTATCCCTTTGTGGCCAAGCCCATCATTAAAACCATGATGCAGATGGATGAAAATACATTTATGGATCTCATGGAGAAGAGAAAAAAAGAAGCATACGAATTTATCATCAACGCCATAACACCTTAGTAATATGAGGATGTCGATATTATTATTTTGGATTGCTCCCTTGTTAGCGCAAGCACAAAATCCTTTAACCATAGAAATGTGTCATGAGTTGGCTCGAAAAAACTATCCGCTGATTCAGCAAAAACAGCTCATTGAACAAAGCACAGAGTTTTCCATCGCCAATATTCGGTCTGGTCAATTACCACAAATTTCTATTAATGCTCAAGCCACTTACCAATCGGATGTGACGCAAGTTCCTATTGCGGCACCAGGATTTAACATTGAGCCATTGTCCAAAGATCAGTACAAAATCTACGGAGAAGTTAGTCAGTCGTTGTATGACGGAGGTGCAATCAAAGGGCAAAAGTCATTAACAGAAACTAAAGCACGTGTAGACGGTCAACAACTGGAAATCGAATTGTATAAAATCAAAGAACGTATCAATCAGTTGTATTTTGGAATTCTTCTGGTGGATGAACAATCAACACAAATTGCACTGCTGCAGAACGATCTGGAAAGAAATATAAAACGTGCAGAAGCAGCCGTGAAAAACGGTACGGCTTTTAAAATGAGTGTTGAGTTGCTACAAGCAGAAAATCTTAAGGCAACACAGCGGATGATTGAGACACAGTCGATGCGGGAAGCCTACATTACCATGCTAGGCTACTTCATCAATCAACCCTTGGATGAAAATACGGAGCTTTCCAGACCAACGGTCCTAACATTCGATGACCAACCTGTATTGTCTCGACCCGAATTGACCTTGTTTAATTATCAACAAGAGTTACTGGGTGCACAGTATGAGTTGGGCAAAACAAAAACATTGCCTCGGGTAGGTTTGTTTTTGCAAGGCGGATATGGAAAGCCCGCACTTAATCAATTGAAGAATGAGTTCGATACCTACTACCTCGGTGGAATTCGTTTGAATTGGTCACTTTCAGGTTTTTATAATTCTAAGAGGGATAAACAATTGCGAGACGTTAACCTTCAGCAGGTAAATGCACAAAAAGAAGTGTTCGAATTCAACACCACATTGCTTACCACACAGCAAAAGCAGGAGCTAAGCAAGTTGAATAAGTTGATTGAAGTGGATGATAAAATCATTGCGCTAAGAACGAGCATTAAAACAACGGCAGAGGCGCAGCAAGAGAATGGTGTGATTACCACCAATGATTATTTACGCGAATTGAATGCAGAAGATCAGGCTAAACAAAATCGTTTACTTCACGAAATGCAATTACTAATGGCGTTGTACGCCTATCAAAATACAATTGGAAACTAAAATACTATGAGACTTAAATCATACACTTTACTGTTGGCTGGCCTTACCCTTTTAGGGGCATGTAGCAATGGAGAAAATGAATTTGATGCAACAGGTAATTTCGAGGCAGACGAGGTGATCGTTTCTTCGGAGGCAGCGGGGAAAATTTTGCGATTGAGCATAGAGGAAGGCCAAACCCTTAAGAAAGGTGAATCAATCGGATACATTGATACCCTTCAACTCCACCTTAAAAAGAAACAATTGCAATCTTCAGTTAAAGCCGTGTTAGCCAGGCAACCTAATGTGGCCACACAGTTGGCTACCGTTCAGGAGCAAATTGAAACTACCAAAAGAGAGAAAGCACGTTTTGAAAATTTGCTTAAAGAAGATGCGGCTACCCAAAAACAAGTAGATGATCTGAATGCTCAATTGACCTTTTTGCAAAAACAATATGCTGCACTGCAATCTTCGTTGGGCACAACCACTCAATCATTGAGAAGCGAAACGGTTCCATTGTCTATTCAAATTGAACAGATTGATGATCAGATTCAAAAGTCCATCATTTCCAATCCAATAGCAGGTACCGTGTTGACACAATATGCTGAGGAGAGTGAAGTAACTGGGCCAGGTAAAGCATTGTACAAGATTGCAGACCTATCATCGATTACATTGCGCGCGTACATTTCGGGTGATCAACTTTCCGCGGTAAAGCTAGGGCAAAAAGTTAAGGTGTTAGTAGACGACCTGGAGACTGAATCTAAAAGTTATGAGGGTGAGATTACATGGATTGCTGACAAAGCAGAGTTTACACCAAAGACCATTCAAACCAAAGCAGAGCGAGCCAATCTGGTGTATGCACTTAAAGTGAAAGTAAAAAACGATGGCTACCTGAAAATTGGAATGTACGGGGATTTGATTTTTTAGTCATGGAATCAGCAGTAAAAGTTGAACGTGTATTTAAGAATTTTCAGTCTGGTAAAACTCAGATTGAAGCCTTGAAAGACATTTCTTTCGAAGTGGGAAGAGGAGAATTATTTGGATTGATTGGTCCTGATGGAGCAGGTAAAACAACTTTGTTTCGTATTCTCACCACGTTGATGATCGCCAATAAAGGCAATGCATGGGTGGATGATTTGGAAGTAGTGAATGATTACAAGGAGATAAGAAAACGCGTGGGCTACATGCCGGGAAGATTTTCATTGTACCAGGATCTCACGGTGGAAGAGAACCTTTCATTCTTTGCGACTTTATTTGGCACCACTCTGGAGGAGAATTATGAATTGGTAAAAGATATTTATGTTCAGATAGAGCCCTTTAAAAAAAGAAGGGCAGGCGCATTGTCTGGTGGAATGAAACAGAAGCTGGCGTTGAGTTGCGCTTTGATTCACAGGCCAAGTGTTTTGTTTTTGGATGAACCTACAACCGGAGTGGATGCCGTATCCCGCCAGGAGTTTTGGGAGTTGCTAAGAAAACTTCAACTTCAAGGGATCACTATTATCGTTTCGACTCCTTATATGGATGAGGCTAGCTTATGTGATCGTGTTGCATTGATGCAGGATGGAAGAATAATGGACATCGATACCCCTAAGGGAATTACTCAAAAATTCTCAAAACCCCTTTGGGCTGTGGGCGCAGCAGATATGTACAGTTTGATGAATGATTTACGTTCGGATGAGCGGGTAGACACCTGTTATCCATTCGGGCAATATCATCACATCACTTTTGCAGAAGTGAATCAAGAGATACAAGGCATAGAAAAGTCATTAGTGGATAAGGGTCATACCAATTTATCTATTCAAAAGATTGAACCTACGATTGAAGATTGTTTCATGGAATTGATGAATCAATGAGTAACACTGCGGCCATATCAGTTTCTGACCTAACAAAGCAGTTTGGTGATTTTACGGCTGTAGATGCCATCACCTTTGACGTGAAGCAGGGAGAAATCTTTGGTTTCCTGGGTGCCAATGGCGCGGGCAAAACAACAGCCATGCGCATGTTGTGTGGACTATCTCTTCCTACCAGTGGGAAAGCCAATGTAGCGGGTTTTGATTTGTATAAAGAATCTGAGAAAATAAAAAAGAACATTGGCTACATGAGCCAGAAGTTCTCTTTGTATGAAGACCTTACCATAAGAGAAAACAACAGATTCTACGGAGGTATTTATGGACTGACAGATCAACAAATAAAAGAAAAAACTCAGTTCATGTTGAAGCACCTTCATCTAGAAAGCAAGGCCGATACCTTAGTAAAAGCACTGCCGTTGGGATGGAAGCAAAAACTATCTTTTTCAGTTTCGATGATTCATGATCCAAAAATTGTGTTTTTAGATGAACCCACTGGAGGTGTGGATCCGATCACACGAAGAGAATTCTGGACCATGATTTACGAAGCGGCTCACAGAGGTACTACGGTATTTGTGACAACACACTATATGGATGAAGCAGAGTATTGTGATCGCGTATCCATTATGGTAGATGGAAAAATAGAAGCGTTAGATACACCTGCCGCGTTGACGAAACAGTTTAATGCAAAAGGCATGGCAGAGGTGTTTGTGCAATTGGCAAGAAAAGCCAAACGATCTGATAACTAAAAACGTGAAACAGTTTTTTTATTTTATACGAAAAGAATTCTATCACCTATTGCGCGACAGGCGTACGCTGTTTATTCTTTTTGGTATGCCGGTTACCCAAATTTTAATTTTTGGATTTGCGCTGACCAATGAAGTAAAGAACTCTCGCATTGCGATTTTGGATAACTCAAAAGATGAAGCAACTACAGCTATCATTCACCAGCTGGAAGCCAGCCGTTATTTTGATATTGTTGAAAACCTGAATTCCTACGCGGAACTTGAGCCGACCTTTCAGAAAGGACAAATCAGATTGGCCGTTGTATTTCCTGAGCAATTCCAAAACAGTTTACTTCACACAAATGCGGCTCCCATACAACTGATTGCTGATGCCACCGACCCCAATGTAGCCAACACATTGACCAATTATGCATCAGCCATCATCATGGATTACCAAAATAGTATGAAGGAAACGCAAGATTTCCCTTATACAATTACCACTGAGTTGCGCATGCTGTATAATCCACAACTCAAGGGATCCTACAATTTTGTGCCGGGGGTAATGGCGATGGTGCTGATGCTGGTGGGAGCAATGATGACTTCGATTTCTATTGTTCGAGAAAAAGAATTGGGCACAATGGAAATCATTTTGGTTTCTCCGATTGTACCGATACGAGTAATTGTTGCCAAGATGGTTCCTTACCTGTTGCTATCAATGGTCAACATTGCCAGTATCTTATTATTAAGTGTATATGTGCTGGATGTCCCCATCCATGGAAGCCTGACGCTACTTGTGTTTGAATGCTTTCTGTTTACACTTACCGCTTTGGCGCTTGGCCTATTAATTTCTTCTATCTCGGATTCTCAACAGGTAGCCATGTTGGTTTCTTTGATGGGCTTGTTCTTGCCTACGATCATGTTTAGTGGATTTATGTTTCCCATTGAAAACATGCCGATACCCCTTCAAGTGATTTCCAACCTCGTACCTGCCAAGTGGTTTTACTACATCGTAAAAGACGTGATGATCAAGGGAACGGGATTAGAAACTGTGTGGAAGGAAACCCTTGTGCTGTTAGGTATGTTGATTGTGTTGCTCACCATCAGTATTAAAAAATTTAAAGTGCGATTGGAATGAGGGTTCTAAGAATTTTATTGGAAAAAGAATTCCGGCAGATTTTTAGAAATCCCGCCATACTCAGGTTGATTTTTATAATGCCTGTCATTCAATTGCTGGTGCTGCCACTTGCTGCGGATTATGAAGTGAAAGACATTAACATAGCGGTAGTAGATCAGGATCACTCCTCGTATTCACGTCAGCTTACCAATAAAATATCCGCTTCCAAATATTTCAACTTGGTGGAGTACACCAACTCTTATGATGAAGCCATTCGAGGTGTAGAAAAGGATGAGGCCGATGTAGTGTTACAGATACCCGCTTCCTTTGAAAAGGATTTGGTGAAAGAGGACAAAGCACAATTGTTCATGGCATTGAATGCGATCAATGGAGTGAAAGCCAATTTAGGAGGGGTATACTTGCGCAGCATTATTAATGATTTCAATGGTGAGGTAAGATTGGAATGGCTACAGCTTCCCAGGTTCAATCCACAGCCGATGATTCAAATCTCTTCCATCAATTGGTTTAACCCACTGTTGAATTATCAGTTTTTTATGGTGCCAGGAATATTAGTGATACTGGTAACAATGGTGGGCTCTTTTCTTGCAGCTTTAAATATTGTAAAAGAGAAAGAGATAGGAACTATCGAGCAAATCAACGTTACGCCCATTCGCAAACATCAGTTTATTCTAGGAAAGTTAATTCCATTTTGGGTTTTGGGATTGGTCGTGCTTTCCATTGGATTGTTGTTGGCTAGGGTTTTCTATGGAATAATTCCGGAAGGAAGCCTATTCACCATCTATATTTTTGCCTTAGTATATCTGCTTTCAGTATTGGGCTTGGGCTTGTTAATTTCTACCTACACGGAAACGCAACAGCAAGCCATGTTGATTTCATTTTTCATCATCATGATTTTTATTTTGCTGGGAGGGCTTTATACTTCTATCGATAGTATGCCTTATTGGGCACAGATCTTCACCAAGTTTAATCCTGTCACTTATTTTATAGAGGTGATGCGTATGGTAGTACTCAAAGGTAGCAGTCTCTATGACATCAGGTATCACCTGTTGATTGTAACGGGCTTCGGAATTATCCTCAATGGTTGGGCGGTCATCAATTACAAAAAGAGAAGCTAACTGTTCAATTTTGTACATATCAGGTGTTCATTATCCAACAGGAGCGATAGCACCACAAAGTCAAAATACTTGATTATAGCCGCTGAAAGCTAGTTTTTAGCCTTGATCAATTTAGTGAATGGTTTTTGTAAGGATTAGTGAAACCAAAAGCTGATGAAAGGATCTACACTGCTACTCGCCCTTATTGTTTTGTTCACATTCCCCATTTGGATTGGATTATTAGCCGGAGGTTTCGGTTTAGTGATAGGAATCGTGGGAGCAATATTTGGTGTTTTGTTTGGAGTTATCGGTGCCGTATTTGGAGCAATTGGTGGAATATTCGAGGCTATCTTTAGTGGTCTATTTGGGTGGGGGCACGGATGGAATTTCATATCATTTCCACACTTTCACCTTAATGGTTTTGGTGTAGCGGCCATTATAATAATTGTAGCAGTTCTATTGAACCGTAAAAAGTCTGCCAAAGAGAAAGATTTAAAAGAGTAGGCTAAGGGATTTTTAATTCTGCTTTGAATCCTTTGACGTGGTTGCGCAATGCAGCCAGCCAGGTGGTGTCTCCATCCCACTTGGTGCCCAGAAATACATTTCCAGAAACGAGATGTTTAAAATAGAATTTATAAACTGGCGTTTCCGCGGGAATGGTTTTTAATTGAAGCGACCCGTTGGGATAAGTAACTGATGTGATGGCGCTTTCATTAGTCGTATTTGGATAACCAAGAATGTCGCGGGCGATAAGCCCTTCGGTGTGCACATACGAGAGTACGTAATGAAAACCATTGTTGCGCAATTCTTTTGCATCAAGACCAGGTTCTGTCATGCCATAACTGAAAGGATAGTACTCTTTGAAAAACTGAGCAAGCAAACTATCTGTAGCTGCGTCCTTAAACCACGGAACAGCCAGTTTATCCACCTTGAGGTCGATGGCAAAAAAATCAGAACGCCTTCCTTCGATAATGTTGATCGGAAAATTCTTTTCAGGATAACTGTTGATCAACAAGTTTTTTATAGGTTGACTATTCACGGTTGACCGGTAAATAACTTGTAAGGCTTCTTTGAGATCAGTGCCATGTACTTCCCATCCAGGCTGACCATTGTTAACAAAATCCCCAGTGCCGCTGAAGGGAGTGAAAGTGAATGAATAAGAGTTGTCTTTTTTTGATAAAAGCACAATAAAATCGATCTCTCGTTTATTGAGAAATTCTGCAATTTTTGGAGTGACATCGGCACCCGCAAATACAAGTGCAGTTTTGAAATAAGCTACGGCATCTACTCCGGATTTTTGAAAAGAACTTTGAATAATGTCAAGTTCCTCATTGGAAAATGTAGAAGCGTAGAAAACACAAGATCTTTTTGCCAATAAATCTTCAGGCACATTATTGGTTAATTGTAGCCTGTCAGGAATAGTGTTCTCCATTCCTTGAGAATAAATCGAGATAGCGGGGATGAACAAGCAGAAAATGAAAAGAAGCCTCATCAAATGAATATCAAAAAATAAACGGTTTTGCGAAGATAGTATTGTAAAAGCATAGTCTATAATCCAATATAAAAGCCCGTTTCATCTTGTTTGATAGGGAAGGTCTCAAGGTCAGCAGAGCGTTCCGCTGATTCTTTGCCCGACTTGAGTTGAAAACGATAACCGTGCCACGGACACACCACCTCACCTATATAATTGATTTTCCCTTTGCTTAACGATTCGCCATTGTGCGAGCACTTGTCGGCCACAGCAAAAAAATCATCATTTATGCGAGCAAGGCATATTCTTTTTTGATGTACAATGAGCAGTTGAGTAGAGCCTGGCTGTATTCTTTCAAGGGCATCATCAGGGCTGGAAAAGATTTTTATCCACTGCATCCCTCAACTTTTACTGGAATAGAGTTTTTCATAACTTGATCAAAATTACCCATACACATGAAGAAAATCTACTTTACACTGCTGCTGGTTTTTAGTTGTTCTTTGGTTTTTGCACAAAACACAAAACAGCAAGCTAAACTTGACCAGAAAGCAAAAGAAATGGAAGCCAAAGTGATTGAATGGCGCAGACATTTTCACCAATATCCCGAGTTGTCCAATCGTGAATTCAAAACAGGTAAGATGATTGCCGACCATTTGAAGTCATTGGGCATGGAAGTAAGATACCCTGTGGCCAAAACAGGTGCGGTTGGTATTTTACGGACAGGAAAACCGGGGCCAACCATTGCTTTGCGCGCTGATATAGACGGATTGCCTGTTGTGGAGAGAAACAGTCTGCCTTTTGCCTCTAAAGAAAAATCAACTTACCTCGGTCAGGATGTAGGTGTGATGCACGCTTGTGGGCATGATACACATATC
>JAGQYK010000049.1:4177-24459 GCA_020436125.1 Cyclobacteriaceae bacterium | reverse complement strand
TTCAATGAAAGTTTATTGGACAACGGGATACTTCCATAGACTCCTAAATGGAACCCGGTAGAGGGCTTATAACTAAAAGGGTCTTTGTCTCCTCTCACACTGTTTTGATTTACTCCGGCTTTTACGCCAAAGGAAAATTGTGCTTCTGCTACAAAGGCGCAAAAACACAAGATTATAGGGACTATAATTCGTTTCATAGATTTAACTAAATTAGGCTTTTCGCTAATCTGAAACGCACCCGAAAAGAAGATATTTTAAAAATCCTCTAAAACTTCTTCAACGGACCTATGGGAAGGGAAAAATTCAAGTAATCTAAGCATTACCCTATCTACAAGGGTATCAGGGCAAGAAGCCCCGCTTGTCAAAACAATTTTTACGGGGTTTTCTGAAGGTATGTAATCGTTAGAAACTACTCCCTTTTTAACCTTGTAGTCAAAGTGGTGGATTTCTCCATTGGACTTTAATTCTGAATCGGAATTAATAAAGTAAGTTGGAAATTTTCTTTCACACAATTCTACAATATGGGAAGTATTAGAGCTGTTGTAGCCTCCTACTACCACCGCCAAATCAGCATCCGTTTTTAGCAATTCATAGGTGGCGTCTTGATTATCATTAGTGGCATAGCACAAGGTATCACGTGTGTCCGCAAAGTGGCTCTTGATTTGATCTGCCCCATACTTTTCAGTCATCAGGTTTTTAAAGTAATCAGCGATGGCTTGCGTTTCAGTAGCCAACATAGTAGTCTGATTAACCACTCCTACTTTTTGCAAATGAATGGATGGATCAAACCCGTCCGAATACTTTCCTGCAAAGTCCTTTTCAAAATCATATAGGTTTTTTTTGCCTGTAACATAGTCGCCCAATAAAATGGCATCTTTCATGTCCTTAACAATGACTGACGGAGCTCCTTCTGCACTGTGCGAAAAAGTAGCCCGTGTTTCTTCGTGCTTGGGTTTACCATGTATAATCACAGTATATTCATCCTTGCCCAGTTTATTCGCTCTGTTCCATACCTTCTCCACGAAGGGACAGGTAGTATTGTATTTCTGTACCTCGATTCCCATATCCAGCAATCGATGCTCTATTTCAATAGTGGTACCAAAGGCAGGTATTATAACGACATCGTTACTTTTTAAATTTTCCCATGGAATCAACTGAGTGCCGTCTGTATCCATGATAAATCTTATTCCTCTACTTTGAAGATCATTGTTTACCTCCTGGTTATGAATCATCTGACTCAAAAGAAAAACATTTTTATCAGGGTTCTCTTCCAGTGCTTTATAACTAATCTCAATGGCATTTTCTACTCCGTAACAAAAGCCAAAGTGTCGGGCGATGTAAAATACCACAGGACCAAAGTCAAGTCTTGCAGGAGCAAAGTCCTGCTTCCTCAAGTCCTTACTTCTTCTGGCCTCTTTTACTCTACCAGTAATCGAAGACCGGTAGTACGCAGGAATGTCAAATTTTTTGATGGCGCTTTTATTTTAAAGTAAAACCAACTCTTATGGCTGATTGTTCAGCAAAGGTAAATGTTTGTAACCGGATAGGTATAAAATTAAAAATGAAATTACCATTCCATCATCACAATAGTACCCTTGCCTAATTCGCTCGTCACATTTAAACTTCCCTTATGCAATTTCATAATTTGTTTAGAAAGGCTTAGTCCAACCCCAGTTCCATTTTTCTTTGTTGTAAAGAATGGGACGAAAATATTATCCAATGTTCCTTTGTCCATTCCACCTCCGTTGTCACTTATTGCAATGCAATTTCGATTGCCATCCTGAAAAGCAACAATCTTAAGTCTTGGGTCTTCAATATGCTCCAACGCATCAATCGCATTTCCAATTACATTAATAATGACTTGCTCCATCCACGAAGCATCGGCCTTTGCCATAAAATGATCTTCCACTCCTGTCTTGTCGATAGCAATTTGGTTTTTTACCAATTCGGAATTAAGAAGGTTTAAAACATGTTTGATCAACCCTCCAACATCAACCTGAGACAAAACAATCTCAGGCGTTTTAGTAAAGTCTTTATAGGCGTTCACAAACCGCAATAAACCTTTCGATCTTTTTTCAATCGTTTCAAGGCTACCAAATAAATCCTCTTTATCCTCCTCATCCAGGTGCTCCAATTTTCTCCGCTCACCATCAGATTCTGTCAACATTGTGTTGACTGCTTCTGTAAGAGAAACAATTGGAGTAACTGAATTCATAATCTCATGGGTAAGCACTCTTATCAATTTTTGCCAAGCATCTACCTCTTGTTCTTCCATTTCCTGATTCAGGTCTTGCACGAGCATTATCTTGTAAGGAACTTCATTCATCACCAACTCCTTTATCTGAACAGAAAGGTGGACCTCCTTTTTTGCGATTACCGTTCTGAATAATTGCCTTTGGCCTGGCATTAAATCATTTATCGCCTGAAATAGCTTGGCATTAATTCTCTTTATCTCATTTATATTTCGCAATCGGAGGGTTCCGAGCAACTGCAACGCAGCAGGGTTAGCCAATTCTATTTTACCAGTTTCATCAAAACTTATAATTCCTGCCTGAATATTTTCTGTGAGCGTTTGTAAATATTGATAATGAGTCTCTCGCTGTAAGTTTATTTTTCTAAACTCTTCAATCACATCATTAAAAGCCTGTGATAATTTTCTAAATGTCTTGCCTTTTTTACCAGGAGGGAATGAAGTAGTAAATCCACTTTGCTTTATGGAAAGAATAAAATAAGTGAGGTCCTTATTCGTCTTTTCTATGTAATAGATCAGACTCCAAATGGAAATCAGCAACAACAGAACTAGAACCAGAGGGGTGAAAAACCACTCCTTGTTAGTGATTACGTATGAAAGCAGCAAGGCAAGACCAGTGATGATGACCACCCTTAGTACAATGTTATATCTGAATTCTTTCAGTATCAATTTCGGTTGATTAACATCCTATAACCCATACTTTTCTATTTTTCGATAAAGGGTTGTTCTGCCAAGGCCTAATTCCTTGGCAGCTTTGCTCAAGTTACCCTTATTCTTTTTGATAGTATCTGCTATCGTTTTACGCTCCACATCGTGAAGATTGGTCAAATTTTCAGTTGCCTCCCTCCTTTGACCGGGAAAATAAAAGTCTTGACTGGTAAGGCTTTCCCCTTCGCAAAGAATCACTGCTCGCTCCACCGCATGCTGAAACTCCCTGACATTGCCAGGCCATGTATAACGTGAAAGGATTTCAATTACTTCTGGATGAATTCCAATTGATTTGTTATACTTTTTATTGTACAGTGAACGAAAGTAATCCAACAACAAAGGGATGTCCTCTAGTCGCTCTCGAAGAGGTGGGATCGTTATCTCCACTGTATTAATTCTATACAACAAATCTTCCCTAAATTCTCCCTCTTCCAACAACTCCTTAATGTTTTCGTTCGTGGCAGAAATCAGGCGTATATCAATTGAGATTTGTTGGTTAGACCCTACAGGGGTAATGACTCTGTTTTGGAGAGCGGTGAGTAATTTACTCTGCAAGGTCAGTGGCAAATTCCCTATTTCGTCTAAAAACAAAGTTCCACCGGAAGCCAACTCAAATCTTCCTACACGATCTTGTTTAGCATCAGTGAAGGCCCCCTTAACATGACCAAACAACTCCGACTCAAATAAACTTTCAGGAATAGTACCAACATCTACCTTTATAAATGGTCCATCACTTCTGGTTGACCGATGATGAATGGCCTTTGCCACCAATTCTTTTCCAGTACCATTCTCTCCCAATAATAAAACATTGGCATCTGTGGCTGCCACCCGGTTAACGATTGAAAAAAGGTGCTTAATCTCTTTGGACTCACCAATGATAGAAACATCTGGTTGGGTATACACTTCGGCCATTCTGGTTTGGTGCTGCCTAAGCTTTGCCACTTCTCGTTTTGAAGTAGACAATTGAAATGCTGCATTTACCGTTGCAATCAATTTTTCATTCTCCCACGGCTTCACCACAAAATCTACAGCTCCAATTTTCATAGCTTCCACGGCCAGTTTCACATCACCAAATGCAGTTACCATTACCACACTGAGGGAGGGATGATCCACTAATATCTTTTCAAGCCAATAGAGCCCTTCTCTTCCTTTCGTTACATCTGCTGTAAAATTCATGTCCAGTAAAACCACATCAGGGTGTTTCTGATTGATTAAAAAGGGAAGTTGCTGTGGGTTTGATTCTGTGCTCACCTTTTCAAAATGCTGCCTCAAAACGACCCTCGCACTTTGAACTATATCAGGATCATCATCCACTACCAGAACATGGGCAGGTGTTTTCATAAGAATAAAGGTAAAAAAATGTTTCAAAGTGGAACATCCAATTGTTTCATTCTGAACCACTAGCATAAATTATAAACTTCCTATCTGTCTGTTTTTCAATTGATTAGTACTATTGGCATCTTAGTGGCTATTGAAAGGCAAAATTGATTTATGCTAAGAAGTTATCTGCTTATCACCTTAAGAAACCTGCTCAAGAACAGGTTATATGCCCTTATTAACGTAATTGGCCTTACTGTTGGCATTGCATCGGTTATCATGATTCTTCTTTATGTGCAAGATGAAATGAGTTATGACCGATATGACCCGGAAACAGCCAATATATATCGGATTTATTGGCAATCCGGAAACCCTCAAACACGGACTCCTCATCCAATGGCTCAGGCTTTGGTAAGGGATTTTCCAGAGGTGACGGGTGCTGTTACTCTTTCTCCCATTTGGGGGCCAGGGTTGACCCAACAAAGTTTCTCTGTAAAGAATCTGGAAAAAGACATCCAGTACAATGAAAAGAATATTCTTTCAGTAGACAGCACTTTTTTCGAAGTGTTCCCTCTAAAAATAATAAAAGGAAATAAGAACACCGTCCTTCGTACACCTGGCAAACTTATGCTATCGCAATCAGCTGCGTATAAATATTTCGGGAAGGAAGATCCTATAGGTAAGCACCTCGCTTTTAACGGTGATGAAAATCTGATTGAAATTGAGGGAGTGTATGAAGACATCCCCAGGCAATCTCACTTTCATGCTATGGCATTAGTAAGTTATGTACACATGAAAACGTTTGAAGATCCAGAAAGTGCCTATTATACATGGGCAGACTTTGGTCACTTCAATTACATAAAGCTTCGCCCTGATGCCGACCCTAAAAAGCTGGAGGATCAATTATTATCATGGGCTGGACAATATATTAACGCAAGTGACGAAGTCATTCAGAGAATCATCCAAAACAAAGAGGGCTTCCGGCTTCAAAATATTAGAGACATTCATCTCAAGTCGCATCTCATGTGGGAGTTAGAACCCAACAGCAATATTGAATATGTCTACATTATGATGGCGGCCGCTTTCCTCATCCTTACCATTGCTGTAATCAACTTTATGAATCTTACTACAGCGAAATCAGCAGAACGCGCCAAGGAAATTGGGGTAAGAAGAACACTAGGAGCCTTTAAAAACCAACTGTCGGTTCAGTTTATTGGAGAATCATTATTAGTGGCGCTGTTCTCTATGATACTTGCTGGTTTAGCTGTAGAAGTATCACTCCCCTATTTCAACCTGCTTAGTGGAAAGGAGTTAGCCATCAATTTTCTTCACAACCCTTCCATTGTGGCAATTATCCTGGGCATCGGTGTAGTTACAGGCATTTTAGCCGGGCTCTATCCATCAGCTATTCTTTCTTCCATCAATCCGGTACAGGTCCTAAAAGGAAAATTTGTAACCAGTAAAGGAGGAAACCTATTCTCACAAATTCTATTAGTGTTTCAATTCACCATGGCCATCATTTTGATTTCAGGAACCGTCATTATCCTCAATCAAATGAATTTTATTCAACACAAAAACTTAGGCTTTGCTAAAGACGCAACGCTGCTTATTCCTGTAAGAGATGGAAACTTGAGGAGAAACTTTGAAACACTTCAGAATGAATTGCGAAATGTAGCAGGGGTGGAAGAGGTGGGCGCTTCATCCAATGTACCTGGGTCACAATTCAATCAAAATCCCATCCACTCCATTAATGATCCTGACCACGAGGTCAACGCATCACAAATGTATGTTGACTACGATTTGATAAAAACCCTCCACTTGGAAATTGCGGAGGGTAGGGGATTCGATCGCTCTTTTCCAGGTGATACTGCAAATGCTTATATCATTAATCAAGCCGCTGCTCGTGAACTCCAACTTAGCGACCCCGTTGGAAAGGAGATTGTACTGGCCATGGACGAGAATGAATACCGTGGAACGATTGTGGGTGTGGTGAAAGATTTCAATTATCAATCGCTCCATCAGCCCGTTCGCCCAGTCATCATGCAACGACTGCCCTATTACAACAGTGTACTAATAAGATTTAACTCAGAAAATGTTTCTCAAACAATTGCCGGAGTCGAGTCAGTTTGGAAAAAATTTGATAACACCTTTGGCTTTGAATATTCCTTCCTGGAGGACAATATCAACTCACAGTATACCTCTGAAAATAAAATGGGTTTGGTTTTTGGTTTCTTTGCCAGCATTGCCATCATTATCTCGTGTATGGGTCTGTTCGGTCTGGCCTCTCTCAATTTTGCTCAGCGCAAAAAGGAAGTGGGTATTCGAAAAGTTTTGGGAGCTCCCATTGGTCGTCTATTAGTCAACTTGATAAAAGATTACTCTAAACTGATCATTGCTTCAACCGTTCTTGCCGTGCCTGTAGCCTGGTGGATCATGAGTGGATGGCTCAACAACTTTATCTTTAAGATTGATATCAGTATTTGGATCTTTTTACTCACAGGACTAGGCACACTATTAATTGCTTGGCTTACCATTGGTTATTTAACTATCCGCACTGCATCTCTCAATCCCGTTGACACTCTAAAAGAAGAATAAGAGTCTTTCAATAAAACATCAATATCAAAACTACATATATGCTTATCAACTATATCAAAGTTGCTATTAGAAACATACTTAAACACAAGTCCTACTCCATTATTAATATCATCGGGCTTGCAGGCAGTGCGGCCATCACTATTCTTATTGCCTTTTATGCCATAAGTGTGCTTTCATTCGATCAGTTTCATGAAGATTCCGATCGGATTTATTTCATGTATCGCGATAGAGTTACAGAATCTGGTCCCACACCAGTATATGATACGTGGTTCCCAATGGCCGAGGCTGCCCAATCAGAATTTGCCAATGTAGAAAGGAGCACAAAAGGACTTGGGGCAGGTCAAACGTGGATAAAATATGGCGACAAACGTTTTGAACAACGCCTTTTTTATGCCGACTCATCCTTCTTTACCTTTTTTTCCTTTCCAATAATTGCCGGTGATCCCAATAGTTTTTTGAATGATCCTAATGCTGTGGTTATCTCTAAAGAAGTGGCAGAAAAATTCTTTGGAGATCAGGACCCTATGGGCAAGGTGCTCAATTTTGGCTTTGCAATGGACAGAACCGTTACTGGAGTAATAGGAGAAATTCCTGGCAATTCTTCTTTTGAATTTGAAGTGGTCATCCCAATAAATACACGCCTTGCTCATCAGTTCGTAGGAGATGATCTTTGGGCAGCATCTTTTTGCAGCTCCTTTGTTAAGCTAAATCAAGCCAATGATATAACCACACTTCGTCAACAGGCCAACCTCATCATGGATAAGTATGTAGACGAAACGGAAAGAGGCAATGTGCTTTTCCTACCACTTAAAGACTACAACGATGAATTTACTGATCAACGAAAATATGCTTACACATTGCTAATAGTAACGCTCGGTATACTCCTCATTGCGTCCATCAACTTTACTAATCTGGCCACCGCGCAATCGCTAATGCGAACCACTGAAGTAGGAGTGCGTAAAGTTATGGGCGCATCAAAAAAGGGACTCATCTATCAATTCCTGAGTGAATCTCTTTTGCTTACTTTTTTTGCTCTGATCCTCGGTGGTCTGTTGGCTGAATTATTACTCCCTTTCTTCAGCGATCTTATCGGCCTCAACATTCCCATCAATTTTCTTGACAATCCATTAATGATTGGAGTCATTCTCCTTCTGGGGATCGTCATCGGTATACTTAGTGGCAGCTATCCTTCCTTCTATATTGCAAACTTTATCCCAAGTGAAGTATTAAAAGGGGTTCAATCAAAAAGTGGAAGTATGGTCTTACGCAATGGACTTGTTATTCTTCAATTCACTTTAGCCATCATTCTGTTAAGTGCAGTGGCCATCATTAATCAACAAGTTGATTATATGAGAAGTTATGATGTCAAATTTGATAAGGATAATGTAGTAGTGGTACCGATAAGCATACGTGACTTTGAAGATCGCGGAAGTGCAGTCTCCAGAATAGTAGCGTTTAAAGAACAGCTCAAACAACTGGCTGGAGTTGAATCGGTAACAGCTTCCAACGGTATTCCCGGAGACTATCCAGGAAGTTTCACTCTCTTTTTGCCTCAAGGCAAAGAAGACATGAGTCCGCTTGACTATCAAACTGCTGTAGTGGAAGAAGACTATTTTAATACGTTTAACATTAAATTAGTCGCTGGGAGAAATTTCCTGCCAAATTCTGAAAATGATAGAAACAACTCCATCATACTTAACGAAGCGGCAGTGCGTGACATTGGCTGGGAAGATCCTATTGGTAAGCATTTACTATATCCTAATTCTCGCAGATCACTGGAAGTAATTGGTGTGGTAGAGGACTTTAACTACGCATCGCTGAAACAGCCGATTTTACCAATTGTCCATCACTATGGCGGAGACAGTGCAAGAAACTACCGATACATTTCTATTAAACTTGATCCTAAGGCAAGACAAAGTACTATTGAATTGATGTCGTCCACATGGGAGTCAATGAATTTTGACAAAGCCTATGAGCATTTCTTTCCAGCAGAAAGGATGGAAAGGCTTTATGAATCAGAAGACAATCTGATCGAGGTTCTTGCCTATGCTACACTCTTCGCAATTTTGGTTGCATGCCTTGGTCTGTATGCCCTTTCATCCTTTACCGTAATGCTCCGCACTAAAGAAATTGCCATTAGAAAAGTGTTGGGAGCATCTGTTCCGAGTATTGTTAAACTCTTTTCAAAGTCATACGCTTTAATGGTACTCATTGCTATTATAGTTGCGGTACCCTTCACCTGGTATGCCATGTCAGAATGGTTGCAAAGTTTTGCGTTTCGCACACAAATAAAATTTATTGTATTTACCTATGCCGGATTGGCCGCGTTACTAATTTCTTTTATTACGGTTAGCATTCATGGTATCCGTGCAGGGCTTACCAATCCCGTAAAATCATTGCGGTCAGAGTAATAAAAAAGCCCCCGACTAAAAGTCGGGGGCTTTTGTTAGGCCGCTTTGGAGAGTTTATCCTCCTCTATTTTATTGACTCGTATTTCTTTTTTCTCAAGATCGAACCATCTCACTTCAACCAAATTGTTCTTTATATATTTCAAAACTTCCATCACCTTGCCATCAATCCTGCTACGAACGCGCTCGCCCTTTTTAAACAGTCTTCTCATTTTTTTCATCTTCATTTAAGTCCTACATTCTAAGTGCATAAATATATTCCCGAGGGAAGTCTTCATAGATACCGGAAAACGTAACAAGGTCACCCTCCTTTTTCTTGTTCAAAATTTCGTTAACTTCTTTTACTGTTTTTACCGCTTGATCATCTATATGCGTAATAATAAACCCTTCACGCATTTCAGTATAACGAGCGAGTTTACCATTATCAAGTTTACTCACTCGCACGCCATTTTTCAACTCCAATCTATTTAAAATTTTCTGATCTACATCCTCCATAGAAAGGCCCAATGAAGCTATAGCATCCTTTTCTTCTCGATTTATTGTGCTTAACTCTCCATTTCGATTCTTGAGGGTTACCGGAACAGTTACAATTTTACCCTTACGATCCACTTTTACACCAATTTTATCCCCTGGACGCTTCCTTCCGATATATTCAATTAAGGCAGTGCTGGATTTAATCTCAGCATCATCCAACTGAATAACTACATCACCTTTTTGCAAACCTGCTTCTTTGGCTGAACTGTTGTCTGCGAAATCAACGATAAATGCGCCCTCATTTCTATCCAACATCTCTTGTTTGGCCAAATCACTAGTAACGTTTTGAACGGTAACACCCAACCAGCCGCGCTGTACTGCTCCATAAGCGATCAAATCTTCAACCACTTTACTCACAATGTTGGACGGAACCGCAAACCCATACCCAGAATAAGCTCCAGTCGGACTTGCTATCGCTGTATTGATTCCCAATAACCCTCCGTCCAAAGACACCAAGGCACCTCCACTATTTCCAGGATTGATAGCAGCATCCGTTTGAATAAAAGATTCAATGGCTGTATTTCCCAATTGCTCGCCCTCGCTTCTGGAGTTCGAATTAATAATATTAATATTTCTTCCCTTTGCACTAATTATTCCAGCAGTAACCGTTGAATTAAGATTAAATGGATTGCCTACCGCCAAAACCCACTGGCCTACTTTAGATTGATCTGAATCAACAAATGACAAATAAGGTAAATCTTTGTTATTCACTTTTATCACTGCCAAATCAGTATCCGGATCAGTACCAATAACCTCTGCTTTGTAGGTACTATTGTCTGATAAAGTAACTTCTACAATATCTGCACCTTGCACCACATGGTTATTCGTAACGATATATCCGTTCTTATTGATAATCACGCCAGAGCCAGTGCTTTGGCTTGGTCCGCGTTGCATTGGAGATGGTCCATTAAAAAAATCTCGTAACGGATCTCGCGAATTTCTTTGAATTCCTACAGCCTGAGTAGAGCGAATATGCACTACGGCTTGCGTTACCTTATCAGCAGTGCCAGTAAAATCAAGTGGTACCGCTTCACCCTTTTCGTTAACTGTATAGGCCACAGCTGTAGTCGGAACTCCATCTACATGTTCAATTCTTACATTTGAATTTCCATTACCGTACCATTGATTAGCAACTAAGGTAATACCACTACCCATAATAGCTGCAATCACAAGTTGAAAGAACTTATTCATAACTCGTCACATTTTTAGTTAAACAATTTTGAGAAGGCAGGATGCCTCTCAAGGTAAATTGTATTGTAAATTTTTTACTTTTTTCTACGCTTCTATTCAACGCCTTTACCACTCTTTTGTTCAGTAGTATCACTAATTACGAAATTCTTCGGATTTAGGTTCAAAATTTCTTCAAAACGTCTATTTTTTTACTAATTCGCCATTATTGTACTCATATTCAATAGTCACATTTCCTTCTTGATCATACCATTTAGATAGCCCATGCCGGGTTCCATTTTGGTAGGCGCCCTCTTCCATTATTTTACCATTATCGTAATAAATTTTTACTGTCCCCTCCAGCTTTCCATTCTGGTAGTTGCGCTCTTCCTTTACTGTTGTGTATCTGAACTCCCGATAGTCTCCATGTAATTGGTCATTATGATATTGCATCCTTTTTTCTAACTGCCCGTTGTTACCCAACTCCATCGCTATCCCTTCTTTTTTACCATCCACATATGAAATAACGGATCTAACAAGACCATTTGGATGATACTCTACCCAGTTACCTACACGCTTCCCATCCTCTACCAAACCAGATTGTGATAAATTGCCAGTGCCATCATTCATCCTTACACCGATAAGATGGGGCGTATCTTCAAATCGTTCCTGAATTGCTCCAGCGGGTATTCCCTCTACTGGGTTAGAAAAAGTATTATCAGAATCAGACGATGAACAAGAAATCAGTACAATCGAAAAAAATAGAATAAAAAGTTTCATAGCTTGATCATATAAATTTTCAAACCAAATATAAAAATGAAATTCAATTGATGTCAAGATTGTGAGGATGGTAATAACACCACAAACTGGCTACCTTTATTTTTTATGCTGCTCACCGATAAAGAACCATTATTTTTTTCTACAAAACTTTTAACCAGCAACAAACCCAAACCTGTTCCTCGCTCTCCAGATGTGCCCTCCCTGCTTACGGCTCCTTCCAATGAAAAAAGTTTTTCTCTCACGTCATCCGGCATCCCCACACCAGTGTCATCAATGGTTATTTTTGTTTGACCGTTTTCTTCAACTGCTGTAACTGATATCTTATCCCCAGGCGCTGTATACTTAATGGCATTGTTTATAATATTTCTGAGCATTAACAACACATGATTCCTGTCAGCATAGATGTTGGCTTGTTCTCTTGTTTCATGTTGTAGTACAATTCCTTTTTTAGCTGCCTCCTCAGTTGAAACTTTTAATGTCTCATCAATTACAGTTCTTACATCAATAATTTCAGGGTTAGTTTGCTCCTCATACATTTGCGACCGCGCCCATGTTATCAGGTTTTCGGTCATCTTTAAGGCATTGGCTACTGACTCTCTAAGTTGCGCTCCCATTGTTTGAATTTCTTCTTTTGACATGGACTCTGCATGTCTTACAAGTAAATTGGAAAAGCCAAATAACGAGTTAAGTGGGCTGCGAAGGTCATGAGCCACCACTGAAAAGAATTTGTCCTTTGTTTGATTCAACCTTTCTAACTCTATATTCTTACCATCAATGGCCTCTCGGTGGGCAGCCAAAGTTCTGTTCATCCTCCTCCTACTTCTATTTGACAGAATAAGCAACACGAGTAAAACAAAAAACAATACACCAACAAGTGCAACAGCGATCAAGGTTTGTTTCTGCTGAGCAATTACCAATTCTTGCTTCTCAATATTGTCCTGAGCATTTTCAAAATCCGATTCTAGCTTAGCTGAGTTAATAACACTTGCTATAATCGATGCTTCATTCTTTCTTCGTTGCTGAGTAATGCTGTCATCAACAACAACAAGATCTTTTAGCATCTCATTTGCTTGTTCGAAGTTGTGGGTTCTTAAATAATAAGATGAGAGTCTCAGATAAGTCTGCTTCCTTAACTCCATATAATTAAATTGTTCGGAGTATTTCTTTGCCTCGTCAAGTAATTCTTTCTCTTGTTTCAATTGATTGCGCATCTTATAAATTTGTGATCTACCAATAAGTGTCTCTACAAAGGCCTCTGGATTAGAATTCTCCTTCAGTTCTTTATGAAGTTGTATTACTTTTTCAAAGTAGCTCTCGGCTTCAGTCCAATTCCCCAATTCGGACAATACCAGTCCTAAATTGCTATAACTGTTAATAAGCACCGTTTTATTATCAATTGACTCGTTTATTGTAATTGCTTCCTTTAAGCTCTCTCTTGCCTCTTCATATTGGTCCATTTGATAGTAAACAAAACCAAGGTTATTCAAACATACCGCTACCCTCTCTGGCATGTTTTTATTTCTGAAAATAGGAATGGCCTTTAGGTACGAATCAATTGAGCTATCAAAATTCATTTGGCGGTCATAGACAATTGCCTCCGTAATGTAGCAGTTGCCAAGTCCCACAGAATCCTGCAGGGCAATAAAAAGCTTGATCGCTTTTTCCATGTACTCTGAATAAGACAGGTACCTATCATTTGTCCCACTTATTGAAGCCAGTACACGATACGAATAGGCCTCGCCTCTTTTGTAACCTATTTCCTCTGCCAGCTTCAACGCATCATTAGCAAGCCTAAAAGACGTGTCCGGAGATCCATAAATTTGTTCTCTGCTCAATTCATTTAAAGCCCATACCTTTACGGTATCGTGAATGGGAGTTTTTAAAAGGTTTTCAAGACTATCCGCATAATAAGATTGGCTGAAAGCTTGAAATCCTCCAAAAATTGAAATCAATAAAATGGTAAATCTAAAAACTGACATAAAATAGCCGAATACCGCTAATAAGGTCACTGTGATTGCTCAAGGTAAGATAAACAAAATACGGATTTATGAACATTAAGGGGGCTTTGGTACTTAAGAAAGGAAAGGAAGTATCAATACAACGTTTTCATCCATGGATATTCTCGGGTGCCATCTACTCTGCTCAAGGCGAGATTCATGATGGTGAATGGGTCAGTGTACAAAATGCTCAAGGTAAGATTCTGGGATATGGTCATTTTCATGAAGGGACTATAGCTGCTCGCATTTTAATTTTTGGTGATTCATTACCCAATAATAAGTTTTATCAGGAAAAACTGAAAATGTGTTATCATCAAAGATTGACAGCTGGAGTTATATCGGATACAACAAATGCCTACAGACTCGTTCATGGCGAGGGTGATGGTCTATCTGGGCTCATCATTGATATTTATAATGGCGTGGCGGTAATTCAGGCCCACTCAGTAGGTATGTATAATGACCGTGAGTTAATAGCTAATTCTCTTAAAATCATTTTTAAGGATCAACTAACTGCCATTTATCTCAAAGCTCCATCAGCGTTGAAATCAACACAGGAAAATGGATACCTTTTTGGAATGGGTATAGTTCCGCACATTGTTAATGAGCACGGAAATAAATTCTTTGTAGATTGGGAAACTGGTCAAAAAACTGGATTCTTTCTCGATCAACGGGAAAACAGAAAACTCTTGGGAGAATACTCAAAAGGAAAATCAGTGCTGAACACCTTCTGTTATACTGGTGGATTCTCCATTTATGCATTGCAGGCAGGTGCTACGCTAGTACATTCCGTAGATGCTTCCGATAAAGCAATTGCATTAACAGAAAAAAATATTGAATTGAGTGGGTTCAGCAACGAACAACACCCATCTTTTTCCATCGACACTTTTGAATTTTTAAAAGACAAAAAGGATCAGTATGATGTTATCATTCTTGACCCTCCCGCTTTCGCGAAACATAAGAGTGCCAAGCATCAGGCCATGAAAGGCTATCAACGCCTCAACGCTGAAGCGTTCAGGGTTATAAAATCGGGAGGAATGATTTTTACATTCTCTTGTTCACAAGTAGTTAACCGTCAATTATTCTATGACACCATTGTTTCAGCGGCAATACAATCTGGCAGACAGATAAAGGTTCTGCACCATCTCTCTCAACCGGCTGATCATCCTGTTTCCATCTATCATCCGGAAGGCTCCTACCTAAAAGGGCTGGTACTCTATGTAGAGTAACAGCCCTTTTTAGATGATCATTTTAGCTTAATTCCCCGCACCACTTAATACAGCAGGTGGTGTTTCGGGATGTTTTGCATAGCGTTCAAAGAATTCAATCACTCGTATTAATCGGTCCATCATCCTTAGTGGATTTCCACTTCTGGACAACTCGTGTCCCTCATCTGGATAGCGAATGTATTCTACGGGCTTGCCCAAAATTTTCAAACTCTTATAAAGCATTTCCGATTGGATTACGCCCGTCCGTAAATCTTTGTCACTATGCATAATAAGTAAGGGCGTATTAATCTTATCTACATAAGAGTAAGGAGAATTGTCATCCAGTATTTTTTTAACGTCCTTCTCCCATGGGTATCCAAAGTAATCAGGAACGAGCCTCCAAGCATTTCCCTCTCCCATGAAAGTGGTCAACTCATAAACTCCTCGTTGTGCATTAGCCGCTTTGAAGCGCTGATCTTGACTTACCAGCCAAGCCACCATGTATCCTGCATAACTACCTCCTGTTACAAAATACTGATCTTTATCAATCCACGCGTTTTTACTCGCTGCATCATCCAATGCTGCTAAAATATCGCTAGCTGGCCCTGTGCCCCAGTCTTGATAGTTGCCCCTTTTGAAATCCTCTCCATATCCTCCACTACCTCTAGGGTTACAAAATACCAGGCCATATCCCCAACCCACTTGTATTTGAAATTCGTGCCACATAGAAAATCCTGATGGTCCCCACATAGCAGTTGGTCCTCCGTGAATATTTAATATCGTTGGATACTTTGTACCGTCTTTTCTGTTCAGGGGCTCCATCACCCAATATTGCACCTTGGTACCATCAGGCTGCGTGATCCAATATTCTTTTGGAAGCGTAACCTTTTTATCTTTTAACCAGTCAGCATTTAATTTAGTAAGCTGTGTGGTCTTCTTGTCCTTAATGGTCATCTGATATACATCCCACGGATTGGCAATTTCAGTTTGTGCGTATACAATTTTATCTCCTTTCAAATCATAATCCATAATCCCTTTATCATCGCCAATTACAATAGAAGGTTTGCCGCCTTTTGCAGAAATGCTGTACAATGGAACATCACCATCTGCTGAAGCAGTAAAGTAGATGGTCTTTCCATCCTGCGACCATATAGGCGAAGATACATCTCTATCAAATCCTTCAGTTAAGAGTGTAGGTTTTTCACCCGAAGAGGTCATCACACCCAATTCCAATTGTCCTCTTAAAAAATCATCTCCACTTCTTGATAAATAAAGAATTGATTTACCATCTGGTGAATACGATGCGCCTAGCGCGGGATACTCCTTAAATGACAAAAATTCTTTCAAATTTTTTCCATCAGCATTCATCAACCAAATAGAAGACTTTCTATTACTATCGGGTTCGATAGTAGTTGGTGCTGAGGTGCTAATAATTTTTGTTCCATCAGGTGACCAACTTGCCTGTCTAAAGCTTTGAAATCCGTTGGTCAGTTGAACCGATTCTCCACTGGGAAAAGAAACTACAAACAGATGAGAAAATCTTTGCTCGGGTTGTAAATCATTCTCACCCTGAAACTGAAGACGAGTAAGCACTCTCGGGTTCTTTTCGCTGGCATTCCTTGCAAGCCAGGCTTTTATCTCTTCAAGGGAACCATCGGGTGATGCTTTAACGTTTTTCTTTTCATCATCTTTCATCCCCAACCAATTGGGTTCATCACTGTAGTTACGACCAGGGCGTTCATTGCTCCACCCTGGTGCACCATCAATATCATGAAACGGAATGCTTGAGCTAAATAATATTTTCTTTCCATCAGGTGACCACACGGGTTGCGATGCACCCGACTTCACCTTTGTCAAGGCGTATGCCTCACCTCCACTCATTGGTAAAATCCAAATTTGGGATGCGTCTCCGTCACGTCTTACAAAAGCAAGATGTTTACCATCAGGCGACCATGCAGGCTGTCCATCATTTCGATCTCCAAAGGTGAGTTGAACAGGATCACCCCCATTTAAGTTGACCATGTATAAATGGCGGGTGTAATAGTACTCCTTTTCTTTTTTTACAGCTTTTTTTGTAACCACCATGGCAGCTTTCGATCCATCCGGTGAAATTGTAATTTGATCCGCTGTGGTAAGCTTCAACACGTCAGAAGTAACGATGGGTTTTGTGCCGTTTTGCGCAAACGCTGGGATAGCAAAAAGTAAAATCAGGATTTTAATAAAACGTTTCATAATTATTTATTGTCAGTTGTCTCCGATGTAGGTAATTCAATCTCCTCCCCCCAAATATATTTATTGAACCATTGCCAGTTGTGCCAGTTGGCGGCCAATCGTTCTTTGGGTTTGGTAATGCCGTGTCCAAATCCTTTGTATACGATCAATTCACTTTTTACCCCTTGATCACGTAACCCTTGTAATAACTCGTAAGCATTTGGAATGGGTACTCTTCTGTCAAATTCTCCATGCTGTATCAATGTGGGTGTCTTTGCATCTTTGATATATGTCATGGGGGAAGTCTTCTCATATACTTTCGGATCACTCCATGGTGTTCCTTTCAAATATTGTCTTGTAAAAGGATGGATATCTGTATTAACATAATAGGTAGCCCAATTGGAAATTCCCGCCCCTACAGAAATGGCTTTAAAAATATCGGTGGTGGTGGTGAGAAATGCTGAGATATATCCTCCTTGGCTCCATCCCATACATCCCATTCGGTTTTTGTCAATCAGTCCTTTTCCATCAAGAAACTCTACTCCTGAAATCACATCCCAAGCATCTCCTACCCCAAGATTCTCCACGTTTAGCGAACGAAACGCTTCACCATATCCAGCAGAACCTCTGTAATTAACTCTCAAAACCAGACTTCCCTTATTGAGCCATTGTACAATTGGATACACATAAGCAGGAACAGGTGTAGGATAATCTATGCCTGTTGGCCCACCATGAATGACAACCAACAAAGGATATTTTTTGGAGGCATCATAATTCTGAGGCTTGTGTAACACCCCTTCAATGGTAGCGCCATCTTTACTTTTCCAGGAAACAACTTCACTTTGTGCTACACTCCAGCTTTTGATTTGATCGTTGATCGAAGTAATCTTTTGAAGTCTGGGAGAAGCAATAGTCGACACATAAATCTCATTCAGCTGATCTGCAGTTTTTGCGTTCATTGCAAAGTGCCCTGACTTAGAAAATGATATGCCAAAAATCTGATCAGGTGAGTTCAAAAAAACGGAATGATCTCCCGTCTTAGGATTGATTTTATAAATCGGTCGTTTTGTTTTATTCCATAAGGAAAAATAAATGCCATCCTCTCTCCAGGTAAGTTGGCCTCCTATGTCCTCGTCCAACTTAGTACCCAGTCTTCTCGTTTTTCCCGAAACAATATCGATTGCAAAGAGTTTTGAGTTTTTGTAAAAGTTAGATGTGCTATCGTCTTCGTTGGTTGTGTATAACAGTTCTTTTGAATCAGGTGACCAATCTGCCAACCCATCGGTGCTGCCATTGGTAACCAATGGTCTGATTTTTTTTGAAGACAAATCAATCAGTGAAATGTCTGCTTTCAAAAAGGAATTGATCAGTGGATTGGGTTGATGATTGAAGGCCAGTTGTGAGCCATCTGGAGAAACTTTGAATGCGGTAACGGTAAACTTTCCATCTGTCAGACGTTTGGGCTTTGCTAGTTCCAAACATCCTGATTTAGCCTTCAAAGAATCTACCGTTTGATAACATGGCAATTCAATAGGATTTCTCAATGAGGGATCAAAATCCATTTGCCACAAGTGAGATAAAGTAAACTCCGAATCATCTGCCGCAAAGCCTCCATATCGTTTCACTTCGTCTTTCTTATTCTTCTGTTCCTTTTCCTGCTTTACAAAAAATATACTCTTTCCAGATGGTGCCCATTCCAAATCAGAAATACTTTCTTTTTCATCGGTGATCGCAAAAGCTTCTCCTCCCTCCATGCGCATCACATAAATTTGATTTTTTCCTGCTCTGTCCGAAAGGAACGCCAGCCACTTTCCATCTGGCGAAAATGCAGGAGAAGAACTTGAGCCTTTGGTGACGTAAGTGGCCTGAAATGCCTGCCCTCCATTTTTAGAAATCCAGATTTCATTGTCAAACTCATTCTGTTCCCAATCCGCAGAGCGCACGGTAAAGGCCACATTTTTCCCATCCGCTGATATTACAGGATTGCCAACGCTTCGAAGAGAGATTACCTCTTCAAAGGATGGATCTTTTTGTTGTCCGCTTGTGCAAAAAACAACGACTAATAGTAATGGAGCAATAAGTATGTATTTCATTTGCCTGATTTTATCGGTGGTGGCCCATCTGACAGATAAGCTTTATAAACATGACCTTTTCTTTTCTCGTCAAATTCCGCTTTCGCATCAGTACGTAGCTTTTCATTTTCAAATGCGTCCACTATAGTCATTCCTATTGCCTTTGCCGCGTGCATCATTCCCTTGTGCCCAATAGACATTCCTGCGCAAGCCACTTCAGCCCAAGAGTGCCACGGAGCATTAACCGCACCCGTAGTAGCAGTCATTCTTATAGTAGGTACTATCCAGCTTACATCTCCAGTATCTGTGGAGCCACCTCCTGTAATATCTGATGTCTCCCGCAGTTCCCCAATTTCTCCAATTAAACCATCCTCTGCAACACCGGTAGCTCTTTGTATGGCTTTTGCAAAATTGTGCTCGTCTTCTGTAAATTGAATCGCTCCGAGAGACTGTAGGTTTTTATGCATGTATTCTGCCCCTGTTCGATTCACCAATATTTCATAAGTACCGCTAAGCAATGTGGCTTTTACTTCTACCCCGGCCATCAATGCCGCTCCATTTGCTATGTCCTTCATTCGCTCAACAATCCTATCCATCTCCGCTCTTTTGGAATCTCTTATCCATATCCATGTCTTTGCATATTCAGGAACCACATTTGGAACATCTCCACCATTTTGAATAACATAATGCATTCTTGACGAGGGCCTAATATGTTCTCTCAGCATGTTGATTCCATCTGTAAACAACTCCAATCCATCCAATGCACTTCTCCCGTTCCACGGATCTCCCGCTGCATGTGCTGCCTTTCCAAAAAATTCAATATTGTACTCTACCACCGCAGTCGAACTTTGTGTTGATGCTTCTGTTTTGGTGCCTGGGTGCCAATCAAAACAAAGATCCAAATCGTTAAACACCCCGGCATCTGCCATATAGACTTTACCATTTCCAGATTCCTCTGCTGGAGTTCCAAAGAACTTTATCGTTCCTTTTAATTTCCCTTGCTCAATCAATTCTTTAATTGAAATCGCGGCAGCAAG
>JAGQYK010000049.1:0-4077 GCA_020436125.1 Cyclobacteriaceae bacterium | reverse complement strand
CATCCTTGTCCAGCCGCTCCCACCTGATACGCTTCTTTTGTAGGTTGCGCTTTTTGAGAAATTCCAGGAAGGGCATCAAACTCTCCTAATACTCCAATAACAGGTTTTCCTGATCCATAGGTCGCAACAAAAGCGGTTGGGATTTTCGCCACCCCTCGTTCAACTTTAAACCCTTGTGATTCTGCATAGTCAGCCAAAGATTTTGAAGATTTTGTTTCTTGAAAAGCTACTTCAGCATAAGCCCATATTTCATCGCTCAATGCTGTGAGTCTTTTTTCTTTATTATCTATAGATGTAATGACCAATTTTTTATTGGCACTCACTTTTTGACTCGATTTTTTCTGTGCTAAAGCATCTCCTGTAATTGCAAAAAGTCCCAGAAAGAATAGTAGTTTATACATAAATCTATTTGGTTTTTATCTGATTCTAATTTAGCCCTTTTCCAACCAATCGGTAACAGTATGTGTCAAATAGTAAAAATGGATATATGAAAGGATTAATGTTCTCCTTATTGTTTATCACGTTTCTCCAAAGCTGCGGAGATTCCCACACTATCATTTGTGGAACTCAGCCATGTGGTACTGTGGCTCAGGTGGTTGATAAAACCGGACTGGATGGATGCGGATTGATGTTTCAGCTGGCCGATGGTACGCTATTGGAGCCAGAGTTCCGCACCTATATTCAGGCGCCTACCATAGCTCAAGATCCACTTTACCATTTTAATTTAAAGCCAGGTCAAACGGTAAAAATTGATTGGATTGAATCCAAAGAATTGGCCAGCATATGTATGGCTGGTCCCATTGTTTTTATTACTTGCATTACCAACTATGAAGCGCCAGTTGAATAGATTGAAAACAAGGATACTATTACTATTCATTTTGGCGTCTACATTGACCAACTGTGGAGATGAGTATATAATAATTGATTGCTTCCCCAAACAATGTGGTATAACAGCAACCGTGATTAATCTGGAAGGTCAGGATGCTTGCGGCTTGGTTTTTCAATTGTCAGATGGTACATACCTCATTCCTGAGAAGAGAAATTACATAACTGCTCCGTCACCCGAAGAAGACCCCCTCTATTACTTCTATCTTGAGGCAGGACAAAAAGTGGAACTTGGATTTAAAAAATCAGCGGTTCTTACCTCCTGTATGTCAGGCAAAGTTGTATTTATTACTTGCATTAGAGAGGTGAAAGGGGCTATCGAGTGAAATGATTACTGCTTCACCCACCTCTTCAATTCTATGCCGGTACTAGAAATTAATTTCAAAAAATAGACCCCAGAGGGATAACCAGAAATATCCAATTGATGATCTCCTTGGGCAAGCGTTTCTTCAAATATGATAGTTCCACCACTATTCATTATCTGAACAGTTTGCACTTCAGAAATAGAAACATTAAGTGTTCCGCTAGTAGGGTTGGGGTGCATCTCCATCACCGTGCCTTCCGTTTCAATTCCTGTAACGAGAATTGCTTTTCCCCCTGACAATTCACTTTCACATCCGTCAATCACCACTTTCAATTTGTACGTTCCCGATTCGGTAGCACTCAGTGACGGTGTAGTTTCATCTAGAAGTACATCGTCTCTGTACCACAGATTTCCTTCTGTTGAACTTGAAGTTAAAACGGGTTGAGCCAGGTCACCGCTAAGAGTAATGGTAGGTTGGACAGGGTTGATGCAAAAGGTTTGGCTAGCTTCCGTTTCGTTATAAAATGTATTACCAGATTGTTTTGCAGTAATACTCACTTCACCCGGTTTCAACGGGGTAACTAAATCATTTACAATTTCAATTTTATCTGATATCGCAGCGAATTCTACCTCTAATCCTGAATTAGAAATTGCCGTTAGCTCAAAAGGAGCATCATTTATATTCTTGTTTTCAATCTCATCAAATGCAATCTCCTGATTCATCTTTTCCAATGTTGAAGGTATTGGATATCTAAATAACTCCGTCCCCGTTTCCTTGGTAGAATAACTAAAGTATAAATGGTCATTTAAAATACGAAGTCCGCTACCAGGGTTAAAATCTCCTATAATTTGCCCAACGGTATTTTCATGATTGATTCCCCATACTCTTCCGCCTGCAGAGAAGATGACACCAGTCTCATTGGCAACAAATCTTGATGGATCAGAACTATCACTTCCAGGAACAAGATCAAATAAGATGGTTCCTTCATCTGTTCCGTCTGTTACCCACAGTTCATTCCCATGAATGCCATCATTGGCAGCAAAATAAAATTTCTCGCCAAACTCCCCCAGGAAATAAGTAATGTAATCAACACCTGAGTCTCCTGTTGGATTAATATCCTTAAGTAAGTGTGTCCCTTCACTTGTGCCATCTGATATCCATGGTTCAAGTCCATGAATACCGTCATTAGCAAGAAAAATCATTTTATCATTAAACTGATAGAGTTGCGCAGGGTTCGAGTCGCCTTCACCAGAGTTTATATTTTTAAATAGCATGGTATTCTCACTAGTTCCATCTGACTTCCAAAGTTCTCTTCCATTTGAACCATCATTAGCAGAAAAAAAGACTTCACCATCAATAGTTGTGCTAAAAAGCCTGATGTAATCATTCGGATCTTGATTTATATCCTTAATCATTCGCGCGCCATCGACATGATCTGTTATCCACAATTCAGACCCATGAATTCCATCATTGGCAACAAAAACCAACTGATCATCAATTCCTGCCCCAAATTGTGGGTTTGAAGATCCACTCCCAGGGTTAATATCTTTTACCATCGTAAACGTTTCATTCTGAATATTGAAGCGCCAGAGTTCCTGTCCATCTACGAACGACTGAACAGCAAAGTAAACATTGTCACCATTCGCAAACATAACGTTAGAGCCGAAATAATACCCAGAATGATCCCAAATAACTGATTCGCTTCCAGTCTCTAAATCAACACTCATTAGTTTGCTTTCAGGAAACTGGTCGTAGAAAAATCTACCTGCGGCTGTCCCAAAAGCGAGAGAAGTTTTAAGTTCACCATCGACCAAAATGTTTGTTCCTTCTGTTGTGCCATCACTCACCCAAATATATTCTGCCCCAGTTCTGGCCACAAAAAATAATTTATTGTTTTCCTGATAAAAATTATTGTCCCCGAGGCTTTCTAGTGCTGATTCGGTTCCAGGCTTGGTGTCTTTCAATAAGATAGTGCCCGTTCCTGTACCATCAGTAATCCATAGTTCAGTGCCATGAATACCATCATCTGCAATAACTATTACCTTATCCCCATATTGTACAAAAGAACGCGGATTAGAAGAGTTTTCTCCTTGATTAATGTCCTTTAACAGATTAAGATCTTCAGGTTCGCCTAATGAAGTATACAACTCAATACCCAACTCAGGTGAAAACGCTGGCAAGATGTACTTTCCGTTTGCTTCAGTCACCTTTAAAAAGCTATAATGATTGTAGAAATTACCTAATGTACTTAAAGTCACAGTTCCCTCTTCCGTCCCATTTGATTGGTAAAAGATAATTTCCTCAGTGAGGAGATCGTATCCAATCCCAAGGAAAACACTCTCAATGACTTTGAAAGTTTTTGTCGAATAATCGAGCAGTTTGAGTGTCCCTTCGCTCGTTCCATTGGTAATGTATGTCCCATAAGGTGTTGAGAACAATAATTTCTCATCTACCTCTCCCAATACATCTGGAGATGATCCTTCGATTCCTGGAACGAGATCAATCACCATTTCGGTTCCAATTGTTGTGCCGTCACTTTTCCACAATTCACTTCCATGAACTGCATCACCGGATCTAAAATAAAGGGTTGTTCCAATTTCGATTAAGCCATAAATATTTCCGTTTTCTTGTACATTAAAAGATTTTACTAGCTGCGTACCCGATTCGGTACCATCACTTTTCCACAATTCGTGATTCAAGTTTGCCCCTAAATTTCTACTTATCACAAAATAATAAGCAGCCACTCCACCGTAACCATTATTAAAATTAATGGACTCCCCTGGTTCAAGGTCAAAGTGTTTTAATAGTTCAGTGCCTCCGGCTAAGTTATGAATCCAAAGATCAGTCCCTGAAGGAATAATTAATGAATTTTTAAAATGATAAAATC
>JAGQYK010000048.1 GCA_020436125.1 Cyclobacteriaceae bacterium | reverse complement strand
CATGCGCTAAGCGATGCGGTGAGAAGAAGCAGAGCGGGATTGCAAGACCCTAAACGACCCATCGGTTCATTTATCTTTATGGGAACAACAGGCGTTGGTAAGACGGAACTCTCCAAGGCCCTGGCTGAATACTTATTTAACGATGACAATGCTATGGTACGCATTGACATGAGTGAGTATCAGGAAAGACACTCTGTAAGCCGTTTGATAGGCGCTCCTCCTGGATATGTGGGTTACGATGAGGGAGGTCAGTTAACGGAAGCTGTGAGGAGAAAACCTTACTCCGTTATTTTGTTGGATGAAATAGAAAAAGCACATCCTGATGTTTTTAACATCCTACTTCAGGTGTTAGATGAGGGAAGATTGACCGATAACAAAGGTCGGATAGCTAACTTTAAGAATACGATCATCATTATGACTACCAACATTGGTTCTCATGTGATTCAGGAAAAATTTGAGGGAATCACTGAGGAGAATTATTTCGAGGTACTGGAAGATACCAAAGAGAAGGTGGTAGATCTACTAAAGAAATCTGTTCGCCCAGAGTTTATCAACAGGATTGATGATATCATCATGTTCCGTCCATTAAGCAAAGCGGATATCCGCAAGATTGTGGCCATTCAGTTTGGTCTTATCCGAAAGAGAATGGAAGAAAGCGGAATTAAGATTGATATTTCAGATGCAGCCTTGGACAGATTAGCCAAAATTGGATACGACCCGCAGTATGGAGCGCGACCACTAAAACGAGTTTTGCAAAGAGAGATATTAAATGAACTCTCAAAACAAATTTTAGCAGGCACCATCAGCAAGGATGCTGTAATCTTCATCGACCTTAAGAATGAGGTAGAGTTTGAATTCCAGAATCTTGAAGCGGTTGAAGAATTATAAAAGATTCTAAATTTAAAAACATTAAACGCCCATTACTTTTGATAATGGGCGTTTTACATTACAGCCCTTCTTCAATGTGGAATAGACGCTTTAATCTTTGCTGTCCTTGACGATCCATCAATAAAACCAAGTAGTCGCCTTTTTCTATAATAACGGATCCTTCAGGGTTTTTCAACATTTTTCGTTTACCCTCCACCATTTTCACCAATCCAAGCAATACCACATTGCTTTCTTTCTTTAAATCAAAAAAAGCCTTGTCGTAATACATGCCCGCCATCGGATTGCCCTCCTTCACCTGCAACTGCTTCATATCATACTCATCATCAGAATGTGCGTAGGCAATAATCTCTTCACTAAATAATGCTACATCCGGTTCATAGATATAACTGGCTAATAGTTTGGAAGAAATCTCGTTTTTGGAAATGGCATAGGTAACTCCAGCATGATGAAAAGTGCTTTTTAAGTTACCGTTATCGAGTGTGACCACGTAATTGAGGTCACTAAAATGTTTCTTTATATCAATAACATAAACGAGTTTTTCGGTATCATCATGAAGATTGATAAATACAATGGAAGCCTTTCTAATATTGGACTTCTCCATTAAATCAAAATTATTATAATCAGAATACAGCGTGTATGCCTCATCGGCAGTATAGTACTCACGAATGATTTCGATGTCCCGCTTATCCTTTGTGATAATGGCCACCTTTTTTCCAGCAGCTATCAGATGAGCAATAACTGATTGACTAAAGTCATTCCATCCGATTATGACCACATGGCCCTCAAAATTTGTTCCGTTTAATCCCATAGCCTTATTTTCTTTTACGGTCCTCATTACGTTTGTGATCTGACCAATAACAAATCCATAAATTCCCAAACTCGACAGCAGAAATACGAAACCCAACATGCGCCCACCGTACGTTACGGGCACAAGGTCCCCATAGCCTACTGTGGTGAGTGTAGCAATTGCGTACCAGACCCCGTCCTGTACAGAAGTAATTCTTGCATTTGGAGCCCCCGACTCAAGCTGCAACATGACAAATACAAGGAAAGAGTACACTAAAAATAATGCAGCGATGGTAAAAATACTTTTCCGATAGAGCGGCTCCTTCATAGTTAAAAAATGCGCGCTTAAGTAAGAGAAAAGAATATTGAAATAAAAATATCCGCAATTCTAAACCACTTACGAAATAATTCGTACAAATAACTTGGAACAAAGCTTCGGAGATAGTAAACTTGAAATACGAAATAATTCGTAACAAATGAGCGCAAAAAAGCACAGCACCAAACCCACGGAAAAAGAACTCGAAATACTGCATGTTTTGTGGCAAAAAGGGCCCTGCAGTGTAAAAGAAGTACATGAAGAAATGGGCGGGGATAGTCGAAACGGATACACCACCATCCTTAAATTTTTACAGATCATGTTTGAAAAGGACATCGTATCTCGCCAGAAAAGTGGCAAACTCCATTTATACAAAGCCATCGCCACTAAAGAGAACACAAAACAGCAGATGGTAGATAAAATCATTGATACCGTTTTTGAAGGGTCTGCTTCACAGCTGGTAATGAGTGCTTTAGGCAACAACAAATCATCCAGGGAAGAATTGAAGGCCATACGAAAATATATAGATGAACTAGAAGGAGAAAAATGAACTACTTCTTAACTGATATGACAAAATATACTTTGGGATGGACGCTACTCCATACTTTATGGCAAGGGGCTATTATTTTTGGTTGTACAAAATTAATATTATCGTTCATTTCAAGCAGAAAGGCTTCAATAAGGTATGCTGTCAACTGCCTTGCGCTATTGCTCATTATCATCAGTGGCATCATTACATTCGTCTATTTGGATTACGCTAGTCATTACTCCTCTACCAATTCATTCAAAATTGATTTTGCAGCAGTGGCATCACCTGACGCCATTTCTACAGTCAATGTTTCAGGTTTTTGGACTATGCTCAGCGTTGCCATCAATAGTAAAATGGTATGGATCGTTACGGCCTGGTTAGCCGGTGTATTATTTTTCTCTTCACGCTTTATCGTTGGCCTCATCTACATTCAACAATTAAAAAGAAGGACCATTGAGGTAAGTATAGCATGGCAACAAAAATTGGAAGGAATAGCCAAGCAAATGGGTATAAATCGTATGGTAGAACTGGCCGAGTCCATTCACATTAGTAAACCTATTGTGGTGGGGTATGCCAAACCCATCATACTTTTCCCCTTAGGCCTTCTATCGGGTTTACCTGTTGCACAAATAGAAACCATTTTAATACACGAACTCTCCCATATCAAAAGACATGATTTTCTTGTCAACCTTATTCAGTCAGTCATCGAAGTTTTACTTTTTTTCAATCCATTCATCTGGCTCATCTCAGATACGATTCGCAAAGAAAGAGAGCATTGCTGTGACGATCAGGTAGTAAGCCAGGGCTCAAGTCCTATTGAATATGCAAAGGCACTGGCACAAGTTGAAGAAGTCAATCAACTCCGTACACCTGCACTCGCACTTGCTCTCAATAAAAATAAATTTCACGTCTTTAACCGGATTAAAAGAATTATGGAAACATCAGCAAATCAAAACCAAAGCAAGGCCAAGCCATTTGTATTGGTGACCTTAATTGTAGTAGGCCTCGTAAGCGCCTCATGGTTAACCATTGGCTCTGATAAAGAAACAGTAGCAGAAGAAATGGCTATTCCATCGGCTGTAGTCGCAGATACTATTATCAACAGGGATAAAACTAAAGACAAAGAAAAAACAGCCACTTATTCCCGACAGGTAATTACTACCTATGATGAAGATGGAACTCCTCATGAAGAGGTAATAGAAAATTTTGAAGGAGACGAGGAATTAAGATCAATGCTGTCCTCCTCTGGTAACTTTAGTAGCAATATTCCTGCAATACCAGCAGTGCCTGCCATCCCTGCAATACCTGCTATACCTCCTATTCCTGCCATACCACCAGTACCTGCAGTACCAGCCATCCCTGCCATTCCACCGGTACCTCCCATTACCTTTCACAAGGGATACACTTATATTTTTGATGGCGACACCATTCCAGGAAGCCATTTCTTCTCCGATGAGGAGGCAGAAAAGTGGGAAGAGTTTGGGCGCGAAATGGAAAAAAGATTTGAACACTTCGGAGCGGACAATGAAGAGTTCGGTCACATGATGGAAGAATGGGCTGACAACTTTGGTAATAATTTTCAAATGCGTTTTGATGAAGATTTTGGACGCCAATTGGAAGCGTTGACTGACCAACTCAAGGATATGGATTTCAATCAGAATTTTGAATTCAGGTTTGAAGACGGGCTTAAAAGAATGGAAGAGCACTTAGAGAGAGCCAAAGAAAAGCTGAAGGACCATGAGTTTGAACTAAAAAAAGTAGAAAAGAAGATGGAAGAGTTCGAGGGTAAACTTCAGGAGCAGCTTGTAAAGGACGGATATCTTAAAAAAGGAGACAAAGTAGAATCCATGAATTGGGGGAATGGAAAACTAACTGTGAATGGAATACGAATAAAAGAAGAGGACGTTCAAAAATACGAAGCGCTTACAGAGAAGTATTTCAATGGTAATCGAGGATTCTATAAAGGAAACTAAGTCCCCTCTTTACACTTCTGCAACATTTTTGTAACCTGTTGTACCTCTATGATTCCCTCATCATGGCTCCATGAATTATAAATAAATGTAGCAATCTCAGCAATCTCAAGATCAGTAAGTGTAGGAATGCCAGGCATTGGTTGATTATATTGTTGGCCATTTACCATCAACTCACCACTCTTTCCATTTTTTATAAGACAAATCACTTCCGATAAATTTTCCTCCATATAGTCAGACTCATCAAGTGGGGGGTAAAGTAAGCCCAACCCCTTACCAGATTTCTGATGACAATTGCTGCAGTGAACTGTGTACAGCTGATCTCCCTCTACAAAGTATTGTTGAAACTTTACCGACCGGCCAGGCTTTTTACTCGGGTTACAACTGGCCAATACAATTACAAAGACAGCTAATAAAGAGAGCTTACTCATATTCTTTTCTCAGCCTCTTAATATCTACCAACAAGCGATTTACGTCTTCTTCTTTTGTCCCATCATATTTACCACGGAGTCGTTGCTCTTTATCCACCAATAAAAAGGCCCCACTGTGAATAAACCCATCGGGCTCGGATTTGTCCTCCATGGCGGTTGCGAAATAACTGGTTTGCGCTATTTTATAGATTGAGTCCTTCACACCGGTTACAAAATGCCACCTGTCACTTGATACCCCCAGTCTATTAGCAAAATCATGAAGCAATGCTACCGTATCATATTCCGGATCAATAGAATGAGAAAGGAGCTTTACATCAGGTATATCTGCTGTTGCCTCATATACACGAAGCATTTGCGTTTTCATGATAGGACAAATCGTCCGGCAAGAGGTGAAGAAAAAGTCTGACACATAGATTTGATCCTTAAATGTATCATTAGTTATAATGGCACTATCCTGGTCTACAAACTGGAAGTTAGCAATCTTGTGGTATACCGTATCTCCATTAACCACTTCACGCTGTCCAAAAATCGGAAGTGGTTTTTCAGTTTTAGTACAACTTGAAATCAACCCGACTACTGCAACAAATACTATTATCTTTCTCATTCATCCATTATTATAATTCAACAATATATTTTATTGAAAAGATTCTACTTCTATTGTATCACCTTCATTCACTTCCAGATGATCCCGGGCAACCAGATTTTGACCAAAATTAACCTTACTTCCTACTTTTCTAAACCTGGATAAAGTAGCTAAAGGTTCATTTCCCATTTGTCCAGTTTCCTGGTTGACGGTAGTCAATACGCACCGCGCGCAAAGTTTCAAGCCTGTAAACCCGTTCCCCCCTATTTTAATGTCACCCCAGTTATCTTCCTCAAATGGTTTTCCCCCTTCAAAAACAAAGTTGGGACGAAAACGATTCATAGGAACCGATACCTCCAATCTTGTATTCAATTCATCTAATGAACTTTGCCCAATAATGAGAAAAGGATATCCATCTGCTAAACTGACTTGTTCATTATTCTTCGCGAAATCCTTGTCGACAGGTCGTTCATTCCCTTCAGGAAAAAAAATCAGTTTACATTGAATACCAGCTCTATCGGAGAACCATTGATTATATTTCTGGTCCAACTCCACTGCCTCCACTGCATCATTCCAAATGGTAACTGTGGTCAACTTATCATTTAACTCAGGTTGTTTTGGGAGGTCAATAGTATCATTACCATGCGCTACCGTGAACACATTGTCATCCAACGTTAATTTAAATAGTGCCAGCTGTGGAAACACACGTTGAGTAATGAAACGATTGTTCTCGTCCACCAACATGTATCTGCGATCATACTCCAATCCCTTGGGAAGCACGTTCGCCCTCTGCAATCTAATCCCTCCAAGTGATTTAACAGGATAAATCCAAATCTCTGTAAGTTTCATGAAACGCTGGTGCATTAAAATTACGACACAAACTTAAGGATTGCTGGTCGCTTCTCCAGCCACAAATGAATTTTTGAACACTCTTTACTGTTGAGCTGTTATATTTGACATTATGAGTAAAGAAACCGCCCTGTGGTATTTTGAAAGCGTGAATCTGTATAATGTGCTTTGCCCACACAAAACGAAGACAATGGGTGACACGCACACGTTTACCGAATTTAAAAAGGACGAATTCATCTACTTCCCTGATGAGAAGTCTACTCATATCTACATGATTGCCTCAGGCAGAGTAAAAATTGGTCATTACCTGGATGATGGCAAAGAAGTGGTAACGGCAATACTAAGTACAGGTGAAATTTTTGGAGAACTTGCCCTTGCTGGAGAAGATCAGCGCAAAGATTTTGCCCAAGCGATGGATAGCGTTTCGATCTGCCCCCTTAGCATTGATGACCTCAAAGACCTAATGAAAGAGGACAAGGAGTTGAGTTTTAAAATGCTGAAGCTGGTAGGACTACGCCTGATGAAACTGGAGCGCAAATTGGAATTACTGGTTTTTAAAGATGCACGTACACGGATCATAGAATTCTTAAAAGACTCTGCATCTTGGAAAGGAAAGAAAGTGGGCTTTGAAACGATGATTCCCACAAAACTTACCCATAAAGACATTGCCGCACTCACAGGCACTTCACGGCAAACCGTAACCACCATTTTAAATGAATTGAAAGATCAAAATCTGATCAACTTCGATAGAAGGAAAATTCTTATTCGAGACATTGATCAGCTAAAATAGTCTCAGCAGCAGCACCCTTTTCCTTTTTCTCATTATCTTTATTATGCTATCAGGAACAGTAAAGTATATGAGACTATCCCTCTTCATTATTCTTTGTGCCTGCGTCACTTCAGTCATGGCTCAAAGCCCGTGGGTGGCTGAAAAAGGAAAAGGCTATGCCCAACTTGGGTTTACAAGTATTGGACCTTATAAAGATTTATTTTTAAGTAATGGAAATGCATACCCGCTATCCAACGAAATAACAGACCGCACCCTACAGGCCTATGGAGAATACGGCATCGGATCGGGAACTTCCATCATAGCAACAATTCCCTTAAAGATTCTGAACTCTGGTCAATCATTAACTCCCAGCACTCCAGTAAGTACCGGGTTCGGAGATTTAACCACAATGGGCAATATCCAGATAGCTGCCAGACATAATTTTATAAATAATAAAATCGTATTCAGCGGTCAACTGTTAACTGAGCTTCCAACTGCAGGCTATGATGAAGCCACTGGCTTAAGAGGAGGGCTGGATGCCTTATCCTTTATACCTACATTAAGTGTAGGGTTTAGCAAAGATAAGCTCTATGAATACATCTCTGCAGGTGCAGCCATTCGAACAAATGATTACAGCAGTGAATGGAGGCTAAGCGCTGAAATAGGATATGAATTAATTAACCGCGTTTACATAATTGGAGTAATAGATATTGTTCAAAATTTTGAAAATGGTACCGTTGTAGAAAGCGCTAACCAATTGGGAACAGGACTATACCTAAATAATCAAAGTTACTTTGCTTATGGCATTAAAGGTATTGTAGGATTTACAGATAGAATAGGTTTGTCTGGCGCCTTCTATGGTGCAGGATCTGGAAATCTGGTAGCAAAATCACCGAGTATCAATTTTGGCATCTACTATAAGTGGTAGTGTTATCGAAGTTTATTCAATAGTCCCTTAGGCAAATCTTCCTCCCTATCCACATCACTGAGCACGGGCAGTACAAAATGGGTCAACCCTAGTCTCTTAAAATCATTGATCGTATCTTTAGCTACGGTGGCTGTGCTCCATTCTTTATTTTTAAAAAACTCAGTAACAAACTTTCTCATCCCCAATAAATAGTAGCCCCCATCTTTTGCCGGACCAATCACTGCATCATTGGTTTGCAGTTTCAGAAAACTATTCTTCAATATATCTTCTGTCAACTCGAAACAATCGGATCCAATCACTCCCACATATTGATAACCTTGATCAAAAGCATGTTTCACGGCATGCTCCAGCTTGTCTCCCAACGTGTTTCCCTTTTGAATTTGTTTCTGGTAGGTCGTATTATCCCAACAATCTTCAGTGTCTACATGGTGTGAATAGCAAACCATTTTATCCATTATCAAGTCCTTAGTAATGGATTGAGTATGATTGACCAATCTCAAATATACAGCCAGGGCCTTGTCGTCACCGAGTGTTGCCGCCAGTCTTGTTTTTACCTTACCTAATTCAGGATTGCGATAAAAAATAATTATTAGACTTTTTCGCACTGTAGTTAATAAACTTTTACTCCATGCTGCAGCCATGATGACCAACTACGGGAATACGTATGAACACTATCGGTTGGTTGGTTTCGACTATTCAAGAGCGTTCTTTCTTCATTGGCCCATTGAAAAATGCCACCATATAGATTTTTTACATTGGTAAATCCCATCTCTAATAATTTTTCTCCAATACGTTCGCTACGGTAGCCTACCGTGCAATAAACCACAATCTCAGCATTCTTATCAATCTGTTTTACATCCGCAGATTGAAATGCCTTATAATCTACAAATCTTGCACCGGGAAGGTGACTAACCTGATACTCTTCTGGTGATCGGGTATCTAAAAGCACAATCTGTTTACCCTCCTCCATTTTTAATTTCACATCAGAGGATTTGATTTGCGGAACGGTATTCTTATAAAGCGAATTAAGCTTTTTATCATAGGCTGTCTGTGCCTGTAAACCAGACAGCGCAACAAAAACAAATGTTAATATAATAAGCGCTTTCTTCTCCATATCAATTCATATACAAGATAACCAATCACTACAACATACTCGAGGGCAGTCAGATAAAGATTTTCTGAGAACCCATCCATTGTATACCCCGCGTAGGTCAAAAAGATAAGTGCGCTCCAAACAATCACAAATCGATATGTAGTAAATGAGGAGAGCATAAGCAAAGTAGCAATGTACCAAGGATGCAATGTAGTGGTGAATAAAAAATAAGTAAGCATCACCCACATCATGACAGATGGAATAGTGGCGAGGTCACCAGGAAATTTATAAGTACGAAGCTCAAATTTAAATTGCCCCCCAGTTATTGGCTGAAAGGGCCAGAGTGCAATCAGCAACACAACTATTGCAGAAATCAAACCGAGCTTCCATCCGGCTGTTTGGATGATGTTATAGCCATAAACCCAATAGCCGTATTCACGCACCAAATAATAAATACTGGCGTTGAACTCAAAACTCTTGAAATACAAAGCAAAGCTTTCACTAAAGCCTGCTAATACCTCTGCATTCAGTAAAGGAAAAAAAAGGATAATCGATCCCACCAGTCCCGATCCATAAAAAATAAATGATTTTTTAAATCCAACACGAATTAAAAACAGAGGCAAGAAAATAATTGGCAACAGTTTCGCTGCTATTGAAAATGCAAAAGCAATCCCAGCCTGCCATATCTTATTTTGCAGTAGTAAAGAAAGAGCCAATAGAATAAAGAATATCATAAAGGCTTCAAAATGAAGATTCCCAGTAAGCTCCAATATCACTAGTGGATTAAGCGCATAGATCAATACATTCCGGGCATTCAAATTAAATCGTACGAATAACTTTTGAAGAAGGAGTATGCTTCCCACCTCCGCAACGATAATAAAACTCTTCATCACAACTACGCTCCCCCATATTGATTGGGGGGAGACCCAGACAGAAATCCAAAATATTAGTTGAGCAAAAGGTGGATAGATGGTAAAATACTCAGGGCTGTTTAATTGATTATACAGTGATTGGTTCACTCCTGGAGTATTGAAACCATGCTGTAAATAAAAACCTGGCAATTCAGCAAATGGATGATACCCGGAGGCAATAAGACGTCCGTCCCAAATAAACCTATAAAAGTCGTCAGACAAAGATGGGATCGCCAATAACAAAGAAAGCCTGAACAAGACCCCAGCAACTATCCAAAATTTAATTTCCTTATCCGATGCCGTCTTTAAAACCCAGGCGTAGCTGCCAAACAATAAAAAGTATAGAACAAAGAGTTGAGTTGTTTCATAGCGCTGCACACCGTATGCCAATATTCCATAGGCTAAGATGGTAACTATCAATAAAAAATACGATAAAGGCTTCCGCCTAGGCATGGATGGTCGGTTTCACTGAATAATAGAAAACGCCACCAAACCCTAGCATTAGCATAATGTGAAAGAACATCAAGCCCATGTCTTTGAGGTAAACACCTGTGGCAATACCGAATACGAAATACAAACAAAGAACACCTTCCATAATGGTTACGGCATTCAATTTTATCTTCACATAATCATTGCCCTTCCACGAATCTCCTTTTAAGGTAACGTTAAATTTTGGAGTTCTTATGAATGGGGTCTTATGTCCGAACAAACCCTCCAATACAGCAATGCCATTGTGTAATGACAAACCCATAGATACCATTAAAAAACGTGGGTAAAGCGAAATAAAAGATTTTGAGGGTTTTGGTTCATGAAATCGCTTCGCAGCAACCCAATAAAATAATGTGATCGACAAAAAACCCATAATGAATACAATTCCCAAGTCAAAAATCCACTCCAAGTGAGGATGTTGACTTTTTATATAAAGCATTGGAACACTTAGAATAGCTGCAATCAATAAGCACACAAAAACAGAGCTATTGAACAAATGAAAAAATGCGTGAGTCTTGTTGAGAAAAGACAATTTAGAAAAAAGCACTTGCTTGAAATTCTTTCGGGCCGTTTCTGCTCCACCCTTATTCCATCTATATTGTTGTGATTTGATAGCATTCATTAATACAGGCAACTCACCAGGCGTCTCTACTTCTTCCAAATATTTGAATTTCCATCCTTTCAGTTGGGCACGATAGCTAAGATCAAGGTCTTCAGTCAGTGTGTCAAAATTCCAACCCCCTGCATCATCGACACACTCCTTTCGCCACATGCCACAAGTTCCGTTGAAATTGATAAAACTATTAGAAGCACTTCTTGCTGATTGTTCAATAGAAAAATGAGCATCTAAACCAAAGGCCTGAAGTTGTGTAAGCAAAGAATAGTTTTTGTTGATATGACCCCACCGTGTTTGAACAACTCCGATATGCTTCTCTTTAAAATACGGGATTGTTTTCTTTATAAAATCTGGATGTGGTAAAAAATCCGCATCAAAAATGGCAATGAACTCTCCCTTGGCCAACTTTTGTCCCTCGTCCAGTGCGCCCGCTTTGAAACCTTTGCGATCTTCTCGGTGAATCAATTTTATATCTAATCCCAGCGGCCTTAATGATTCAATTTTTTTTAAGATGATGTCTGTGGTTTCATCTGTTGAATCATCGAGCACCTGAATCTCCAACTTATCTTTCGGGTAATCAAATTTACTCACTGCATCAAGAAGGCGTTCAACTACATACTTCTCATTAAATACAGGCAACTGTACCGTGACATGAGGAGTAAAACTATTATCGTATATCACCTCTGCTTCTTTCTTCCTTTTGGATTTTATATACACCCAGGTAAGATGCAACTGGCCCAAGCTGAATAAAAAAATATACAGCAGGGACAAAGAATAGACACCCACAACTAACCACTCCATCACAAATATTTGAATATCGTATACAAAATTTTATATCCTGCCAATACAGTCCCTTTTACAGTTCCAGAGATTTTAGAAAACCCGATGCGCTTCCTATACCGAACAGGCATCTCTAAACATCTCATTTTCATCTTTGCCGCTTTCAACTGCATCTCCACCGTCCACCCGTAGGTCTTATCCTGCATATTCATTTCAAGCAATGAAGAATACCTTATGGCACGAAAAGGGCCTAAGTCCGTAAATTTAACCCCATAAAATAACTTCAACAGCCGGGTAGCCAACCAATTACCAAATATTTGTTGAGGCGTCATCGACCCTGTCTCTTTTTGGCCCAATACACGCGATCCGATCACTATATCTGCTTTGTCTTGCAGAATAGGTTGCACTAAATCAATCATTTCTTCGGGGTAATCGGAGTGATCCGCATCTAAAAAAACAACTACATCAGGTGTTAAAGTAACTTCCTTTAAATAAGCTATACCCTTGAGGCACGCCCTTCCATAGCCAGAAACAGGTTCACGAAGTACTGTAGCTCCACCTCTCTTCGCCACTCGCTCCGTATCATCCGTTGAAGCATTGTTAATCACCACTACTTCTGTCACAAGATCTTTCGGGATTTCAGAAAGCACCTGACCTACTCCGTTCTCTTCGTTGAAGGCCGGGATAATTACATAAATTTTTGGATTACTCACGGACTAGTTAGACATCAAGAAAACTAATTAACAGCCTTAATTTCAGGCAATGAAATATGGTTATTACCCAAAAGCACAGGCTGACCAAATCTTCCTTTTTCATCTTTTACTTCCAGGTTCAATACACCCCTTGGGCAAACCGAAGAGCATACTCCACACCCAACACATGATGAACGTATAATGTTCTGCCCACGCTGCGCATACCACCTCACATCTATGCCCATCTCGCAGTAAGTAGAACAATTGCCACAGGAAATACATTGCCCTCCATTGGTAGTAATTCTAAATCTTGATTTGAACCTTTGAATAAACCCAAGGTAGGCGGCCAGCGGACAACCAAATCGGCACCATACCCTGTTGCCCATTAAGGGATAGAAGCCCGTGCCCACTACACCGGAAAAAATGGAGCCGATCATAAACCCATAAGGCTTCCTTAAGTAGGTATAGGTATCTAATCCAAAAATAGTTGAAGTCCCTGTGATGAAATTATAAAGTACCCCTACAGTCATGATAACAGCAAACACTAATACAGCATGAATCAGCCATCTTTCCACTTTCCATGCCTTCACTGATTTATCAGATAAATGCCGGAACGGATCTCCGGCAGTTTCTGCCAATCCGCCACATCCACACACCCAACTACAATACCAGCGCTTTCCAAAAAAGTAAACAAACACAGGTACCCCAACAACGAATAAGGTGATACCCCAGGCGAACATAAAAATACCTAGACCGCCACCAGAGGTTAACATATTGATGTGCCACGCATCGAAAAAGTCATAGTCGAGCGGCCACATATTTTTAAAATCAAAATAGGGTTGATTCAAACGCACCATTATTTCCGGAATAAGAAAAGCAAATGCTAATTGGAAAAACATAACAGAGATAGTGCGGAAGATTTGGTACTTGCTATGTCTGTACTTTACAATCATCCTTCCCCCCATTACCAACACGGCAAATGTGTAGAGGAACCCATACAGAAACCATTGGCTCGATTCCCCTTGTGGATATATCCAATGTTTTAATGGCGCTACCAGAATGATCCAGTTCATGATATACGCATCATAAAAATAGATCATGATATAAAAACCAATCAAGACCGTGCCAATAAGAATACCTATCCAACCTCGACTATTCAAGGCATCATGAAAAATTCCATTGTTCTTAATTCCAGCTGGTTCAAGTTTTGCTTTCGGAAGAATAAAAAGTAGGGCGCCAATTAAACCAATACCAAACACAAGAAAAAACAACAGTGTAGTATGATCCACCACCATGCCCGTGGTAGATGCTTTTGTAAGGCTAGCCACATAGTCATCATAAATTACCTTATCCCATTGTTGGGCTTGCCTGAACTCAGCGTTTACCTGATCTATTACACCACTTACAGCATTAACAAAAGCATAACTTGTGTTATAGGTTTGGTCAAAAAGCTCGGCCATTGCTGGCTGCAAGGATTCCTGATGTTCTACCTTCACCTTCGATTTAAAAATTTCCTCTGTCAGAGTATACTCTGACATAAAGAACAACCCCAGAAAAAGAAAAAAGGAGAATAGAAATAAAAAAAGCCCTATACTTCGTAATGACCTCATACTACTGCTGATTTAATCGCTAACACCTTCTTCTCAAAATCACTAACTATTTCATTTTCGTATCGATCAAAAAATTCTGGGTCAAAATTAGCGCTAGATAAATTATGAAGAACAAACTCAATACTTCTCTTCTCTCTTAGCCATGCATCAAACTTCTCATGACGCAGCCTTATACCAAATACATTCACGCCCAAAAATTGCTTGGAATTCTTATCCCATACAAAGTGAATAGCCTTTTTGCCTCCCTGATGCTCCCAATAGAATTCTTCCTCGTTAGGTTTTAATTCATTCCCGACATTGCCATAGGTTTGATATTCGATATCAAAAAACTTTGCTGAGTTAAACCATGGCCCTGGCTCATATTTTGTTTTGGTGTCACAAATAGATTGTGCCACAACTTCTCCCATCATTCTTCCTGTATACCACACTTGCTCAATATTTCTCCTTCCAGGAAGTTCATAGGTTCGCTCCACACAATCCCCAATAGCATACACATCCGGAATGTTGGTTTCCAAAAACTCATTCACCAAAACCCCGCGCTTTATTTCAATATCTGAGTCTTTTAAAAAATCTATATTAGGAGAAACGCCAACTGTCAATCCCACAAATTGACAATCAATTTGCTCCCCGTTTTTTGTAATCACACCCTTTACCTTGCCATTATCGTCAGGCAATATTTTTTCTAACTCTGCGGATGTTTTCAAGTCAACATGGTGTACTTGCAAATGCTTTGATATTAATTCAGCTTCCTGTCTGGGCAGCACATTACTCCAAAAAGAATTTTCACGGACCAAAAATGTTACCTCAATTTTTCTAGACAACAGCATTTCCGCCATCTCCACGCCTATTAATCCACCACCGACAATCACCGCACGCTTAACATCTTTAGTGTTGGCTTCCATCTCTTCAAGGTCCTGGAAACTATAAAGGCCTTGCACTCCTTTTAAATCCTGTCCTGACCAGCCAAATTTATTCGATTTCGAACCTGTGGCAATAATAAGAATGTCATAGCCAAGGGTAGCTCCAGTTGATAGGGTGATTGTTTTGTCTGTTGTTTTTACGTGTTCGACATGAGCCTTCAGCAACTCAATACGATTTTTCTTCCAAAACCAATCCTCATAGGGCTTTGTATTTTCAAAATTCATATGCCCCATATAGATGTACATGAGCGCAGTTCTTGAAAAGAAATGTTCAGTCTCAGAAGAAATGACAGTAATATGGTGATCACTTCTTTTTCTGATATGCCTGGCTGCCGTGATGCCAGCAATACCATTACCAATAATAACAATGTTTTTCATGTTGCGAACGCGCAAGTTATCCTTGATTCCAGTGACAAACTGTCAACTTGAAGACAAAGGAAAGTAACGCAATTTTGGGCAATTCACATAACCCATCATTTGGCACTTATTTACTAAAGATGTCCTAACCAAGACAAAATTCATGAAAGGTTAAGAACAATATTAATTATCCCTCTGTTATAGGAGTGAGGTAAATGACAGGTCAGTAATACGAGTAAGTAAATATGATAGGGCATTAAAAGTTTGAATTGTGAAGTTGGTTGGTTAGTGTGGTGGTGCCGGGCTTTGTCCGGCATCATCTTTTAGAAAGATTTAAAAATACTTTAGTGGTACTTCGATTTTTCTCATTCCTCCACTCAAGACAATCTTCACTTTGTCGAAGGTTGGTGGTCCAAACATGCCCATCACGCCATCCAAAAACCCAAAACCCTCAGTAGGGATTCCAAAAAAATTTTTATCCAGTTCCTTGTTTTCATTGGCATCATGAATCGCACTAACTGCATATTCGCCTGATGGCAAATCCTTAAATACCAACTGTATATTGCCCTGAATAGCTTTTGTACTTAAGCTAAACGAGGCTTTTTTCAAATAATCTTTATCTGAATCGTACAATGCTACGTAGATCACACCTTTTGATTCATTAATATGATTAACCTCTACGATCAGTTCATTGTCTTGCGCAAAAATGGATTGACTGACCAAAGTACTTAGCAGCACAAAAACTAAAAGCATGTTCTTATTCCTATCCACCCACTTCAAATAATAATCATTTAAAACAATAACTTCGCTTGTATTCACTTTGTTGTTGAAAAGCACGAATTTAGTGCTAAACTTAAGGTTTACATCACATTTTTTAAATGAAACAGATTCCAATCATACTTTCATTGCTTGTACTGACCACAACCTTATTTTCATTTCAACAAGATGATGGTTTAAAAGCAAGTACATTGCGTGGTAAGGAAATCTTTGTCGCTAATTGTGCTACCTGTCACATGCAAAACGGTGAAGGAATTGAGGGCGTATACCCGCCTCTTGCAAAATCAGACTATTTAATGGCCGATAAGGTGCGCGCAATCAAACAAGTATTGGAAGGCGCTAGTGGGCCAATGACAGTCAATGGCATTCAATACAATGGTTTCATGACCGGATTTGATTTGAGTGACAAAGAAGTTAGCGATGTATTGAACTACATCCGAAATACGTGGGGCAATAAGAGCGAGGCCATTACACCAGAAGAAGTAAAATCAGCCAGATGACAATTCACGTTTTAACAGGAGACGCATTACTTAGCAATTTTCCAGAAGGAAAACTAGAAGGAAACATTGCCATCAGTAGAGAGTGCCTTATTGAAGGCCCCGTAGATGCGGGTAACCTGAAAGATTTCTGGGATCAAAGAGAGGCGTACCTGTCGGCTACCTACCCGGAAAGTGAAATTAATTATCAAGACGATGTAGTTTTTGAATTTGAAAAGCTCAATGACCTTAAGCAGGGTGATGAAATAAACCTTTGGTTTGAACACGATCTATTTTGTCAGGTCAATCTTTGGTTTACACTTAGCCTCCTAAATGGAAAAGGTGTTACAGTGTATCGCGTATATCCTGTAATTGATGATCCTGATGAATTATGGGATGGATTTGGTCCCATGTCGCCAGAAGAGCTATTAAAATGTTACCAGCAGAAAATACTCTTATCTCCTGAAGACATTCAACTTGGAAAGGAACTTTGGCAGGCGTACACCTCTGCTAATAACACTGCATTGGAAAAATTATCCGCTACGCCTTCCAAAGCATTTCCCTACTTAGAAGAAGTCTGCAAAGCACAAATAGAAAGACCTGCCCGGCCAGAAAAAGCACTAAAAGAAATCATCAAAAGTGGGAATCCTTCATTCGAAGAGGTTTTTATCGAATTTTGTGAACGGGAAGGCATCTATGGCTTCGGTGATGCACAGGTACAAAAAATTTACGACCAATTAATGAAGTGATATTGCTTCAAAATTTGGCTGAACCAGCTAAATTGTATGCATGAAGCTATTATCCAATTTCGCAGTATTATGCTTATTAAGCATTGTAGCCTGCCAGGCGCCTACCAGCAAAACATCCGAATCAGTTACCATTAAAGGCACGGCAGATTATATGCCTCCCGTTTTTACTGATAAAGACAGGGTTGAAAATATTTCACAGGCCTTCCCTGTGGCAGATAAAATCTTCAAGGATTTTGCTGAACGAAATCATTACCCTTCCATCGCCTATGGTATCATTGTTGACGGAAAAATGATACACTCTGGCGCATTGGGCGAAGCCAACAGAGAAACTCAACAAGCGCCTTCAACAAAAACGTTATACAGAATTGCCTCCATGTCTAAAAGCTTCACAGCCATGGCCATTCTTAAACTACGGGACGAAAACAAACTTAATTTACAAGACCCCGCTCATCTGTACATTCCAGAACTAAAAAATATAACCTACGCCACAGCTGACTCCCCTCCTTTCACCATCCAACATTTACTTACTATGTCTGCAGGATTTCCTGAAGACAACCCATGGGGTGACCGACAATTAGATGACACCAATGAAGAATTGATCGCATTGGTAGCAGAAGGTATCTCCTTTTCAAATGCCCCCGGCCTTTCTTATGAATATAGTAATCTTGGATTTGCTTTGCTAGGTAACATTATCAATAAAGTAACTGGCGTTAGCTATCAGCAATACATCACTGACAACATACTTAAGCCATTGGGCATGAACGACAGCAAATGGGAATACACTGAAATCCCAGAGGATCAGATAGCATTGGGTTACCACTGGGTAAATGAACAATGGCAGGAAGAACCCATTCTGCATGATGGCGCTTTTGGCGCAATGGGTGGATTGTTTTGTTCAATAGAAGATTTTAGCAAATACGTAGCCTTTCATTTATCTGCCTGGCCGCCACGCAATGATCCCGAAAGTGGCCCAGTGAAAAGAAGCTCAATTCGTGAAATGCATCAAGTTTGGCGAATGAATGACAACTCTCCTGGTTCTAATCAATACGGTGCATTTGATTATGGTTATGCTTATGGTCTGGGTTGGCGTAAGGATGCGCGAGGTATCGTTAGAATTTCGCACAGTGGTGGACTACCAGGCTATGGCTCCGAATGGAGAATACTACCTGATTATGGCATAGGTATTGTGTCCTTTAGTAATAGAAGATATGGAGCTCCAAGTCTCGCCAACGATCAGATCATGGACACGATTATCTCGATGGCCAATTTAAAACCAAGAACACTTCCGGTTTCAAAAATTCTTGAAAAGAGGAAAACTGAGTTAATGAATATTCTCCCCAACTGGAGTGAATCGCCAGAATTATTCGCTGAGAATTTTTATATGGATATGCCTCTGGATCTCCGGAAAAGTGAAATTGAAAGAATTTTTAATGAAGTAGGACCAATTAAATCTGTAGGAGAACTAAAACCATTGAACCAACTCAGGGGTTCTTTCGTAATTGAAGGAGAAAAGAGGCGTGTGAACGTGTTTTTTACACTTACTCCGGAGAATAAGCCGTTAATTCAACAGCTTAGTTTAAGACTATTAGACTAACTTTATTTTGTGAAAGATTTTAAAACCATTGTTGAGGAATATCAGAAGCTTGACCTTAAAGAGAAAAGAGCAGCTTTAGCAACTGTGGTGAGGGTGCGTGGTTCATCTTACAGGAGTCCGGGTGCAAGGATGTTAATTACTGAGGATGGAAAATGGGTAGGTTCTATCAGTGGTGGTTGTTTAGAAGGTGATGCTTTGCGCAAAGCCCGAAAAGTAATGTCGGACAAGGTAGCTATGACCGTGACTTATGACACTACAGAGGAAAGCAACCAAAATTTGGGCATTGGACTGGGCTGTAATGGTGTAATTGATGTATTGATTGAGCCGTTGGATCCAACTTCTACAAGCAACCCAGTTTCTATTTTTGCAGAGTTTATTAAAACTGATAAACCGCTAGCAGTAGCTACTATTTTTTCAGAAAAAAATACCGCAGAGAAACTTATCCTTAACGAGGATGAAGTAGTAACTAACAAATTCACGAATCCCGAACTTGCGACATTAGTTGAAATAGACTTGAAAAATATCTTCATAACACACCGTTCTGAAGCAAAAAAATATTCGGTAAGTGATGATTATGAAGTATTCCTGGAGTTGGTGCAACCCACAATATCAGTTATTCTTTTTGGGGGAGGATTTGATGCACGCCCTGTAAGTCAGCTTGCAAAGTCTTTGGGCTGGGAGGTGAATGTAACAGATGAGTGTGTGGCTCACATCGCCCCTATCTTCTTCCCTACAGCCGACAAACTGGCCATGTGTGATAGAAAATTTATCGATCGTGATTTTAAGATCACGCCTTATACAGCATGTGTACTCATGTCGCACAATTACGAGTATGACAGGGATGTGTTAAGGAAATTACTAACTTCCAAAACACCCTACATCGGTATTTTGGGCCCTAAAAAAAGGTTTGATACAATGAGAGAGGAGTTTCTTGAAGAAGGCATTACAATTAACAATGAAATGCTATCAAGAATCCATTCACCTATAGGGTTGGATATTGGCGCAGAGGCACCAGACGAAATTGCAGTCTCCATTATAGCTGAAATTCAATCTAAATTTAGTCATCGCTCCGGAGGGTTTTTAAAATATCGCAACGGCCCAATTCATCAACGTGACCGATTAAGTGATCAGGTTTTCAAACAAGTTTACATTGGGGCGAAAAATGAAGACATTCAAAAGAACGGATAACACTACTTCATTTCTATCATTCTAATCATTTGAGCAACCCTCTATTAAAAAGAATTCCAATTCTACTTCTAGCAGCAGGATCATCTTCAAGAATGGGCCAGTCCAAGCAGCTATTGCTTGTCAATGGAAAACCATTACTCCAAAAAACAGTTGAAGAGTTACTTGCAGCCAATACTGGAAAGGTGATTGTTGTGCTGGGGGCCAATGCAACCGCACACAGAAAGATAATTGAAGATTACTCCGTGTTTATCATAAAGAACGACCAATGGCAAAACGGAATGGGATCCTCCGTTAAGGCTGGCTTGAAATACATAACAAGTCAGTTACCTGACTCGAATGCTCTAATCATTTCAGTGTGCGATCAACCTCATCTTACTAACGTCCATCTCAAGGAATTAATTCGCACATATTCGAAAAGCGAAAAATCAATAGTTGCATCAGCCTACAATAATACATTTGGAGTGCCCGTCCTTTTTGATCGATCTCATTTTGAAGCCCTTTCCCAGATTCAAGATGAAGAAGGGGCAAAAAAAATAATACAACAAAATCTAACAAACATTACTTCAGTTCCATTTCCACTCGGTGATATTGATTTGGATACCATGGAGGATTATGATACATTCAGTCAATAAACCTCACTATGAAAAAAACACTCTTCATTGCCTTTGTACTTGGCCTAACTCAAAGTGCAATTGCTCAATCTCAGACTACTGCGGATGACTACACCCGTTATGAATTGCTGGCTCCAACCAGTCAAAGTTTTAGAATTCTATATGAAGTAACAGCCACCAAGGCTGGAACAGTTTATTATTACAATGCTTTAAGAAAAGGAAGTGAGCATAAAGTTGATTCCGTAAAAGACTTGCGCACAGGTAGAAATTTGGAGTGGAGTATCGTTAGTGGAGCGGTAGCTAAAAAAGCCGGATACCTTGAAGCTGACGAGACCGGTGAATACTTACAAGTGCAACTGGCGCATGCCATAGCCAACAATTCTGAATACAGGTTATTGATTGACAAAACTTATCAGGATACAAAAAGTTATTTTACTGAAAATGATCATATTGTTTTTGAAAGATCTCTGGGTATCAAAAGAAATTCGATTGTGCTTCCTCGCGGATACGAAATCGTAAAGTGTAATTATCCGGTTCAGGTAAGTTTGGAAAGTGATGGACGAATCAAAGCCAGCTACATTAACAGTGGTCCATCAGCAGTGCCGCTTAGAATTGAAGGCCGCAAACTTCCTTCAACAGTGAATCTCACAGTTGAAAAAAAGGAATACATATATCAATCTGGAGGAGGACGAGATAAAACAAAAGCAAGACTAGCTTATGAAGTACCTGAGCGCGCTCATCAGACGCGCGAGATAGTATACTTCTTGCAACAACCAGAAACTCATTCCTTTCGACTGTATCACGATTACACAGAAACCAGAGAAGGGAAAAACAATTACTTGAACGTGGTAAGAGCAGGAAGCAAAGCATCCAATCCCTCGGCTTTGAATTTGGACACAGGGCAACCATTAAAAGTTGAAACCTTGAAAGGCAATCAATTGGCAGAAAAGGGAATTAAACTGGATGAAGCTGCCACAGCTGAGACTGAAGTAATCGTTATCTGGTATGATGCGGTGCAAAAGGGGCAGTCTACAAGATTACGAATTGAAGAGACTTACACCGACCCCAACCGATACCTCATGGCAGGTAACGAATTTGTTTGGGATAGATCATTTGGAAGACCCCATAATACTGTTGTATTGCCTGGTGGTTGGTTTTTAACGGCCAATGCTATTCCTGCTACTATTGACACCACTACGGACGGAAAGATTAGCCTCTATTACATGAATTATGATCCTGATGAAATTGATGTGTTTATAAAGGGACGCAAGAGATAATCCCACTACCTTTATACCCAAATAATAATTCCCCCATGAAACCACTTCAACTCATATTTGCATTTTCTTTAGTGCTCACCACTGGCCTCATCTCTTCTTGCAGTAAAGATGACGATCCGATATTGAGTCGATTGGAATTACTAACACAAAAACCATGGAAACTAAAATCAACCACCATTGTGGGAATTGGTTCGTCTCCGCCAGAAAGCTATTCGGCCGATGATATTTATACCTTTAATGCTGATGGAACCTACCTGTTTGATGAAGGGCCAACCAAAGAAGATCCATCAGATACTCAAACCACCAATGGCACATGGGAGTTTGCTGAAAATGAAACGGTCATTAAACTGTCTTACGGAGGCATTACTTTAAATCAAGAAATTGTGGAGCTTACCAGCACAACTTTAAAAGTAAAGTTCAATTTCATATTCGATCTTGAAGAGACATTTGGGCACTAAAATGCTACTCCTCGATAAGATGAGGATGGACAAATGATAAAAAAGCCGGTCAAAGGATCGGCTTTTTTCGTTTTGATAGTTTGACCTAACTTTGCACCCATGCGAATCGGGTTTCTTTTGCTACTGTACTTTTTCTGCACCTTTTCAATTTTAGGAGCAGATTATCAACTCTTTGAAGAGAATGGAAAATATGGCGTAAAGGACGAAGAAGGAAAAATAATTATCACTCCTGCATTTGAAGGGTTGGGGTGGAGTGATGGCAGCTTCTCCATTGTAGGACAAATCACCGGATATAAGACAAACAAAAAGTGGGGACTAATCAATCTGAAAGCCCAACGTCTTACCGAAGCAGAATACCTTAACCTTTATCCATCCGGTGGTGACCGCATTATTGCAAAAAAACAAATCGATGCCGTATCCATTAAACAAGGATGTATCGACTTAAAGGGTAACGTCACTGTGCCCTTTAAATATGACGGAATAAAAATTGATGGATTACGCGCTATTGTTTTTACAAAAACCGGCACAAGTTTTAAATATGGAGTAATTGATCTGAATGGAAATACAATCATTCCTCTAAATCATAAAAATATTTTTACTATTGGAAGTCTTCGCTATGGAGTTCAGAATAGCGAAAATAAATCCGCATTGTTCTCTGAAGCTGGTCAAAAGCTTACTGATTTTGTAATCGACAGCATTTCCTCTTTCTATCAAAATAAAGCCATTGTGTATCAAGGGCTATTACAGGGAGTTATCAACCGTGAAGGATTAATGGAGGTTGCTCCCAATTACAGAGAAATACGCATTGACGCAAACGGAAATATCAAAGCAAAAGCCATGAACAAATGGATACTCATGGATCAACAGCACATTGGTATTGACACCACTTTTTGTGATTTACTTCTTCCCACCCCATCAGGCTACATTGTTAAAAACGGAAAAAATTTCGGAACCTGGAACACTCATTTTAAAGAGATCCTTCCAATAACCTACGGTCATATCCAACAAGCTGAAGGTGATTTAGCAGTGGTCAGAAAAGACAAAAAGTATGGACTCATCCAAACAAATAATACCGTGGTCATGCCATTCCAGTTTGACTCGATTATATTAAGCGGAAAATTTGTTCGAACAAAAGAGGTGCTTCTGGGAAAACCATCCTGGTCACTCTACGATATCTATGGGATTCGCAAATCAGAACGCAACTATGAATCCATCAGTGACTTCAATGGAAAATTCTTCAAGGTAAAGAACTATGGCTTATCGGGCATATTGGATCGGTACGGAAAAGAAACTGTTTCCTGTGTGTACGATTCCATTATTGCTTATAATGATGATCAAATTGCGGTAAAGTTTCATGGCCATTATGGCATTATAGATTTCAAAGAAAATTGGCTGTTGCCTCCGCAGCCTTTTCCTGTTCAACTAATTGATGAAAATCATTATATGCAATTTGAACGTGGCATTTATTTATTTAAAGACTTTGATCAGAACCTGATCTATTTTACAGAAAACGCATTATCTGTTCAAGGGAAGATGTTAAAAGAAGTTTTACCAGATGGAACTGAAAAAGAAATCAACTTTGAAGGGATTACCGTGAGTAGAACAGCCCCCGCAATAGTGGATGATACGCGAATAATCAGCTCCGAATATGAAGGGCTTAGAGGGATAATAAGAAATGGAAAATATGGCTTCATTGATAATAGGGGAAGGCTAAGAATTGCCAATCGCTATGAAGGAATTGGGAATTTCAAAAATGGGCTCGCAGCAGTAAAAATTTTAGGTAAATGGGGTTTCATTAATGCCGAGGATAAAATTGTAATTAATCCAAGCTATGAATCGGTAACAGAATTCAGAAACGAAGTAGCCATCGTAAAGAGAGGAAAATTTGGATTCGTGGACAAAGAAGGAAA
>JAGQYK010000047.1 GCA_020436125.1 Cyclobacteriaceae bacterium | reverse complement strand
GTATAACTAGAATTGGATTGAAAAAAGTTGTTGGCTATAATCGAGGGTTGGGTATCAATACCCCCAAAGTAATATAGCCGCATAGCATGGCCCAATGCTCCGGTTATCCGGTTGCGTTGAATCTCTGTGTAACCCGAAGTGTTAGTAAGTCCCAAACCATAGTAATCTCCTTGTGAGGTGCCTGAATGCGTAATCACGTTGTCATTAAAAATGCCTCCCGCCATGTATTGAAAGTAAGCAGGTCGGTAGTACACATCAGTGATAGTATTCCCTGTGAACACGGTACCCGGGGAAGGGTTACTGCTATTACCTACATGAAGAATTCCATGGGAACCTCCCGTGATCGTATTGTTGATAAAACGAATGTTGGTCGACAAGGAAGGGCGTACAAGAATGGCGGCCCGATCTTCCGTAGCTGAAGTTGTTGTCGGAAGAGTAATGCGCAAGTTCTCAAAAGTGAGATTATTAATAGCATTGATGGCATGTATACCCCTTGTATATGTAGTACCCGTAGGTTCGATGCTTAAATTTCTTAAACTAATGAAATTGGCACCGTCAAACCGAATGATGAAGTTGCTTGTGCTGGTTGGTGCAAAAGTTAAAATAACATCCTGGGCATTTCCACTTTCTGCTTCGAATGTGACCGTATTGGTAGTTGAGGCACCGGGTATAGCAGTAAAAACAATCTGTTCGTTATAAGTTCCGGTTTTAAGCTGAAACGTGACTGGCGCGTTCACTCCTTTAGTTGTCAAATCTAATACTGCAGTCGATAATGTAGCGTATGATCCTCCGCTACCCACCGTATAGGTTCCTGAAAGAGGCTGGGCCATAAGCTGACCCACAAAAAGCATAGAGATTGTAAAAATGAAAACCCGAAACTTTCCCTGCATAAATCAAACTTTTATATAAAAGTGAAACCTAATGTTTCTTTGGCAATTTAAGTGATTAAATGCCTTCTTAGAAGTGAATTAAAAACAGTTTATTTTTTAAGTCAAATATTAGAGATACTGTTAACAAACACTGGGTGAAAACTCCACATAAAATTGTATTATCCTAAATCAGAAAATAAATCAACTTATAACCTATATAAATGGCAGCCATTAGAGGTCTTATCACGGTGTAAACGCACTCTTACCAAGTAATTGTTAAGGTTAAGATTAAAATCAGTGGATTTTGGGTAACATTCTTTTGTTTGACCATAAATCAAAACCTCAGAGACCTACTACCGTCTAAAAAATTAAATTTTTGTAGACGTAAAACATTTGTTTCATTCCGCTCAAATTAATCATTATGAGAAATATCTTAAGTCTATTCTTATTCATCATCGCTATATCAGCTGCCCAAGCTCAAACGGGCTTTCTTGGCAACAATTCATTGACACAAAATAAAGTGGAGGAACTCTTCCTGAAACAACAGGAAAGCGAACGTTACAAAAACCATTTAAAAAACCTCACTAAGGAGCCACATATAGCAGGCTCCAAAGCAAACGAACGAGTACGTGATTATATGGCCGATGTAATGCGTAAAGCTGGATTCAAAGTGGAAATTTTCCCTTATGATATCTATTTACCTGTAATGCCGGGCACTGCTTCTGCTCAACTGGTAACTCCTATCCGACTCCCCCTCAATAACAAAGAATACATCCACAAAGAAGATCCGTTTTCATCAGATCCTAACCTTCCCGTAGGCTTCAATGCCTATTCAGGTACTGGTGATGTAACAGCACAAGTAGTGTACGCCAACTATGGCCGAAAAGAGGATTTTGAAAAACTTAAAGCCCTTGGTATTTCTGTAAAAGGAAAAATTGTTTTGGCTCGCTATGGTGGGAACTTTCGTGGTTATAAAGCCAAGTATGCTGAAGAACATGGTGCAGCCGGACTTATTATTTTTACCGACCCGGGTGATAGCGGATACGCCAAAGGCCTTGTTTATCCCGATGGTCCTTATTATGATGAAAGTAGCATTCAACGTGGTTCATTACTTACCTTAGATTGGACAGGTGATCCTCTTACACCGTTTGAACCCGCTCTTCCATTGGATGGTAAAAAGAAAGTTACCCGTAAAAAACCAGAGGAAGTAAAGGGCATGCACACCATACCTGTACTCCCATTACCTTATGGGTCTGTCAAAGAAATTTTTGCCCGCATGACAGGGAAACCTGTTCCAGTAGAATGGCAAGGTGGCCTGCCCTATACGTATAGACTTGAAGGGGGCAGCGATTTGACCGTTCGTGTGGACGTAACCCAGAAAAGAGAGATACAACGTGTATATAATGTGGTCGGTACATTAGAAGGCGCAGAAAATCCTGACCAATGGATTATTGCCGGAGCCCATTACGATGCATGGGCTTTTGGAGCAACCGACCCTAACAGCGGAACTGCTATGCTTTTAGCACTAAGTGAATCATTAGGCAAACTTTCAGAAGCCGGTTATCAACCAAAGCGAACTATTAAAATAGCACATTGGGATGCGGAAGAAGAAGGTGTGATTGGTTCAACAGAGTGGGTAGAACACTTTCGCGATGAACTTGATGCGAAAGGTGTAGCTTACTTCAATGCGGATGGAGCAGTAACAGGCAGGAATTTTGGTGCATCCTCCAGCCCATCCTTAAAAGGGCTATCGATTAACACCACAAAATCCATTGCATTTCCTGATTCGTCAAAATCATTATACGATGTTTGGCTTGGTAAAAGTAATACTCCGGAACCTCAATTAGGCAATCTCGGTGGAGGGTCTGATCACATTGCTTTCTACACACACGTGGGAATACCCAGCTGGGGTGGTGGCACGGGAGGCCATAGTATCTACCATTCCAATTTTGATAGTTTTGCCTACTATGAGCGCTATTGTGATCCTACTTTTAAAATGGGGCCGCTGGTAGAACAGCTCTTCGGGATGATGGCACTTCGCCTCGCCAATGCTGATGTTTTACCATATGACATCAGTCGTTACGGAAAAGACCTGCACACTCACTTTGATGGACTTCAAAAATTAACCAATGCATATGACAAGTCAGCAACTCCGTTTTCATTTGATGCACTCATAAAGGCATCCGATGAATTGAAGGAGGTAGGTGAGCAATGTGAGGCCGCGCTGAAAACAGCCAATCTAAAAAACAGCAAAGCCATTAACAACGAATTGCTTTCACTTGAGCGCCAATGGATTGATAAGGAAGGCATGCCTTACGGTAGTTGGTATCGTTCACTGTATGCCTCTCCTGACCCTTATAGTGGCTATGCTTCGTGGATGCTCCCAGCATTTCAATATGAAGCTGCTAATCACTCTACTACAAACTTAAAAATGTGGGAACAAAAGCATTTAGCCGCAATCAATCGATTAAAAGTTAAAATGGAGAAAATTACTAAGCTGGCTCAGCCTTAAACTAAAATTCTATAGTAGTATAATACAAAACAGGGTGGCGCATTGTCACCCTGTTTTTTTACTATTGTATTCACTACACAGTCAACGGAAGCAGATTAGAAAGGTACCCAGGAATCCGTTTTCACCTTCGCTCCCATGTCATTCAAAAGATTATACAAACCAAAATAGGTGCGATTGATATAAAGGGCATCCTTCACTCCTCTTGCTCTTTTAGAATTTCTGAATTCTTTCATCGTGGAGATGGATTCCCCAAAAGCATAGAGCTCTGTGAAATACTTACTGTCTGAGAAATCAAACTCAGAAGTTTGAAATGGCCTACCCAACAGCTCAACCAATTGAGTAAACACTTTCTTAAAGAATATCTTATCCTGGGGTGTATCATCTTTGTAGATGAAATTAAGTTGATAGAAAACTCTTTCTAACCTGGGTTCATCATATAAGATACCCTTATCCAACAGTTGAAAGTAAGTTTTATAAAATGAATCTGGAATCACCTTCACACAGCCAAAATCAATAATACCCAATTCTTTATTGTTCGTAATAATGAAATTGCCAGGGTGGGGATCAGCATGTAAGGACCGAAGTTCATGCATTTGAAAATGGTAAAAATCCCACATCGCCTGCCCTAGTTTGTTGGCATCTTCTTTTGAAAATTTATCAAGCTTGAGAAACTCACCTAATGGTTTACCCTCCAACCAGTCCATCGTTAAGACTTTCGGACAAGATAGCTCCGGGTAATAAGTTGGAAATTTTAAATTAGCAATTTCACTGCACTTAGTAGAGAGTTCTACTGAACGTTCTAATTCAAGGGTATAGTTGGACTCTTCAATCAATTTTGATTCCACCTCACCAATAAACTCATCATAATCAGCCGGATTGAGCTTAAACATTTTCAATGCTATAGGCTTCACCATAGCCAGATCGCTTTTAACACTATCTGCTACACCTGGGTACTGCACTTTTACCGCCAATTCCTTTCCATTGAGAGTTGCTTTGTGCACCTGTCCGATGGAAGCAGCATTACTGGCCTGTTTACTAAAGGTATCAAAGAGTTCTCCCGGCTTCTTTTTAAAATACTTTTCAAATGTCTTATTAACCAAAGGAAACGAAAGCGGTGGCGCACTATATTGCGCCATCGAAAACTGTTTCTGATAAGCACTAGGGAGCATGTTTTTATCCATGCTTAACATTTGAGCTACTTTTAGTGCACTTCCTTTTAATTCACTCAAAGATTTGTAAATATCTGTAGCATTGTCCTGATGAAGCTCATCTTTGTTAATCCCGGGGTTTACTAATTTTTTGCCGTAGTGCTTTAGGTAGTTCGTGCCAATGTTAGCACCTGTTTTTATAAATTTTGTAGCCCGTTGAACTTTAGAAGTCGGAATACTTTTCTGTTCTTTCATAACTCCTAACCTTTAGCCTGTTGGAATAAAAACTTCCCAAATTCAAATACATTGTCTACCACTCCTTTTCCCATCAAATCAAACGCTAGGTTAACGGACTTTTCAATGGCCTCATCCGTCTTTTCAAATTCAGCACTCTCGTCTTTGATCCAAAACATCAATACAAAATGCAGGTGAAACCACAGCAGCGATCCGTAACGCTGGTCCAAATAAGGTCGTTTTGCAATTTCATCTGTCTGCTTACCCTCTTCAATTACTTCACTCGCCCAAGCATCAAACTCCTTTTTAAACTTGCGTACAAATGAAGGTGGCGATGGAGGTAATTTTCGCCTATTAATTTGAAACAGTATAAAACTTCGCTCTTCTTTTAAGATTTCTACCAACGTAAAGTAAAAAGCCAGCACCTTTTCTCTGGCACTGAAAGCAGCATAATTGGTATCCGATTTCAACCGATCAATGGTCGATTGTGCGTATTCCTTCCATATGGCCTTTTCCAATGCCTTAAAGGAACCATAAAACCTATAAAAGTCATCTTCTTTTATCCCTATGGTTTTACAAAATTTGAAGACAGTAGAAGGTTTTTTTTCATTCTCCAATATGAAGTTGATGTATTCTTGCCTGATCTTATCGGCCTCAACTGTTGCTTTAGCTTTCTTCTTCACTTTAACGCTCTTTTTCATACTTACTTAAACACTTATGGTGGTAAGAAGTTTCGAAAGTGGGCTAAATTCTGGTGCATTGATCGGCAGCAAAACCCATCGTATCTTTAACCTATGGTTCGCATCGCGATATGGCTATTGCTTTTGAGCATACCGGGGTTGGCTCAGGTTCCTATAAACCAAAAGGAAAGCAGCGGCTACATGTATTACTACGAAAAAGGAGAACGGTTACTTAGTGAAAGAAAATATGATGAGGCTTTGGTTAATATCAATGAGGCACTGAACATTAATGCTCTTCATCCCGACTCCTACTATACACGAGGAGCGATAAAAGAAAAGCTCAATGATAAAGAGGGTGCATTAAGGGATTACACCATTTATCTGGAGCTGAATCCTGATCAATTTGATGCACTGTTTAGAAAGGCTCTTGTCAATTTCGACCTAAAACGATGGCCTCAAGCCAATGCGGATTTCAAGCAATTGATCAATTTACCCGCTGGAGAAACTACAAGTATCTATTTCCGGCAAGGTCAGTTTGCTGAAGGTGCAAATCAGGTGTTTACATCACAGGGTATGAACAAAGCACACCTCTTTAATTATCTGGGGCTTACAGCATTTGAAATGAAGGAATATGTCATTGCTCTAATACACTTTGACTCAGCGATATCCCACAATCCAGATGCATCTAACTATTATGTGAATACAGGTCGCTGCCATGAAGCCCTTGAACAGTTTGACAAAGCCAAAACTGACTATCAGACTGCGCTTACAATCAATCCTGATCATCAACTGGCACAGCACAACCTGAGCATTCTCAACAGAAAATATGGTACGATCGAGGAAGCATCACAATTGCTGGATGACGTAATTAGTAAGAATCCAGACCTCCCCTTTCCGTATGCGGAGCGTGCATACCATCAAATGAATAACGGTGAACTGGATAAGGCGTTGGCGGATTATAACAAAGCTATCGAGCTTTCTCCAGATGTTGCTGGCTATTGGTTGAGCCGAGGAATGGTGAATGAAAAACTTAATAATTGGAAGGGTGCTTACAGGGATTATTCACAATCCATAGTCCTCAATGAAAAAGATGAAAAAGCATGGTTGGCGAGAGCGAATTTTCTTTTTAATCAGGGTGATTACAATGAAGCGATCAAGGATTATGATGTCGCCATTGTTCTCTACGCATCCTACGGCACTGCCTATTACAACAGGGCCCTCGCCAAAAATAAACTAGGAATGAATACCAAAGCCTGCGCTGATTTGAAACTTGCTCACGCATTGGCATTTGAAGTTCCTGCCAAAGTGATGAATAGCATTTGCGGGGTACAATAGACGCTCAACCTAGATCAGGCCGTAATCTCACGAATACAGGTTCTCTGAAATTTTTATCTGGTGTAAATGATGCAAAAGTTACTTCAACAAATAGTTTTGGCTCCACCCACTTACTCACCTTTTCATCTAGCACTTTATCAGACACTGGCTTATCAGTCTCTTTCAATTTTTTTATCAGTTTAAAAACATCCTTAATGGCTGCATCTGTAAATCCGGTACCCACCTTTCCACGATAAACTAATTCCCCTTTCACCATTTCAGCAATATGTAAACCGCCAAAGGCTTTGCTCCTGTTTCCTTTGCCTTCATTATAGCCAATGATTACACACTCTCTCGTATTCCTCACCTTGACTTTTAACCATGCATCCGATCGCTTACCGGGCAAATACCGACTTGTTTTGTCTTTGGCCATGATGCCCTCGAGATTATGTTCTCTTGCAGCCTCGAAGAGAGCCCCACCGTCTTCAACAAATTCACTTGTACGGTAGGGTGTATCCTTTTTCAAAGCGTCCTTTAGCCATTCCTTACGTTTGAGAAGCGGTTCATTGATAAGACTACGACCATCGAGGTATAGACAATCAAAGACATAACAATATACCGGGCTGGACTTTGATAACTTTTCAATGGTATTATCTCCAGAACTCATCAGTCGGTTGATTACTTTTTTGAATTCCGGTTTTCCACTCTTATCCAAACACACAATCTCCGCATCAAACAGACCACAGTTGGCCCGAAATCCAGGTATGTTCAATTCAGGAAATTGCTTGGTGATATCATTTTGGTTCCGGCTTCTAATTTTAATAACGCCATCTTCAAGCGAGATCAAAGCCCTGATTCCATCCCACTTTACTTCGTAGATATAATCATCCCCTATGGGTGGTTTACTTGCACTGCCAGAGAGCATGGGTTCAACTGGGTCTTGAAGGAAATTAACCTGAGGTACATCCACCCTTTCTAACAAGAACTCCTTTTGTTTGATCTTGTAGATTCGGTACTCTCCGTTCATTTCTTTACTACTCAACCTAAAGTAAAAGCCATCCTTTTTGTTTTTGGTAATTTGATATTTGCCCAACGCATAAATCCACATGTCGCCCCCTCCATATTGTCCCTTAGGGATTTTGCCATCGAATGTGAGGTATTCCATCGGATGATCCTCTGTTTGTACAGCAAGTCTTTTTACTCCAGGCAACGGAGGCATTCCACGTGGCACCGCCCAGGACTTCAGTACTCCATCCTGTTCCAACCTCAAATCATAATGAAGGTTGGTAGCATGATGTCGGTGTACAACAAAATTCGTCCCCCCTCCTTCCAGAATCTTGGCGAGAGGTTCTCTGGTTTTACTAAAATCCCTTTTCTTATCATAGGATTCAAGTTGTTCGGGTGTCTTGTGTTTTTTATTAGACGGCAGTTTTTTTACAGACTTGGCCTTTCTTTGCGTGTGCAGTTCCACAGCATAAGCATCAATGCCTTCCCATGCATCACCTCGCTCTAATACTTTCTCCAAAGCAGTTCTGATATTAAATTCAAGAGGAGATTTTACATTTGCTAACTCTTCCCACGACAAGGGCATAGACACAGGAGCACCTATCCTTCCTCGTAAACTATACGGGGACACAATGCTTTGGCCTTGACGTATGCGATAGATATCCATCAACATTTTGCCTTTACGCGCATCCTTCTTGATATGAAGTGTAAGCACTTTTGGCTTGCTCTCTACATAAGGCTTGGCAATCGATTGGGCTGTTTCAAAAACGGTAGAAAAATCCCACTTTGGCTCAATAGGCACGCACACATGTACACCTTTCCCACCTGTGGTTTTTACAAACGGGGTGTATCCAAAATTTTCAAGATACCCCCGTAAGTCCAAGGCTACTTCTATTACGTTCTTAAAATCAGATCCCTCCGGTGGATCCAAATCAAAGACCATATAATCCGGATTGTCGAAATTAGGTTTTCTGCTGTGCAGCTGATGTAACTCTAAGGATGCCAGATTAGCCAGCCAAACCAATGAAGCTGGTTCTGTAGCGATAATATAATCCTTTTCTTCCTTGCCTAGTTTTACAAACTCGAGCCAGTCAGGTGCCCATTCGGGTCTGTTCTTCTGATAAAAATTTTCTCCGTGGATACCATCCGGAAAACGAATGAGGGTTAATGCCCTTCCTTTGATATGATTTAGCAGTGTAGGAGCAATGGCGAGGTAATACTGAATGATCTCTGCCTTTGTTACATGATCTTCCGGAAAAAGAACCTTACCTAAATTAGAAACCTCAAGTTTCCTCTTCCCTACCTGCGTCCATTGGGCCTTCTTTGCCATATATCAGGTAATATCATCCAACACTTCGCCCTTCACCTTATTACTAAGGAAAATCATTCCTATAACAAAACAGACTGCTGCCACACCGATAGGATACCATAGCCCTGCGAACGGATCACCAGAAGGGATGGCATCAGTTTTGCTGAATTCATAAAGGCTCGTAGCAATAAATGGGGTAAGTCCTCCGAAAATACCATTACCAATATGATAAGGCAAAGACATAGAGGTATAGCGAATTCGTGTAGGAAAAAGTTCAACCAGAAATGCTGCAATAGGCCCATACACCATCGTTACAAATATTACTTGTAAAGCCACCAAAAGTATCATGTACCAATAGGACGAAGATCCTAATGTAATTTGTCTACCCGAGGCAATACCGGCTGTATTTATATTTTCAGTTAGAAAAGACCCATCCGAATACTCCTTTATAATTGTTATCAATTCTTCATGTGATGTATTCGTTGCTTCCTTGCTACTTATTTCCGTTTTGGTAGTAACATCTGCCAGCGCATACATGGTTTTATAAATCGGACGATAAGCAATGACTGCTAAAATCAATCCTGCCATCATAATATATTTTCTTCCCACCTTATCAGACCATCGCCCAAAAACAATAAACAATGGTGTACCTATTAAAAGCGCAATAGCAATAATGTAATTGGATTGCACAAATTCTACCTTACACGTGTTTTGGATAAAAGAAAGCGCATAGAACTGACCGGTATACCAAACCACACCTTGTCCAGCTGTAATACCAAATAGAGCGATCAACACCATGCGCAGGTTCTCCTTCTTACCAAAACTTTCTTTAATGGGATTAACAGAGAGTTTACCTGCGGCTTTAACCTTCATGAATAAAGGTGACTCCTCCATCTTCAAACGAATGTATATAGAGATACCCACCAAAATAACTGACAGTAAAAAAGGTATTCGCCATCCCCACTCTGTAAAAGCATCAACGCTCATGGATTGACGTACAATTAATATCACGCCTAATGAAACAAACAAACCTAACGTTGCCGTAGTTTGGATAAAACTTGTGTAATAACCCCTCTTTGCAGCCGGAGCATGTTCCGCTACATAGGTTGCCGCTCCTCCATATTCTCCGCCCAGTGCAAGACCTTGTACTAGTCTAAGGGTTAAAACTATAATGGGTGCAAACATTCCAATTGATTCATAGCTGGGTACTAAACCAATGGCGAACGTAGAGCCTCCCATCAATATCAACGTAAGCAAAAAAGTATATTTCCTTCCCACTTTATCTCCAAGATGGCCAAAGACCAGTGCTCCAAAAGGACGCACGATAAAACCCGCTGCAAATGTTCCTAAGACAGCCAGAAACGCGGCTGTTGGGTTCGTAGATGGAAAAAATTTAGTAGCCAGAATTGCTGCAAGACTTCCAAAAATATAAAAATCATACCACTCAATAAGTGTTCCTACAGAAGAGGCGCCTATGACGGACCATAATTTTTTCTTTTCCTCTTTAGTAATTGCGCTGCTCTCCATTCAGGTTGGGTTTAGGGTTCAGGTTTCTAAATATAAAAAAAGATCAAAAGAAAATTTCCTGAGCGAGTCGGTATGTGTTGGCATGTGCTTCAATTATATCTCTAAAGTCAGGCGAGTAGCCCCCTCCCATACTGGCTACCAAAGGTACTCCTGCTGCTTTCGCTTTTTGTAAAACCACCCTATCTCTTTCCTTGCATCCCTCTCTCGTTAAACTCAACTTACCCAGTTTATCGGTTGCCAACACATCTACTCCCGATTGATAAAAAATAAAATCAGGTTGAAATCGATTAAAAATATTCTCAAGATTTGTTTTCAGTGTAGTTAGATAGAACTGATCCTCAGTTCCATCTGGGAGACCAATATCCAAATCAGAATTTTCCTTTTCCATTGGGTAGTTACTAGCACCATGCATACTAAAAGTAAACACCTGGGGTTCATTCCTAAATATTTGCGCTGTCCCATTGCCTTGATGAACATCAAGGTCTACAACGAGCACCTTAGCAGCCAGTTCTTCATTGAGTAAATAATTGGCCGCAATGGCAATATCATTGAGCAAGCAAAAACCCTCTCCCTTATCCGTAAAAGCATGATGTGTACCTCCCGCAATATTCATGGCCACGCCATTGGCCAATGCATAATATACACATTGAAGTGTACCACCCATAATCATACATTCTCTATCGATCAATTCCTTATTTAAAGGGAAGCCCGTCCGTCTCACTGCTTTGGGAGATAATGATAATGTTTTCAATTTCTCCCAATAGGATATCTCATGTGTAGCCAATATCCAATTTTCACTAATTGGCTCAGGACTAAAAATATTGGATGATGCAATAGTTCCCTCATGAAGAAGCTGCTCTGGCAAAACTTCATATTTACTCATGGGAAAACGATGATTGGGTGGCAATGACAACACGTAACTGGGATTCCACGCAACCTTCAACATCGAATTTGAATCCTATTTATCTTTCTTATACCAGGCTTCCTGCAATTGATGAAACGTATCATGCAAGGCGGTCAATGACTCACCGATTGCTTGATCATCTCCCACTTCCACAAGGTCCGCCAAAGCTACCGCACCATCTTGAAGATCTTTAAGCGTTTGCTTCACTTTGTCATTATCCACCTTGGCTGGTAATTCTTGTTCAATCCAATTATTGACAGATACAACCATTTCTTTTGCATACTGTTTTACAGGTTCCACATTAGCCGAATCCCTATATGGATGAAAACTTTCTGCCATCAACATGTGGAAATCATCCATACCCTTCCACTCGGCAGTTTCTTCATCCTTAATTTCTTCAGTGGCAGATTCTGTTTTGGGGGAGCATGCCCCGATAGTAACAAACAGAAGTGCGTAGATTCCGATTAACTTAGTCAGTTTCATAATTTATTAATTAAAACATTTTATCCCTTTTCCTATACTTAATTCTATTCTCGATACTCTGAACTCCTCTTTTCAGTAAATCAAAATACAACGCAACATAGAGAAGTAGGCTCATAACCCAAATAATGGAAATATTAAAATAAAAGGTATCAAAATGCCTACCCAAAAAATGTTTTGTTGGATTATAAAAATTAGCGGTAAAATCAAATTGATTACGCGGTCTATGATCATCAAAATATACAGGATAGATTTTTTGAATCAATTGACCTTGCCATTCCAAAATTCGAACTGGATCATTAGAGTTTTCTACCATTTGCGTAACAGCTTCATTCTGATACTTCATGATGTTGCCATTGAATATCTCCAATTTTTGGGGAGTATCAGTTAACGAAGCAACCAAAGCCTCTCTGTCCTTCAGCGCATTCCTACCTCGTAATTGATAATAGGATTTAAGCACCTTTACAAACTGAACAGTATTTTGATAGGTGGTTGAATCAAATTTTCCAATTACCAATTTGTCGATTTCAGGAAATTTATCTGTCCCTACTTTCTTAAGCTCATACCTTAATTCATTTTGAATTAACTCCAATGTTCCCTTCACGGGATTATTGTCACTTTTATCTCGCCATTGATTTCTATGATTAAGCACAAAGGTTAATTTGGATTCAAGACTAGGTATATAATAAACGCGCTTATATTCAGACAGTGCCTCTTTTTTATCCAGTTCATAAAATAACTTTTCCTGTGGGTTGTCCTTAAACTGTGTGACCATATAGGCTTCAAATGCCCATCGCGATGTCATCATCTCCCCTAACAATGGAATACCATTCGGGGTACCTACTTTAGGATTGAATTTATCAAAACTAATAACCACACCACTTAACAATAACTGAGGTATGATTAAAATTGGAATGAGTATATAAATCGTAACAGCTGAATCAAATGCAGAGCTAATATTTAAGCCAAGGATATTTGCAAAACAACTACAAGAAAACAGGATAAACCAATAACGCATTTCAGAAAGTGGTATCTCCAAAATCCAATTACCCACAATGATAAAAGTAACTGTTTGTAATGCCGACACTCCAAAAAGAATAAATACCTTCGACATGAGGTATCCACTTTTACTTAAATGAAGATACCGCTCTCGCTTCAATATTTTTCTGTCGTGAAATATTTCTTCCGCACTTACTATCAAACCAACAAAGAGTGCAACGACCACACTCATGAAAAAATAAACAGGAATATTATTATTATGATAAAACGTATAATGTGGATTCTCAACCCCAATTGCATCATAATACTTGACAAAGTAAGAAATGAACAAGGCTAAGATCGGAGCTATCGTAAAGTTAATCGCCAGGTATTGTTTGTTGGATAACTTAGACATAATGTCTCGCTTCACAAACACACTGAATTGTTTGAACCAATTTGGCAAATGTAAAGAAGTGGGTATACTATCTTCAGAAGGCTCTACTCGTGGTATTTTAATTTTCTGCTTAAAGTATTGATACCATTGACCTGGTGATATTTTACGAGTGTGGGTAAATCTTCCAAATTCATTCACCACTCGGGTCTCAATAATGCTGAATATCTTTTCCGGGTTGATGTTTCCGCATTCTGGACAAGCACCTGGTGTTTTATTAGCTGCATTAACAATCTCCTGAAAATAGGCCATCGATTCCACAGGGTTGCCATAATAGATTTGAAACCCTCCCACGTCCAAAATAATCAGTGTATCAAACATCTTAAAGATATCAGACGAAGGCTGATGAATCACTACAAAGATCATCTTGCCCCGCAGCGCAAGTTCTTTCAGCAAATCCATTATATTTTCTGAATCTCTTGAAGACAAACCAGAGGTGGGTTCATCCACAAAAAGGATGGTTGGTTCTCTTAATAATTCCAATCCAATATTTAACCGCTTGCGTTGCCCTCCACTTATAGTCTTCTGCATTGGGCTTCCTACCTTCAGATTTTTGGTTTCTGAAATACCCAAGGAAAGAAGAACCCTGTCAACGACCTCCACTATTTGTTCGTGGCTATAATGACCAAAACAAAGCCGTGCAGCATAATATAGATTATCAAAAACAGTGAGGTCCTCCATCAGAAGGTCATCCTGAGGGATAAACCCAACTACTCCCCTTATTTCCCGAGGATCTTCATGCACGTCAATGCCATTGATAAGGACCCTTCCACTTGAGGGTTTTTCAGAACCATTGAGTACATTAAGAAGTGTGGACTTACCAGAACCACTGGCCCCCATTATACCAATTAACTTACCACCCTTTTCATTAATGGTAATATTCTGCAAGCCTGCGCGTCCACTTTTGAAATGATAGAAGATATGCTCAGCCACAAAACTTACCTCATTCTCTACCTCCTCGACAAGGAACTTCCCCACGATGTCGCTGTAGTAAATCGTGTCAATTTTATTTCCTCTTATGGTACTCCCAGTTGGCAGCACATCGATCTTTCTACTTTTAAGAGGAACGCTGTTAAGATAGAGCGTAGAGATACCAAGGTATTTGATCAGATAGGTTTCTATATCCTGCAGCCTAAGTATCGCTATTAAACCGGTTAGCTTCTTGGCTGTAATCCGCGGCCCGGGGTATTCAAAATCATCAGACCCCTCATCAATGACCATTATATTTTTTGAAGCCAACTCTTCTAAATCTTGACCGACCACAAAAAACCGCATTGCCTTGATGTCCTTTTGTGGAATCTTTAATGCCTCCCCAATATAAAATATTAGATTTTCCTGCCGCTCAGAAATAGAACCATCAGCATATACCAACTCCACAATCTTAATCACCAAAATGGCTTTTTGTTGCATAGTCAATGCCTGGTTCACCTTCTTGGATATCTGCATAATTTGAGACCAGTCGTCTACAAATTGCTTAGTATCCTCATCGACTGTAATGGTGTCTTGAGCTGTGCGATTGGAAGTCTTACAGAAGTCGTCAAAAAGATTAAGATAGTAGCGCGTAAGTTCTTGATTGAGATGCAAACCAAGAAATTCCTTGATATTAGCACGCTCATCTTCTGTAATTCGCTCCTTAGCAACAATGGCAAAAAGCTGAATGATCGCTTTAAGTAGTTCTTCGCTCATTAAGCTAGTCCCTGTGTTTGGTCTTTCCTCACTCTATTTTCAATACGAAATAAGGCTTAAAATAGTTAAAAAATAGGTTTTAGAGGTAGAACATTCAAATAATATGTTTTATCCTGTATGCCACCATCCCACTTTCACTTTCTCAAATAATTAGGTTTTATTTGTGTATAACCACAGATGCCATGAGGACACTACAACTTGCACTATTTCAGATCATTCTCATTTTTATGCTAACTCCTGGATTTTGTCAAAATTCAATCCTATGGGAAGTCAGTGGAAATGATCTGGCCCATTCTTCATTTTTGCTGGGATCGCTAAAATTTATTGGTGAGAAAGAGTATATCCTTCATACAGAAATCGATGAACGGCTCAAATCCAGCGAAATTTTTGCCATTGAGGATGAGGTAAATCATCATGCACAGCATGAATTAAATAAAGCTATTCATTTTGCCAAAGGGCAGTCATTGCGTGATGTGCTGACAACGGATGAATACAAAAGAGTAGAAAGCTTCTTTGAGAGTGAATTTAATATCTCTAAAAAGAAATTCAATAAAAACTATGCGAAGTTAAAACCCCTTGCCTTGTCCATCACCATGACTAGACTTGCTCTCCATGAGGATGTCAAGTTTTATGATATCGAATTACTTAAGTTGGCAAACGATCTTAAAATACCCACGTACAGTCTGGAATCCGTTGAAAGAGAAGCCGAAGCATTTAATGCATTTCCAGTTGCAACCCAGGCAACAGCATTAATGCATAGTGTTGATAACTTTCCGAATCAAAAATCGGAATATGAGAAACTAGAAGAAGCCTATGCTAAAGGAGACATCGATCGTGTGTTCGAATATTCCCTTCATCCATTCGAGAAGAATGATTTATTTATTGAAGAGTTCTACTTCAAGAGAAACGAAGAATGGTTGCCCAAGTTGGAAAAGATGTTTTCCGAAAACAAGTCATTTGTAACTGTGGGAGTAACGCATTTAAAAGGAGAAAGAGGGCTGCTGAATCTTCTCCGTACAAAAGGATATACAGTCACCCCTATCTCAGTTACTGATTAACCAATTCGATTTGTTACCAAATCTGAAAGGATCAATAAGCCTTCACGGAGATACTCATCTTTAAGTTTAATCAACTCATCTTCTGCCAGTCCATCATTATTGCTCACCTTGGCAGCCATATCCTTATTCATAGCCTTCTTGCGTTCGGCCTCTTCCATTTCCTTTTTACGCTTGGCCTCATTGAGTGATATCTTGGTTTCAGCCAAGCTTCTTTTCAAATCTTCAGTTTCGCTTATGTATTGTTTAAGATTTTGGTCAAACTTTGCTCTTTCCTGATAAGATTGGTTCAACCCAGCTAATACCTTTGAATTAATATCAGATGCTTTCTTAAATGGTGTACTATTTATCACATCCCATGGTAATGCACTTAAGTTAGAGCTTTCTCCGTATTGTTTGCTATCAAGGGCTGACGGAAGAATGATATCAGGAGTAACTCCTTTATTTTGGGTACTACTTCCTGTTACTCTATAGAACTTTTGGAAGGTAAGTTTCAACTCCCCTACATCTTCTTTTTCATTTATAAAACGTTTTAAATCTAAAACAGTCTGTACAGTTCCTTTACCATAAGTAGATTCACCAGCAATCACACCACGATTGTAATCCTGTATAGCTCCGGCAAATATTTCAGAGGCTGAAGCACTGAATCGGTTGGTCATCACCACCAATGGGCCAGTGTATAAAACATTCTTGTCATCATCCATCCCCACCTCTATTTTATCGAGTGAGTTTTTAACCTGAACCACAGGCCCTTCCTTAATAAACAGCCCAGTCAGGTCAATGGCTTCAGCTAAGGAGCCCCCTCCATTATTTCTCAAATCCATTACTATACCATCTACCCCTTCCTTCTGCAACTCCTGAATTAGTTTTTTAACATCTCTTGTTGTGCTTCTATAATTAGGATCACCTTTTTGGTAGGCATCAAAATCCATGTAAAAACTTGGAAGTGAAATCACACCGAGCTTCATGGCCTTATCTCCTTTTTGGTAATTGATCACACTCTTCTTGGCTGCCTGATCCTCCAACTTGATTTTATCTCTTACCAAAATCAATTCTTGTGCTGGTCCGTTAACGCCTGTTTCAGCTGGTAAAAATTGAAGACGAACTGTCGTTCCTTTAGGGCCTTTAATCAACTTCACCACGTCATCTAAACGCCATCCTACAACATCTACAATTTCACCATCCGCTTCTTGACCTACTCCTATGATAAGATCATTCACATGAAGCTTGCCTGATTTTTCAGCAGGCCCTCCCGGGAGAACTTCAAAAATCTTGGTATAATCATTATCCAATACCAATCTCGCACCTATTCCCTCCAATGACAGACTCATACTCTGCTTAAATAGATCTGAAGCTTTCGTTGAGAAGTAGTTCGTATGTGGATCATACGCTTCGGTAATAGAATTCATGTAGACACTAAATACATCTTCACCATTAAACTGCTCTATATTCTTAATAAAGCGATCATAACGTTTATGAAGGGCAGCTTCAATTTCTTCTTGGTTCTTACCTGCGAGTTTCAGACTTAGTGCCTGGCTCTTAATAATCTTTCTCCATAGTTCGTCCAACTCTGCAGCATTTTTTGACCATACTGCATTTTCCCGATCAGTCTCATAGTATTCATCAATGGTGAAGTCAAATGTCTTTGGAATCAATTGATTCTTCACATAATCCATTCTATCATTGTAGCGCTTTTGAAACACCTCGTAGATGGTGTAAGCAGGACTTACATCTTCATTACGAGTAAGGTCATCAATTTCAAATCGAAATTTGTCAAAGGATTTAATATCCGATTCTAAAAAATAAGTCTTGTTGTTATCCAATTCTGAAATGTAGCTATCCAAAATGGCAGAAGACAAAGAGTCATTGAGCTTGAGCTTGCGATAGTGATTGTTATCAAGGATATATGAAATTACCCTTGCTTCCTTGCCGTAGACGGCTTTTGGCTTTAGGGTAGTAGTATCAGAAAATATGGGGGTACTGGCTTGTGCTACTAATGACACAATGCCAAGAAGAAAAAACAAGATAGTTCGAATCATAACTAAAAAAATTAACCTATAGGCTAGTATACGGATAACATAGCAAATCCGATGCCCTATTTTATTTAAAAGGCCTATCTCCCCTTATCAAAGTCAAACTCTTCAAGAAATTTCTGGGCTTGCTCGACCGTTTGAAACTCGTAATGTTTCTTGCCCTTCAAGCTGGAGTGAATCTCAACCCTCACCAAGTCAATATCTTTGGTGTTGCGCACGAAATGCGGCTTTTCAAGCTTATAGTCTTCTCCTTCCTTTCTGGAGACATGGAACTGCGTTGCCCTTACGTTCTTACAGTAACTACACTGATAATGTTTCAATAATTCACTTGGAGATCCATCACTGTGGTGTTCAATGATTTCTTCACGCACCACTTTCATGGTGTAAAATCCACAATTTCCACATCGAAGAGCAATCAGGTGTCCATCGTACTTCTCAATCTTTATGTCACCGGTTTTCTCATCAATCCATACGTCATAGTCTATTGAGAATACATTTTCTTCGGCCTGCATTCCTTCATCCAGGTGAACATCCTCTTCCGCCTCGCTCAACAGTCTCATTTTATTTTTAGTCTTAGGATTGGTGCGGGGCAGGTACCTCCATTTCTTTAATTTCTTATTGAGCTTGGTGGGGTAATAATACTCCAGAACCAAGGCCCCAACATAACCCACCATCGTAGCACCTGCCAATGACATGAAGAGTCGCACAAAAAACCACACGCCTACCTCCGCAATTTTACCTGCTCCATACAAATTCACAATCATGGCAGCACCTAAACCAAAAATATAAAGCACCCACTTATACCATTTTATTTCATTGGCATTAATAAAGTCATGCTTTTGCTTGTAATCGTGGACAAGAGATACACGTAATTTATATACGAGATAAATGATTATTCCTAATGTAAACATCACAATAGCAAGGACTGCCATTGCATCATGCCACGTTTCTAAAAATGCACTTTGAGGGATTTGTTCCATACAATTCGACTAAAAAATATTCTGTTTTAAAGGTAATGATATTTCTGTATAACTTGTTTACGCAAAAATCATTTACCCCATATGAGGCGATTCCTATTTGTCCTTCTCTCAAAGGTCAATAAATTGATTTTACCAAGGTATAGCCAACGCGACATTACCCGGCTTTCATCGCTTGACAAACTCATCGTTGCCTATCGTTACTGGGTAACGAAGAACGCTTTGGATTAGCGCTCTCATTCCCACCTCTCTATCAAATTCTCATCATCAAAAAGGTTCAAAATTGCCTCTAACTGCCGTTTATTAAAAATAATGTGCATTTTTACACAATCATACTTGCTATTTAACCAATAGAGACATACTATTGTGTAATAATACACACAACTATGAGCATTTTTGAACAAACTAAAATCGAATCGGACCTGAAAAAGTTTACGGATAGGAACTTTGAAAGTCCACGTAAGTGCAAGAACCCTGACCAGATAAAATTCTATGTCAGAGAGCTATGTACAAAGATTGAAGAGTACGAAAAGAGGTTCAATTACGTACCCAATTGGGCCTATTCACTACTGGCGCAATACAACCAAATACAGAATGAAATGGTTTATGTAGAGTTTGTAAAAACTTATAAATGAGAGGGTTATGAAATTCGTCCCCTCTCCTATTCCAGTACAATTCAGGGTTTTATTCACAGCCACAGCCAACAAATCGGGGAGAATGCAGTACCATAAAATTCTCCCCGGAAGAAGTAAAACTCGCATTGCCAGGAATGAATTTATTGAGGCTTATAACACCGAAAGTATCATTGCTATAAAGCCACTTCAGGAAAAAGAAAACCCGGGGGTATTTCAATTCGAATTCTACACTTAAGCATTAAGAATCCGCTCCAGATCAGCGGGCGAATAATTGACAGATTTGATGGTTTTATTGTCCGACTTCCTGTAGACAAGCCACTTGCCCTCCACCTCTTTGTAATAGCACTCGGTGCCATCCTTCTGCTTATAGTGTGATACCGTGGCCCTGGCCTCATCCTCTGTTTCACAGGCCTTACTCATATTAGATCTTTGAACCTCCTCGAACAAAGCCTTGAACTTGTCCCCAAGTCCGAACTCAAGAATTGCTCCTGAAAGGACGTACTGAATATCGCACAAGGCATCAGCCACTTCTACAATGTCCTTCTCTAGGATGGCCACCTCAAGTTCCTTCAATTCTTCAGCAATGAGAGCTACCCTTAGCTTACACCTTGCTTCGTCTGGTATGGCCGGAGAAGGTAATATGGGGTGCTTAAATGTACGGTGGAAATCAGCGACTAATTGTAGTGAATTAGGATGTTGCATAGTGTGTCCAAAAGTAATGTCGGTTAAAAACCTAAATGAACTAAAAACCATCGGACTTTAAAAAATTATTTACATCCACCATTCAATTCCACCTAAACTAACTAATAATTAATTATTTACTATCTATTATATCAACCAGAAGATTAATTTGAAGGACTACTGCAATAAATCCATGCTGTGTATATTTGAAGTTTACTTTGATACGCAGATGAATTTTGTTGAAGAATTGCAATGGAGAGGCATGATACACGATGTAATGCCGGGTACAGAAGAGATGCTAAAGAAAGAAGCTACAGCCGGGTATATCGGCTTCGATCCTACGGCTGATTCACTCCATATTGGTAATCTCGTTCAGATTATGATGTTGGTTCACTTTCAACGATGCGGACACAAGCCCTTCGCGTTGGTGGGCGGTGCCACCGGCATGGTTGGCGATCCTTCCGGAAAATCCAGTGAGCGGAACTTACTCTCAGAGGAGGTATTAAAGCACAATCAGAATGCCGTGAAAAAGCAGCTGGAGAAGTTTTTGGACTTTTCTGGGGCAAACAAAGCGGAAATGGTGAACAACTATGATTGGTTCAAAGAATTCACTTTTCTCGACTTTATCAGAGATGTAGGGAAGCACATCACTGTAAACTATATGATGGCCAAAGATTCGGTAAAATCAAGACTGGAAACAGGCTTATCCTTTACTGAATTCAGCTACCAGTTGGTGCAGGGATATGATTTCTACTGGTTATACAAAAACAAGAACTGCAAGATTCAAATGGGTGGTTCGGATCAATGGGGAAACATTGTAACTGGCACAGAACTGATTCGCAGAAAAGCGAATGGAGAAGCTTATGCGCTCACAACTCCCCTAATCACCAAGGCAGATGGATCTAAATTTGGAAAAAGTGAGGGAGGGAATATATGGCTTGATCCTGTGCGCACCTCCCCATACAAATTCTACCAGTACTGGCTCAACTCGTCTGATGAAGACGCTGTGAATTTCATAAAAATATTCACCACTTGGACCAAAGAGGAAATTGATTCGCTGATCGACCAACATATGGAGGCACCCCATGAACGCAAACTCCAGCGTGAATTAGCAAAAGATATTACTATCAGGGTCCATTCCGAGAATGACCTGGAAATGGCCGTTAAAGCCTCCAATATTCTTTTTGGTAAGAATGTAACTGAAGACCTGGAAAGTCTGGATGAAGCCACGCTACTGGCTTTATTTGAGGGCGTACCGCAAGCTGAGCTCACCAAAACTGACCTTAAAAACTGTGCTTCAATAACTGAACTGCTTTCGGAAGCCACAAAGAATACCATCTTTCCATCCAAAGGAGAAGCCAGAAAGATGATTCAGGCAGGTGGTGTAAGTATCAACAAGGCCAAAGTAACTGACCCCAATCAAAAACCTGAATTCAATCTATTGCAGAACAAGTACCTATTGGCACAAAAAAAAAAAAAAAGAATTACTATTTGATTAATATTATTTAAGGAAACACTAGCGTGTTCTTACCACGAAAGTGATCTTGCCCACAGAAACAGCTGGCACTACAGCACCGGGTTTTTTAGAGAAAGTGAGTTTTGATATGGCATCTCGACAAGCCTTTTCAGCATCTATACTAAGACTGCGCTCAAGCACTCTGTAGCCAATTATTTCACCATTCTCGTCTACCTTTATCTCAAATTCAATCTTGCCAGAAGACTCATTCTGAGCAATAGCTGGCCGTGGTATGTCATCCCAATCCCAACCTGCAAGATCTAATGCGGGGCCGCCTCCGCCACCACCCTGCTTACCGTATAGGGCCTTTGCATCCAAAGAACCTTCTGCGCTGCCCTTATCTCCTACTGTATTAGGGTTATCACCGTGATTCGCATTTGCTGAAGAGTCTTCTTTCTTCCCATCAGATTGATAAGTCGCCAAAAGTTTCTCTTCTTTCTTCTCCGCTTCTACAGGTTTCTTTTCCACCGGCTTTTCCACCTTTGGCTTAGGGGTCACTTCCTTCTTGGTTTCTTCAGCAGCGATTGGGCTTTCAATTTTTGATACAGGCTGCTCAGCTGTTTCAGTTACTTCTTTTGCTGAAACTTCCTCTACTGCTTCTTCCATTTGCTCTGTATCATTCTGCTCTGATTCTTGTTCTTCAGCAGTTTCTGCTTCATTCGGCACTGTTTCAGGCTGTTCTTCACCATATCCTTGGCTATCAAGGCCAAAGTTGAGCTCTATTCCATATTCAGGTAAGGGAGGATTGGGGGCTCTCCAAGCCATCATAAGCAAGAAAGCAACAACCAAGGCTGCGTGAACACCTATCGAGGTAATCAGTCCTATCCTTTGGTTTTTCTTTTCTTCCTTTTCAGTCATTGTTTACTTCGGTTTAGTTGCAATCGAAACCTTGGCTTCTAATGCTGTAGCTATCCCAGCTACGTATACTAATTCCTCTGTAGGTACGCTTTTGTCGATGTGAAGCACTACCACACCATTGGGTCCTGATAAATTACTTTTGAGCACTCCTTCTAGTGTTCCCTTGGTCACCCTCTTATCATTAACGTAATACTGCAGGTCTTTGGTTACCGTTACAGAAACTTTCTGCACCTCTATCGTACTTGTTTTGCTTGAGGGCAAATTAACGGGAAGTCCTGAAGGGGTGATAAAAGAAGAGGTGAGCATAAAGAATATCAATAGCAAAAACACCATGTCCGTCATAGATGACATGCTGAAGTTGGCTTCTATCTTATTTCTTGATTGTAAGTTCATGTTACTTTGGTTCTTGTAACAAATCAATAAAATCGATAGACGAGTACTCCATTTTATGGACCACTTTGGAAACACGGGTAACCAAGTAATTGTATCCCAGGTAAGCGATAATGCCCACAATCAGACCCGCCACAGTTGTCACCATGGCGGTATAAATACCTGAGGATAGTAATTTAGGGCTTACTGACCCCTCCTCTTGTGCTATAGCGATAAACGCCTGCACCATCCCAATAACTGTTCCTAAGAACCCCATCATAGGAGCAGCTCCTGAAATGGTAGCAACAATAGAAAGGTTCTTTTCTAACTTGAAGAGTTCAATTTTTGCAACATTCTCTATCGATGCTTCAATATTCTTTAGTGGGCTTCCTATTCTGGAGACTCCCTTTTCGATCATGCGTGCAATAGGGCTGTCGAATTGCGCACAAACCATCTTTGCCCCGTTAATATCTCCCTTCAAAACCAACTCCTTGATCTTACTCATAAAAGCATCAGGACTAGTATTGGCTTTGTTGATGGTGAGCATTCGTTCAACAAAAATATAGATTGCTACAAAGGAGCACAGCACTATGGGGATCATCATCAGCCCCCCTTCCTTAGCCAATTCAAACACAGAAACCGCCTGATCAGCAGCTACCTCAGTAGTTGCGGCATCAGTAACAATTTGCAATAACATCATAGTTTAAAAAATCAGTTAATCATGAAAAAATAAACGTCATGAAAAATATCAGTACCGAACCACCCAAACTTCGTTGCCGTACTTCCCTTTCTCTTTATCTGCATCGGCTTGTGCTAAGGCATATGTTTCGTGATCGGCAATAGCAAGTCTATAAAACTTAGTTTTTCCAAATGGAGGTATAATTTTAGTACCTACACCCTCTTTGCTAAGCTTCCTTGCATAGTCCGTTACAAGATCATCATCGATTCCTGCAGATATCACGACATAATAACGTCTGGTTCTCTCTGTTAGTGTCTCAATGGTGGCGATTTGAGGTTTGGCATTGGCAACGGCTATAGAATCCGCTATCGCTTTCTGTCTTGCTTCTTCCTGTTCACGGGCCAACCTTGCTTGCTTATCTCTCTCTGCCTTTTCAGCAGCTGCTTTCTGAGCTGCTAATTGTTCTTGTTTCTCTTTTTCTTGAGCAGGTTTATACACGTAATTATAAACCAAGAAACCAGCCACGATGATAACAGCTACAATTACCAATCCGATTATGAGAGGGGCCTTAGATTTCTCCTCCTCAGGGGGAGTATATACATATCTTTCTTCTTCCTGTTGAGGCTCCTCTTCTGGTGCTACAGGCTCCTCTTCCATCGAAGACGAACTTGCTTCCTCATTCACCTCATCCTTCGTTTCATCAAGTGGTTTATACTCGATATCGGGCAAGCCAAAACTATCTTCTGACTCATTGCCATTCTCCGGGCTATCATCCGGACGGTCTTCAGGTTTTTTTCTTTTTGCCATAGGTCTTCAAGAGGTTATACTAAGTATTAATAACAAAAATAACTTAATTTCTCAAAACAAATAACCCCCGGCTAAAAGCTCCAGCTCACACCTCCCATGGCCTGAAATCCTCTCACTGGATAATTCAAATACAC
>JAGQYK010000046.1 GCA_020436125.1 Cyclobacteriaceae bacterium | reverse complement strand
CTTTTATCAACGAACGTGATTTTGCTATCTCCCACGATGGCAAGGAGATATACTACACCATCTCTACACCAAAATCTTCGTTTCAAACCATTGTGGTGCGCCACAAAGCAGATAATGGAAATTGGACCAGCCCTGAGGTAGTTTCTTTTGCCGGTCAGTACAGCGACCTTGAACCCGCCTTCAGTGCAGATGGTAAAACCCTATATTTTTCTTCTAACCGACCGCTGACGGGCGATCAACCCAAGGATTTCGATATTTGGAAAGTGTCCCGAATAGGAGAGGGTTGGGGAGAGCCGGTTAATCTTGGCATTCCCATCAATACATCGGCAGACGAATTTTACCCATCAATTACAGTAGGTGGCACTATTTATTTCACCGCAGCCTATGATGGCGGCATAGGTAAGGAGGATATTTATAAAAGTGCTTTTCAAAATGGAGAGTTTCAGAAGCCACAGGTGCTGGATACTATGGTCAACTCAAAAGGGTATGAGTTCAACGCCTTTGTAGATCCACGGGAACAATATATTCTTTTTACGGCCTATGGTCGTCAAGATGATATGGGCGGTGGGGATTTATATATCAGTACTAAGAACAGCAAAGGTGACTGGCAGCCGGCTATCCATTTGTCCATGTTGAATTCCCGTCAATTGGACTATTGTCCTTATGTGTCTCTTGATGGCAAGCGTTTGTTTTTTACCAGCGATCGCCATGAACTGCCAAAATCATTTCCTGCAAAAAATGCAACTTATGAAAACGTCATTGAAGTATACACCGATCCATTGAATGGAACTGGAAACATTTACTGGGTGGACTTTGAGCAAGTGTTAGAATCCATCAAGCGATAATCATCATCACCCAAATTTTATTAAGAAGTATGACCAACCCTAAATTATTGTTTCTAGTGATTATGGTAATAGTGGCTTTTTCTTGTAAATCCTTACCCTAGCGCTCGTAGGATATGCGTGCCCTTGAACACTCAATACCACTTTCTTCAATTTTTTCACTCCATCTGTAACCTAAAACCTGCTCCTCCGTTATTCTATCTATTAGTTACAATTTTGTATATTATACATTGTATAACACGATATGAAGAACAAAGGACTGGGAGAATTTGAAGAATTGGTATTACTGGCGGTATGCATCCTCAATGGTGAAGCTTACGGCATTTCTGTAAAGGAAGAAGTGGAAAAGCATACGGGCCGTACCATTTTACTGGGTGCTGTGCACATTACATTGTACCGACTTCAAGACAAAGGACTCCTCCAATCCGAGATGGGAGGCAACACCGAAAAGCGCGGTGACCGCAGAAAACGTCTCTTCAAAATTACTGACATTGGCATGCGACAACTCCGCGCCTCGCAAGAGGTAAGACAGGAGATGTGGAGACTCATTCCTCAACTAAAGTTCAGTGTGTAATGGGTAAGCAACACAATTCACCGCCAGCATTTCCTCGCTGGCTGGCGTCAAAACTTATCAAAGACAATTACCTGGAAGAGTTCTTTGGTGACTTGCAGGAAATTTACACGGACAGGCTGGAGACCAAAGGAAGGTTTCATGCTTCGCTCATGTACTGGGTCGATAGTGTTCATTTATTAATCGGTTTTTCTTCTTCACGCATTTTCAAAACAAGTCATACCATGATGTTGAGCAACATGTTCAAAATTGCATGGCGCAATGCCATCCGACAAAAACAATTTACCTTCCTCAATGTAATGGGGTTGACCATCGGCATTGCCACTTGCTTTATCATTGGCTTGTTTGTGCACAATGAATTGACTTACGATACCTTTCACACCAAAGGAGATAGGATCTACCGCGTCAATCAACCCATGATCTGGGGTAACTGGGAAGAGCAGTTTGCATCTACAGGTCCCAACGTAGCCATCGCTTTACGAGAAGATGCGCCTGAGTTTGAAGAAGTAACGCGCTTACTTTATGTAGGAGAGCAAACCGTAAATGCTTCTACCGACAGCAAAGAATTAAACCTCGTCACTGAAGATAAATGGTATGCTGCTGATCCTAACTTCTTTAATGTATTCACTTTTGATTTCCTTCAAGGTAATCCGACAACCGCTTTACAGTCACCTTATTCAGTGGTGATTACAGAAAATACCGCTCACCGCTATTTTGGTACACAAGATCCTATTGGTAAAACGATAGCCGTAAAACAAAATGACAATACATGGCTCGACTACAGCATCACTGGAGTGCTGGCCAATATCCCAACGCAGTCTCACATTCAGTTCGACATGCTGATGTCCATGTCAAGTTTTAAAAAGGAGTTGGATGCAGGCGACTGGAAATGGATTTGGACTTCTTTCTCTACCTACGGTTTGGTAAAAGAAGGAACAGACGTGCAAGCACTTTCACACAGCATCCAATCGATTCCACCCAAGTGGGCTGCCACTACCACCGAACGTATTTTTAATCAAACCTTTGAAGAGTATACCAAAGGAAAAGCGTGGACTTTGTATCTCCAGCCACTAAGCAGCATCTATGCATCAGGTTCGCCCGACTTCCATCGCTTCGGACCAACAGGCAATCCACAGATTATAAAGATATTCAGCGGCATTGGCATACTGGTATTGGTGTTGTGCAGCATCAATTTTATGAACCTGGCCACTGCACGCTCTTCCAACCGCGCCAAGGAGGTGGGCATACGAAAAGTGATGGGATCGGAGCGAGGCACATTGATCAAACAATTTGTTTTTGAATCTGTACTTTTTGTAATGGTGGGCACCGCCTGCGGGATGCTGTTGGCGCAACTGCTGATGCCGGGCTTCAATGTGATTGCAGGTAAGCAATTGTCATTAGTGCCTTATCTTAACAACCCGATGTTTATCGGAGCTGTTCTTTTGTTTGTGCTGCTACTGGGCACGCTGGCCGGGAGTTATCCTGCCTGGTACTTGTCTGCCTTCAAACCCATTGAAACATTGAAAGGAAAAGCAAGCGCAGGATTCAAAGGAAAGGGTGTCCGCAACGGACTGGTCGTATTTCAATTTACCATTTCCATTGCCCTCATCATCTGCACCTTCTTCGTGCAAAAGCAATTGGCGTACACCTCATCGCTGGACTTAGGTTTTGCCAAAGACAACATTTTACAAATCCACAACATCGAACACATGGGTTTTGATTCAGATGTACTCAAAACGAAACTGGCTTCCAATCCCGCTATTACCAGCATAGGTAAATCCTTTGGGTTGCCGCCCAATTTTTGGGATGGTGAAAGTTTCAGACCTAACGGTCCATCGAGTGAACCCATCTATGTGGCCAACATCCGGGCGGATGAAGACTACCTGGATTTGCTCAAGTTACAATTTGTAGCTGGCCACAATTTTAACAAAGCCAGCAAAGCGGATAAGTTAGGTGTGATCTTAAACGAGTCGGCTGTAAAAGCATTAGGTTGGGGTACACCCGATACGTATGCTACCAATTCGCCCATAGGCAAAACAGTAATACAGGCTTTCGACAAAGAAGCAACATTAGAAGTAATCGGAGTGGTGAAAGACTTCAACTTTCACAGCACCAAGCTGCAGATAGAACCGCTCATGATCATCCATCCCGACAACAATTTGTTTTGGTACTACGGATTTGGCGCCTCGTATTTGTCCATGCGCCTCAATCCTGAATCCGTTAAAAATACAGAAGATCTAAAGCGTGTACTGAGCGAGGTAAAAGCTTCTATTCTGGAGATTGAGGAATCCGTGCCGTTCAAATACAGTTTTATGGATGAGGAGTTTGAAAAAACGTTTGCCACCGAAAGCAGGATGAGCACCATCCTCAACATCTTCACCGGCATGGCATTGATCATCGCCTGTCTGGGGTTGTTCGGACTGGCAGCTTTCTCTGCAGAGCAGCGGACCAAAGAACTGGGCATCAGAAAAGTGCTAGGCGCCAAGGTATCGCAACTGGTACTGTTGTTCTCCGCAGAGTTTACCAAACTCATTGTGATCTCTATACTGATCGCTTCACCTATTGCTTACTTTTTGGTCGACAAATGGTTGCAGGAATTTGCCTACCGCACTCCAATAGACCTGTGGGTATTTGTGGTAGCCACCGCCAGCGCCTTGACCATCGCCCTGGTGACCATCAGTTACCAGTCCCTCACCGCAGCGTACAAGAACCCTACAGAGACTTTGAAGGAGGAGTAGGGCTGGATTCAGGATGTGCAGAAAGTGTTTACATATGTGCTTCGGCTTAAAATCCTCAAATCATTGGAGACCCTCAATTTAGACTCCCCGTCATTCAGCCTGTCCGCTTACTGGTGGAAGGGAGGACACAGTACGACCGAATAATCTTATAACTTACTAAAATGAGACTCTTCACTAACACCTGCCTTTGCCGAAGCGGCTACGCGCAGGCTGGCTCTGAGTGACGTGTGCTTCGGCAAAGTATTTGTAAATATTGAAGACTCCTAGACTAGCACCTTCGTCATTCAGCTTGTCCGTCTGCATGCGGAAGGGAGGAACGACCGAAGAATCTGCAACTGGCGATTTACCAACTTTCTTGATTACGTAATTTATGCTCTAGTGTAGTAGATTTTTTGATAAAAAGGATTTAATTGGATTGTGCAAGAAGTAGCAATGCATAATGGAGCTCAAGAAGTTATTGATATGAATAGAGTAATAGATAGACTCGATGTATTAGGTATTTGGATTATTCTAATAATCAGTATTTTGGTAGGATGTGAAACGCGACAAAGCCATTCGGAATCTAAAATTGAAGACAAATCAAAATCAATTGTTTTACTGGATATAGATTTATCATCAAGGCAAGAACTTGCAATTGTTATAACCAAATTAGCTAAATGCGAAGTTCTTGCTATCGGAATTTACGCTCTTTTCGAAGATGTTAGAGAGGGCGATTCAGATTTAATCGAATCATTTATCGAAAGTGGAAAAGTAGTATTGACTACAACTGTTAATCCGAACGGAGAAATAGATAGGAGCTATACGCAAATTGAGGAAGTTGCTATGTCAACAGGTTTAGTCAACTTTGCTATTGATGATAATTATAATGTAGCAGGTTATTATCCTCTTTATGAAGACAGTAAGGGGCAGGAGCTAGCACTCCCTATTGTTTTGGCGGAGCAGGTTGATATGGAAGCCGCAGCAGAGGAATTTATGAAATCGAATGTTGGCAAAGCAAAGGAGATTAATAGAATCAGAAAGGATGAATTCTTTCCATTAATCAATCCTGAGGAATTGTCATGTGAAAAGGTTAAGGGGAAAATTGTCATTATTGGTTCTAACAATCAAGATAAATTCCAAACCTCCTATGGGCGAAAATCAGGTATACTTTTAATTGCTAATATTGTTGAAGATATCCTAAACTAACTTTAAAACTGAAATTGTATACAAGAGTCACTTGCGTTGTAGAAGCAATACCTCTATTAGCGCAAGCGTCTCGCTTGTGCTCTGAGTTCACATCCAACTCCCTTAAAGCAACATTCCACCCGCCTTGCAGAAGTATCCTATGGATTTTTGGAAGATACCAACCGCCATGCACAAGAGTCCAATAGATTTGCACTATTTTCCAATCCTTATGCGCTATCTTCCAACACGTAAGTGGTAGATTCCAATAGACAGGAGGAAGAATGCAATCGGTTAGCGCTACTATCCAATCTTCCGAAGCGTTTTTCCATTCGGTTGGTGCTATAATCCAATGAGTTAGTGGAACAGTCTAACCGCATTATGCTTTTTAGCATATTGCTTACAGATTTTTCCAAATATCTTAAGGAAATACTATTTTAACAGGGATAAAACCCCTTACCAGTCATGCTGAGATTTGAACTACAGTCCCTAATGGAGAGCCGGGAGGTACATCAACCTCTGAATTTCCTTGTGAAGGCAGGCTTCAATTACCATACTGCCCATCGGCTTCTGAATTCCAACCCCCGTTCCATCCGTATGGACCATGTGGAGCAGTTATGTCTCGCTCTCAATTGCACACCCGATGACCTGTTGGTTTGGGATGCCCCCAAATCCATGGGTAACCTGAGCAAGCACCCTTTAAAGAAGCTTACCAACCGGCAACGCAAGGGAAGCATCCTGCCCAAGATCAAAAGCCTTCCACAAGATAAACTGGATGAGTTGAGATTATACATTGATAAGTTGGCTGAGGAGTAGAGGGACAATGAAAGTCTTTAAATCATAGGATACGCTTCAACCAAACAGTTCGTCATTGCGAGGGAGAGTGGGCATGCGGGTGGGAACGAAGCAATCTCCCATTTTAAAACTCCAATTTTATTTATAAGATTGCTTCACGCTTACCCACAATCCTCCCCGTCAGTTCGCCTGTCTGCCTCAGGCAGGCAATGATGTTTACTTGATAAGTAACACTCACTGTATTTCAAAGACGCTTCGTGCCTCAGCGTTTCAGCCTAGTTTTTAGATTTGTTCCATACTTCAATGTAGGATGTAACACTGAGGTGACTGAGTTGGAAGTCGCAAAGGCGAACCGAAGTGTCTTTGCGATCATAAGCTGACTTTGAAGGGGAAGCACATAAAAAGCCTTAGACTTTTTAGTTTATTCAAGTAAATTTCAAAAAATTGTAATTCAGAATTATGAAGAATGGAATCAAGCTGGCGGTCATCCTTTGTGCCACTACACTTTTATCATGTTCTGATAGCCCAACGTTAACCGAAACCACCAATACGTATTTTAAACTGGTGCGCCCTGAATTTAAAGGCGATGTAGCCTATGAGACTACAGCATTTGTGGAGAAGTATTGGCGGGTAGCGGGCAATACTGGTTTTAATGAAAGTGTGTACCGCATTGTGGCGCAACTTGAAGAAGCCGGTTATGTGCTGGAGGCAAAAGCTGAACCTACTGACCGGCTTACCTATCGCATTGAGACACGCGAAATGGACAAGCCTACCTGGGAACCTGTGGATGGAAGTCTCTCGATTGTGGGTACAGACGAAATACTATTAGAACAGTCCACCAATCGAAATATGGTATTCTTAAACTCTACTTCTACTCCCAAAGGAGGGGTGGTGGCAGATGTGGTACCTATCGAAGCCGTAGATGATTTAAAATCAAAAGATGTAAAAGGTAAGATAGTTTTTGCTGAGATGAGCCCAAGGCGATTGTACAGCAGCGCTATTGAAGCTGGAGCAATAGGTATTATCACCTATGACAATCCTGCCTATTTGCAACCCGAGAAAAACAAGACCTCTATTCAGTTTAGACGGCTACCTTACGATGAAAAGTATAAGACCTGGGGGATTGCACTTTCTTATGAAGCCAAGGAGAAGTTAAAACAAGCCATCGCAGCGGGGCCGGTAAAGGTAAAGGTGGACATCACCACGAAAATTTATCCATCGGAAGAGCTGACCGTTGTAGCGAATGTAAATGGAGCATTATTGCCCACAGAGAGCTTGGTGTTTAGCGCTCATATTCAAGAGCCGGGTGCCAATGACAATGCAACAGGGGTGGGCACACAATTAGAAATGGCGATGATCACAGCAAAGTTATTGAAGTCTGGCCAACTGGAAGCCAAGCGTACCCTCACTTTTTTGTGGGGTGATGAAATTATTTCAACGCATCGTTATATTACTGAAAAAGAGAAGCGCACATCCGAAATCAACTGGGGAATCAGTTTAGATATGGTGGGTGAGAACACAGCTGAAATTGGTGGATCATTTCTCATTGAGAAAATGCCCGACCCCAGCGCTATCTGGACACGCGGTGAGGATAAGCACTCGGAGTGGGGTGGTGAGAAGTTGGCGTTGAATGACATGAAGCCTCATTACCTTAATGATTTTATCATTCATGTTTTTGAAGATCAGGGAGCTTATGCGAATTGGGAAGTAAATACCAATCCGTTTGAAGGAGGGAGTGATCATACGCCATTTTTGAAGGCAGATATACCGGGGTTATTGTTATGGCATTTTACAGACCAATTTTATCATACCGATAATGACCGCATTGATAAAGTGTCAAAAGCATCGTTGGTCAACGTGGGGACCGCTGCCCTTGTGAGCGCCTATACATTGATTAATGCCGATGAAGAAACCGCGCAACAATTACTTACCATGCTCATGGCTTCGGCCACGATAAGGATGAATAAAGAATTGGAGTTGAGTAGAGCAGCAGTGGCAGAAGGAAAAGCTATTGATGAGGAAGAAGAAATATTGAATGCATGGAGCGATTGGTATCAACAATCATTTGCAACAGTAGGGGATGTTGTACCTGATTCAGATGAATCCCTGTCAGATAGGATATCCAAAGCACAAGCCGAATTAGAAGCTTTGAATGATTCTTTTAAGAAAAAATTGAAAGCGCGCGCATCACAGAACTAATTAGTGTTTGCCAATTTAAAATTACCTTGGCTACTGGCGAAGAAGTTACTTCCGTTCCTGCCAATCCATGGTTAGTGCCCTCACGAATTATACCTGAGGACATTTCTTTCAACACTATTTGAATCATTAACAGCCTTTGGTTGTTCACGATACAGAACAATTCATTATTGAGCACTACATGTCGACAAACAAAAATATACCTTACTCCATACTGGAGTTAGATACCGTACCCGCTGGAGCTTCTCATCTTCAGGTTTTTAGGAACAGTCTGGACCTCGCACAAAAGGCAGAAGCATGGGGCTACACCCGCTTCTGGCTGGCCGAACACCACAACATGATCAGCATCGCCAGCACGGCAACCGCTGTACTTATCGGTCACATAGCAGGAGGCACTAAAAGAATCAGGGTAGGCTCGGGGGGCATCATGCTGCCCAACCATTCACCCCTAATCGTGTCTGAACAATTTGGTACACTCGGCTCTTTGTTCCCGGGACGGATCGACCTCGGTTTGGGAAGAGCTCCGGGCACGGATCAGGTAACCGCACAAGCCATTCGTCCGGATCGGATGAATTCTGTCTATAACTTTCCTCAAGAAGTAGCACAGATTCAGCAATACTTTTCCATTAATAACAAAACGGCACAAGTGCGAGCAACCGTTGCCGAAGGTGTAGACGTGCCGCTTTATATATTAGGATCCAGTACGGACAGCGCACACGTGGCTTCCAAGATGGGGCTTCCTTATGCATTTGCCAGTCACTTTGCACCGGATCAATTGTTTGATGCCTTACAAATCTATTACACCAATTTCCAGCCATCTGTCCATCAAGAGACTCCGTATGCGATTGCTTGTATCAATGTGATTATAGCAGATACTGAATACGAAGCGGAGAAAATTTCAACTTCATTGGTGCGCATGATGTTGGGTGTGTTGACCAATAAGAGAAACTACATCCAACCTCCGGAAGAACCAACAGACGAGATGCGAGAGTTGATTCAAAACCCTGCCTTTCAACGCATGTTCAAGTATGCATTTATTGGCACCAAGGAGACGGTGAAAAAGAAAACCCAGCAGTTCTTAAAGGAAACCGGAGTGAGTGAATTAATGGTAGCCTCACACACCTACCATCATGAGGACAGGCTAAAATCCTACGAACTCTTTGCAGAAGTGATGGAGGAGTTGAGTTATGAATACAAATCGTAAAGTAAGTTTTATTTATCCCTCGCAGGGAGTGGTTACTTTTTAAGTCTGTTGTTACAAAAGACCAACCAAACTATATTAAAACACGGAGGTGATCGCGTTGGATTGTGTGTGTGGTGAAACGAAGTGTCTTTGTAATCCCCATTGACAACCTTCAAACTATGAAAACCTGATTTTTCCTTACATATCGAACAATCACAATCCACTTGCAGGCACATTATACACTACCTCTCCGTTCGCCATAGTCAATTGTATTTCAATGTCATGAATGTCTCTGGGATCAATGCTCAATGGGTTAGCAGAGATCACAATCAGGTCAGCATACTTTCCCGCTTGTAAGCTTCCTGTTTCAGTTTCACGAAAAAGAGAATAAGCTGCATTGAGTGTCATCAACTTAATGGCTGTGGCTACGGGAATAGTTTGAGCAGCCAACCAGGCAGGAGGGGTACACAACTCGCCTGTTTCACTTACTTCTGTGCGAGTGACCATACTATGCAATTCAATAAAAGGATTCACTGGGCCCCGATAAGGATCATCACCATGCCAGGCTACAGGCAAGTCAGGATCGTAGTCAATGAGCGTACGGTAGGGGAAATCTGCCAACTCATAAAAAGGAGAGCGTGGATAAAAATCACATATCTTTTTCCACCCAAAGATCACAGGTATAATACCAAATTCACTATAGCGAGGAAGAAGGTCAGGACGAATGGCGCTGTTGTGTTCAATGCGGTGACGAAGTGTATTGGGTCTGCCATCGAGTGCATAAGCGATGGCATTTTGTGCTTGTTCGATAGCTCGGTCACCTATGGCATGGATGGCTACCTGATAACCGGCTTTGTCAGCTTCCAAAACCATTTCATTGATTTCACTTTGTGTATGCCACAAATCGCCAAGACCCGTAGTACCGGGAATAAATTCTTCAGAGACAGCCATATCACCACAGCTACCACCATCTGCTGTTATCTTTACTCCATTAATGCGTAACACCTCACCCGGAGTTCGAGTAGTTGGATATTCGTGATACCAGCTGTCCTGTATTTCTCCGCAAGGGAAAGTCTTGGTCAGGAACAGGCTTGTTTTGACTTTCAAGTTAGGTTCAAAGGCACGCATCTCAGCCACAAACTCTTCTGTGCAAAACAAATTACCCATCGTGGTAATGCCATTTTCAAAGAGAAGTTCCTGAGCTCCATTAAGATCTAAACCAAACCGATCACGATCATTAAAGACGTGCGTATGGGCATCCACAATGCCAGGCATTATCGTTTTACCTTTCAGGTCATATAATTTTGTATCACGATTGGCGGTGGTGAGTGCCTGAAGCGTTGTGCCTACGCCCAGTATTTTTTTGCCTTTTATCGCAATGGCCTGGCCTTCAGGATAGGCTTCGTTCATGGTGATAACAGTGCCATTATAAAATACAATGTCAGCAAATTCTGTTGTCGGAAAATCCGGACCTGGATCAGGTGTAGGAAGGTTGCAACCATTTACCAGAAGGAGAGCCGAAAAAAGCCAGAAGAATTGATTGGTTTTCATAGTGCTTCAGATTGGTGACTGGCTTATGAAATTAGGGAATTAATCTTGAATGATTACCATTCCTCCGAAAGGCTTTACCTGTTTTGCCAGAATTACTTATATTTATTGAACACGTTCCACCAATCTGACTCCCAATGAAAGAAATTAAGAAAGAAGACATCAATCAGGAAGTATTCGACCTGTACGATAAGTATGCCCACAACAAGCTGGACAGAAGATCTTTTATTGAATCATTGAAAGCACATGCAGTAGGTGGAATCACAGTGGCTGGATTGTTAGCATTTCTACTGCCTAAATATGCTTCGGCACAGCAGACCAATCAGAATGACCCAAGGCTGAATACTGAATACGTTGAGTATGATTCTCCGAAAGGAGCAGGGAAGATGCGGGGGTTACTCGCAAGACCAGCAAATAACAAAAAGAAATTGGGTGGCATTATCGTAGTGCACGAAAATCGTGGGCTTAATCCACATATTGAAGATGTAGCAAGAAGAGCTGCGTTGGAAGGGTTCATTGCATTTGCTCCGGATGCATTATATCCATTGGGAGGATACCCCGGAAATGATGACGATGGCAGGGAGATGCAACGCAAACGGGATAGAGATGAAATGCTGGAGGATTTTATCGCGGCCTATGGTTTTTTGAAAGCGCATGAGGAGTGCTCAGGAAAGGTGGGGGTTGTGGGATTTTGCTACGGAGGTTCCGTTTCAAATGCCATGGCGGTGAGAGTACCCGACCTAAAAGGGGCCGTTCCGTTTTACGGAGGCCAACCTGATGTAGCGGATGTGCCTAAAATCAAAGCACCGCTATTGATTCACTATGCTGGCCTGGATACCAGAGTGAACGAAGGATGGCCCGCTTATGAAGAAGCGTTGAAGGCTAACAAGAAAGAGTATACTGCTTATATTTATCCGGATGTCAATCATGGATTTAATAATGATACCACACCACGCTATGATAAAGCAGCAGCAGATTTAGCATGGAAGCGGACCATTGATTTCTTTAAGAAGAAGTTGAAGTAAAGAAGAGCACCAATGGCGCAAAAGGGTATTTCCAGAAAAAAGCGAAGAACCAAAAAACTCTCCTGGGATTACTACGATCATAAGGGTAAGTTGATCTCTAATAAAAAAGTGATCGAGCGATGCAATAAATTGGTGCTGCCTCCAGCTTGGAAAGAAGTATGGATTTCGACAGATGCGAAGGCAAACCTACAAGCTACAGGAAAAGATGCGAAGGGCAGGTTGCAATACCGATACCACGAAGACTGGACGAAAGCAAGGGCTGCTGAGAAGTTTGATGGCATGACACGCTTTGCACATACCCTTCCTACCATAAGAAAAAAAGTGGAACGCGATCTGAAGTTGGAAGGAATGCCGAAAGACAAAGTGGTGGCCCTGATTGTAAAACTCATTGATCTCTATCATTTTAGGGTGGGCAATGATGAATACGCCAGAATGAATAATTCGTACGGCTTGACCACTTTAAAAGAAGGTCATCTTACACTCGACCAATCCAAGTCCGCAGAAGGAGAGATAGATGCGGTGTTTGAGTTTGTTGGTAAATCAGGCAAGCTATGGAAGCGCAGAATATGGGAAGATGATCTGGCCATCCTGATCAGCAAGTCGGGGGCCGTAGGAGGAAGAAAGAAGAGCCAGGATTTATTTAGGTATGAAGATAAATTCGGTAATGACTTTGATATCAAATCCAATCACATTAACGAATACCTGGATGCGATTACAGCCGATCATGAAAAAGTAACAGCGAAAGACTTTCGCACCTGGGCGGCCACCTGGAAAGCCGCTTCAAGATTGTCGAAACAATTGGATCCTGATACATTAACTGCCAGAAAAAGAGTTTCCAATGAGGTGGTAAAGACCGTGGCTTTTGATTTGGGCAATACACCTACTGTATGTCGCTCGTCTTATATTCATCCCACTATATTATCAGATTGGCAGGAGGGAAACTTCAGGAGCAAATGGTCTAAGGCCAGTCGTGGTCGTAAGTTAAGCGGCCTTTCGAAAGAAGAGACTACAACATTGCAGTACTTATCCTAACGCCATGTTTTACCTGACCAATGACTAACTTGCAGTCAGGTTATGACGATTACCCTCATTCTTTTACTTTTCTTACTTGGCATTGCCACCGGTTTCTATTCAGGTCTGCTGGGAACCGGAGGGAACATCATTCTTATTCCTGCTTTGGATTTGTTGTTCGTTTATTACGGCATTAGCGGAACAGAGTCGGTTAAACTGATTATCGGCAACTCCCTTTTTGTTACTGTATTCCTGGGTGCAGCGGTCAGTTTCAAGCAACACCGAATTGGTAATTTTCATTTGAAAGAAATACTCAGCATTGGAATTCCGGGTATGGTGAGTGCCTATGCCATGTCCGAATGGATCAACTCCTCTAACTGGTTTGATAAATTCTATTTCGATATCATCTTTCTTACACTCCTCATTTTATTGGCGGTGCGGTTGCTTTTCTTTAAGACCGTTGAAAGAATAGAAGTAGAGGGCGAAAAGCAGGAGAGCAACTATATTTCTTTCATGGGCTTGGGATTGCTTACCGGTTGCGTCACCTCTTTGTCGGGGCTGGGTGGTGGAATAGTTTTGATTCCTTTCTTGACGGACATCATGAAAGAGCCCGTACGGAAAGCCAGCTCTATATCGATTGGTGTGATCATGCTCCTGGCTATTTCTGTTACGGCCAGTTATTTATTTGTCAGTGAAGATCAGCAAGTGATTGCCAGGCTGCCTATGCAGATAGGGTACATTTCTATATTAACGATTGCTCCAATACTAGCGGGAATATTTATTGCTTCGTCCTATGGGGTGAAAGTAGCGCATCGAACTTCACCACTAAAACTTCGAATTATTTTTGGGATCATTGTTACCTTACTTTGTATAAAAGTAGCGTGGAGTTTATTGATGCATTAGTTATTGAAAACTTAACATTTCTATAATTTATTTGTTAGACAAATAAAACCTTGCCATGAGCAGTACCTTCCTAACAGCAGAATGGAGAAAATTGGCGATGGCCAACTATGCAGTGGATCCTCATGTGCTAGCACCTTACCTGCCTCACAAAACAGAGATCGATTTGTGGGAAGGAACTTGTTACGTTAGCTTGGTTGGATTCATGTTTCTGAATACAAGATTGAAAGGAATCAAAATACCTTTTCACACGCACTTTGAAGAAGTGAATCTACGGTTTTATGTGCGCTATAAGGACGGTAATAACTGGAAGCGTGGTGTCGTATTTATTAAAGAGATTGTGCCTCGACCTGCCCTTACGTGGGTAGCCAATACCATTTATAAAGAGAATTACGAAACAATGCCCATGGGACACCTTTGGGAGGTAAAGGACGCAACACAGCGAGTGGAATACCGATGGAAAAAGAGGAGATGGAATTCCTTCCATATCCAAACATCGATAAAACCTGAGCCCATTATGGTTGGAAGTGAGGAAGAATTCATCACCGAACATTATTGGGGGTATGCGCAGATTAGCCCTAAGCGAACTACACAATACGAGGTAGTTCACCCAAGGTGGGATGTTTACCCCACTATTAACCACACAATAGATGTTGATTTTGAAGGTACTTATGGGCAGCCATTTGCATTTCTAAAAACGGTACAACCCACGTCTGTATTTTTAGCAGAAGGCTCTGAAATAGCCGTGCGGAAAGGGGCAGAGGTATAAAAGTTTATTTTGTCATCTGAGAAGCTGACAGGGATTTTGTTGGTAGCTTGCGAGAGATTAAGTCTAAATAGTTGGTTAAATGGAGCAATCATATATTTGGTGGATAGGATTCAATGTTTTCGTCTTGATCATGCTTGCATTGGATCTTGGCGTATTTCATCGCAAGTCTAAGGAGATTTCTGTTAAAGAGGCTTTCTTGTGGACGGGGTTCTGGATATTGCTGGCTTTTGTTTTTAATATAATTGTCTATTACACGCTGGGTACGGAAAAGGCATTTGAATTCTTTACCGGCTATTTGATTGAGAAATCATTGAGTGTGGACAATATTTTTGTCATCATTCTCATCTTCTCTTATTTTCAGGTACCAGCAGCGCATCAACATAAGGTGTTGTTCTGGGGAATACTAGGAGCGCTTGTAATGAGAGGGGCGTTCATTTTTGCTGGAGTTGAACTTATTGCCAGATTCCACTGGCTCATCTACATTTTTGGTGGATTCCTTATTTACACGGGTATTAAGATTTTGAGCAGTGGAGATATGAAAATTGATCCCGATAAGAATCCTGTAATTAAACTGGCCAGGAAATTCTTTTCGATTACTGATAAGTTTCACGGAGATCAGTTTTTTGTAATAAGGGAAGGTAAGAAGTGGGCTACTCCTTTATTTCTGGTGTTGGTGTTAATTGAGTCTACGGATTTAATTTTTGCAGTCGATTCAATTCCCGCAATCCTGGCTGTATCTGATGATACGTTTATCGTTTATACGTCTAACGTTTTTGCTATTCTTGGTTTGCGTTCGTTGTATTTTGCTTTGGCGGGTATAGAAAAGTATTTCAAATACTTAAAGTATGGAGTATCTGCTATACTGGTATTCGTGGGCATAAAAATGGCTATCATTGACTTTTACAAAATACCCATTGAGATATCATTGGCATTTATCTTCATCGCCTTGTCATTGGCCACTTTGGCCTCGATGATATTTGTAAGTCATGAGCAGAAGGCAGAGAAGAAGAAATAAGACAATACTACATTTGAAAAGCAAAAATGGCTGAGCATACAACAGGTACACCAGGTGAATCAAAAGAAGCAGAACCGTGGATGATTTTTGGAGTGGCTGTTGTATTGATCGTGGTAGGGATTGGGTTTGGCTACTATAAATTCAATAATGAAATTCAGGCTAGTTACCTTAAAGATAAGGGAGTGTCCGTAGTGGGGGTGGTGATCGAAGAATCGGAAGGTGGAAAGTCAGGAGGTAGAACTCATTATTTTGACTTGGAATACCAATGGAAAGGGGCATCCTACAGTCATCAAATTTCGTCTAAGTTCAATTTGTATGATGTGGGAGAAGAAGTGGAGTTGTGGGTTGATCCTGAACATCCTGAGGAAGCAATGGGTGAAGAAGATATGGGGCAAGGGAGCTTCGGTTGGGCTTTTATCATTATGGGCCTTGGTGGTTTTATCTTCTGGCTTGGACTGAAGAAAGTGAAGGAGAAAAAGGGTGGGGCCGCAGAAGGGACAGCAGTCTAATCAGAGAGCAATTTTTCTAACTCGCCTTTTTGCTTTAAGGCAGCTTCATAACCGATTTTGTAAATCTCATCAATTCGGCTTACACTGAAGGTATCGTACTTGCTCAGTTCTTTCGGTGATATAAGTACATCAAAACGATCGAACTTTTGCAGACAGGCTGCGCCAATACTCAGATGATAGGAGCGTTCTAATACAGATAGAGAAGAGTCCATATCTTCTTTCTTTACATCTTTAATGGGGTTGACGTAGACGCCTATGATCTTATCGCAGATCTTCTCCAGTGGTTCAATAGGAAAATTATTCATAATACCTCCATCTGCGTAAAGCACATCGTCAATGGTAACAGGGGAGAAGACCATTGGAAAAGCAGAGGAAGCTAGAATTGTTCTTATCAGTGGTCCCGAGTGAAATACTGTACTCTTTGCATGCTCAAGGTCTGTCGCAATGATGTACAGCTCTTTCTGTAGTGATTCAAAAGAGTCATCATCTAAGTAATCATTAAATACTTGTATGAGCTTTCCAGTATCAATGATGCCCGGCTTAAAAATCGCATAATTGGATATTTTAAATATGGAAGTTTTCTTAAAAAACTGAAGTATCTCTTTGGCAGAATGTCCAGCAGAAAACAAAGCACCTACAATAGAGCCTGCGCTTACACCCGCCACATGGCTGATGGAAATGCCTAACTCTTCCAGTACTTGTAAAGTGCCTATGTGGGCCACTCCTCGTACTCCACCTCCTGATAAAACCAATCCTATTTTTTTATCCATATTCAAAAGTCAGCTCAAAGATAAGATAATGATGCATCTGCACTTAGCGATTTACAACATTAGGTGCCCTTATCCGTACAAGTCCTTATCTTGTTTATTAAATTTTGCCAGGGATGACATTGGAACATTTAGGTTTTAGAGAGGAGTTGAATACTTACCGCTTGGAGCAGCAGCTGGATACATTTGCTGTGGGCAGGGTAATCTCCGCACATAAGGACAGGTATGTTGTTCGCAATGAGGAAGGAGAGTACGATACGGAGTTGATTGGCAATTTGCGGTTTACTGCTGAGAGCAGAGCCGACTTTCCGGCAGTGGGTGATTGGGTGGCCATTTCAGAATACGATACTGGCAAAGCACTCATTCACGCTATCTACCCCAGGCATTCCATGATTACCCGACAGGCCGTGGGACGTTCCACTGAAGTGCAGATCATTGCCACCAATATTGATTATGGCTTGGTGGTGCAGGCCGTGGATCGGGATTTTAACCTGAACAGGTTAGAAAGGTATTTGACCATTTGCCATGCGGCTAAAGTAACACCAATTATTTTGTTGAGTAAGACCGATCTTGTAGATGGTACTGAATTGCAATCCATGATGGCTCAGATAAAGGAGCGAGTAGGAGAAGAGATCCTTGTGATTTGTGTAAGTAACCAAAAAGATGACGGGTATAACACATTACAACACCATATTGAAAAGGGTAAAACATACTGCTTGTTGGGGTCCTCAGGCGTGGGTAAATCCACCCTGTTGAATCATCTCTCTGGTAAGGAGCAAATGGAAACGGGTGCTATTAGTGACAGTGTGAATAAAGGAAAGCATACGACCAGTCACCGTGAGTTGGTGGTGCTGGACAATGGAGGGATACTCATTGACAACCCGGGTATGCGGGAAGTAGGCATTGCGGATACTTCAGGCGGTTTAGAAATGACGTTTGAGGATATTACCGAACTCGCTTTGGAATGCAGGTTCAAAGATTGCACCCACATCAACGAACTGGGGTGTGCCGTGCTGGCCGCTGTGGATAGTGGAGAGTTGGATAAATCTGTTTTTAACAATTACCATAAGATGCTGCGTGAGAAGATGCACTTCGAATCAAGTGTAGAAGAAAAAAGAAAAAAGGACAAGAACTTTGGTAAGATGATTAAAGAAGTGAAAAGTGCACGAAAAAAGAACAAGTACTAACGGATGAAGTCAACCACAATTGATAAATCAACATTTGACTTTTTAAAACAACTGGCTAGGAACAATAACAGAGAATGGTTCAATGCCCATAAAGACAAATACCTGGCTGCCAAAGAGAATATAGAAGTGTTTGTGGAAGGATTGATGGCCAAGATGAGCGCTCACGATCACATCGAAACGCGCACAGGTAAGCGAAGTATTTACCGAATTTATAATGACGTCCGTTTCTCCAATGACAAGACCCCGTACAATCCACGGTTTGCCGGATATATCAGGAGAGTGAAACCCATGAACCGAGGAGGTTATTATTTTTGGATTAAGCCGGGAGGCTCACGGCTGGCCTGTGGGTACGGTCACCCTAATGCGGAAGATCTGCTGCGCTTGAGGCAGGACATCGACTACAATCATGAGGACTGGAAGAAGATCATTAACGCCAAAGGGATCAAGAACACCTTTGGCACCATGAGGGGAGAGCAGGTAAAAACAGCACCCAGAGGATTTCCTAAAGACCACGAGGCGATTGAACTACTCCGCTACAAACAATTTTGGTTTGAAACCTCTTTTACTGACAAGGAAGTGCTCGCTTCCGATTTTGGTTCTCAAATGAACAAAGCCTACAAAACTATCCGTCCCTTTTTTGATTATACCAGTATGGTGCTCACCACAGATCTAAATGGGGAATCGATTATCGAGTGATTTAGAAGGCAACAATTTTATTTACAGTTCGTCTTTATAATCTAAATACCTTATAATAGTAGACACTAAATATTTAGGTTCTGATAAATTAGGTAAAAATAAATAAATGAAAGCGCTCATAGTATTTATTTCTCTATTGCTAGGCTCTTTAAATGCATCTAAATGCCAAACCCATTCACAGCTCAATAGTGAGTTATTGGATTTATACAATGCATCGGAGTTACCAGGCTTTGCAGTTGCTATTGTAAATGCAGATGGTATACGCTATATAAATAGTTTTGGTTATGAAAATCTTTCCAGTAAGAAAGAATTTACAGTGGACCAAAGATTCAATATAGCCTCGATATCAAAAACTTTCATAGGTATTAGTTTAATGAAATTAATTGACAACAAGGAAATTGAAATCACTACACCCATCAATGACATTCTACCCTTTAATGTAAAAAACACGGCATATCCAGATATAGACATAACCGTGGAACACCTTGCACATCATACATCAGGCCTAAATGACGATGATATAGAGAGTAAATCCTGGTATTTGCAAAAAGAGCAGATGTTGACTAAGAAATTAATGAGTAAGGGCAGTTACAAGGATTTTAATTCATGGAAAGAAAACAACGCTTCTGAATTAGGCTTTTTTCTGGAAGATATTTTTAATAAGAATGGTAAAAATTATTCGAAGAGGAGGTTTGGGAAAATGAAACCTGGCGAAGCATATAATTATTCTAACATTGGAGCAGCATTAGCTGCATATATCGTAGAACTTAAATCAGGGGTAAAATATGAGGATTATGTGAAAAAATTGTTGTTTGAAGAGTTCAATATTAAAGATGAAATATGGAAACAAAATGTATCGTTATTACCCACGACTTATTTTCAGAATAAAACAAAGATTCCCCAATACAAACCTATCTTATATCCAACCGGAGGGATGATGCTCTCATGTAAAGAACTCTCTCAATATTTGATTGAAATTATTAAGGGATATGATGGGAAAAGTAAGATGTTGGAAAAGGAGTCTTTTAAAACAATGTTAAGTTTAAAAGAAGGTGGCCCTGGAAAATACGCCATCTTTTGGGAGATAGGCGATGATACAATTGGACACAATGGAGGAAATTATGGCGTAACTTGCCTAATGAATTTTAATCCGGCTACAGGTATTGGAAAAGTGTTTATGACTAATATTAGTTCTTATGAAAGCAATAAATTACTTAACCAAATGATAGCGATTTGGGATAATCTTTCTAAAGTTGAGTCAGGATTTTAATTAAAGTGTCCATTAATACTATAGTGTAAATTTAAATCAATCACGCTACATGTAAAATAATAGCTGACGTGGTATTAAGCCTGAATAGAATCCTTTCGTTTTGAATCTGTTAAAAACTCTTTCCATATTGAATTTGATTATTGCAGTACAGGGGATATTTCTCTGTATTCACTTTACTGTAAAATCAAAAGGAATAATTGTCTTAAATAGGCTGCTTGCATTTATCTGCCTTTGCTTTGCGTTAACTGCAATGAATACCTATTCAGATCTCAACAGTTTGCTTTTTCAGAATTCCTTGCTGCAAGACATTGCTAATAATTTGTTATGGTTTATTGGCCCTTCATTTTATTTGTATGCCATCTATAATAATGAGGAGCCTGATACCCGCTTCATTATAATTAATACCGCACCTTTTTTGTTGCCTGCTGGTATTGATATATTTTTTAACTGGCATTGGTTCCGGCAAATTGTTCCATTTGTGGGGTTCGCTCAAATCGGTATATATTTATTTTTAACTATTAAATACTGTACAACTAACTATTCCAAAGCAAAGCATTTCTACAATTGGATACTTCCATCAATTATTGTTTTTACGGTATTACTACTTCTTAACTTTATTTTCAAGGCACTTGAAGCTATAGGTGTAGAGATATTTGTAGGAGCTGTTTTGCAAAGCTTCACCTCATTGTTAGTTATTCCTGTTTTTTATCTTGCCTATAAGGAAATGAATGCCAGAAATGACTTAGGGGTCATCCCTAAAAAATATAAAACCACTCATCTTTCTACAGAAAAGATGAATGAATTTTTAATGAGAATAGAATCGGCAATGAAAGAAGATAAATTTTATCTAAATCAGGATGCCACCCTTCAGACTTTCTCTCAATATGTGAATATACCTTCAAAATATATTTCACAAGTAATCAATCAAAGTTTGCAAATGAGTTTTTCAGAATACTTATTGAATATGCGCCTTGTTGAAGTGAAAAAAAACCTGACTGATTCTGGGAATAAACACCTCACTATTTACGGGATAGCACAAAAGTCTGGATTCAATTCCAGCAGTAGGTTTAATTATCTTTTTAAAAAGAGCACCGGACTAACTCCAAAAGAATTTCAAAATCAGGGTCGCTGAGTCAATTATGTGCTATATCATGATGTAGCATATGATCAATTTATAAGCACCATGCTTGTAGATTAAGTTTGTTGAAAATCATTTTTGGAATGCCAGCAACTAACTCAAACAACAACCGACAACTCGTTCTTTTTTTCGTGTTTACTTACGGAGTATCATGGATACTATTTGCTATAGGACACAACTTGGAATTACTTCCCATAATATTATTAGGCATTTGGGCGCCCTCATTGACCTCTATCGGGCTAACCGCTTATTTCTTTGGAAAAAAAGGAGTGTACCAGTTCTTTGGACGTTTCAAGCGGATTCAAATTAAATGGTACTGGTGGGTATTGATGTTATTGATTCCGGCCACTATCCATTTTACGGGGCGTTCATTATGGCAACTTTTTTATGATGGAAAAATAACTCCTTCCATTTTGAGTTTCCCGTATTGGTTGGGAGCGATCATTCCTTCTTTTATAATAGCTGGTTTTGGAGAGGAGTTAGGATGGAGAGGTTTTGCATTGCCACGTCTACAAAGAAATTTTTCACCGGTTAAAGCCTCATTTATTTTGGCCATTGTGCATTTGTTCTGGCATTTACCCACCTATTGGCTAGGTCAGGGTATTCATAACGTTCCGTTTATTTTTGTGCTTGCCTTTGTTTTTCCATGGACGTTTATTTTTAATTGGTTATATAATAAATCAGGTGGGAGCTTAATTTTTGCAGTTGGATTTCATGCTATTTCAAATGCCTCTCTTTCGATTGTCAGTTTTATGCCCTGGGATAGCCAGATTCCTATAACCCCTGAATTACTTACACAATGGTCTTTTCCAATTGAGCTCGGTGGTCCCTATTTAGCGGTATGCGCAGTCTATTGTATAATAGCACTTATCATAATCTATAAGGGAAAGTTCAACCAAGTCAACACAGATATACCTTAATCGATTATATATTTCATCCAGCAGGTCCGTTCATTATCAACGGTTCGAATGCGTATAAATAGGGTACACATTAAGCAATGGTACATATCACCGAATTTGAATAGGAATCGGTTACTAATTGGTGATGAAAAAGCCTACTATCTTATAAAAGTACGCTTATCTTTGACCTAGCCTTATTATGGGTAATTCGTTTATTTTCTTTTAAGGGGAAATGGAAATATCGTTTTCTAAGATTGTTGGGAATAATCGATTATGACCTGCTGAAAACCTGATGGATAACGATGAAGAACTTTAGCTACTTGTATCTATTTGCTTTCCTATTAGGTATTGCAGCTTGTCAAAACCATCCAATAAAAAATTCGGATGCGATAACAGCCATTACTGATGTCAATATTATTGATATGGTGGATGGCACTATTACCGGAAACGTCACATTAATTATAAAGGGAAAGACCATTTCAGAAATAGGTGCTAGTGATGGATTGAACATTCCTAAAAGTGCAAAGAGGGTTAGTGGCAGCGGAAAATATGTGATTCCAGGGTTATGGGATATGCATGCGCATACTTCATCTGATTTTAATACCAGAAATGTGATATATCCCGCTTTTATTGCCAACGGCATTACGGGAGTACGCGTGATGAGCGCGGATTGTTTTGAACCCTGCTGGGATTTGACTTTAAATATTGATCAATCAAGAAAAATTCAGGAAGATGTACGTAAAGGTAAATTGGTTGGTCCAAGATCCCTTCTTGCCAGTACTTTTATAAATGGTGCTCAACCCGGTGAGCCATCAACAGTACTGGCTCCTGGAACAAAAGAGCATGGTAAGGAGCTTGTTCATCTTCTAATGGATCGTGGAGTAGATTTTATTAAGATTTATGATGAATTGCCCAGAGAGGCTTACTTCGGAATAGCGGAGGAAGCCAATAATCAAGGTCTTCCCTTTGCTGGTCATGTGCCTGTTGCGATAAAGGCTTCGGAAGCATCTGATGCCGGACAAAGGAGTATTGAGCATTGTTGTGAAGGAAGCTTATTTGAGGAATGCAGTACGCAGGAACAGATGCTTCGCGAAGAAATCACAACATTAATACAGTCGAGAGAGCCAAAGGATATGTATCAATTGGTATTGAGATTGGTCAAAACCTACGATGAGGCCAAATGCCAGGCTGTCTTTCAGAAATTCCTAAAGAATGGTACGTGGTATGTCCCCACTTTATTGGCAGCAGAAACAGACCAACCTATCCGTACAGGTTGGAGGGAAGACAAACGTTTAAAGTATGTTCCTAAAACTGAATATGAATGGTGGTATGATGATGAAATTAATACCAACCAGTTATTTGGTCCCTCGTTTCCTGAAATTAGAGAAAAAAGATTTGAAATTGTTCAGGCTATGAACAAGGCGGGAGTAAAATTGTTAGCAGGTTCGGATTGCGGAATTTATGGGGTGTTTTATGGTTCGGGACTTCATGACGAATTGACACTGTTGGTCGAGGCTGGATTGACCGAACTGGAAGCTTTACAGTCAGCCACCATTAATGCTGCAGCATATTTAAATCTTACCGATTCTTTGGGAAACATCAAAGAAGGAATGATTGCAGACCTCATTCTATTAGATGCGAATCCGTTGGAAGACATCCATAATACAAAACGAATTTATTCAGTAATGACGAATGGTAAGTATTATGACAGACCAAATCTCGACTCCCTATTAGAAACTGTGGCCGTTGAGGCAGCAAAGTAATATTTGAAATATTGATGCCTATTCAGACCTATCGGCAGGGGAGCTAAAATAGACGCATCATTTATCATCGAATCGAAAAGTTCCTAACTTCGACAATTATGAACAACAACCACATTGATTACGTAGAATTTAAAGCCAACGACCTTAAGGCAATAAAAGCGTTCTATACCCAATCATTTCAATGGTCATTTACAGATTATGGACCCAACTATATCGCATTCTCTGATAGTGGTCTTCAGGGAGGATTTGAAAAGAGCGATGATGAAATTGTTAATGGTGTGTTGGTTGTTCTGTTTCATAAAAACTTAGAGGAGATAAAGAACAAAATTGTTCAGGCTGGTGGAAAAATAACGAAGGATGTTTTTTCATTTCCTGGTGGACATCGGTTTCATTTTACAGATCCTGCTGGTAATGAATTAGCCGTGTGGTCGGATCAATAGTTGAATGATGTCTTACCAAGATGTGAAGCGATCCGGGATTATTGTTCACCCATCCAGTAATTATAATTTATCTTTGGGCACAGGTATATGGGTAGTGCGTTTATTTCTTGATATTGGGGAATAGGAGTAGTGCTTTTATAAGGTTTCATCTGCAACCGTTAAAGACTGCTCAAAGTACTAAACTTATCCACTCACCATGTCTATTACCAATTTCAATATAAACGGCTTGACTAATGAGCAGGTAATTCATGCGAGGGAGAAGTATGGTGAAAACAAGCTAAACTATAAGCAAGAAAACAATGTCTTAGATGCCATTGTAAAATTGGCGAAAGAGCCAATGATCATTCTCCTATTTGCGGCAGCCCTCATTTATTTGATTAGTGGAAAAACAGGTGATGCCATATTTCTTGCATCGGCTATAATTGTTGTATCCATTATTTCACTCTATCAAGATTCAAGAAGTAGAAATGCATTACAAAAGCTAAAAAAACTCTCACAACCCAATTGTAAGGTCATTAGAAATGGAGAGGTGGAAGAGATCAATAGCGAGGAAGTAGTTGTTGGGGATAGTTTAATGGTGGAAGAGGGAACTTCAATTATTGCGGATGGAATCATCGCTCATTCCAATGATTTTTCAGTCAATGAATCTATCCTTACCGGAGAATCTCTATCTGTTTTCAAAGACAAAGACAAAGAAGATAATCTAATTTTTAAGGGGACTACAGTGGCTAGTGGTTTAGCCATTGCCACCATTACCCATATT
>JAGQYK010000045.1 GCA_020436125.1 Cyclobacteriaceae bacterium | reverse complement strand
TCCAATGGCCACGAAACAATGATCTCATCACCCACATATTGATATATTTCACCTTCGTATTCAACAATGGCATCGGACAGATCGTTGTAGTAGGTTTTAAGAAATTCAAAATACTGAAGGTGGCCCAGTTTCTCAGCGTTGGCTGTAGAGGATTTCATATCCAGAAACATAAAAACGCGTCTCTCTTGTGTTGGCTCATGGTATCTTCCTGATAAAAATTTAATCATAACATTATGACCCATGTTTTCACTAATCTCAAAATAAAATAGAGAGACTAACAATTCTACTGCTAACTGTACATTGGTACTGATAAACGTTTTGCTCTTGAGAAACACCACGTATTTTTCCCAAACAATAGGGTCCAATACGCTTGTGTTTAATTCTAAACTCGCAGCAACCGGAAAAGTGATGAGTATGATGAAAAATAGGAATAATATATAGATTATCGTTTTATATATTATTTTTTGACTCAGGCTTTTATCGTTGAATCTATTGCTGAGGTAAATAACCTCTATGCTGCCAACAAGTAACCCGACCATTATTACTGCCAGGCTGGCAAAAATATAGATTTGAAAATTTATTTGTATGGCTGATGCTGCTACTGCAGCCGAATCACCTAACGCAGCTATTTCTACATACAAGAAAATATTGCCTAAAAAAAACCAAATAATTCCAAAGGGAATGATCCTTGAAATATTCCTTTTTGCCTTGGGCGATAAATGAAAACGCATTCGGAAAATTAATTGCTCATTATATAAATTATATTAGTTAATGGCAACTAATCTTCTGTTTTCACTTTCGAGCAGAAACGCACAACTTGTCCCGATCAGAAGCATCGAGATGGTGCAGGTTGCACTTCCCTCCGCCCGGTGGCTTTATGCGAAATGCCTGATGCCCGAGAAAAATATCATCAAGTAAGTAATGGCAAACTGACCAGAAAGGTCGTGCCTTTTCTTGAAATGGACTTTACCTTAATCTGGCCATTGAGTTTTTCAACGGCTTCTTTAGCAATGTACAACCCCAGGCCAGAACCAGACTCTGATTCTGTAGCCCGATAAAACATTTGAAAGAGTTTTGGTAGCTTATCTGCCGCTATGCCAATTCCATTGTCCTCAATACTTAGAATAAGTGAATTGTTCTTCACCCTACCCTTAATGGTTAACAAAGGATTGGGTTTTGAAGTGTCCGCATATTTTATTCCGTTGGCCAGCAAATTGGTTAATAAAATCCGCAGGCGATATTGATCTGTCTGTATGTTCAGGTCTTTATCGATGTCATTGCTCCAGGTGATTAGTTTTGCCTTTTCGTGAAATTGTAAGGTGGCATACACCTCTTCTGCGAGTGCATGCAGCTGAATCGTTTCATAAACAATTTCAGTACGGCTATTACGGGCATAGTCAGTAATCTCGTTAATAAAATGCTTGAGTGAATCCACGCTTTTCTCAATAAGCTTTACCATGCTTTTAATTTCTACTGGATCATTGGTCAATTTTATAATGCTCACTAATCCAGTCACGGAATTGAGAGGAGCCTTTAAATCATGGGAAGCGGTGTATACAAACCGATCTAACTCCTCGTTGGTTTTGGTTAGCTTTTCATTTTGCGATTGGATAAGTAAATCATACTGATAGGTGAGATAATTGAAAAAATAAGTAATAGCAAATAAGGAAAGAAAAGTGATAGTAAAACTTACTTGCCTATCGAAATGGGTACCTTCAATCAAAATTGTTGAAGGATCAATTGTTATGATGAAATATAATAGGAAGCTAATGATGGCGCCACCGATGCCGATCCATCTTTTTTCGTACCCAAAAATAGCAAGTGCGGCAATACCTGCGAAAATGAGGTAAATATCCATGTAGGTATGTAGGTAATCAAATGCTATGATGGCAATACCCAGATTGGCACGACCCAGTACTAAAAGGGTCCCTGTATAGAACCAGCCATTTCTAATTAAGAAAAAGGATAATGCATTAAATACGGTAAAACTTAACAGGAAAATCAACTTCAGCGTTTTGGGTTCCAGATAGTATTCCATTACTATCCAACTGGTACCAATGATGCTAAATATTAATATAAAATAACCTGAAAGCAGCACGCGTTTGCGCGCTTCACCCGATACGATGGACTGCCTACCGAGGATCCATAGATTAATTAGATTCATGAAGGTTTAGACCAGGGGATTTAGAGATGCGTGGTAATGCTTAATAGCGCAAAAGTAGTAAATATTTCACCACACGTAGTAGGTGTTGTGCACATCCGGCAGTTGGACTCCCTCCTGTCCGGGACATGGGATGCAAACCACAAAGAAGATCACCGTAGATGTCTGTTGAGCAGATTAAAATGGTGTCAAAAGCTAATTTACTCTTTGCCTATCTTTTGGCGTCACAACATACCTTTTGGATGAATTTTAGGTACTTTATATTTTTATAAAGAATAATATCAACAAAAATAGTAAGTTGACTAAAGAAGAATCATTATCCCACGATTTACACAGCAACCATGGCCATCAAGAGAAGAGATTTCGTCAAAATGTTATCCCTTGGAGCAATTTTGCCAGGACCAATTCTGAGTAGTTTTCCAACTACCCCTAATCCTGTTGACGCTGACCGTCTATTATCAGATGATTTAAGATCACCACAAATGGATAAGGATGAAACTTATAAAAAAGCGATCGTTATAGATGGACTGATCATTGCCCGTGGATGGAATGAAGATTCCTTTAGAGCATTGACTAATTCAGGTTATACTGGCTTCAATGCTTCTGTAGATTCAGGTAACTTGTCGAAAGGGCTTAAGAACCTGGGGGAATGGCAAAAGAGAATAGGGGAAAACCCTAACCGGTTAGTGCTAGCCACAAGTGCTGACGATTTTGTGAAAGCTAAGAAAGAAAATAAGGCTGCTATTATGTTGGGCTTTCAGAACTCCACCATGGTTGGAAATTCAATTGAAAATCTGGATGCGCTTTATCAGGCTGGTATGCGGTGGATGCAACTTACGTACAATGAGCGTAACCTTGTGGGAGATGGATGCACTGAACGAACCAATGCAGGCTTGTCAGATTTTGGTATAGAAGTAGTAGAACGGATGAATGAGCTCGGGATCATCGTAGACCTGTCTCATTGTGGTGCTCAAACTACCAACGATGGAATTAAATTTAGTAAATCAGGCGCTACGATCAACCACTCCATGTGTGAGGCATTGTACAAGAACCACCCGCGTGCAAAAACAGACGAACAGATTCGTGCCATGGCGGACAAAGGGGGTGTCATGGGAATCATTTGCCTCGGCTATATGATTGGTCCTAATCTAGGCACTGACACTACGCTGAAGACTTACGTGGATCATATCGAACATGCCGTAAAGGTGGGAGGAATTGATCATGTTGGATTGGCATCTGATTTTGCTATCCAGGGACTGGAAGCTACTGGGGCAACGCGTGAAAATTGGTACGTGCCGCGGTTGACACGTTTCAAACCATCGTACAAGGTACAATGGCCTCCATGGATTCCGGAACTCGATACGACAGATCGCTACCGCCACGTGGCCAGAGCATTGGACAAAAGAGGTTTTAGCTCAGGTGATATCGAAAAAATTCTAGGACAAAACTGGCTGCGGTATTATCGTGAAACATTAAAATCTTGAAATAACAAGATCAACATTTAAAAATCTCCTCTCCTATTCTTACTTTACTAAAGCATGAAATATTCAGCAATCGTATTCTTAGTAATCATTAGTCTAAATACCGCCTGTACTCCATCTAACAAGTCAGCGGAAAGTGACAAGACCATTTATGATGTTGTGTTTCGAGAAGATTTGGCTGGCACTTATGAAAAATGGAAAACAGCAGATGGTAGTTTTGGATATTATTATACCTATACAGATAGAGGTCGCGGTCCCGAATACACAGAAGAAATAGCATTGAATGAGAAAAACTTTATAGTCGCTCAGACGGTAAAGGGTGTCAACTACCTAAAGGTTTCGGTCGATGAAAGTTTTTCAAGTACCGATGCAGCTGCAACGAGTAAGAATCTCATGGGGACAACAAAAGGAGACTTTTATGGAGAGGAACTGTATTTCCGATATGATGGATCCCCTGCTGTTTATGAAATTCTTGCGCAACTGTTATTAAAATCTGAAACAGGGAAAGTCAAATTGTATCCTGAAGGTGAAGCTGAACTGACAAAAAACATTCCGCTCCAACTTTCTGATGGTTCGTCCGTGGAACTCCTGGTGATTAATGGTCTGGACCTGGACCCTACTTACATGTGGATGATGGGTGACCAAATGGTAGCTAAAATATCGGGCAACCTTCATATTGTGAGAAAGGACTTAAGTCCGATGCGCCTTGAAATGAAAAAAATGCAGGATGATATTGAAGATGAAAGTCTTATAGAAGTAGCTAAGAACTTAACACACGATATAGGTAGCGTAGTTATTAAAAACGTGAATGTATTTACTGCTGAAGGAACATTGTTGTCCAATAGGGATGTATTTGTAGAAGGACAAACCATAAAAAGCATTCATCCAACAGGGACAAAGGCAGCAGCAACAAATGCTAAATTAATTGAGGGAACAGGGAAGACCCTCCTACCGGGGATGTTCGATATGCATACGCATAATAGTAAATTCAGAGGGATCTTATACCTCGCAGGTGGTGTAACATCGGTACGGGATATGGCCAACAATAAACAATTAAAGGGTTTGGCTGAGCAATTTGATAACAATGAAATTCTCGGTCCGCACATTGTAGCCTACTGTGGTATCATCGATGGTTCAGGGCCATATGCCAATCAACGGAATGTGGTGGACAATTTGGAAGAAGGTTTAGCAGAGATTCAGGATTATAAAGATTTGGATTATCAACAAATCAAATTATACAGCTCCATTAAACCCGAATGGGTTCGCCCGTTAACGGAGAAGGCACATCAATTGGGCATGCGCGTAAGTGGACATATACCTGCTTACATGACCGCAACACAAGCCATTAATCAAGGCTATGATGAGATTCAGCACATCAATATGTTGTTCCTTAATTTTCTATCAGACACGATAGATACGCGAACACCGTTACGCTTTACCATGCCTGCACAGCATGGCGCTGACCTTGATCTCAATTCGAATGCCTATCAGGATTTTGTGGCACTTTTAAAAGCTAAAAAAATTCTTGTCGATCCTACCGTAGCCATTTTTGAAAATATGCTACTGGCGCAACCCGGTGAATTAAGTCCCACCTATCAGGCGGTTGCCAATCGGTTCCCGATCGTAGAGCAGCGTAGTTTTTATACCGGAGGACTTTCGAAGGAAGGTGAGCAGGTAGCCAGGTATAAGGCAAGCTTTGATAAAATGCTTGCAGTAGTTTATGATTTATTTCAGAAAGGTGTACCCATTGTACCTGGCACGGACGGTTTGCCAGGATTCTTATACCATAGAGAACTTGAGTTGTATGTAAAGGCGGGAATTCCAGCTGCTGAAGTATTAAAATTGGCTACTATTAAATCAGCTGAGATTACTGGTGTTTCACAATCGGTGGGTTCCATAGAAGTTGGTAAACAAGCTGACCTCATTTTAATTGACGGAAATCCCCTGAATCAATTTACTGACATTAGAAAGGTAGAATGGACCATGAAGGGAGGCCATCTTTATTATGCGAAGGAACTGTATAACTCATTGGGAGTAAAGCATTTTAAATAGTGCTTAACTCCCAATGTGAATACAAACTGCCTTATACCTTGTGCAGTTTTAAAACCTTTTAAGATACGTCACATCCCCTTGCGTTTTCACTACCCTCAACGCCCATCTTCCTCAAGATGTCACTCATCAAACACCAGTTGGTAAAACTGGATTGAAACAAATTGATCCCCACAAAACCCGTTAGCCATAGCCAATTGATGTTTATATAAATCGCCAGTAGCAGACTTACTATAATGATGGTGCCTGCAACGGCATGTACAATTCGATTTCTCATCTTTTATTTATTATTTAAAATTGGTACTTTTTATATTCATCACAGCCATGTGTACCTTCGACTTGGTTTCCTGTTTTGAATTAAATTGTTCAATAGCCTCAGTCACATCATCAATCAAGCCTTCTTGCACGAATGCATAGAAAAGTACTGAAGAGAATTCTCCCTTGCTAGAAGCGAACCAGTTGGATTCCATCGGCTGATCCGATTGATCTTTATAGCCTTTTACATCAGTATAGGAGAAGGCCGCTACTCCCGATTTCTTAAGCAACTCCTTGATTTCTTTCTCAAAGAATTGTACTGCAGTGATTATTAATAATTCCATAGCGCTAGTTTTTTTGTTCAATACTTACATTCTTCTCCCACTTTTTCTTTTCTGTCATGTAATAAATCAGGGGTACCACTATCAGTGTAAGCATAGTAGATACAATGGCTCCTGCTACTAATGAGATCGCCAGTCCCTGAAATATGGGATCAAAAAGTATGATGGAGGCCCCTATAACCACCGCTCCTGTGGTCAGTAATATAGGGGTAGTACGCACAGCGCCTGCATCAATGATGGCGCTCTTGAGGTCTGCTCCTTCGTTAAGTCGGATTTCAATAAAATCAATCAGCAACACAGAGTTTCTTACCATCACGCCTGCAAGTGCTATCATACCAATGAAAGATGTAGCGGTAAAGAATGCCCCTAGCAACCAATGACCTAAAACAATACCTATAAGCGAGAGCGGAATAGCCAGCATCATGACAATAGGAGTTTTGAAATTCTGAAACCAGCCTACAATGAGCATGTAAATGATAATGATAACGATCAAGAAGGCTGCTCCCAGATCGCGGAATACTTCTAAAGTAATTTGCCATTCTCCATCCCACTTCACTGTGAAGTCTGACTCATCTTCAGGCGAATTCATGTATAACTCATTGAGCGCATAACCTTTTGGTAATTCTATCTTATTCAGTTTTTCTGTCATGCCTAATATCGCATAGGCAGGACTTTCTAATCCACCAGCCATATCTGCTAATACATACACCACGCGTTTCTGATCTTTTCTATAAATGGTAGGGCGCAGTGTATCTTCATGCACACTCACAAAATCACTTATGGGCACCATGTTGCCCTGTCCGCCTTTTAATTTTAGGTTTTGAATCGATCCTATACTTGATTTGTCCTGATCGTCCAAAGCAAGTACAATCCCCACGGGTTGGGTAGCATTTTCATCATACAAATTGGAAATGGGATGCTCCCCTAATAAGTAGGTAAGATTACCCACCACTTGTTGCGGCACTATCCCATTGAGCATGGCCTTTTCCCTATCCACATCCAATTTGTATTCCGTCTGCCCTGCTTCCACATTCCAATCCACATCCACAACGTCATCGGTATGAATTAATATTTCCTTCACTTGCCTGGCTACATTGATTTGCTCAGTGTAATCCGGGCCATAAACTTCCACTACCAAAGTAGATAACACTGGAGGACCTGGTGGCACTTCCACGATCTTCACATTGGCACCATATTTTGCTGCAATTTTTTGAACATTGGGCCTCACAGATGAAGCAATCTCATGGCTTTGGCGAGAGCGATCTTCTTTGTTCAGCAAATTGACCTGAATATCGGCCATGTAGCTTCCTCCCCGCTGATCATAGTGCCTTACCAACCCATTGAATGTGATCGGAGCTGAAGTGCCGATATAATTTTGATAATTGACTACTTCGGGGATATTGGAAATTAATTGGGCAATTTCCTTAGTCACGGCTGCAGTGCGTTCAAGTGTTGTTCCTTCCGGCATATCGATGACTACCTGAAACTCATTCTTGTTGTCAAAAGGTAGCATCTTGACAGCTACTGTTTTGGTAAAGAATAATGAAACCGAGCCTATAAGTAGGACTACTGTTATGCCCAACATAACAAATCTTTTCACCTTGCTGTCAAGAAATGGTTGCTCTACTTTATGATATATCTTATAAATCCATCCGTGTCCATGTGCCTCTTCCTGTCCGCTTTCTTTAGTATCTTTTTCTTTCAGCAAATGATACCCTAAATATGGAGTAATCGTAAGTGCAACAAAAAGTGAAAGAATCATGGCAATGGATGCGCCTATAGGCATAGGGCTCATATAGGGTCCCATCATTCCCGAAACGAATGCCATTGGCAGTATCGCAGCAATAACAGTGAAGGTGGCCAGTATGGTAGGGTTACCTACCTCGTTGATAGCGTAAATGGCCGCCTGTTTGAAAGGCAATCTTTTTGCCTTGAAGTGCCTGTGCATATTTTCAGCAATGATGATACTGTCATCCACCACAATTCCTACTACAAACACCAATGCGAACAACGTAATCCTGTTCAGCGTATAGTCAAGCATGTAGTAGCTAAACAAAGTGAGCGCGAAGGTCAGCGGCACAGATAGAAATACGACCAAGCCTCCCCTCCAGCCCATGGCTAGCATTACCAAAACGGTTACGGCTACAATGGCTACCGCAAGGTGAAGCAACAACTCCCCTACCTTATGCGAAGCTGTCTCTCCATAGTTGCGGGTTACGGTCACATTAACGTCCGATGGAATAAGTGTCTTTTCTAATCGCTCTATTTTGTCAAGGATTTTATCGGATACCTTCATGGCATCAGCTCCTTTTATTTTAGCAACAGAGATAGTGACTGCCGGATATTCTGATGGACTAGATACGTAATCACTGTAAGCCTTTCCATAACCAAAGGATACATAATTGAGTGCTGTACCAGGCCCATCGGTAATGTGAGCTACCTGGTGTAAATACACAGGCATACCTTTATTAACACCCACAACAATTCCCTCCAGGTCTTCTACGGAAGAAAGAAACTTTCCTGTTGTCACCAGAAACTCCTCGTCACCAGAAACAAATTTTCCAGATTGGGTACTGTTGTTAGTTGCTTTTATCATTTGCATGACACCAAGTACATCAATACCATTCTCGGCCATCTTGTCTTTGTCCACCACTACCTTGAGGACACGAGATCGTCCACCAATTTCTTTAGTGATGGCTACATCTTCTACCTTCTCAATTTCAGAAGTTACTTCTTCAGCGATTTGCCTCAGTTGAAAATCATCATAAGTAGTACTCCAAAGGGTAATGCCTAACATGGGCACATCATCTATCGAGCGGGTTTTTACGACCGGTTGATAGACTCCTTCGGGGAAGATATGTTTATTCTTCTCCAACTCATCATATAGCTTTACATAAGATCTTTCTGTATCCTCACCTACATAAAATTGAATGACCATTACCGCCTGACCGTTCATTGCCATGCTGTGTACATGTTCCACTCCCTTAATGTTAGAAATAATTTTCTCTAAGGGTTTTACCACCCTGCTTTCCATCTCTGTAGGTGATGCCCCTGGATAGCCAATCATGATGTCCGCCATCGGAACAATGATTTGCGGCTCTTCCTCTCGTGGTATCAGAAATGAACTGTATACACCAATCAACATCATCGCTACCATCAAAAGAATGGTGAGCTTAGAGTTAATAAAAAAACTTGCTACTTTACCTGAAATCCCTTCTTGCATTCTAGTAATTTTTATAAACTCTTTTTAACACTAACTGTAGCACCATTGAAAAGCTTGCCTTCTGATGAAACAATGTATTTCTCCCCAGGCTTCATGCCGGAAAGCACTTCTACCATACCATCTGTAGTTTTTCCCAAACGCAGCCATCTTAGAATGGCGGTATTGTTATCGTCAACGGTATAAGCACCTGTTAGCTGTCCATTCCGTACCAGAGCCTTTTCATCAATTGCCGGAGCTATCGACTCACCTGCAATGGTTTTTGATAATGTTACATTGACAAACATTCCCGGCAAGATGTCTTTGTCCACATTGTCCAAATCAATTTTCACTAAATACTGACTACCTGTGTTCTTCGCAGACCGACTCACTTCACTTACTTTACCCGTTAATTTATTCCCTGAGGATTTCACGATAATATTGGCAATCGCTCCTTTTTGTATCTGAATGATTTCTGTTTCAGGCACCATCACAACAGCCTGAAACAGGGTGGTTCCCTCAATGGCTACTAATGGCATGCCGGGTGCAGCTATGTCTCCCACTTTTGCAAAGGTGTTAGTTACTAGACCTGAAAAGGGAGCCACAATGTTGGTAAAAGCAAATTGCGCTTGTATTTCCTTCATCATTTGATTGGCAGCCTCCAATCCTGCCTTGGCCATTTCATACTGTGTAGTCATCCCTTCAAACTCTTTCTCAGAAGCACTTCCTTTTTCATAGAGTGACTTGAACCGGGCATGATCTTTTTTGGCGCTTTCGAAAGCCGCCTTTGCCTGGCTGATGGATGCTTCTACCTGTCCTTTTTTTGCTTTGAGGTCTGCACTGCTGATAGACACTAACAATTGTCCTTCCTTCACTTGTTCTCCCACATGGACATGAAGTTGGGTTATGTTACCCATTATGCGGGTACTAAGGTTGGCGCTTTTTCGTGCTTCAATCTTACCACTTGCAGTAAATGATCCTTCTGTTGTGATCGATGCTACCGTTGCCATACTCACTTCTACTGGAGGAAGCTGTGTTCCTCGCTGATCTTGATCTCCACTACCACACCTTACTGTTGCCAGCGCAATTGCTGCAATTATTATAGATTGTATAATTTTCATTTCTATCGTGTTAAAAATTCTAGATACTCTTTGGTGAAATTGTATTCAAAAATGGCTTGCCTGAATTCAAGTTCTTTCTGGAACATTTGGGTTTCCACCATCAGTAAGTCTGATGTTTTCTCCAACCCTTCTTCAAACCGGTCCTTTCTGATTTTATACGCCTCGGCCGATTGATCCAGTGCCATCCTTGTCAGTTCCACTTTATTTTTAGCATCTGTCAGCTGGCGGTTGGTCTTGTTCAATTCCATTTGCTGCCGCAATTTGTATTGTTCATTTTCCATTCTGGCCTTCTCAGACTCTGCTTTTGCCTTCGACATTTTTCCTGCCGATTTATACCCATCAAATAAACTCCAGGATAGTTTTGCTCCTATCAAATAACCTGATGCATCCAAACCAAAAAGTTGATCGTCATACAACTGGTAGCTCCCAAAGGCATTGATGGTGGGTAGGAATTTCATCTTGCTTGACTGCAACATCTTTTCGTAACCAATTACCGACTTATCCATAGCCATAATGTCTTTTCTTGAAGAGGGCAATAGTTGTGTAAAGTCCGCTTGTTCGATAGATAGTAGTGCACGTTCGGTAGGTTTATAAATTATTCCCTCTCCGCCTTTCCCCATTAAAAGGCCAACGTAATCAGAAGCATTCCTGATGTTACTCCTGGCATACCTCAACTGATTTTCAACCTCTGTAGCTCTCACTTGAACGGCTAACAAATCTGATTTTTGGATCAGCCCTTCTTCAAGATAATCCTTGACCAACTTCACTCCTTCTTGTGAGGTTATCCTGGCCCTTTCCAAAACATTGACAGCTTCGTAAGCCAATTGCAATTGCATATACGCTTTGCCTACCTCCAACTCCATGGCTTCTTTTGTTCTGTCAGCCTGCAATTGATACGCTTCCTGCTGTATTTTTGCGGCTTGTCGTTCATACACTCCGTCCAGATTTAATAAAGGCTGCAACAACAATATCTCTGTGGCGTAATTTTGAGTACGCTTGGGATCGTTGAGTTGGGCAGGATCAAAGTCTGCCGGGGTCAATATTTCTTGATTGAGTTTAGAGCCAAACGCCATCAACGGATTGGTGGTGACCATGGCCGAATGAGACGCAGACAACGAGGGAAGATAGAGCGCATTGGACTGACGGTAATCCGCTCTGGCCATTTTAACCTGTTGATCCGCAATCTTGATTTGAAAGTTATTCGATGCTACATTTTCTAATAATTCTGCTTTTGATATCCTTAATGTATCCTGACTGAAAAGCGGATAATTGACAGCCAACCCTACTATGACTAATAATAACTCTACTTTTTTCATTCACGTTATTTAATTTACTGCAAAGGTAGGACGATGTTATTTCCTACTCGGTGACATTAGTTACACGTGCATCACTATTGGTATAATATTTCTATTAGGGGTTATTGGTAGGTTCGTTATCTGTACAATTGGCACCTATGCTTTTTTAACTAGATACGGAACGAAGTTCCTTGAGAGATGAAGGAACCAGGAACTACACCTATTAAAGGATTGAGAATTGATCCATTAATGGAGATATTTTTGGGTGGGTAACTTATATTTAGCCATCTAATACATCCCATGCTTATCAAAGAAAAGCTACTACAACACTGGATCGGAAATTTTTATGGCTATGGATCGTGGCAGGCCAAACATTGGTTTGTTGCCTATGAGGAAGGTGGTGGTGATGTACCTCAGGAGGTAGCGGACAAAATCAACTACTTCAACGCCATCCACAAGGACAACACCCCAACCCTTTGTGACATCCGAGGTTTATATAAGAAGGTAAACTTTCAGTTGAGTGGACCAAGGGCCGACTGGTTCACTAATCTTTATGACTATCGTTTTGGAGACAATGCTGTGCTACACGGCACCTGGAAAAACCTTATTGCTTTTGTGCATGGCTATCAAAATAAAGCCCTTCCCGATCTGCTTACCTATCAACAAAGTGCGTTGACGTCTGTTACTTTAAAGAGTGAGGCTTTACTCAGGTTGTATCCCCTACCCGCTCACAATCATGCCTGGTATTACAGTTGGCTCGATATGCCTGGAATGCCTTACCTCAAAAGCCGGATGGATTATCAGGACCATGTGTATCCTGATCGGATAGATGGTATCCTTCGCAACATCAAAGAACATCAACCCAAGGTGGTATTGATGTATGGCATGAACAACATCGACAGACTTAAAAAATCCGTAAAGGAGTTTTATCCTGGCACTCAGTTCAAAATGATTAAAGCAATTCCACGGCAAATCCCCCAACTTCATTGTGCTGACTTACCAGATACGGTTCTGTTAATCACCACCCAGCGCGCTGCACTCCGGCACAATCGCGTTGAGACGGGATTTGATTGGAAGGAAGTGGGAAAATTGGTTGCTAGTTTTTAACCTCGTCATCGATAGTTATTAAACTTTCTTCTCGCTATTCTATACTGTTCCTTAACTTGACTATTTTGCAGGAAATTTAAACTCATGCCTGATTCTAGCACCTGTCCCAAATGCCAATCGTTGTACGGATACCCAACAGGAACCTCTATGATGTGCCCTGAATGTGGCCACGAATGGGTCGAAACACAAACACCGGAGCCGGAAGAAACAATTGATGATTCATCTCTGGTGAAAGATGCCAACGGAGTTGTGCTACAGGATGGAGATACCGTGATCCTTGTGAAAGACCTACCAGTAAAAGGTGCCTCTAAAGCCATCAAAGCAGGAACCAAGGTGAAGAACATCAAGCTGACCACTGGTGATCATAATATTGACTGCAAGATAGATGGTTTCGGAGCGATGGCATTGAAATCCATATTTGTTCGCAAGAGTGGATAGTTAGCCTCAAGATTACCCCTTCAGTTTTTCTGAATACTCCTTTATCAATACATTTAATATTTTATGATTTAAAGAGTAGTCCACAGGTAGGTCAATCAAATGGACGCCTTTAGCATCTAATGCCTTCACCAAACATTTTTTAAAATCTTCAACAGATTGCGGATGGTAACCCTTTGCACCAAAGCTTTCCGCATACTTTACAAAATCCGGATTTCCATAATCCAATCCATACGATGGAAACCCCTCTCCTTCCTGTTTCCACTTGATCATACCATAAGCACTGTCATTCAAGATAATAATCACAAGATCCAACTGCATGCGTACAGCAGTTTCCAGTTCCTGAGAATTCATCATAAACCCACCATCTCCATTGACAGAGATCACTTTTTTATCGGGGTTCAATTCTTTTGCCATCATGGCCGAGGGCAGCCCTGCTCCCATGGTGGCCAACGCATTGTCAAGGATTAAACTATTCTGCGCGTATGCGGGATAATTTCGAGCGAACCATATTTTGTACACGCCATTGTCCAGGGTAATAATGCCATCATCTGGTAAGATGTCTCTGATAATCTTTACCATACGTTGAGGTAAAATCGGAAAACGATCATCGCTTTCATACTTAGTCAGGCGGGAGGATACATTGCCCTTGATTCCCAAAAAGAAATCCGTATTCCATGAATTAGCCTTAGGCTGTAGACCTTTGGTCAATTGAGCAACGCTGTTAGCGATATCTCCGATTACATTAAGTTGAGGAAAATAGACCTCGTCCACCTCTGCAGGGAAAAAGTTAACGTGAATAACCTTGCGTTCATCCTCTGCTTGCATGAAGAAGGGTGGTTTTTCGATGGTATCATGTCCCACATTGATGATCAGGTCCGCATGATTGATCGCTTCGTGTACAAAATCGTTGGATGACAATGCTGCCGTGCCTAAATATAGCGGGTGACGTTCATCGATAATCCCTTTGCCCATTTGGGTATTAAAAAATGGAATACCAATGGCATCAACAAATTCGGTCAGTGCTATACTCGCGCGCTTTCTATTGGCTCCTGCACCAATGAGTAGTAGTGGCCTTTTGGAGGCTTCAATCATTTCAACAGCCTGTGTGATCGTTTCAATTCCGGCATAAGGAATCTTAAAATCTACCACTTCAAAAATTCTTGGTTCCGCCACCTCTTCCACTGCAATATCTTCCGGCAGTTCAATGTGCACCGCTCCTGGTCTTTCTTCCTGTGCCAGTCGGAATGCCTCGCGGACAATTGATGGAATATGTGCTCCGTGTGTAACCTGCTTGGTAAACTTTGTGAGTGGTTGCATCATATCCACTACATCTACAATTTGAAACTTTCCTTGCTTACTCGTTTTTATTGGTTTTTGACCCGTGATAATAACGAGGGGCATTGCTCCCAACTGTGCGTAAGCCGCTGGAGTCACTAAATTAGTGGCACCTGGTCCCAATGTGGCAAGACAAACACCCGCCTTTCCCGTTAGTCGGCCATAAGTGGCCGCCATAAACCCCGCTCCTTGTTCATGCCGCGTCAACACCAATTTTATTTTGCCAGATTTCCTCAAAGATTCCAGGAAATCCAGATTCTCTTCCCCTGGGAGTCCAAAGATGTATTCAACATCTTCATTTTCTAGCGCTTTTACAAATAAGTCTGAAGTTTTCATATCATCTCTATTTAAAGAATCTTACTTTCAAATCATAACTTCTTTTACAGTAGTCTTTGGTAGATAAAGCTCAGTGGATGATTCCTGAGTATCTTGTTCAGCAATATTTTCACACGCAATACATCATGCTATGACTACTATCCCCTTCCTAAATCTTGGACTTGCTTTTATACCTGTTGCGATTGTGATCATTATCACCTGGAAATGGCAGTCCAATTTTCGCACTTCCATTTATGCGGTATTTAGAATGCTCATTCAGTTACTTTTAATAGGTTACGTTCTTGCCTACATATTTGAAGCGGATAAATCATGGATAGTAATTACAGTGCTAACGATAATGCTGTTTGCTTCTGCATGGATTGGTCTTAGAACCGTTCATGGTGTTACAAAAAGAGTTTATGTCAAAGCTTTTCTTGCGATTTCAGTAGGAGGAGTTTGCGTACTTGTTCTGATCACCCAGGGCGTACTGCATTTGCAACCCTGGTATTTGCCAAGTTTTGTGATACCCCTTGCGGGAATGATTTTTGCGAATGCTATGAACAGCATCAGTCTTGCGGGTGAAAGACTCGAGGCTGAAATCAATCGTGATTTAAGCTATGAGGAAGCCAAAGTGATTGCCTTTCAGGCTTCACTCATCCCCACTATCAATTCGCTGTTTGCTGTCGGTTTGGTTTCACTACCAGGTATGATGACCGGACAAATCCTTTCTGGAGTATCTCCATTTATTGCGGCCCGGTATCAGATCATGGTCATGTGTATGATCTTTGGATCTGCAGGGATATCTTCTGCTTTGTTTTTATCCTGGATTAAATCTGATTTCACTCCCCATGGGAGACAGGAGAAAATTAATTGTTAGATAAGTCACTCTAAAACAAAAAAAGAGTGATCACAGTATGACCACTCTTTTTTCCTATTAAGTTAATAATTAACCTATGCGCTCTACGTTGATCGCATTCAATCCTTTTTGACCTTGTTCGGTCTCATAGGATACTTCATCATTCTCCATGATCTCATGAATGAGACCACTGTTGTGAACGAAGATATCTTTACTCGAATCTTTAGGAGTAATAAATCCGTACCCTTTTTCTGTGTTAAAAAATTTTACTGTTCCTTCTTGCATTATATTATATTAATTGTGTTTCTGATTATTTCTTTACCGGTACGGGCTGAAGCTCCATTCGCCCCAATAGGTAAAGCATTTTAAAATGTTTGGCGATAGCCGAAAGGAAACTGCCACTCTTGTGATAAGGCAAGCCAAATTCCCTGGACGTTCGCTCAACAATAGGAGCTATTTTCTTATAGTGCACATGACTGATGTGCGGAAATAAATGATGTTCTATTTGATTGGTCAGCCCACCTAACAACCAAAATAATACTTTGCTGTTGGGTGAAAAGTTGCAGGTGGTAGCCAGTTGATGGGCCAGGCGCTCATCTTCCATGTTACCCAGTTCGTTGGGTAATGGAAAAGCAACATCTGAGACCACATGAGCCGACTGGAAAACCAAAGATATGGTCAATCCGGTTACAAAATGCATAGCTAAAAAAGCCAGGATCACTAACCAAGGTGCAAAACCAGAGAGCGTCAATGGTAATACCAAAGCGTAAGAATAATAGATCAACTTCCATAGAACGATTTTGCTCATGCCGAGCAAGTACGTTCTTTTGTCTTTGACCAATCCCATTTTATAATACCTGGTGAGGCGCACAAAATCTTTACTGGTTACCCACGATAGTGTGGACAGTCCATAGAAAAACCAGGCATACCAATGTTGAAATCTATGGAGTTTATTTTTCTTAGCATTGGGCGAAAAACGCAGAAAAAACGGGGCGTTAATGTCATCATCATGATCATCAATATTGGTGAAGCTGTGGTGAAGCACGTTGTGCTGCAGTCTCCACACCTCATCATTTGCACCTATGAGGTTGATCGTGTACCCCATGATTTTATTGACCCACTTATTTTTAGCATAAGCACCATGAATGGCATCATGCATTATTCCCATGCCAATACCTGCCATTCCCAGCCCACTGAGTACAAAGAGTCCAAACAGGAGTAGTACACTAGAAAGGGGCGTGAAAATGATCACAGCCAACGGCACAAAAAACAGCAACAACATAAAGACGCTTTTGAAAACAATTCGTCCATTACCGTATCTGCTTATTTTATTGGTTTTGAAGTATTCCGCAACACGGTTCTTGAGTGTTGAAGAAAAATCAGAGCCTACTGATTTTGCAAAAGATAATTTTTTGATAAAAACTGAATTAAATAATTACTTCAATAATGAAGGAAATGGTGCGGGAATGAGTCGATAAACTGACTACCGGAAACGTTAGGAGAAATTCTTAAGGAAAATACTACTTGAACGATACTACTCACTACATGAGTAATGCACTTACTAAATCATTGTACCCAACATCTTCGGGTAGGGCAAAGGTACGCATTTAAATGACAGTATACTAATTATCCATTAGGTTATCAATTATTGAAGAAGTAATGACCATCTAAGACAACAGATCTTAGTGTCTTAAAACCCGGTTTCCTTCGGGCTATTGATAATGGCATCAAATTCAGCCTGCGTAATGTATTGTGGTGTATAGCTACCTCCTACATTCAAAATATTTCCGTAAAAAGATCTCAGGTGATTGCGGCTACCTTTAGAAAGCATCTCATAAACCAATTTGATATCCTGATTGTCATTATTATCCAATGCATTGGCCAAATCAAAAATATCAAGGTCTTCGATAGTAGCCCCCACCTGATAGGCCTCTAGCAAACCCATTTCCCCTTGAGTTACTAATTCGTTATAGAGATGTTGTAGTTCAGTATTACTAAATACACCAATAGCATTTGTGCCTACAGGATCTGTTAAAGCATATTTAGTAAGCAACAGCAATACGGCATCCATATGGGTTTGTTCGCTTTTAGAAATATTAGAAAATATGTTTACACCCCATTTATCATACAAAGTAATGTAAACATCCTTTGCCAGCTTTTCTTCTTCTCGCATGAATAGCAGACTACTTTGTTCCTCGGAGCTAAGCGCCTCCATAGGTAAGTCACTTAACTGTGACTGTAAATTTCGTGTATTAATATTGGAGGTTACCTCCGATTGCGGTTGTGTATCCTCTTCACTGCAACTATTCACTGAAAAGATAAAAGCAGCTGCTACCAACAAAAAACTTCCCGACTTAAATATATTTTTCATCTCCATTTCTTTACTATAAAATTGAGATATAAAACGTACAATTACAGTGACTTAAGTTACACAGTGAAGATACTATTCATCTCCACTTCCATATTTCAATGTTAAGGACAACTGTCCTGCATGATAAGCGGTATGGGAAATGATGCGACCTAATGCTTCAGCTTTTGTTTTGGTTCCAAACTCATCTGTAGTGATCGTCTTCAGCCAATCTTCATCACTTTGCTTTTCGATAATTGACTTCAGCTTTTCGAATGCAGTTTGCTGATAATCCAGTAATTCTTTCAGTTTTACCCATTCACCTGTATCGTGTTGAGCTGCCACTGTCTTGGCATGTACTTTTACATCAGTAGCACCAAATACATTTTTGGCAAAGAGTAATTCCACATCTCCAATATGACGAATCAGGAAGCCGGCACTGTTTTTTGTATTGATTAGCTTTTTCTTCAATTGTCCATCATCGATGTCTCTCAATAGATTCGTAAACCGAGTGCGTGCTTCGGTCCATGTTTGCAGATAAAGTTGTGTAGTAGTCATTGTTTTTTTTTAGAGGATGAGATTGAAGAGATAGCCAGAGATCATTATACAGACTGTCACCACGCCAAGGAATATAAGAACAAGTTTTGTTGACATCACCTTTTTAAGTAGCGTAGCTTCAGGAATAGATAAGCCAACCACCGCCATCATGAAGGCGAGGGATGTTCCAATTGGAATTCCTTTGGCTACAAAAACCTGAATGAGGGGGATGATTCCTGCAGCGTTGGCATACATGGGTACACCCAGCATAACTGCAAGAGGAACAGCATACCACGTGTCCTTACCTATGTACTGTTCGAAAAAACCTTCTGGAACATATCCATGCATTGCAGCACCGATGGCGATGCCTATGAGTACATACAGCACAACACTTTTTACTATGCCAAAGGCTTCTCTCCCAATACTGGGTAAGCGTTGTACAAAAGTGGTCTTTTCAGCGGCAAAGGCTTCCTGTTCGGCTTTGGCTTGTTTCCACACATTGTGTACCCATTCGGTGAGCAAGGGTTCAAGATTCATTTTACTGAGAATGACTCCGCTGATCACCCCTAACAGTATTCCGCTAATGATATAAACAAGGGTGGTCTTCAAACCAAACATACCCAGGAATATGGCGATGGCCACTTCATTCACTAATGGAGAAGTAATCAGAAAAGCAAAAGTGACACCTAAAGGAATGCCCCCTTTGACAAACCCAATAAACAAGGGCACGGAAGAGCAAGAACAAAAGGGTGTAATCGCTCCAAAAGTGGATGCTGCAACATATTCGCCTCCATAGAGTTTGTTGCGTGACAGAAAGCTCTTGATGCGGTCAATGGGAAAGTAAGAATTGACAATTCCCATCAGGAAGGTGATAAGGAAGAGGAGAATCAGAATTTTGAGGGTGTCATACACAAAGAAGTTTAAAGCTTCTCCCAGATGACTGTGTGCTGAAATATTAAAAGTGGAATAAATAAGCCAATCAGCAAGATGTTGAAGCCAGTCGAACATGAGTATTAGGATTTACAGCAAAGACAGGCACACTTATGCCTGCAATAATAATTTCACCTCATCCGACATGGGCACTCGGCCTTTTATTTTTATTTCCTCATCAATGACTAAGGCTGGTGTTGAGAGCACATTGTACTCCATAATTTTCTCAATGTCTTCTACCTTTTCTATAGTAGCTTCAATGCCGAGTTGATCGATGACCTCTTTTACCACAGCTTCTGTTTGTTTGCACTTTGGGCATCCAGTGCCAAGGATTTTTATGTGTTTCATGTGTCTGTATTTATTAATCGTAATATTACGTTAACCACGATTAATTCTGGGTGACAGATATCATGAAAGCATTTATGAATTAGGGATCTTTATCATGTTTTATAAGAATCGATCAGCATCAACTTCAATCGGTTGAGGTCATATAAAAAGACCCAGAAGACCTTGTTGTATTAACCTACTCATTCCTTAAACTCTCGACAGGATTATTTCGTGCCACTTGAACTGAGTGGTACATCACCGTGCATGCAGCAATTACTAAGGCCATGAGCCCAGCCGTGGCCACGAGCATCCAACTAAAATCTACTTTATAGGCAAATCGTGCCAGCCAGTCTTGCATGAAATAGTAACTGACCGGGACAGCCAATATAAAACCTATCAATACGAGCTTAACAAAATCTTTTGATACCATGAATAAGAGTTCACTGACTGTGGCTCCCAATACTTTTCTAATGCCCAGTTCTTTCGTCTTCAATGCAATAGTGTAGGAAGCCAGACCAAATAATCCCAACCCAGAAATAAGTATGGCCAAGGCAGCAAAAATATTAACGATATGCCCCAGGCGCGACTCCTTCTCATACATGTTCGTATATCGCTCGTCCACAAAATCAATCACAAAAGGCGCATCAGGGTTTACGGCCTTCCAATGGGTTTCTAATTTCGATATGGTTTCTGCCGGAGTAGCCGATGAATTTACCAACAACACATTGTGAAACGACCGATCTGCTCCTGTGAATATGACCAGCGGACCAATCTGATTGTGCACTGATGAAAAATAGAAGTCTTTGACGATCCCCTTTACCTTACCTGAGCTTCCCCAAAACGTAACTTCCTTATTGATGGCCTGATCAGCCGTCCAACCAAAAAATCCTAACGCGGATTCATTCAAAATAACCTGCCATTCGCCAGCCGGTGTGTCAGGGGAAAACGCATTGCCATCTACCAGGGTCAAACCAGTGGTCTTAATAAAGTCAGGATCCGTCCCCCAAACTTTTATTAAACGCCAATCTTCTTCAGATCCTTCCACCCAATTAATTTTTGTTTCAAAGGACACCTTAATGGGCAATTGCGTAGAGGAACTCACTCCTTTAATCCATGGCACAGTTGAAACTGCATTTTTGAAAAGGTCAACCCGCGTCCGAGAGATACTATCCAAACCAATAGCAACCAGTTTATCTTTTTCAAAACCCAACTCAATGTTGCGAATGTATTTCATTTGCGAAGAGACCGTAAGGGTGCAAATGATTAGTATAATAGAGATTCCAAATTGAAGTACCACGAGTACTTTGCGCAATTGAATACCGGATGAAGGGTCTTTTAATTTTCCTTTCATCACGCGAACAGGGTTGTATCTCGATATGACCATGGCGGGATAAATTCCAGCCAAAAGGCTGATGGCTAATGCAAATGCTATAATCATTAACACGTTTGATGTGTTCAGTAGAATATCAAACGAGAGTACCTTTCCTGAAATGGTATTAAATAGCGGAAGTAGCATCCTGGCCATTCCAAACGCAAGAACAAATGACAGCACAGTCACCAGCAGTGACTCCGTCATAAACTGAAAAAACAACTGACGCTGACGGGCACCCATTACTTTTCGCACCCCTACTTCCAACGCTCTTTCGATCGAGCGGGAAGTAGACAGGTTGATGTAATTAACCGTGGCGATGACTACCACCATCAGTGCAATGATTGAAAAAATCTTGATGTAGAAAATATCGCTCGTGTTTGGAACAGCGTAATGACTGTTGGATAAGTAAATATCTTTTAGTGCTACAAAATCCAACTCCACTGTTTGACTAGCTCCCTCTCCATATTTCTTATCCAATGCTATCGGTATTTGATTTTTGATATCCGTAGTTGCAGTATTTGAATTCATCAACAAATACGTCCTGAACTGACTATTGTCCCAATTCGGTGTGGTTGCATCTGTGCGAGAACTAAAGGAGATGAGGTAGTCAAACTGAATATGAGAATTAGTAGGGACATCCAATGTAATCCCTGTAACGGTATACAATTTTCCATTGGAGTCACGGACTGTTTGACTAAGGGCACCCTGCCAATTGTCTCCAAAATATTTTTGAGCGGTGCGTTGCGTGAGTACGATGCTGTTAGGATCAACCAACACATGATCTGCATTACCCATTATTAACGGAAAAGAGAAAATCGAAAAAAAAGAAGAGTCGGCATACAGCCCATTATCTTCTTTTACGATCAGATCTCCCTTATAGAATGATTTGGACACGTTGGTAATTCTTACGTATTGCTCAACCTGCGGGAATGTCTCTTTCATAAAGGGACCACCGGCACTGCAGTTTGATCCACTAGGCAAATCTGTTCCACCGAAGTGCCAGGTCATGGGAAGCAGGTAAATTTGATCGCCCTTTTGATGAAAGCGATCGTAACTCCATTCGTTGACTACAAAAAGCGCAATGAGTAAACTAATGGCCAGACCAATGGAGAGACCGATGATGTTGATGCTGGAATGAACCCGCTGCTTGATCAAAGTGCGCGTTGCTACTGTTAAATAGTTGCGTAGTATCATGCTGTTGAAATATATAATGAAAGAAGGTTTGAGTACTCCATTAAAGAGCAGGCTTAGGAAATCGAACCAGATGTATAACCTTGCTGTCCTCGGTTGCGATTGTACCCGCAAGGCATACATTTCCTGTAAATCACCTAGCAAGTACTCCGCGTTCCTTTCGGGTGACCAACGCTCGACAATCTGCACTAATAAACCAGGAAGTGTCTGCTTCATTACTTTTTAGGACTTAGAATGAGTTGTGGTATCGCGTCCCACATTGAATTGCGTAAGTCCCGTGAGCGGTTCAATGCCTTGATACCCGCGTTGGTAAGGGAGTAGTACAATTTTCTCCTCCCTCCTCTTTCAGGCGTTTGCTCTCCCAGATGTGATTTGATGAATCCCTTTTCCTCCAGTCGTTTGAAAGCGGAGTGCAAAGCGCCAATACTGGGGTTTCTCTTTGCCTTCTTTTTGATCTCCTCTTTAATAGCAACGCCATAGGCATTGTCCTCCAAAATAGCGATGGAAAGCAAAACGAGTTCCTCAAATTCTCCTATAAAAGTACCTTTCATGCCATCAATTTTCCTAAATGTATAAATTGATGGTATTCTATGCAATAGGTACTGTTAAATTGTGAACCCTCCTCTGCAACCGGCCACCCAAAAATGAGTGATTTATTAAACTCCAGACAAACGCAACACTAATAATTCAAGTCGTTAAATGAATTTCTGGACACGAAATAGCACCTTTCGTAGACGGAGTAGGCGTGTTGGTTGACATTGCCTCATTTGCAGAGACTTTACTCCTAAATTTAAGATCAAAAGAGGCTAGTATAAAATATTCTGAATTTATGAAACTGTATGCAATCGGATTATTATTATTGGTGGCCCTGGTGGGTCATTCACAATGCAATTGCTTTTTGATTAAAGAGGCTAATGCAGGGATTGAAATTGAGAAAACAATTATTGAAAATAATCGGGTTGAAGTGATCAATGACCCGAATGTTATTTCTACCGTATTTACCTTAGGTGAAGGAATGAACGGTGATATGATCCAAGCTTCCAAACGAAAGGGAATGATTATTGCCCAATGCGTGAATAATACGCTTAAGTTAAAAATTAGAAATACGGATGGAACAGAAAAGCCTCTTCCCGACATCAATACTGAGGATATTAAAGGTTTGGACATTAGGGTGAATGTGATTGGAGGTAATGGAGAGAGAAAAGCCTTTCTTATTCAAAATTACGAAACGATAATTCAGGATAAAGGTCCGGTGATTGATATGTTCGGAGGTAAACTATCAGTGGGCATTGGAGATTACCTCATTACTACAGAGTCAAAAAAAAAGTAAATACCAAGAATTAATAGGCGTTATCGATTACACCAATTTGAATGATTGGATTGTCGTTCCAGTTACGACTCACGATGGTAGGGTACATTCGTTTGTACTCGATTTGGCAGCCACAAGTACAGTAATCAGCCGATCTCTACTTCCCTCTGACGCTATCATAACTAAAATGGAAATGGTGGAATATTCTGCTGGAGAATCCATCACAAAACAAGCTACAATGCAAGGGGCGACCGGATCAATTGATTCGAATGTCTTTATGGGTAAATACAAATTATCAGACTGTCTCTTGCATAATTTACCTGTTGACGAGATCAATACTAGTGTCCTTCGCGAATTCCCAATCCCTTTGACGGAAATGGGGATTGAAGGAATATTGGGAACGGATGTATTGAGCAGAGCAAATATGATAACTATAAACGGACTTCAAGATAAGAAAGGCGGCAAGGTTGTATTTGGTTCATCCCATAAGTCATCAAAGAATGAATTATCATTTCCAATACAGATGGCGGCAGGTCTACTTTTCGTAAACGGAAAAATCGATGAAATTCCAGTGCAGCTCATTATGGATACTGGGGCTCGCGAATCCATTATAACAGATTCCTTCGCAGAGGAACACCATTTAGAACTCAAGGTACTCTCTACTGAAAAACAAATTGCAGGTATAGACGGGGTACCCATCCAAGCCACAACTATACAGATCACTGATTTCAAAATTGGAGACTATAGTTTCGGTACACAACAAATGATTTTGGGAGAATTAGGGGTGCTCCAATCCTTCGGGATACAAAAAGCTTCAGCCATTTTGGGAATGGATTTCTTTAGACACTTTACTGAAGTAAGCTTTGATTTGAACAATCAACGGCTGTTCTTGAGAAAATGAAAGTAGGATATCTACGGATAACCCTACTAACTGCTTCCCTAACTGAAGCGCTAGGAAGAATAAAGGAAATTATTTATCAGGCCACCCCCTTCCCTCCAATGGAATGTAGACCTACCACAACCATCGTCATCGCGATCCGCCAGCAGGCGGAGTGGCGATCCTTTGGCTATGAAATGGGTTCTGAATAAGAGTCCCTCACCCATCTTCTTTTTTTCGGTTAGCACAAATCGCATCCCCTCTCCCTAGGGAGAGGGAGCATAACTTAGCGAGTACTTGAGGAAGTTATTGGGTGAGGGTAAGAGGTGAGGAAAGGCTGCATGAAATTCCGCTGAAAGTGGCGATCCTTTGGCTATGAAAAGACCTGTAACACCGTTGGGGAGATTGCCACGTCACGCTGCCCTCATGCTTAC
>JAGQYK010000044.1 GCA_020436125.1 Cyclobacteriaceae bacterium | reverse complement strand
AGGCATTTGGATGAATTGGAAAAACAAGGCTACCCCTATGACCTGGTACAGTTGAGGTATACCATTGGAAACGACAACGGGCCACCCGATGTAACCATGCCTGATTTCATTAAGAACTGGAATGAAACTTATGCTTACCCTAAAATGCGAATTGCCACTAATAGGGAAATGATGGAGGCATTGGAAAAACGTTATGGTGATGAACTGCCTGTTCATGAAGGAGACTTCACTCCTTACTGGGAAGATGGTGCTGCATCCTCTGCATTGGAAACTGGTATCAATCGCAAAACAGCTGATCAGCTTATTCAAGCAGAAACATTATGGAGTATGTTGGACCGAAGTACTGATAACAAACCAAGGTTTGATGAAGCATGGAAAAATGTCGTGCTTTTTTCTGAACATACCTGGGGCGCAGCCGGCAGTAAATCCGAACCAGACAGTGAGTTCACCAAAGATCTTTGGAGGGTAAAACAAAGTTTTGCTTTAGATGCGGAAAAAGAATCACAACAGTTGGTCGAAGATGCGCTACAAACTGTTGCATCTCCGGAAGATTTAATAGAAGCATTTCAAGTCATCAACACCACTTCTTGGGACCGGACAGACCTTGTCACCCTTCCTGCCTCGTGGAACCTTCGTTATGACAAGATAGAAGATCAAACAGGGAAAGCTGTTGAGACGCAGCGACTCCGTGATGGTTCGCTTGCTTTTGTTGCCCACAACGTACCGGCACTTGGTGCTACGAAGTATTATACAAAAAAGGGAAAAGTGAAATCACAGCCGGAGAGCAGCATCACTGCCCATTCCATTTCCAACGATCAATTAAGTGTAGTGCTAGACCCTGAAAGTGGAAATATAACTTCGTTAACCTCGGGAAGTAGTCGTAACCGTATCGATGAAATGGACTCGCTTGGGTTCAATGCCTACTGGTATGGTGGATTGATCAAGGAGAGCATGAAGCATCAGGGTGAAGCTTCCTTTGAAGTGATCGAAAAAGGACCGGTAGTCAATACCATTCGTGTTACCTCACCGGCCCCTGCTGCTGAAGGTTTGACACGAGACATTCAAGTGGTGAACGGGCTGGATCGTGTTTATCTCACTAATGTAGTGGATAAAAAAAGAGTTACTGATAATGAGAACGTAAGGTTCACCTTCCCTTTTAACATCCCTAACAGTCAGGTGCGTGTAGACATTCCCTGGGGTACGATGAAGCCAGAAGAAGATCAACTCAAAGGAGCCAATAAAAACTTTTACAGTGTTCAGCGGTGGGTAGATGTTTCCAATGAAAATATGGGTGTTACTCTTGCCACTGTTGAGGCTCCTCTATTAGAGATTGGAGACATGAATGGTCAAAAATGGATGGCGGACATGACAGTGAGGCCATGGATTAAAAAATATGAGCCCTCCAACAAAATTATCAGTTGGGTGATGAACAATGCGTGGTTTGTCAACTATAAAGCCTATCAGGATGGAAAAATCCCATTTCACTATGTACTAAAACCTCATCATGGTTTTAATGATTTTGAAACGAAAAAATTCGGCATTGAACAAACACAACCACTCATTGCCGTTCCTGTGTCGAAAGATGCAGACACCATTACCCCCTTGCTCCAGCTCCAAGACAGAGCTAACGTGCTCATTACGTCTCTCAAACAGAGTCGTGACGGCAAAGCTGTGATGATTCGTTTTTTTAACCCAACGGATGATCCCGGTAAGACAACCCTGGCCTGGAAAGCTTTAACCCCTTCATCGATGTATACAAGTAGCCCAAGAGAAGAACAAGGTACTGTCGCCAACAACTTCATCATACTGGATCCATGGGAAGTGAAAACTATTCGAGTTGAACTGAAATGAAACTCACTATTATCTTGATCATGCTGCTCATCCAGAGGGCTGTTCTTGCCAACAGCATCCATCCTGTTTCTATTACCTGGGCCAATGCAGATATTCAGGATCATAAAATAAGCCTCTCTATCAAGACAACGGCAGAGGATCTTCTGTATTTCCATCAACTATCACCCGATTCGATGTTTCGGCTATCACAGGAAGAATTGATGGAAGCAGCTCAACAGCACGCTTCCGTTATTAAAGATGGCTTTTTCGTTCTTGACCAAACCAAAGACAGATTACCTGGTAAACTGGTCAGTTCAAACTTCTCTAGCCTGATTAATAAAAAAGAGTTTGATGTGATGGAGTTGCTCAAATACCCTTTGTATTACAAAATGGAATTCGAGTTGGCCGACAACGTAGACTTACTGATTTTTCATCAGGCGCTGAGTGATTCAGGTTTGCCTTCCGTGTGCCTTCTTTCCATTTCCAAAAATGCCAATTCTCTGGTACAAAATATTGAGCTGAGTGAGCATCAACCCTTTTCGATAGGACGGGATGCTGTAAGCATCGGTTCACCTTCCGAGGTGAATTTTATGTTATCCTATATCACGTTGACCGACACTGAGGTATTGCATGAGCTCACCCTGCCTATGGCCCTCTTAAAAACCTTTGTTTCCATTAAGGATGAAGAATTCAATATAGCTGTAAAAATCATCGAACAGTTTATTGCTGAAAACAGTACCGTAGAAGTGAATAAAAGCACCATTGACCCCGATGCCATTACCCTGGTATTTCAAAACGAAACCGAAGCGCTTATGAATGACCAGTCGCTGGTGAACATAAGGGTAGCCTACAACCTGAAATCCTTCCCTAATGAAATCGGCATATCATGGAACAGTTTCAATTGGAAAATGCGCTGGTTCAAATCTTTAATAGATGCCTTTGGAACGCAAGTGGAACACAACTTTTCGCGGTTCCAACCTCGGTTTGAAATGAAGCGGGAGATGAAACTGAAGAAGGAAGGAAATTAATCTCTTTTACTTCCTCCGATGGTAACACCCAACCCTCCATCAATACGAAACGATTGGCCTGTAATAAATGAAGCTTTCGCTGATGAGAGATACGCAATGAACTCACCTACCTCTGCAGGGTCTCCTACTTTTTTTACCAAGTGCATATCCTCACATTCTTTAAAAACCTCATCCGGATCAGGAGATTCCTGAATGGCGGATTGAAGCATTGGTGTATTAATGGTTCCCGGACATACTGCCACACACCTTATTTGAGGACCGTAATCCACCGCAATGCTTCGGGTTAATCCCAATAAAGCAGTTTTCGATGTGGTGTAAGCAGCCACCTGGCTCTGACTCACAAACGCCTGTACACTGGATACATTAACCACTACACCATTTCCTTTCTTTTGCATGGAAGGGATGGCAAACCTGGCTGCCATGAATGCGCTCTTCAAATTTACATTCATCACAAAGTCCCATTCTTCCTCGGTTGTTTCTGTAACTGAAGCATAGCGGTTGACACCCGCATTGTTGACCAGCACATCGATGTCACCAAAATGTTCAATGGCATGCGCGATGCTGGTTTGTACACTCGAATAATCAGCAACATCACAAGCGTAAAACTTTACCTTTCCACCTGATTCTTTCTCCAACTTTTCTCCCTCACGATCAATATCCAAAACAGAAACATTTCCTTCCTCTCTGATGAAGACATCCAGCGTTGCGCGACCAATTCCTTTCACCCCTCCGGTGACTACAATATGTTTATTGGTAAAATCTTTCATTGGTGACAAACGAGTTTAAGTCCCTCGATACCTAAATCAATTTTTGATATGTGCCACCTTCCCAGGTTGGCAGTAAACAACTGGTCAAAGTGTTCTCCACCAAAAGCAATATTTGTTGGATTGGAAAGTGTGTGCGCTTCCCAATCATCTATCAGTAAACTGATGGTACGATCAGGAGCCACTTTATAAATCTTGTTGGGTGCGTAACAGGATATGTACAAATTACCGGCAGCATCAAAGGCTACCCCATCGGGAACAGATTCAGGGACAGTTGCAAAAACTTCCCGTTCGCCTGCCGTACCATCTTCATTGATCTTTACCCTCTCCACGCCAGGCAGAAATGAACATACCACATAAATGTATTTTTCCCCTGCATCAATGGCCATACCATTGGCAAAGTTGAAAGGCCCATCACACCAGATGGTTCCGTTTCCATCTTTGTCGTACTTCAAAATTTTTCCATTTACTTCCCGAAATGCACCACTCTCAGACACATATATATTGGCATGGCTATCAAAACAAGCATAGTTAGGAATATTAAAATGATGACCATCGGCACCTTGCGAGAACTCAGTAATTGCATAGGTTTTCATATCCATTCTCCAAAGGCATTTCTCCTGCAAGTCACAAATCAACATCCAACTACAATCGGGGCTCAAAGCCATACCTAATATAAAGCCGCCTGTGCTGGCTACCTCTTCCACTTCCTTTCCATCTTTACTTATTCTGTAAATCTGTCCGACCTCCCCTCCTGCCCAAATGGTTCCGTCAGGGTGATACACTACACACTCGGGATGATCCAATCCTTCCGCAAATACACTAGTTCTTTCTAAAATACTCATTACTCCTTATTGTTGAATTTATCTTCAAAAGCTGAGGCTGAAAATTTTGTTTTCCTTTTTTCACCTGCTTCCAATCTTAACCATTGATTGTTATCAATTGCCTTTTGTGGTTCGTTGGTCCATTTGGAAGTCCATGGTTCCAGAGCCACTGTATAACATTGGCCCCACCATGGGAAATCTTTGGTCGCATATCTCTCTTGCCAAAACCAAAGGTCTTTGAACAAGTTGCCTTCCCATGTAAGTCCAAACCCCACATTCTTCGCTTCGTTTTTAATAATATAGAATGCTTTTTCATCATACCCCTTCAGGTAGCAGAGGTCGCTGTATTCGTCTGCCCCCAACTTTGAAACTTTGTTGGCGGCAATAACACTACCCTCTTTTGATTTGGCCACAGGCCATTGATACACTTCTCCTCTTTTAAAGAGATGACGATCCGGCATGGCCAGTTCTGTTTCCATGGTTATTGCATTGGTGTCGATTACCACTCCGTCTTCTAAAAAAGGCAATCCAAAAGCGATGTGTTGTCCCCACATGATGTCAAGGTGAGTGGCGCTGGCATTATGCACCGATTCTTCGATCTGCAATGTTGTTGCATTCTTTTCCAGCGTTAGTACTCTTTCCACTCTAATCGGAACCCTCAAAGGTGATACGGAGCACTTAATGCTCATCTTGTCGGGAGTCTGCTCGGTAATTTCTACTTCCCATGGAATCAATGCCACCTCCCCATGTTGCCCAAGCTCTGCACCGCGGTAATTAAAAGCAGGGCTGTTGGGCAAACAAACCTGCCAACCACCGTAGTAATAATCTTCGAACTGGCTTTTTGTATTTCTGATTTGACTAAAATGCGTCTGTGGGTTCCTGATTCCTTTCGGTAACCGAAGTAAAAAGTCGAGATTTTTTGGCTTGTAGGTGAATTCAAAAATATCGCTTCCACGATCCACCAATACCCCCACTCTCAGCCATTCATTCTCAAGCATTATTGCTCTTAGTCCATCAATCTTTATTTCTGATAATAGGCAACTCATTGCTCAGCATTAACCGCCTGCATTGCCCCTTTCATATAACCCAGGGCATATGCCATCCCTGTATGCCAACCCGCTTTGGTAGACATTTCCGGTGTATGATCAGGGATGAGGACCCCCTCGTAATTATTCTTCTTCAAAATCTTTAATGCCCGCACCATGTCAATATCACCTTCATCTACAAAAGCTTCCCGGTAGTGAGGCACCTTCCCGATGACATTTCTAAAATGGACATACCCGATTCTGTTTTCTCTGCTGTATTTGTCCAGCATGGCATACACATCACTTCCCTGCATTTCCTGGATAGTACCCATACAAAATTCAAAACCATTGGACGGACTATCGCTTACAGTCAGCAGTTTTTCATACTCCGTTGTATTGTAAAACAGCCGGGCTGTTCCCCGCATCTCTGGCAAAGGAGGGTCATCCGGATGGGCTACCAGTTTCACTTCGTTTTCCTCAGCAATCGGAAGCAGTGTTTTTAAAAAATAATTGAGGCGCTCCCACATTTCCTCACGCGATACTGGAGCAATTGTTCCCTCCGTCTCATTTTCATAGCGCATGTTCCACACCATTCCATTGGGTATCGGTTGGTTGATTTCCACTTTTGTTTGATCAAACTCAACAGAGTTGGCACTTCCTCTTCCGGTGGGACCGCTCGTCCATCCCCACACTCCTGCCAGGCTGAAGTAATATCCCATGACAGGAATACCCACCTTACCCATGTTTTTCAAGATGGTTTTTAAACCCTCCAACTGTTCAGCCTTCTTCGGTCCATCCAACAGCACATCGTACCAGTGGGAAGGATCAAAATTTTCGATGGCCTCCAACTTTAACCCGTGCGATTCTATTTCCTTTTTCAGGGCGTGCAGTTCATCGTAGGTCCACAGCTTTCCCTGATTTTGGGTTTCTCCCCACCCGTTTAAATAGTTTTTCGTGAGGGATGGATTTTCCCCCTTGATATAGTCTACCAACTGGGCCACAATGTGGGTAGCCCCGGCCTGTTGTGCAAACCGAAAATTGTCACTATTAAGTACACTTCGATATAGTCCTAAACCTAAATGCATTGGCTATTGACTAAATCATTGTAAATAAAATTGGTAAACCCTTCTTGTACATCACGCTACTTATGTTGGTTTTAGTGTTCAGACTTTCTAATTTTAGTTTGTTCATACATATGAACTTAAAGTAAACTTATCTAATTTTCTTACAAATTCAATTACCTATAATGAGCGTCTTCGATTTAAAAGGAAAAACTGCCATAATTACGGGTGGAGCTAAGGGTATTGGCAAAGCCGTTTCCTACCAACTGGCCCAGCAGGGAGCCAGTGTCACTATTCTCGATATGGATGAAGCTGCTCTGCAGGGTGTAGTCACTGACATTAAAAACAGCGGTGGATTGGCCAACAGGCACGTTTGTGATATTACGGATCAGCAAAAAGTACTCGATTTGTTCAACACCATAAGTCAATCGAGTGGTTTAGACATTTTGGTGAACAATGCGGGCATAGCCCATGTGGGTAACGCGGAAAACACCAGCACAGAAGATTTTGATAAAGTTTACCAAGTCAATGTGAAGGGCACGTTCAATTGTCTGAAGGCAGGGGTGACAGCAATGAAAAAATCAGGTGGCGGCATCATCATCAACATTGCATCTATTGCAGCCATGGTGGGATTGTCGGATCGGTTTGCTTACACGGCTAGCAAAGGAGCGGTACTCAGCATGACTTATTCTATTGCCAAGGATTACCTTGCTCACAACATTCGCTGCAACAGTATCTCCCCTGGCCGCGTTCATACTCCGTTTGTAGATGGATTCATTGCGAAGAATTATCCAGGTAAAGAAAAGGAAATGATGGAAAAACTCGCTAAGACACAACCAATCGGCCGAATGGGACAACCTGAAGAAATTGCTAACCTCGCTCTATTTCTATGCTCAGATGAAGCCAGCTTCATTACAGGTTCCAACTATGTAATAGATGGTGGCTTGGTGACTTTGAATACCTGAGTAACCTCAAGCAGGTTAGCTAACGCTGAACCTGGGGACGCGCTATAAGATCAAGCAACGCTGATGATCGTGCCGTTTTTTTTCTGATCTAGTTACTCCAAAATAGTTTGTGTCACAGATTAAAAATAAAAATGCCCCCCGACACAGTCGGGGGGCGCTGATCATGTTGATTGAGGTCTCGAGCGGATTCGAACCGCTGTAGGAGCTTTTGCAGAGCTCTGCCTAGCCACTCGGCCACGAGACCTTTTATCTACGCGAAATTATGAAATTCGCTCCACCTCAAACAAAAAAAGGTGGTCTTTTATTGGACCACCTTTTTTCTGTCTCCAATTATTATTCAGACCCTTTGGTCTTATCTGCATTCATCTTGTCCTTCAAAGCACTCAACGCCTCGATATCTCCCAAAGTTGACTTTTCAGCTTCCTTGTTGATCTTATCGATCGCTTTTCCTTTTGAAGGTGCACGCTTCTTAGCAGGTGCTTCTACTTTTTCTTGTTCAGTAGACCAGATGGCCTTATGACTCAATGCAATTCTTCTATCCTCTTTAGAGAATTCAATTACTTTGAAGTCCAAAGCTTCTCCTGCTTCGATCTTGCTCTCGTCTTCACGTACAAGGTTCTTTGCAGAACAGAATCCTTCAATACCGTATGGTAACTCCAATACTCCACCTTTATCTGTCTTGCTGATCACTGTACATTTATGCACTGTTCCTACCTGGAATACAGATTCGAAAGCATCCCAAGGATTCTCTTCCAAATGCTTATGGCTAAGCGCCAATCTTCTGTTTGCTGCATCCAATTCCAATACCACTACATCCAATGGATCTCCCACTTTGATGAATTCTGATGGATGCTTGATCTTTCTTGTCCAGCTCAAGTCTGAAACGTGAACCAAGCCATCGATACCTTCTTCCAATTCAATGAACAATCCGAAGTTGGTAAGATTACGCACCACACCTTTGTGTTTGGTGTTGATCGCATATTTGGTCATCACATCCTGACGTGTCCAAGGATCTTCAGTCAATTGCTTAATACCTAATGACATCTTGCGCTCGTCACGGTCGATGGTCAATACAACAGCTTCCAATTCTTCACCTACTTTAATGAAGTCTTGTGGGTTGCGTAAATGTTGTGACCAGCTCATTTCTGAAACGTGGATCAACCCCTCTACACCTGGCTGTATTTCAAGGAATGCACCATAATCAGCCACATTCACGATCTTACCTTTTACTTTAGAGCCTACATTGATATCAGCAGGCAATGAATCCCAAGGATGAGCAGTCAATTGCTTCATACCCAAAGAAATTCTCTTCTTATCTTCATCGAAGTCTAACACCACTATTTTCACTACCTGATCCAACTTCAACAGTTCGTCAGGGTGGTTGATGCGTCCCCATGAGATATCAGTGATATGCAACAATCCGTCTACACCACCCAAGTCGATGAATACACCGAAGTTGGTCATGTTCTTGATCACACCTTCCAGTACCTGACCTTTCTCAAGGTTGTTCAGGATCACCGCTTTTTGCTGCTCAAGATCTTTCTCAATCAATACTTTGTGAGATACAACCACGTTGTCGTTGCTGTAGTTGATCTTCACCACTTTTACTTCAATCGATTTATTTACATAAATATCGAAGTCGCGAATTGGCTTCACATCAATTTGTGATCCTGGCAAGAAGGCCTCAATTCCGTAAACGTCCACAATCAAACCACCTTTGGTTCTGCGTTTTACAAATCCTTCAATTACCAAATCCTCATCAAATGCCTTTTGGATATTCTCCCAGCCTTTAACAAGTTTCGCTTTTCTACGTGAAAGGACTAATTGTCCCATTGCATTTTCACGCTCTTCAATAAACAGGTCTACCTTATCACCTATTTTCAGGTTAGGCAAATCTTTGAATTCAGCCACAGGCACTAGTCCGTCCGACTTAAATCCAATATTTAATATAACGTCCTTTTCGTTGATTCCTACTACGATACCTTCTACTACCTCACTTTCGTTGACTGAAGTAACTGTACCTGAGTACATGTTGGTCAATTCCTCGCGATCTTTCTGTGAGTAGCCTTCTCCAAATCCCTTACGGTCGAAAGCATCCCAATCGAAGCTTTCCAGAGAAACGGGTGATGAGGTAGAGGACCTGCGGTCTGCGACATTGCTTATGATACGTGCAGTTTGTTCCTCTCCTAATTCTTCAGCCTTTTTAGCCTTTTTGAATTCGGCCAATTCATCCTCTTCGTCCAATTCAATATCCACCTCTGCTTTGCTTGCTTTTTTAGCAACTGGCTTCAATTCATCACTTTCAGGCTTAGCCTTAGGTTTTGTGTCTTTTGGTTTTGTCATTGTGTATTTGCCCTGATTACATGAAGCAGCTGGGCTGACTACCTCATTTTTGTTTACAACTTCCTCTTTTTGGTCAAAAAAAGAGCCCCACTACTCAGCGGGGCTGCAAATGTATAAAAAATGAGTAAAAATCTGCCTATTCTAACCTAAAAATCAAGGTATATCCTCGAAATTAAGCGTTCCTGAAGCATATCCGATAAGCAACTTCTGAAACATAAGGGTATATCTGGCGCTTACGAAATCACCTTGAGCACGCACACTATTTTGATTGGCCTGGGTGAGCGCAACAATATCGGAGATACCTAGCCTATATCGTTCCTGTTCCAACTGTTGTGAAAGTTGAGCCGCTTTTAACTGTGAACTGGCCGCATCGTAGTTTGTTCTTGCATCTCTGTAATTCTGGTAGGCTCTCAGTACATCGCTTTTCACTAAAATTTCTGTGTTTTCAGTCTGCAATCTGGAATTTTCGTAGGCCACACGATTAGCAACTGTTGTGTTCCTATTTTGGAATCCACCTATAATGGGAATCGTAAATGTAAGGCCGTACGTAAACTGCGTATTGTCATCCTTAAACTGTTGTTCAAAGGTTCGATTGGTCGCATTCTGAATGTAATTGTATTGTGATCCATACTGCGCAAACAAACCTACGCGTGGAAAGAACGTTCCTTTTGAAGACTGATATCCAAATTGCGATGCCTTTTCGTTAAACCTCGCCCTGGCTAAATCACTTCTTTGCTCAACTGCTGTAGCACTTATTTCATCAATGCTCTTCACCTCACTATCTTCAAGGTTCACGTCCCAGTTAGGATCTTCTATTTCTATTTGCGTCAATGGATCCAACTGCAGCGTTTGAGAAAGGGTTGCTAAATCATTTCTCAGGGTAAATGCAGCACGCATGGCTAAAAGTTCAGCATTCTTTACTTGATACTCCTGGTTAATAAGGTCTACTTCCGCCCGGCTTCCAGCTGCAACCTGTTCTTTAATTTGATCATATTGCTGCTGCTGCGTCTGTACGTTTTGCTTTTGAATTTCGTGTAGTTCCTTATCCAGCAAGCACACCAAGTATTGATTGGCTACATCCCTTATCACATCCTGGCTTGTTCTTTTTACTAAATGAATCTGCGCTTCATATTGATTGGAAGCTTGTCGATAAGAATTGAAATTATTGAAACCATTAAACAAAGGCATATTGGCATTGGCGTTGGCTCCAAAAAAATCAATTACACCATTTACTACCTGACCTTGCTGCTGATTGAATGAATTTCCATCATTTCGTCCTGCATTCCCGGTGACGTTGACACTTGGCCCCATTCTCAAAATACCTGCAGTTTTGTTGACTTGAGAGGCAATCAGCAAATTCTCCTGCTGATTGAGCGTCAGGTTTTTTTCAAGACCAATTTTAACCGCCTCCTTAAACGTTAGCGTTTTCACCGGCTCTTGTCCATTCACAAAAGTCACAGCCGAAATACAAAACAAAAACAGCAATGCACTAGACTTCATACTTCTCTATTTATTCTTTTATTTTTTCACTTTTGTTTACCAATTCATCTGATTCCATAGCACCATCCACCACCTTCACAATACGTTTTCCACGTTGTGCATTTTCTTCAGCATGAGTTACTTGAATAATAGTCATTCCTTCCTTGTTCAACTCTTCAAAAATGTCCATGATCTGTTTCCCTTGCTCAGAATGTAAATTTCCAGTAGGCTCATCAGCCAATAACAATTTGGGCTGACCGATTATGGCCCTGGCCACACCTACCAATTGTTGTTGCCCTCCAGAGAGTTGCTCCGGAAAGAGGTCTTTCTTGGCCACCATATTGAATCGATCCAGTAACTCGGCTACCATGCTTTTTCGCTGGCTGCCACTTACCCCTTTGTATAGTAAGGGGGTTTCAATGTTTTCATACACGGTGAGTTCATCAATGAGGTGGTAAGCCTGAAAGATGAAACCGATGTAGTTTTTATGCATCTCCGATTTCTTGCGTTCTTTAATTTTGTGTACAGGCTCATCAAAAAAGTAATACTCCCCAGCGGAAGGTTCGTCCAGCATACCGATAATGTTCATCAGTGTAGATTTACCGGCTCCACTGGGTCCCATTATGGTTAAGAATTCACCTTGCTCGACTGTGAGGTCAACACCTTTTAAGATGAAAGTTCGTTGAAATCTAGAATCGACATATTTATCGATGTCCTTTAATTGAATCATGCATGAAAAGTTTCAGTTGTACATTAGCCAACAATAATGCCAATGGCTATTTTGGGGGTTAGACGACAAATAAACGATGAAGTTACGCAGTTTATCGTCCGGTTGCGAAAAAAGGTGTCCTAAAACGGACGGCTTGAAAAATCAGATTTTAGAATACAATGGGGTGTAAAATAACATCTACGCGCCTGTTCAGTCTGCGTCCATAGTAATTATCATTTCTATACACGGCATTCTCATAGTCCCAATTTTTGATATGAATCATGAACTCTGGAATACTCAGTTCCTTAAGCAATTGAAAAACCGCTTCACTCCGCATTTTAGAGAGCCATTCATTAAATTCCTTACCTCCTACCGGGTCAGTGTGGCTTGTCAATTGAATTTGGTACTTCTCCAGTAAGTTGGGGATGGAATCGAGCCAGTTCGAGAGTTCCTCAGCTTGATACCGGTCTACGTAATAACTGCCTCCACGGAAATAAATACTCTTTCTGATTTCATCCTGCTGAGCAAATGAGATAAGTGGAAAAACAGAGAATGCAAGCACTATGGTCACCATACGATGCATACCCTAATTTAACGAACAAATACGAGTAAGGGTCAAATAATTGTCACTTTTCAGACCAGCGGCAAGTTAGAATTGGGGTTGTTTAGGCTTATTGTCCAATACAGCTTCAATTCTATCCATTACTTCAACAGATAATTGAGACTGGGCTTCTATCGCTTTAAAGTTTTCTTTGAGCTGTTCGGTTTTGGAAGCACCTAGTATTACAGTGCTCACGTTTGGGTTCTTTAAGCACCACGCCAAAGCCAACACGGGCATTGACATACCCAATTCTTTACTTAATACCGCCAGCTTTTTAGCCCTGGGCAAATTTCCTTCTGCAAAACTTCTTTCCTTTAACCAATCCAGTCCGGGCTTGCCCAATCTAGCATCTGAAGGCAATTGGTCATTGTATTTTCCAGAGAGCACTCCGCTTGCCAAAGGCGACCAAACGGTGGTTCCTAGTCCCACGGTTTTATATAGCTGACTGTACTCTACTTCCACCCGATGTCGCACCAACATATTGTACTGTGGTTGTTCCATCACTGGACCTATAAGATTATAGCGCTGTGCTACCAGGTGTGCTTCTGTAATTTCCTGAGCACTCCATTCACTGGTGCCCCAATACAATATTTTACCTTGAAGGATCAAGTTGTGCATCGTCCACACCGTTTCCTCGATTGGAGTTTGCTTGTCGGGCCGATGACAGAAATACAGATCGAGATAGTCTAATTGCAGACGTTGCAATGCACCGTTACAAGCTTCGACAAGATGTTTTCTACTTAACCCTTTTTGTGTAGGCTTCAATTCTCCTCCCAGACCAAAAAAAGCTTTGCTAGAAACAATATAGCTATCGCGTTGCCATTGTTTTTTCTTTAATAGGGTTCCGATCGTCATCTCAGACTTGCCCCCTGCATAGCTCTCTGCACTATCAAAGAAATTGATTCCATTCTCATAGGCTACTGTCATCAACTCTTCCGCAATACTGTCATCATTACGCTCTCCAATAGTAAGCCATGAACCCAATGATAAAGCACTTACTTGTAACCCTGACTTGCCCAGCCTCCTATATTCCATTGACGTTTAATCTTTAGTTGGTAGACGCTCCATAGTTTAGCCACGTCACTGTTGCATTTCCTTTTTCAATTATGGATAGCACCATAACATTATCATAATCAGAATCTTTGAAATCGGGATAAGTTTCAGCTCCTAAGAAATAATTAGCCACCCATGGGGTAGTGTTGGAGTGGCCCGAGATCAACACGGTGCCTCCACGATGAGCGTTGAATATGCTGTCCATCACTTCGCCTTTCATTGGATCATAGGATAACAGCGTGCGCCCCATAGCATCGGCAATAGGTTTTACAGTTTGTTGCGTACGCTTATAGGGTGTACTGTAGATCGCATCAATTTTAGTTTCGTTCAACATTTTCGCCAGGTCGTTCGCCCTGATCACTCCATCGTCAGTCAGTGGTGGATCCTTTGTTCCATCATCTGCCTTTTCAGCATGCCGCACCAATATAAAGGTGGTGATTGTTGGCTGCTCTTGCTGTTGCGGTGGTTGTGTACAGCCAACCAGCAGGGCACTCAAGAGTGTACAGGCTAAAATTATTTTTCTCATTTGAATCTATTTTGAATTGCTACGGGAACATCACAACCTTCTGATTGCCTCGTATCCGTAAGTTGAAAAATTTTCCATCCATCTAAACCCTTGTAGAGTTGAAAGGCATCTACACCGCAATGGTGTAGCTCTTTATCCAGATAGAAGGCATACTTGGCCCATACTTGAGCAAAGTTACCATCTACATCAATTTTTACATCCCAAATGGGTTCAGAATAAACTTCTTTTCTGGGCGTACCCATGGCCACCAAAAAGCGATTAAGGTCACCTCTATTGAATTTAGGATTTCCTTCCTTATCCTCACCGATGGTAGCAAACACAACATCATTCCTAAATGCTTTGTGCACCATGGCACTATCTCCCTTATTCATACCTTCAAACAAAAAATTAATAGGCTCCATAATAGCCACTTGTTCATTTTGTTGTGCAGAAAGCGAAAAAGAAATCGTAAGAATGGAAAACAAAATGCTAGCTCTGATCATTTGTATTATTATTTATGTGACTGATCCACTCATAAACGCTTACTTAACTATCAAGTTTCATAAGCTACTGTGAAACAGAATGGTAAATTAAACCAAAATCAGATATTTTATAAGGAATAGCCGAAAATGAGCCATATGACCAGATATGATGGATGTCCCTTGCAAACCTATCCGCTGTTTCAATTTATAATCTTAATTTTACGACCATAAAACTACTTTATATGAAAAGGCTTTGCCTGCTTCTATTACTGATTGGCATTTTAGGTTCTTATGCCAGCGCATCTACCATTGACAGTTTGGAAAATCAGTTGACCAAAGTAGATGGAGATTTAAAAGTCAAAACCTTAAATGAGTTATTTAGGGCGCACATTAATTTCGACCCTGTAAAAGCACTTGGGTATACCCGAGAAGCATTGACTCTTGCTACTGAAATTGATGATCAGAAAGGCATGGCGGCATCCTATAATAACCTAGGTGTAGCTTATCGCAATCAGGGCGCATTGGATAAAGCGCTTGAATACTACCTGACCTCTCTGAAGATATACAATACCCTTGAAAATACTGAGGGAATTGCCACATCAAAAAACAACATAGGCACTATCTACTCTCTAAAAAAGGACTATGGTCAGGCCATGAAGTATTTTGAAGAAGCGTATGAACTCTTCACCCAAATTGACGATAAAGACAGAGTAATAGGCACCATGAACAACCTTGGCAACTTGCATAGTGACCTTCAGTTGTATGAGCAAGCACTAAAATATTACTCGCAAGCATTTCAGGTGGCTGAAAAAGCCGGGCGAGTATACTCCGATCCTTTGAGCAATATTGGCAACGTCTACGTGAGACAGGGAAACTTACAAAGAGCTGTAGAATATTATAGCCGTGCTTTGGAACTTGCCAAAAAAGAAAACAATCAAATTGGGATTTTAAATATTACTGCCAATCTGGGAGAGGTTTATGTACAAGCTGGACAAAACTCTAATGCCGAGGGCTACCTGAACGATGCACTTGCAATGAGTAAAAACCTACAGGCATTTATATTCGAACCTCAAATACTGCGAAGTCTTGCCACCAACTATGCGAAACAAGGTAAAATGAAAGATGCCTATGAAGTAATGGTAAAATACGATGCAGCCAGAGAGAAAATATACGGAGAAGAAAGTAGCAGGAAAATAGCCCAAATGGAGATTGCCCTTGATTTATCGGAGAAAGAAAAGGAAATGGAGGCGCTACGTAAAGATGACGAAATAAAAACCCTTGAACTTAAAAACACAAGAATGGTGATCACACTGATTATCCTTGGTATAATAATCATTGTTGCCTTTGTTAATCTCTTCTTCTTCAAAAGGAAGCCAAAGAAAATCAAACTGTAGAAATGGACAGAACAGAAGCAAGAGCAATTCTCGAGTCAATGACGACCAGCGTCAGCTTACTTCGTCACATGCGCACCATAGAACTGGTGATGGAGGCTTATGCCAAGAAATACAATGAGGATGAAAATGAATGGGCCATTGCCGGACTGCTTCATGATGCTGACTATGAAGCCTTTCCGGAGAAGCACCCTGCCATTATCGTAGAGAAATTAAATGAAATGGGTGAGGCCAAAATAGCTCACGCCATATCTGCTCACTATACCAAGTGGAATGTGCCTTATGACACGTTGCTTGACAAGGCGCTATTGGCCTGTGACGAACTTACAGGCTTTATTGTGGCCTGCTGTCAGGTGCGGCCGGAAGGTGTTTCCACGCTGGAGCCCAAGTCGGTCATAAAAAAGCTGAAAGACAAGGGATTTGCCGCCAAGGTAGAACGAGATGAGGTGTACAAGGGTGTAGAATTGCTGGGTGTAGACCTGAAAGAACACATTGCCTTTATCATTGACGTGCTCAGGCAAAACAAAGAGGAGCTTGGTATTTAACCTCCTAAAAGGTCAATTTTGACAAAAATTAACAACTTCAAGTTTTCCCAATTGGAAGTTTAGACTAAATTTGAAGCACTAAACGAAACGAACTATGTTTGAGCAAGTAATTGGAGATGGCGCTAACTTATTTATCATCATTGTTGCCGTGCTAATCGGATTTGTGGCTGCACTCGGTTACATCGATTCACAGAAAACTAAAAAGCAAAAAAATCGCCCGTTCTAACAAGGCGTATCATAATGTATAAAAGAAAAGCCCAGCAAATTGTTGGGCTTTTTTTATGAGGGATGAGTTAGGTTGATGTTTATTCCTCCGAACCTATATAAGGTGATTTATAAATAGTTTGCCATTCGTCCCACTTCGTTTTCTTATAATGGTCACCTCCAATAAACTGAATGATTTTATGGAATTCAGGAGCTTTTTGATACCCTGCCAAAGGCTGAATCATCCTAAACTCCTCGTCTAAAAAAACTACGGTTGGGTATGAAAGCTGGTTATTAAGTAAAGCCGCAGCCAATTGATGATATCCATTTTTGCCTGATGGCACAAATTTGAAAGTAGTGCCACTGAACTCAACGTCCTCTTTTTGCTCCGCATTGAATTTTACGGGATAAAACTGTTCGTTAAGAATCTTCGCGATTTTCTCTTCACTGAAAGTATTCTTGTCCATCACCTTGCACCATCCACACCAGTCAGTATACACATCGATAAAAATCTTGCGCTTCTCCGTCTTTGACTTTTCAATGGCTTCCTCGAAGGTTAACCAGTTGACTGGACTATCACTATTTTCTGCAACAGCGGGCGTTTGTCCATAGGCTGAATGCACGGATAGTGCTGGAACAACCAGAAGCAGTACAGTTAGTATTTTATTCAAATTGATCATTACAAACAAATTTACCAGAAAACAGGACCGAATTCAATAAAAGTTCCTCTAAATCATGCTCAGCAACTAATTCCCATTTAAACCTTTAATATCAATTAAGTGTCAAACAGTAACCATTGCTTGAAGACTCGGTATTATATGTACGAATGGGAAGGCCTTTATGTTCGAATTTGAACGATTGCGGTCCAGGAAAGTGCCAATTTACCGCAATATGGTCGATTACAAGAGTGGCACCCTGTTTGGTATATTTGATTGAAGTGAAGATGAAATTTTCAAATAAAGACTTACTTCTGCTTTTCGGCATTCTCATTGCGGTGATTATAACCATCACCACTATGGTGTTCAAAGACTATTCCCTGGGTCTTGATAAGACGACAAAGAATACAATTCCATCTGCTACCGTTATGACTGCACCTGATCTACTTAAAAAAGCGATCGATCGCTTAGAATTTAGATACTAGCAGAATTCAGTAAGCCTATTAATGAAAGTCTTATTCAGTAACAACTACACCTTCTTCTTCCCTATAGGCATAATAATGTAATACTGTCTCAATTGCTTTTCTTATAGCAGTATTGATAGGGTAAAATTTCTGACTGAGCTCCCAATCGACCCCGTACATTTTCATGTAGTAATCCCTCATTAAAGGGGTAGGACTTCCTGCCATAGTCTCTGCATAGGCCGTAAGAAAGGCCTCCGGTTGCTCTGTCTTGATTACCTGACAGGTGATCAGCTCTTTACTACCATACTTATTCAGTTTAGCAGAAAAGCCGAACAAGCGACATATCATACCCCTATGGTTATAAGAAGTACAATGCCCCACGCCTGGCAAATTGGAATCCAGAATAGAACAAAGTGCATTACTCAAAGATGGGTTTTCAAGCCACTCAATGGCTTTACCTTGTTTATAAAGATGATACGCGAAAGGAATAAATTCGAGGACGGTGGCTTCGATATCAGGTTTAAGACAGCACTTTCCACACCCGGATTTGCAACTCAGGCTGGTACGCGTCTTGAAAACGGCTATTTCTTCGTCCAGCGCAAGGAATACCTCCTCGACATCGTGGACCAATTGTTCTATGTTCAATCAGTTCTTCGATAACGCGGCAAAGATATAGCAAAAAACCTATGCGTTGTTGCGCTGGCTCCCCTCCTTTTTTTTGATCGATGTTATTTCTCTTCCTGCTTGGAATAGGTGACGATGTCAACACCGATTCCATTAGGATCCACTATGGCAAAGTGGCGGTCTCCCCAGGACTCATCCCGCAAGGCAAAGGCAATTTTAGCTCCTGTTTTGGTGATCCGCTCATACTCTTTGTCTACGTCATCTACTTCAATAGTGATGTACATCCCCTGACCATCGAATGGTTTTTGGAAGAGGGGATGCTGTGTAGGATGATCCGGGAGCAAAAAGCTCAACTCTGCCTGATGATTGGGGGTATGCATCAGTAGGTAAAATTCATTTTCAAAAGTGACACCAAAGTTTAGAACAGAAGTGTAGAAGGCTTTGGTCTCTTCCAGTTGAGAGGTCACAATTCCTGCGTTTAATTTCATTTTCGTTGGGGTTTGAGTAAATCCATAAACAGAAGCGAGGGACAAAAGGACAGCAATGACAACTCTTATCATATTTCCTGATTAATAATTGATACTGTAATGTGTGGACACCAGACCGGACGGATAGGTTTTGGAGGCTATTAATTTTGTCATAAGCCTTCCAGGTAATTCATCGAAGAGTGCCTTTCCTTTGCCTAAGATTATAGGATGCACGGCCAACATCAATTCATCGACCAGTTGCGCTTCTATCAAACTTGTCATGAGTTCAGCTCCCCCAAAGAGCCAAATGTTTTTTCCTTCGCTGGATCTAATCTCTTTTACCTTTTCTATCACATCACCATTAAGCAAAGTATAGTCGGCATGACCCGATAGCGTTTTACTGACAACAAAGGTTTGCTTGTTAGCAAATGGATTTGGGCCCATCTTCATCAATACTTCATAACTCTTCCGTCCATACAACACCGCATCGATGCTCTCCAGAAAATCCGTCATGCCATAGTCATTGTCGGTGAAACACCAATCAAATTCTCCATTGGGTCCTTCAATAAGGCCATCAAGGCTAATGGCTACGTTTAAAATTATTTTCCTCATAGATAAAGTCAGATTAATTCTTATACAAAAGAAAGACACCCTACTGACAACAGTGTGTCAACAGCTACACGGACAAGGGAATAATTTCAGGAAGTACTGCTCAACTCCTTCACTTTGTTGTAGTGAAGAAATAGTTTCTCGGTGCGTTTGGCCATTAAAGTTTTCAACTCTTCAGGCTCATCGATTTCTACAGAAGATCCGTAATGCATCAACCAACGAACTGCCAACTCCAGGTTATCCATCATAAATTCGACTTGCACACGGTCTCCCAGGTCTTTTTCTGAAACGGCACCATAAAAAGGTTTTGGGGATAAGCCAGATTTATCAAAAGACAGTTTCACTTTGATCAGTCCCTCATGGTCCGATTCATAGGTTTTGAAATATTCATTTAAAGACATGAGGTTGCTGCCATCAAAATGATCTCCTGTCAATTTCAATTCTTTAATCTGGTCAGCTCTGAAATCGCGGTAGCCCTTGCGCAACCTGCACCAAGCGATGAGGTGCCAGGCACCGGCATAAAAAAACAAACCGATGGGTTCTGCTTCACGCGTTGTGGTTTCTCCCTTGGAGCTGCAGTACACTATTTTCAGCACCTCTTTATTGGCGACCGATTTTTGGATATCCGTGATAAAATGATTGGGTAACTCAGGGTTCCTTCTCCACTGGTTGTAATGCACAGCCATCACAGCGTTCAGACTTTCAAGATGGTCCTTCTCTGCTTCCTTCATCACCGACTTAATTTTATTCATTGCCGATTCAAAAGCCATCCGAACTGATTTATCCGTCATCTTTTCCACCAGCTTGCCAGCCAGCATCATGGCCCCCGCCTCCTCTTGACTAAACATAACGGGTGGAAGATGATAACCATCTACAATAAAATATCCTTTGCCTGCTTCTGAGCCAATGGGTACACCGGCTTCCATCAATGCCTTCACATCACGATAGACCGTGCGAAGTGAAATCTCAAACCGATCCGCCACCTCTTCTGCCTTTACAATTCGCTTGGTTTGTAACTGGATGAGAATGGCTGTAAGACGATCGATGCGATTCATAGAACAATTTGTATGGCAATTTACTGGATAGCTGGCAAAATTCAGTCATGAAATAACACCAACTCCATCTTCCGTGTCAACAACATAGACAGCGGGTATCCTATCAAACTGAGTTGGATACCTCTTTTTAACGATTTCCATAAAATTCTCAACCTTTGATTCTTCAATAAGATTGAGGGTACAACCTCCAAATCCGCCTCCCATCATACGGGATCCAATTACGCCAACATCCGAAGCGATTGACACCAAAAAGTCTAGTTCTGAACAAGAGACATGGTATTTATCTTTCAATCCATAATGAGACTGATACATGAGCTGACCAAAACCATTCAGGTTATTCTCTTTCAAATATTGAGCTCCCACCTTCACCCGTGCCATCTCCTCTACCACATACTGGCATTGCAAAAAAGTATCCTTTTGAAATGCTTCTTTTGATGCGATAAGGGCTTCATGGCTCACATCACGCAAAGTACTGATCTGATCATTCTTTTTTCTAAGCAGGGCAACACCTTCTTCACATGCTGCGCGTCTGGCATTGTAGGCTGATGATGCCAGATCATGCTTAACGTTAGTGTCCACCAGTAAGATTTGAAAACCATCTAATTTAAATGGAATTATATCGTGGCTTACCTCACGGCAATCCAATAATATCAAATGATCTTTTCGGGAAAACAGAGAAGCATATTGATCCATGATGCCACATTTCACCCCCGCAAACTCATGTTCTGAATATTGAGCGATCTGGGCAAGATCCAATTTTGTCAGGCCTGACTGAAAAATCTCATTCAGCGCAAAACCGAAACCACAACACAGTGCAGCTGAAGAAGAAAGCCCAGCCCCTACTGGTAGGTTACTGGTGAACATACAATCTACACCCTTCACTTTCTTTCCCTTATGGAGGATTCCCTGAATAACACCCATCAGATAACTTACCCACCCCTCTCCTTTATGGAGTTCATCCAATGAAAAACTCGCTGACTCGTTTAAGTCTTGCGCTACAATATTGAAGTCATTGGATTGGTTGGGCGCCAAAGCGAACACAAATTCTTTATTGATAGCAGCAGGTAACACCCAACCTTCGTTGTAGTCCAAGTGCTCACCTAAAAGATTGATACGTCCTGGCGCTCTAACAAGAACAGGTTCTGTGTTGAAGTGCTGAAAAAAGGAAGATGGCAAACTATCGTTCAAGACTTACTCTTCTTTTCGCAAGGTCCATCCGATACTACCAAGGACTACCAGTAACAATACCCAGGAAGATGCCATTGTGATTTTGTTGCCAATCACATAAGGCTTTGGCTCAAATTTGAATTCTATTTGATGGTTTCCGGCAGGAATTTCAAGTGCACGCAGTACATAGTTGGCCCTCAATATTGGAACCTCCTCACCATCTATCGTTGCCACCCAACCCTTTGGATAGTAGATTTCGGAAAATACCGCTAGTCCGCCCTTTGAAGAGGAAGATTGATACTTCAAATAAGGGGGTGTCATTTCCACCAACTCAATACTTGCCAGGCTATCTGTCTTAATGGATTGAATTTTAAATTTCGATTGATCAATCACTGCAGTTGTGTGAGTATTCACCTCACATACTTTCGCCAATTCTTCTGAAGGTGTGTTTACCATCTCTACACGGGAGACAAACCAGGCATTTCCGTTGGCTTCAGGATTGGGAATAATGTTCCCTTTATCAGGACCGAACATAATGTACTTTGCATTAAGCATATTCAACACTCCGTAATTACCGAACTGTAAGTTTCCGGCTTGTGCATCTGTAATAAATTCGTTGGTTTCCCCACCCAGGCAGTTTTCATATAAATCCTGATACCTCATGAGTTTAGCACCATGATATCCGCCTAATGAATTGTGAAAATACGATGAACTCCCCTCGGTGCTAAAAGGCTCTTGCAGATTATACACCCGAAAAACGCTTTTGTCTTTCATCACCTCTTGATCAGCGGCCGTTGCTACGAAGTTGGCCGTCCTTTTTCTTTGATAGTTATCAATACTGAAATAACGTCTGTCCACCAAAGACATATCCATGGCTACCATAAATATCAGAAAGGCATAAAAACCAATTTCGGAGATACGTTTTCTGGCATCAAAAAATAAAAGGGCGAATAGGATAAGGATAAAAGTGAAAGATCTAAAAGCATCAGCTCTTAATAAACCTTTCCTGTCTTCAATCAGTGCATTGAGGAACCATGCTGGCAACTGAGATTCCCCTTCTCTCATAAAACTGGCCATGCCTGCCAATAACCCAACCAAGAGACAAAGTCCTCCAGTGAAAGCAAAAGCGATGATTAGTTTTTTCTTCGTCTCTTTATTTAATCCCTCTTCAAAAAATTTCTCCAACCCCAACATGCCTAGCAACGGCAAGGAAAATAAAAGAATAAGTATAGCGAAGGTAACAGACCTGAATTTATTGTAGCCAAGTAAATAATCGAACACAAAGTAATTGAAGCCTTCAAAATTACTTCCCCAACTGAACATTATCCCTAACACACTGACCGACACCAGCCACCAAACATATTTTTTATCTGCAAATACAATCCCCAGCACAAAAAGAAAACACATAATGGCACCTCCGTAATACGGTGCAGTCAAAGATTGTGGTCCCCAGTAGGCAGAAGTATAGCGGGCCAATTGATTGGCCATTTCACCATCTCCGCTTTGCATTAATGCCTTGTAGGTGGCGCTCTCTTCATCCTGCACCAAATAATTGGAACTACTGCCTCCATAAAAATTCGGAATCATGACCGTAATGGTTTCCAGCATTCCACTACTATAAGCAAAGGCGTAATCACGACTCAATCCGCTTTCAGTCTGATCCTTAGATTGTAGTTCTGATTTTCCTCTGATCGAATATTCACTGTACTCACCGATAGCCCATAAGGGCCCTATGAATGTACCTACTGCTAGCATTGCAGCGGGAATAAGAACACCAAGGTTTTTAAAAAAGGGGAGAGTATTCTTTTCTTTTACCGCTATGATGAGATGAACCAATCCATAGACCAGCACAATCAACAGCAGGTAATAGGTCATTTGCAAATGGTTTTCACGCAAATGCATGGACAAGCCAAGAGCAGTAACAGCAAAACCCAATATTCTTTTATTTCGAAAAGCAAGATGAATACCTGCCATCACCAATGGCATGAATGCGATAGAGCCGACTCTGGCGTTGTGACCTGCCGCTACGCCAATGATCAAATAAGAGGAAAGTCCAAAAGCTAACGCCCCTGCTATGGCCAGCATCGGCCTGACCCTAAATGCCAAAAGCAAAATATAGTAACTAAGAAATGCCCAATAAATATTGACTACTGGGTGAGGTAGGCCAACCGATAAAATCTTTTTAATCCCAACGATTACGCCATTGCTCCATTCCAGGTTAACCAGATAGGCAGGCATGCCACTGAATATAGAAGGAGCCCATAACCCTTCTTCACCCGTTGCATCACGGTAGTCTCTTAACGATTTGGAAGAGGCCTCCCACTGCTGAATGTCATGCTGACTAATTGATTTATTATCAAAAAAGACAGGATTGAAGAAGAAAATAGTGACAATTAGAAATATAATGACAGCCGCCAGGTGAGGCAGTATGTGTTCTTTGAAATTAATTTTCCTCATGCAAAATAGTTAGACTGCAAAATAAGGAAATATTAGAGCAAGAACATTACCGAAATGCTACAACACCATCCGGCTGTCTCTCATCTCCTGTTAGAAAATTAACATGGCATAGCCCTTCAATTGATAGGTTGTCATTGTAGTAAGCATGGAAGAAGCCACTTTAATGCCGGGTACCATTTTATCTGAATCAATTTTTCTGGCAATAAGCGATTGGCCACACACTACTATTTTTACCCCAGCATCCTGCAATTCCTTGTATATGCCAAGATTGGGGTTATCCACACCATACTCTTTCTTATATTCTTCGTTGTTTCGCACTGTAAAAGCAGCAGGTCCATGAATAGCCAATACGACATGCAATTTATCTTTTGGCACACCTGACATGGCATGCAAATTCATTAATCGAGCTACGTTATTGAGTGCCCAATTAACATCTTCAGGCTTTTCGCTTGCACGCACTACTTCTACAATAATATTATAATCCAGCGATGGATCAACTTTCTCTTCTGCATCAGGCAGATCATAGATACCTCCGTAACCTTTGATAATTGGGTTCACCATTTTTTGGCTATACCCTATTGCTGCAATAGATAAAAGAGCAATCGTAAAAATTGTTTTCATAATAAATTTAGTTTTTAAGTCCTGTAAGGTAAGAAAGCAAATAAAATTGCTTGCAAAATAATTTAGGATAGGCCAGATTATCCACCAATAGTAGACCTATTTCGCCTTAAAACCGACCTTTTGATCTATTCGAATATGCCTTTGCAGAGTTTATTCAGCTACTTCTGTTCACTGTCGTCAAACTAGAAAATCAACACTGCGTATCCTTTCAGTTGATAAGTGGTCATGGTGGTAATCATAGAGGAGGCAATTTTAATACCAGGCACCATTTTATTTTGATCAATTTTTCTGACAACAACAGTTTGTCCGCACACCACTATTTCTACTCCAGCATCAATTAACTCCTTATATAGTTCAACATTGGGATTGTCAACACTATACTGTTTTCGGTATTCTTCATTATTTTTTACCGTAAACGCAGCTCCTCCATGGAGTACTACTACCACATGCATTTTATCCTTTGGCACACCAGCCATCGCATGTAGGTTCAGTAACCGGGCCACATTATCGAGGCTTCTATTCAGATCTTCCGGTTTATCG
>JAGQYK010000043.1:2963-25985 GCA_020436125.1 Cyclobacteriaceae bacterium | reverse complement strand
ATTCAATCCCTGTGCAACGCCTATAAGGTGGATATTCTCCTTTCAGAAGAATTGATCCAGGTTTTACCCTCTTCATCCGAATTTCAATTTACCTCCCTTGGACAAAACGTTTTAAAAGGAAAAAAAGTAAATGTTGTGTTGTTTACAATCAATCAGTTGAAAAACAACAGTTGAAGAATACTGCAAATGTTTCAGGTACTCAGTTCGTAATAGGAGAGTAGCTAATAGGGGTCTCTTATCCTGTGAATGCGCTTAGCCTCAAATAAGTCATTTAAGTCGATCTACTTCCGAAATGAAATAAGCCCTTAGTCTATGGATGCCATATCTGGGAGCAATGTTGTCTTGTGCCATCATGGTCATAAAGAACTCTATCGGACCATACGTTTTTGATGAGGTAAACATCCTCATGGATTTCATGATAGTTTTTCTCATCCAGTCAGGAAGATGGACAATTTTAATTGGCTTCATCTGTGCCTTTAAAGCCATCTCTGCTATTTCATTTTGAGTGAGAATATCGGGGCCACCAATCATCAGTTCCTGCTCACTTGTTTCTAATGATTCAACAATAGCCTTTGCCAGATCCTCTCCGTGGATGGGGTTAAGTTTATAGTTACCTGAGCCAAAAAGATAAACCCTTCCGCTTTTTGCCATGATGAGAAAATCTTTCATATCAGAGAAGAATCCATTGGGGCGAACAATTGTATACTCCAGGTCGGATGCTTTTAATTCATCCACGAATCGTTCTTTGGCCTCCATGATTTTTAGGTGCCGCATCTTTTCTCCATTGATCACAGATACATAAATGAATTTCTTAATTCCTGCTTTCTTTGCTTCTTCGAGTAAATTCATATTGGCCTGAAAGTCCACATCCATGTAGGTAAGACCATCCTTCTGACGTGTGATGCCCACGGTTGATATCAGGACATCTGCACCATTAAGTTTTCCGCTAAGCGTTGCAGGATCAGTGACTTCAGCCTCGATAATCTGCTCAGGGTTTAAGCCTTGATCTCTGAGTCGTTTCCCTTTTCTGGCAATGGCTTGAATAGGGATTTCCATTCTCTGTAATTCTTTAACCAGGTGACTGCCTAAATATCCGGTAGCTCCTGCTATGACTATTTTTTTCATTTTCGTTTAGTTTGAAATTTTGAATTCATTTTGCATGATGGCTTCCAGTATTTGGTTGCGCTCTTCGCCCTTATTTTGTTCGTTGCTGAGTAGGATAATCATTCCTTTTGAATCAGGTATGAGCACCAAAAGACTGGTAAATCCATTGATATCCCCACCATGATGGTAGATTATCTGATCTCCCATGTTAAGCGTAAACCAGCCAGCACCAGGGGCATTGACTCCATCTTGCCCGGTCGGAATGGCCAACACTGTTTCTTTTTCCTCTGGTGTAAAATAGTCTGTCATCATCGCATCACCCCATTTTTCCAGATCCGCAACAGTACTTTCTATCTCACCTGCGCTAAAGGCAATAGGCATTGGATAGGTATCTACTTCCAAACTTTCTTTGTACCCTTTTGCTCTTTCAACTCCATCAATGGTATCCGGACCTCTGCCTGTATTTAGTAAGTTGAGTGGTGTATATATCTTTTGGCCCAGGTACTCCTGGTAGGATATATCTGTAAGCTCTTCTATAAGAAGCCCAAGAATCAAATAATTGGAATTAGAGTAAGAGAAGAATTCGCCAGGGGAGAAGTCCAGCCCATTTTCTTCAATGTTTTCGGTGATGATATCAAGGATCTCCTCGGAACTAAAATAGTAATTGTTTTCTTCCGCAAAGGTTTCCACTGATCCAACATAATCCGGTATACCCGAATGGTGAGTCATCAGGTGACGAATGGTAATCTGGTCACCCAAAGGGAAATCCGGGGAAAAATCACTGAGCGGTTGATCAAAATTTTCAATGAGCTGATCTCTTTTAAGGTGAACGATTCCTGCTGCTGTAAAAGATTTGGTTACTGAGCCAATGCGATAGATCAGGGAGGGATCATTTTGAATGTTGTTGACTTTGTCCGCCATCCCGAATCCGCTTCTCACCACATCTATATTTCCTTTGCGGATCAATACGCTTCCCGTGAATCCTATCTCCTTCAAATAAGCTTCTGCTGATACATATTCAGTGGCTGGTTGTGGCTGGTTGCTATCGTCACTGCACGCACCCATAGTTGCTATAAACGCGATGGTTATCATCCGTTTCGTCTTTCCAAATAAAGCGGTCATTTCTTTTGTATTAAAGATTGAATAATGACTCAAAGTTGAGACATAGCAGCGCACTATTCGTCTCGGATTATAGTATGGGACGGGCTAATGAAAATCAGGACTTTTTCATCCTCTCATTTATGCCAAAAAGGTGGAAAAACTCACTGAAAAAGAGATTTAGGCATAATACGCGGTGTATCTCATGTGGCAATGTTCTTCGGTTGCTCAATTTTTATCAGCGATGGTTTTCTTTACCCATGCTTTTGGCGTAAGTCCTGTTTTTTTCTTGAAAAAATCATTGAAAACAGACTTGGACGTGAAGCCACTTTCATAAGCCAACCCAAGAAGGGTAAGGTGACTATTTGCAGGATTTGTGGCCTTTTCCTGAAATGCCTTAAGTCTGTAACCGTTGATATAGTCGTTGAAGTTTATGCCTAAAAATTCATTGATCAGATAAGATAATTTATTGGGAGACAGGTCGATCATTTTAGCAGTCGACCTCAAAGTAATACCGCTATCTAAATAAGCATCTTTCTCTTCCATCAATTCTGTCAGGCGCTTAATGTATGGAGCTGCTTCTTCTTTGCTTAATGCAGGGGCCTTATCTTCCCTGGATGCAACAAGGTTTATGTGTGCATATGTTCCTTGTAATTTTTCTGTAACTAAGCGTTGAAATTCAGATTCATTGTGGAGGGGGAGCAATAAAGGTGTATGCTTAAAATTAACATACTGACCAACTTTTAGATCCACACAACTAACCAACTCAGTTATGGCGTCCGAAATTCGGTTAGCCTGAGCGTTGATGAATAAATTCCATGGAAATAAAGTACGGATTTCCTCTTCTCTCACCACTTTTTCAATCACTTCATTGTCAATATTTTTCGTTTCGTTAACCAGGTCATATAGAAATTGACAGGCTTGAGGCCTTTCTGCCAAAGGTGTACTTTTAAGGTACTCAGTAAGTTCTTTTTGCTTACCGTTATGGATCAGGCATAATTGTTTCAGGGCAATAGCATGAGTAAAACCCGGATCTAAATGGAGTGCCTGATCTGTAAAATATTCAGCTTGTCCGAAATCATGCATTAAGTAGAATATATTCGCCTTGGTAAAAAAATGATTGGTTGAAAGAGGATTGATAGTAAGGATTTGATCGACATGCTGCAACGCATTGTCAAAGTCACCAACGGCAGTGTATAACTCAATCAGGCCTTCTTCGGCTTCTGTGTATTTTGGATTCAGTTGAATGGCCTTGATGTAATTTTCCTGTGCCTTTTGAAAGTCCCAATGTCCCCAAAAACTTAAAGTAGCCTGCGCATAGTAACCCAGCTCTGATTGCGCATTAAGCCGGAAGCCTTCCTTAATATTCTGCTCTGCCAGATCCAGTAGAGCAGCATCCGGGCCCCATGAACCAGCCATTGCAAAACAATACGCCAAACCAAAATAAGGAGAGGAATAAGCCGGCTCCATCTGTATGCATTGAGTATAAAGTTCAATTGCCTTTCGGATGCCATCTCCATCCCATTTTAAATGATTGAAACGGGCTTTTAAATAAACATTATACGCTTCTATATTGGAGGTAGATGCTTCAACTAAATGCCCTTCAATCCTAAGGTGTCCATAGGTCTCTCTTATTTTGTCCGCAATCAACAAGCTAATCTCATCTTGCAGCGCAAAAATGTCGTCCAATTTCCTGTCAAAATTTTCAGACCAAATATGAAAGCCATTATCCGTCCGGATGAGCTGAGTAGTGATGCGAACACTGTTGCCCGCTTTCCTGACACTCCCTTCAAGAACAAGTGATACACCCAACTCGTTGCCAATATGCCTAACATCTTTCTTTACTTTTTTAAATACAAAAGAGGAGGTGCGTGCCGTGACCTTCAGCCCATTAATTTTACTTAGCGCGTTGATTATCTCTTCGGTCATTCCGTCAGAGAAATACTCATTCTCAGGATCAGAACTGAGATTGTCAAAAGGGAGAACTGCTATGGATTTTTGATTAATCAACTTTCGAAATAGCGGTTAAAATAACCCGTTTCCAGATAAAATAATTGAGATTAAAACTACCTAATAAGGTCCTATCTACTTGATTTTAACCTAACCTTCTTAAAACAAAAAAGAGTCATTGCCTTCAAATATAGCAAACATTATATTGCTTGATAAAAGTGGAGTCATAGAAATGGAAACCGATCAATCAGATATTTATACAATGTCTAGAGGGCTGGATGATCTAAAATTTACCAGTGGCATTGCCCAGATGATATTCGCTACTGTACTTCTAGCCGTAAACAATTATTTCATGCATGAGTCCCTTATAGAATATGGCTGCTATGGAACATTTGCATTTGGGTTCTTCTTAGTAGGGGTTAGGCACCAAACTATGATTTCGCCCTCTAAAAAGTTTATTAAATTAACAAGAGGTTTCTTATTCATCGTCTCTGTCAGGAAATACAGCAGACATGATTTCACCAAGTTGATGGTACACAAGTCCACCCGTATAGGAACTGATCACAATGGAATTGGGCCTACGCGTGAGAATGCTACGATTCACACTTATCATGTTCAGCTGGCACTTAGGACTGGAGGCACGAAGACCATCCACTCAGGATCAAATAGAACAGAAATGGACCGCTTTGCCCAAAGAATCGCCAATATCTTTGAAGTGCCATTCGAAACCATTAGCTAAGTTAACACTGTAGGTTGTTATTCAACTTGTCTGATCTAACTAGGCGATTGGCAGTGTGTCCCGCTTCGCGTCTGGGCGCTAATTCTGGCCTCAATCAGCATATCCAGTCCTAGACAGCAAAACCCAGAAACGTTATATAATGGCGTGCGTTATCCGCCATTGGGCGGACAAGTTGTTAAGTAGCTTTGGTATCCGGGCCTTCACTAATCTTCATAAAAAGTTTTTTTAGCGCTGGATTTTCGGAACCTAATCTTCCTCTTTTTCACCGGGCTGGGGCAGCAACACTCTTTGGGCAGGCTTTAGAAGTGGGGGGGAAGTGCGGCCTGCACAATGTGTGTTGCTGCTGCGATGGCGGACCGTAGCATTGCCTTAGAAATTTCATTTTGCAAAGAAGTACCCTTTATCGAGTGAAGCCCTTATAAGAATTCTTCTTTAGATTTTCTAAATCAGCTAAGTCCTTGTCTCTGGCTAATTTCTCTTTATCTTGGAGCAAGTCATTTTTTGAAATGACATTGAATTTGACACCGTCAATTTCCCCAACTACTTTACTTGTAAAACACTTTTTGAAATCCTTGTGATAAAACGCGACAAGTTCTGGTAGGAAATCGAAATGAAACTTGTCTAGACTGAATTTTATAAATGTCTTCTTTGGATTAAAAACTATTTCATTAAGTTCGTTCTTTAATTCTGGGCTTATTTCAGTTATTCCGCGGATGAGTTTTATGAAGTTGTCATTAGATGCTTGATACCACACATCAATGTCGTATTCAACTCCTTTTGGAAGATTCGATGAAGGTCTTGGATTTCCATAAAAACTTATAGCGACACCACCTACAAACATGTACTCAACATCATGTTTATTTAGAGCTTCGGCAACACGTTTGATTCCTTCTGCTAGATCTTTTTCCATTGCAGCACTCTTACATCCGTGCTACTTTCTTGATCTTGTGTAGAGATTGAACAGCTTTGTCTTGGCGCAACTTTTCCTTTTGAGTGAGGGGGCGCTCGACTCTATCACGCTTTAATTCGCTATAAGAACTATATAATTGCAAAGAAGCCATATACAAATGTAGTACTGATCACTTGATAATCAAACGATTACAAGGGTAAAAAAGTTTATGATGCTCAAAAATAGCCATATTCTTCTAACAAAATTACTGTTTAGAGCGTAGAATCAGGCATGTGTAAGGCTGGCTTGGTTCCGATAGCTATCGAGAAAGCTTGGAAAGTAGGGCCAGCGTTACTTATGCCTGGCGGGTTGGTGTATTACTTGCGCGTTGGCAAAAAAACTTTCATGCGGTATTGTTCAAGTTACATAGACCCGTCCGACTAGCGTCAGCCGGGCAGGCGGTTGGCAAGCGGTTGGTCTTGAGCGGCTATTTAAGCTGCCTGCCGGCAGGCAGGTATAACGTCAAATGCGAAGCATTCATGAGCACCTTATAAAATCAAAGTAAAGTCCGCGAGTAAATCATGTAACTGTGCGGTTGGTTTGCGCAAGAATTCCAAAACTTCAATACGAAGCCTAAAACCCCCCAGATCCCCGCATCGCACGGATCAGCGCGCATGGCTGCGGGAGATGGTTAACATAATATAATCATATAATGGCGGGGTTTTGCGAATTGCTTTAACATAAGATCTTTACTGATAGATAACCTTTGCTAACTCACATGCTTGCGCATGTTTATCTACCTGATTTTATGTTAACCATCCGCTGCGCGTATGGGCACCAGATTGTGCTTTAATCTGCATTAAGCCATACCAGACCGCAAAACCCTAAAGAGTTATATAATGGTCATGCGTTATGTTAAGTAAGCTTTGGTCTCCGGGCTTACCCGATCTCAATGAAAAGTTTTTTTAAGCGTTGGCTTTCAGAACCTAATCTTTTCATTTACCACAAGGCTGGGGCAGCGACACTCTTTGGGCGGGCTTTGTTTTAGCGGTTGCATGTGTGGCCTGCATAATGTGTGTTGCTGCAGGAATGGTTAACATAGAGTTCAGCCTCACTGAAACAGGAAGGAATCAGAGGAAGAAAAGTAATAACTTTGAGGCATGAAAACACCGAGGAAGATTTCCGCAAAACTAAAGCTTAATGTAACTCTTAATCATACAAAACAAGATCAAGTAAGTATTGAATTTACTAATCTAATTCACGCTAGTATCTCGCGCCCATTGCACTTTATTGAACGAAGTCTGGCCGTTTCAAGTCTTATTTCTGAGCATCGTGTAAAACTTAATGCAGCTAAGGAGTACATGAGCTTTTTCGGCTATACCCAGCTGGTTTACAATGAGCAACTAATGATCACACTTGCCAGAATGTATGATATTAAAAAGCGTAAATACAAGACGAATTGCATTGAGGCCACACTCATGTTCATGCAAGAGAACATTGCAGAGCTACCACCAATTAAGAATAGGGAGAAGACATTTAGGTGTATGTTAGAGCATGATTTTACACAGGATGAAATAGATGGTGTTAAGAATTTAGATGATCAAGCAATTACCAGATTAGTTATGAAGCACTATAGCAGATGGTTAAAAAAGGACGCGACTCTTGCCCAAGCATTGAAACGTTTGAAGAACGCTAGAAACAAACAATTAGCGCATAGTGAAGATGATACTGTTCTCAAATTTGAAACACCCACATTTGATGATGTGAAACTGCTGATTCACTATGCTAAGAACTTTTTCATTGTTATCTCAATGATTTACTATGATATCACAATGTCTCTGGAAGGGGAGTACAACGGAACAAAAGCAGCCGAAGCTATTAAGATTCCAACTTCCAAAGTTATTAACGATTTATTGAATCTAAGAGAAAGCGGAAAGAGCAAGCTTCTGTAAATTCTCAGCTAGGGGAGTGTGGCCTGAATAATGTGGGTTGCTGCTGGCTTGGAAATTAATCCTCCCATTTATTTAATCTCGAAATTTCAATCGATCGTCCTTTTAGCACAGAATTCAAATCAGTTATTATTCGATACAAGTTGTAGGCAACTATTGCAATACTTATCCAAACTCCTCCAGTATTTTCTTCCCAAGGTGTTACACCCCAGAACAACAATAACAACCCAAAGGCAATACCTACAAAATTACCACTATCCTCTTTCCAGAATTGAGTTAATCGATATCGTAGCAAGCCCTTTTCCAAACTATGATTTCCAAGAACAGTCTCAAGTCTTTTATGAAAAATGTAATGAAGCACTCCCAGATTATCTGGATAAATCCAGATACAAGGAATTCCATTTGCTTTATAGACTTCTTTTTTGTGTCTATATCTTGTCCTTTCTTGCTCGCTTCTATTCCACATTCCAGCAAACTCAACTATAACCTTGTATTTGGGCAAGTAGAAGTCTGCTATCCTATAACTCGCGTATTTGTCATCCAAGCCCTCAATTACATGTTGTTCTCTAAATTCCATTTCAATGGCGTCAAAGTATTCAGCGATGTAGTCTTCGCCCTCAGAGTCATCACTTACATCAGAATCATTATAAGTGGGACTTAGAGCAGGGGTCTTATCCTCTTGTACCTTCTCAATTCCATCAATCTTAATCTCTTCCGGCCAAACTACAAATTCACCAGTCTCTGGAGTGGAACGCGTTTGACCACCCATAGCCTTGCCTTTTTCGGTGAGAACCCACCGATTATCTTCGTTACGTTCTATCCACCCAGATTCATTAAGTTGGGAGAAAAGTTGCCTGCTATTAATTCCAATTTTATCGGATAGCCTAGTGGTCGTTAGAAATATCATTTTATTCTTTCAAAATCATTAAATACCACAACTGCTTGTTCAAATGTTATCATCGAACTTTTATTAATATAATATTGCTTTTCCATATTCTCAAAATAGAAATCGAGATCAGAATTTACTTTCTTAAATATCTCCTTCTTCCTCATAACACATTTAAACCATAACCATATCTTATAAACTTTGAAAATAGACTTGGCTGTTTCAAAATTATCATTGTGTAAACAGACCGAGCTAAGAGCTTCCGCAGCTATGTTTCTTAGATTAGAAAATGTTTCTTGCTTTATTTCCGGATCGAACCCAAGTTCATGTAATCTAAATATTGCAGGTAGGGCTCGTAAGCTTGTTAGATTTGCCAGAAAGTTTGAATATGGAGCCTCTGGTGCCATCGGCACTTCTTTAGTCCTTTTGATATACTTATAATAAAACCTAATTCCAGTTAAATTTTGCAACTGCGTCAAATAATATGAGTAATGAAGTTTTTCACTTGGATCACTTGATTTATTAAACTCTGTTATTAAATATGTTAGAATAGCATTACTCCGCTTGTCAACCAAAATTTTAATGATATGAAATTTGAATTCATCCTTTACCTTTGAAAGTGAATTTTGAAGACTAGATAAATCTTCACTGAGAAAAACAAAACCATCTAAAGCCGCATGCCTATTTGGGGAATTTGGGTCTTCGAAATAGGTTATTAGAAGAGGAGCCGCACCTTTCAACTTCCGTGCCTTGCAATATTCAATATGGTTAGACAGAACCTGAAAAAGTTTAATCCCGCCTTTTAGATTTGAAATTACCCTAACATCTAATTCATTATCATCAACTATTGACTTAACAAAATCAAATATGTCTACCGCATCGTCATCCCACTTTTGAAATGACAACATATCCAAGTAGATCTCATTAGGATAGTGTTTCAAGTCTAACCTTCTCATGAAGAATGAAACGTAGATAGCGTCCCAATTCGTAGTAATGCTATTATCTCTTTGAGTAATTGCTGTACTAAATTTAAAGGAGTCTAATTTCATTTCACACCAAGTACTAATGGTTTCCCTTTCCTTCTCCTTTAGGTCTACGCTACTATCGTTTTTCATGAAGCGGTAAAGTTCCTCAATGCTGAATCGCTCCCAAATTCTCTCAAGCCTTGCAATGACATCTGATTTTTTAATTGAATGGCCTCGTCTAGGTGTAATAGCTTCATAAAGGACAGGAGGATATTCATTGTCATTATTACCTCTAGTTAAATCCCAAACTTCTTCAAATGATAATTCATCTGCCCCAGCAAAAGTAAAAAATGATTCCACGAATTTAATAAACTCATTTCTACTAAAAAGTAGACGTTTTGTAATCTCATTCTCATTCTCCTTTTCTGCGAGAAAATTCCTCATCACCGGAAGCGGAATTGTTTCAATCGTATTTATCATTGCATTGAAATCAATTATCAACTTCGTATTGAAATTATATAGATAGTTTTGAAATCTAATTATATTCTCAGGTTTGATTTTTTTCTCTTTGAATTCAGAGATTATCAAGCCAAGTGACTCTCTATTCGCTATTTGTGCAAGTTGAATAAGATTTGAATTTGACAAGCCAGCTGATTCAGCGTAGGTATCTTTAAATACTTCACTAAGCTGATCAGTCTCAAGAAAATAGTTAATAAAGATTTTATTTCTTGCTTCATCTATATGTATATTCTCTGCTATGTAAATGTCTCTGATAATTTGATAAATCATATTGGACTTACCAAAAGAGGTGGATACGTTAAGAGCATAGTCAATAATTTCTCTAAAATAAATTGAGTATGAAATCTGATTATAATGCTGTTTGATAAAACTTAATACTGTGAGGGTTCCCTCTAGAGACAAGGTTTTTTCTATACATTCACGCAGCAGCATGTATTCATCAGCAAGTTTGTGCTCATCATTTGAGAACTCCCCATCCATAAAACTTTTAATAATTTCCAGAACTTGCTTTAAGTAATGTTCATGGTACCCCTGTTTGTTAATGCCTTCATATAAGGCAGTTAACGCCCAAGTATCATTCGATTTAACATAATATTTAAATAGCTTGTCAAATTCTTTTTGAGACAACTGGAAACAATTACAATATGCGCGGATAGCTAAATATGGAAGGTTCTTGTTAGTGTACAGATTCTCTTCGATAAGTGATTTTAGGCGAAAGGAGTAAGCAGGGAATTCTAAATCAATTCTGTAATGTGCAATAACTACTAGAGAATTAATTCTCACAATTTTTGGCAAGTCAATATTCAAATTACACAATAGGAACTCAATTGTTTTTTCAGATTTTGCGAATCTTGCCAATGATTCTATTCCATACTTTGAACTATTTATCCGAGTTTCTTTATGTGTGTAATGAGTAAATATTTCTTTGAAAAAATCGTGACGAATTTTATCATTAAGAATGTCTGTCTCAAAATTTATTATAAGGTCAAGATGATCTTTCGATAGCCACTTAGTTAATTTTAATCGATTTCCTTCAGTAGCTAAAGAAACAAGAATAGATAAAGTGTTCGCCCAAGATGGCTTAACTCTAATGTACGATGGCTTGAAGCATATAATTTTGCGAAGGACACTAATATTTTCATTCTGAAGTACCTTTGCTGCAAGGTATTCCTGAATATTATTGTGACTAAATGACCATAGGGAATCATCGCTCTCAGTACCTTCAAGTAAACTGCTGATATTTTTAAGAATACCAAACTCAGAAATACTCATTAGTCTTTTTATCTGCTTCCAGCTGCAACTATTTTTCCCGGAATACTCGAGTACAAATGCCAATTTTGTCAGAAGATGATAAATTATTATTTCCATTTCAGCTTCCTTACCCGGAAAGTATCGAACAACATCCTTCTTAATATTCTCCGTTATTAAACGCTCTGTTATTTCTGCAATATTGCTTGCAATTACCCCCTCTTCGATGAATTGGTTAACAAGCCTAATTAAGTAATAGGGGGTGTAAATGAGATTATTTATTCTCTTTCTGCTAACTTCTTTTAGAAAGAACTCTTTATTAAATTTCTCCCGGCTTATTTTTTGAAAATAATCATTCAACTCAAGATGAGTAAGTTCCTTGAGTTGATAAGCAGTAAATCCCTGAAATGTATCCCGAGAGGCTACGTAAAAATTTCTTCGACAGGAGACTACCATGTTGACATTTGGGTACTTCTCCACAAACTTTTGAATTCTACGCTTGACTGAATCAAACTGACCATTCGGAACTTCATCTAGCCCATCTAGCAGCAAAAGGAGTTGGACATTTTGTAAATCACTAATTTCCGGAATATAGTCTTCGATTGATTCATTTGTATAGTTCTTGAGTTTAACTAAATACGGATAATAATTTCCTTCAAGTGAAAGTAGATGAGCTAATTGATTTAGTACTGTGCTTTTGCCATTGTTTGCCCATCCCAAGAGCGCAACTCTTTTTTCAGTGTGTATTATATCATGCAATGGACTCCCTACTTGCAAAAAGTTGGTTACAGATTTGTCGGTTGCTTTGACTAAAGTCCTTTCAAAATAATTGGGTACAGGAGGGTATATTTTTTTAGCAGGTAATGGTTTTCTAATTTTGACAATTTTAGCTAATTCTGCTCCACAAAAGGCTTCACACCAATGTTGCCCAAAAAAATCATAAACAATTTGAGGATGCTTTTTAAGAATCGAATCCAATTCATTGCTGTCCCAAACTCTTAGCCTCACGTTTTCCTTTTCTAGAATTTCGGACTGTTCCAGAATTTTATCTGTCCTCTGTTTTGATTTAAGGCTTTCTTGTGTACAAATAAAAAATTCATTTGATCTTTTAGCCCAACTCCCTGCAAGAAAAGTTGAAACGGCCTCTTCAATCTTTTTTGGCCCAAATTTCTTTTCCCTTTTGCACTGATAAACACTGTATTTTTCAGATTCTGTCGCTTTAGCATAAATATCAATTCCTTCCTGTTTATCACCAGCCTCTCCATACTGGCGGCAATTTTCAATGTTACTATGCTCGCGTACCAATCGAACACAAAGTTTTTCGAAATTTTCCCACGGAATTTGTGAATAGGGGAGTCCTTGCAATAGGGAAATTACAGGAAGATCTCCACGAAAGGCTGATGGTGGCTGAGACAAATGTTTTGGCAATGACATTAGAACATGGGAAATTTGAATCTTACGGAAACGACAACCAGACCAAACTTTTAGTCTTTATAAATTTAATAAATCAACTCACGAAGTGGCAACATGACTTGGTATAACAAAGAACTAATACGAACCCGCACCTAATAGGCTATACTCTGCTTTAGCTTCCAATGGGTTGGTTTCGGTAAGAATGTTTTTGGTCCATTCCGGTCGCTGTGGTGCCTTACCATCCAATAACTGTTTTTGCCATTGTTCATCGGTTAACGGTTGGTCACTTGTAAATTCATAGTAGCTGAACACCGCCCCTCGTGTTATATAAGGCTTGCCATTAATTTCTACCACCACGTAAATCTCATCTACCAATCCAGTGGCTTCTTCAAGATAAGTATTGTTGTTTCTGTATACATCAGCCACAAGTGCTACCAATCTTTCCTTTTTAGGTAGGTGATCAGTATCAAAAATACGAAAGGTAAGATACTCGATGCGTCCTCCTAGCCAGGATATTTCATCAAACTCCTCCGAGTCAAGCGGCTCGTTATTCAATTCTTTTTCACTGATAGTTAACAAGGCGTTCCCGATTTCTCGAAGTTGATTGTTGATATATTTGATGTCTTCATCGAGCAGCTTCAATTTGCTCAAAGTCTTTTCTTGCATATCAATCAGTTCCAAAGCTTTCTTCCAAAAGGAAATGTTAGGCTCCACATAACCAATATGCTGAGGTGGGGGAGGTCCACCACCTTCTCCGGCCTGAGCTGCATACGGTTGTTCGGCATACAACAGCATGTCGTGTTTGAGCTCAGTCCAGGCTGCCAACGAGGTAATCAGGTTCTTGCGTTCCCATGTAGGAGTCTTCATGAACAGTGGATAGCGATCGTCCATTGTTCGAAGGTTATTTATGGCTTCAAATGTCTTAGTGTAGATGTTCTTGTTCCAATCAGGTTGATCAAATTGATTTTGCAGTTTCAATAATTCCTTAGGGTAATTATCCCAATTTTTCGCTTCACCATATTCGTTCATAAGTATATTTTCTGCTTCCTTGCTTCTGAGTGTAGCAAACACATCAAGCCCTTTGGGAAAAGGCCTGCGAGGATTGGGCTGCATAACATGCACAAGCCTGCTTAAAATTTCTGCATCAAACGTGTAGCGACCTGCTGTGAAAAGGACATTTGGCTTTAAAACCTCATCAGCACCACTGCTCGCCATTTGAGGTTTAATCTTGTCTGGGTTAAGAGCAGCCAGTTTCTTTCTCAGGGCTTCTAATTTATTTGAATCATTCAAGGAAGCAGGATTTCTCGCTTCATCTACTGTGATTGAGTTGATGACATGAGAAATGGAAAGGTTGTCTTCCTCCCCAACAATAAATTTAATGGCTTCGTTGAAGTTTTGAAATGACTGAATGCTGTTGCTGGATTGTTTAATAAATGCGGCCAACAGAACTGCAGATAGAAGTGATTCATCTTGATCGATAAACACGGGTGCCGTATTCAACCATTTCATACACCTGAAATAATTTTCCAATTCTGGAGTCTTGGTGTAGTTGCCACGTGGTGCAAATTGAGAATACTGCAGGAGTTTACTTTTAAGGAATTCTGAACCCATGCCGTCAGCCTTTTTTATCTTTTGTACTTCATTAACATAAGCTTGAGTCATTTCATCAGCAACCGTAAGCTGCTGACCTGTAAGAGATGTGTAGGCTACGGCCAAATATGTCGTTGTCCACTGGGCAGCATCTTTCAATTCTTCGTCATGCGCAATCTTTTCGAATTTCACTGATTCGCTATAGGTAGTCTTAAGAAGATTGGTTAGTAGGGGAGTAAACTTGTCTTCCTCTATCCTGCGTAAAATGGAACTGAAATGTTTATGAAGCACCTGTAGGTAAATGTCCGTAGTAATAAAACTTGGAATGTATTGGTAATGATTCTTATCATACACATGGAACAACTGCTCATGCCTTGCTGGCACAATCGCGAAGTTGGTCTTTTTTAGTTGCTCGATAAGTTTTGCCGGTACATGCTTGAATTGGACGGTATTATAGAGGTGATCTGTATTAATCATTGAATACGGACCTTCCTTGATGTAGCGATCCAACATTAATTCGTTTTCACGAGCAATAAGCATGTTCACAAAGTCCTGTTCTTGCTTGTCGAGTTGCACTTTAAATTCAGGTACATCAAAAACGGGTTGGTACCATTTAAATTGGCTGAAGTAACCTCGCAGCACGGCATCATCAAACAAATATCCGTTTCGAGCAAAAACCTCGTTTCTTAACAACCATAATTCCATACTGGACTTGCCGGAAACGTCCATCGAATAATCAAAGGTAGGAGGTGTGATACGCTCAGGATACCATTCCTTCATATGATCAAGTGAATACAGCTGAGCCACAGATGATTTGTCTTTAATGGTTTCATATTCAATTGAAGCTGTTTCATCCACAGCTGATGTCTTTTCGTTTTCTGCATTAGTTTCTACTGCCGACTTTTTAGAAGTACAGTCTGTCAAAAACAGTAGCATTACTGTGATATATAAGCCATATCTAATTCCTGAATATTTGATTTGCATAGTCAAGGGTGATTTCATTATGTGTGTAATTTTCTAAAGTAAGCCCAAAGCTTTGCCAGTAGTATTTGCCAATGGAAAACTTTCCGGCAGTTGTTCGCTCAAGTGTTTGTAAATAGCCGTTATCCAATGATTTAAAGTCTATTAATTCCTGACAGACTTTGGAACCCAACCACATTGGACGAATTTGATTATCATCGATTCGCAAGATAAATAGCCGTTTCTTTTCTGATGGATCAAACCTTGTCGCTTTGGTTAATCCTACAATTATTTCCGTTTTACCATCTTGGTTCACGTCAGCTGTATCAAAACGGTAGGGTACATACCGAAAAATAGTTTGATCCGTGATTTCTCCCGATTGATTTAGAAGCAACACCTTAAAACCGGTTGTGCTAGAAAGCTCTTGAAATATCACCTTCCCCTTGAATGATTGATCGTTGATAGGAAACTCATGGAGTTCAGGGAAACGTGAGCCTGAGCTACAAGCAGCCAGAATAGATAGGTACAACACAACAGTGCTTTTCACAGAGCCAAAATAGGGTAAAATCCTAGATCCTGAATTAGATCGTAGATGAAATTAACTTTCAATAATATTTGAAAGTACTGAATATTAGATTACATTTGAGGCATGGAGTACAGCGAAGCAAAGCAGAAATTTATACAGGCCTGGGGCACATTAGGGTCTAATTGGGGCATAAATAAGGCAATGGCACAGATTCATGCCCTTTTGCTATTGGCTACCGAGCCTCTGTCAGCTGAGGAAATAATGGAGGAATTGCAGATGTCCCGTGGTAACGTGAATATGAATTTGAGAGCACTAATGGACTGGGGTATCGTGAAGAAAGAGCATAAAGTAGGGGAGAGGAAGGAGTTCTTTACTACGGGCAAGGATGTTTGGGACTTAGCTAAGCAAGTATCAAAGGAGCGTAGAAGGAGAGAGATCGAACCCATTCTAAACGTGTTGGAAGAAGTTCAAAAGGTATCAGGAGATAACAAAAAGGAGGTGGCCGAATTTAAGAAAGTTACTGGCGACCTATTTGACTTCTCTGTTAAAGTTGACAGCATGATAGACAAGTTCACCAAGTCAGATCAAACCTGGTTTTACAAATTGCTTATGAAGTTCTGATATATTTTTTGGTACCAAGTTTCAATTAATTCTGAAAGTTATGAAAGTAACAACAATGTCATTACCACAACAAAAGGCCAGTCAATCAACAAGAATCCAACCACTTTCAAAGAAGGAATTAATTATTTCTTATTACGAAAAAGCTGGACCGGATTACCAGACCTGGAGCAAGAACTACAACATGCATTTTGGGTATTGGAAAAAGGGAATCAACCCGCTGAATAGAGAAGCTATGCTTGAGCAGTTGAACGAAAAGGTTTTCGAAAAGCTGTCGATAAATCATGTCAAACCATTTGCCATAGCTGATCTTGGTTGTGGTTTGGGCGCATCGCTAAGATATGGCGCAAAGAAATTTCCATCAATGAAAGGGAAAGGAATTACGCTAGTGCCTTGGCAGGTCGATCAAGCAAAATCACTCAACAAAGAATCGAAAGCAACTGAGTCAATCGAAATTATTGAAGGTGACTATTGTAACACGAGGTTTGCAGATAACTCACTAGATGCGGTGATTGCGATTGAGAGTAGCTGTTACGCTAGTGGCGATAACAAGTCCGATCTCTTGAATGAAATTCAAAGAGTACTAAAGCCTGGCGGTCGGTTTGTTATTTCAGATGGCTTTCTGAAAAAACCGCTTGGCTCAAAGGGTCTATTAAGAAGTGTTTATGATCAGCTTTGCGCATCGTGGGCATTAACCGAATTAGGTAACATTAAAGAAGTTGAAAATCACCTTAAGCAGCTAAAATTTAAAAACATAGAAATCGAAGATGTCAGCATGAACATCGCTCCATCCGTTGCCCATGTTCCATTCACAGTGATTTACTTTCTAATAAAGGAACTTCTATTTGGAAAAGAAAGGATGAGCAAAGAACGTTGGGATAACCTAAAGTCTCCTTTATTGACAATGGTGCTTGGTTCTGCGCGATCACACTTCGGTTATTATTTTGTCTCGGGTACTAAAGGTGAATCTTAATATTTAATTGAAACTTTAAACTTAACTTATATGAACTACATCATCTTAACCTACTCCATATACTTACCTCTAACAATTGGACTAACCGTCTGGGTGGCAAAGACACTCTTCACAAATGGACGAGTTTTTCTTGTTGACATTTTTGACCAAAATGAGCTTATGGCAGATAGTGTTAACAAGTTATTAGTCGTTGGGTTTTATCTAATTAATATCGGCTACGCAGTTTATACGCTTCAAATATTTGGCGAGGTCACTTCCGCTCAGGTTGTAATCGAAAAACTGAGTTTAAAAATTGGAGCAATAATTCTCATCTTAGGAGCGATGCATTTCTTTAACTTATTTGTCTTCTTCAAATTGAGAAAGAGAACCAAAGAATTAGCAGCGTAATTAACTACTATGAAAAAGATAATTCTGGCAGGAGGGAGCGGTTTTTTGGGAAAATGCATCATCGATCATTATCGAGATGCCCAAATAGTGGTGCTAACCCGAGGCAAATCGAATACGAGAGAGAATGTTCAATATGTGAATTGGGATGGTAAAACACTTGGCGCTTGGGCAGAGCAATTTGAAGAAGCTGAAGTGCTTATCAATTTAAATGGGAAGTCAGTTGATTGCCGATATACTGAAGCCAATAAAAAGTTAATTTATTCAACGAGATTAGAATCCACAGAAGTACTTGGGAAAGCTATTCAGCAATGTGAAAATCCGCCAAAGCTTTGGATCAATTCATCATCGGCTACCATCTATCGGCACGCATTAGACAGACCAATGGATGAAGTGAACGGTGAGATTGGAACGGGCTTTTCAGTCGATGTTTGTCAACAATGGGAGAAAACTTTTAACTCAATTGAAACGGGTTCAACCAGGAAGGTTGCGATTAGAACTGCAATTGTACTAGGTAAGAATAGAGGAGCATTGAAACCATTAAAGAATCTGGCTAGACTTGGAGTTGGCGGAAAGCAAGGCCCAGGCAATCAATATTTCAGCTGGATCCATGAACAAGATTTTGTCAACATTATTGACTTCATAATTAAACATGAAGAATTGAATGGAGAGATCAATGTTTCTAGTCCAAATCCAGTAACTAATGAACATATCATGCAAGCTCTCCGAAAAGCTGTTAATGTTCCATTGGGAATACCAATGCCAAGTTGGCTTTTAGAATTTGGTGCTATTCTAATAGGAACAGAAACTGAGCTAGTATTGAAGAGTCGGAGAGTTGTCCCTAAGCGATTACTCGATGCAGGTTTTAAATTCAAGTATTTAGAGATTGAGAATGCCTTGACAGATCTATGTTCGTAGCAACAAGTGCGCTGGCCTGGCAAAATAGCGGGGGTGCGATGGCATGCGTGGAGAAGCATTATTTTGCCTAGATTTTTTGTTTACTTTTTCACCTGCCTGCGCGTAGCCGCTTCGGCAAAGGCAGGTCAATGGAAAAAGTAAAAGCCCAGAGCGGCTTGAGCGTAAAACGAATAATTCCTTGGACACTAATAAGTTAAGAATCAGAACCTTTATCAAATAGATCTTTGAGCGATGGATCAAGCATGTGTAATGCTGGCTTTGGTTTGCGTTTGGCATTTGTGCGACCAGCAATTACTTATGCTTGGGCATGTGCGTGAACAATCCCGAACTGCAAACAGAACCGTAAACCCCCAGATCCCGCATCGCGCTGATCCGCGCGCAGCCTGCGGGAGATGGTTAACATAATATCATTATATACTGGGGGGGTTTGCTTTCGCTTTAACATAAGATCGTTGACCGATTACCGGGTTTTGCTTTAACATAAAATCGTTAACGATATATCACTTTGCTAGCACACAGCCATCCCGCATGATATATCTGATTTTATGTTAATCTGGTCCTTAGAGGCCCAGACCACAAAACCCTAACGAGTTATATAATTTATATTATGTTAAATTGAATTCTGGGCTACTGCCCTCTGTGTTCTCATAACGGCATTTGAGGTGATCACAGGAAACTGAGTTTAAATCAATCAGGACCGACTGACTATTTGGAAACAAAATACTTCTTAAACAACGGAGCAAAATAGGGATCGCAAAACGAAGGCGTTTCCGTGGAGTAATCCAAAATCTCCTGATCCTCCAAGGCATTGGCTATTCGCTTGATATTACCCTGGCTGCCCAACTGATAAGCTTGTAGCACCCGCTGTGAAGTCAGCTGGGTTTCACCAGCCAGTAAGGCTTTAATGTAGTTGGTTTGATATAATGTCAGCCCCTTAACGATGTTCTGAAACAATGCCAGGTGATCGTTCAGCAATTCAGCCCAGGAGTCTTTAAGGATAACGGGTGTGATCTTATCCTTGGCATTGTTCCAACAAATTCGGGCCAGGTATTGTACGTAATACGAATGAGACTCCACGAGGCTAACCAGCTCCTGTGCGACTTCAATGGCAATGCTTTTACCCGTTTTCCTGAACTCAGTAAGGAGAAAACTTACCCACTCACCATGCTCAATTTTATTGAGTAAGATGGTCTCCCCGAACCGATAAAAGGGCTGTGATGAATGAGAAAATAACCCACTCATAACGTGGCGTTTGCTCCCATAGAGACAATAAGTCACCTCTTTGTGCTTTTGCCAATGAGAACGGAGTTTCTCCAACACGGTTGAGCCATCCTGCCATTCGGCTATTTTTTGAAACTCATCAATACACACCACCACCCTGATCTTTCGTTGATGGGCAATTTTCTGCGCCAGATCCAATACCGTTCCCGGATCCAGTTTTGATTCAGGAAAGTCCAGAGAAATGCTGAGCTCCTCACCTTCTCCAACGGTATACTTGATATAAGGAATAAAGGACTTAATATGTTTAGTGACCGTATCGGTCAACTGCTTGAGCTTGGAGGTAGTGGCCAATAAAACGGACTTGAGCACCGTGGCATAAAACTCCTCCGATGAGCTAATGCCAAAGCAATCAATTTTCACCTGATACAGTTTCCCTTTATACGTGCCAAGTGCATGATCCACTAATGATGATTTACCCCACCTTCTAGGTGATATTAAAACGATGCTTTGCCCATCTCTGAATGCGCTATGCAGCCGTTTTAGTTCTGCTTTGCGGTTACAGAAATTCTCACCTGTTGACAGTTCACCGTACTTGAATGGATTCTTTTTTTTCACAGCATTGCATTATACAACTTTGTATAATACAAATATAGGTAATTTATGGACGAAGTCAAGCAGGCGTCAAAACGAGCAGCTACCCAGCCCTAGCCCATGCCGTTATGGTCTTAGTTGAACATTGACAATTCAATAAAAGATTACTTCACATTCCGGATTACCCAATTTAAACTCACCAATTCTACGCTCGCTGATCTTTGTATTGTAGCATTTTAAAACTGTCAAAGAGATAGTAGCTACCGGGTTCAGGTTACGGACCAGCGTATTAGAACAGTCGAGATACATTAACCCTGATAATCCTTCAAGCGCATTTAACCGTTTTAAGGGCGTCCCTGAACAATCCAGTTTTCTTAATTGCTGCATATCCTGAAGAACATCAATATCATCAATGGGTGTGTTGCTAATATTCAACTCCTCCAATCGAGGTAAGTCCTTAAGTACTTCCAGGCTATTGATGGGACTTTTTGTTGCATGAAGTGAAATTAGATAGCGGTGATCACTCAATGGGGAAAGATCTGAAATGCGAGTAGATGAAAACTGAATCCGTTTCAACCGAATAAATGGACCCAATACAAGGAGGTCATCAACAGGCGAGTCCTGAAAGTGTAACTCCTCTCCTTCTACTAACCTGTGTAATGCTTCAATAGAACCTTCATTCACTCCTAATTGAATATTGAAAATACTTTTCCAATCATTGGAAAGTGATCCCCACCATTGCCTTAGCTTAGTGCTTTTATAGACCACCAGGCTTCTTGGATTTTTATTAATAAAATCCCTAACTGTATTGTCTTCAATGCCAGTGTTGTCTAAATAGAGCTTCTCAATGCTTGGGTGCTCAAACGTTAGTGGCAAATCTTGGATAGGTGTGTTGTTGGCTAACACTGTGCGTAGTGATTTCCATTTTGTGATGCTAGACAAATCATAAACCATGGTGTAGCTTACATCGAGAAAAGTAATATCTTTTAATACTTCAATGGGTCTGAGGTCAGATACCGAAGTATGAGAAGCAATAAGTGACCTTAGATTGGTAAATCTACTTAATGGTTGGAGGTCATCAATTTCTGCTTTATCAAGGTTGATAGAATCCAATTTAATCAGCTTAGCCAATTCTTCCTTAGAGGGGTTATTACTTATACTACCTAATTGCTGTAACCGGCTCCGCCAAACATGGGACAATGTGGCCCACCAACCTTTTAAATCTTCAGAATCAAATATGACCAATACCTGAGGTCTTAACGACATAAAGGCTTCTGCGCTTGCTTGTTTGATACCAGAATGATCACAGTATATTCTCTTCAGTTGAGGTAATTCTTGCAGAGCGGATAAATCCGAAACCAGGGTATGGTTAATATAAAGTTCTTCCAAACTATTTAGACCCTTCAAGGCAGTGATATCAGCTACCCTGTTACTGTCAAGGTGTAACACCCTTACATTGGTCAACGCCTTCAGATAATCAAGGTTGACAATGGCTGTTCGGGATAAATTGAGTCGCTCCAGATGAGCAAGCGAATCAATTGATTGCAAATTGGATATCCCTGATAACTCAAGGTTCAGTTCCTTAAGGTTAACACAATATTGTAAGGAATTGTAATTGATCAGATTCGTCCCACTTAAATCCAATTGCTGAAGAGAACTCATCTTTTCGATCACAGATACATCCGAAACTTCACTATTAGCGAGGGAGAGATTGGAAAGTTTCCACGCATAACGGAGTGGTGAAATGTCACTCACTTTTGTATAGGATAGATTTAAATCTGTAAGTTCCGTAAGGTTGCGAACGGGGGTCAAGTCAGTCACATTGGTTTTTGAAAGGTCAAGCGTTTTTAATCCATAGAGCTGCGACAAAGGAGCAATGTCCTGAATATATATATTCCCCCTCAGATCGATATTTTGAATACTGGTAATCCGTTTCAGATCAGAGAGCTGCACGGTATCAATTACTTTTATTTCCTTTTTGAAAATGGACTGCCACTCGTATGACAATTGGTTCCACCAATAAGTAAGAGCAGCACTTTCATCAAACTCATTAGTGTAAATACTTACAATCTTTAAATCCTGAGCTATGGGATTGTAGTTCACTTCAATAAAGCGTTTCATGGTATTATTGACCGCTTCGCCATCTATAGTAGTGCCTTGAAGGTTTCTCAATAATTGTACAGTATAAAAGGCATTATTGTCGGATTGCTCCCCTATCTTGATGTCTTCAATAGTAAATTCAAACTTGACATCTTTAAAGAAGAAGTCAACATCTTTCAGATAAGCAGGAATATCCTTGTTGGTGATAACTTGTCGGGCAGCATCAAGGTCATCTTCAATTTGCACTTTATCGTCTCGGAATATCTTTTTGTAGCTTTCGGTAATCAGCACATCCTTATCTCTGGCTGAGGTCTTCTCACTGCCCAGCGTATTGAGCATATACTCCAGAAAGCCAACCATATTCTTCACCTTGTCTAATTC
>JAGQYK010000043.1:0-2863 GCA_020436125.1 Cyclobacteriaceae bacterium | reverse complement strand
AATTGAGCCACACTGTCCCTATTGAGAAAGGCCTTCCGCAAATTCATAAAGTCAAGTTCATGACTCATGGGGTGAAGAAATTTTCCTATTGCTACGGTATCCCTTTTGTAATAAGGATCAAACATGTCAGCATGTGCTTTGTAGATAATCCATCTGGTACCCAGACGATGCTTCTCCAATTCCATAAATAATGTGACTAACTTCTCCTTTCCATTGACAGTAAAAGTTGATTGCACCTCTGCAAACCAATTGCCCCCATGAAAATTCAATAGGCTGGGGTCATTCTTTTCTAACACCTCATTTACAAATTGAACCTTCAAGTCATTGCTGATACCGGCATTGGACCGATCAAAAAGCATATCCAAATACTTCCTCCTCAGTTTCGGATTCTGAAATTGTTTATCCTTGGGATAGTACCGTTCTCCCTTTTCATCTTCCTCACCATTGAAACGCCTGAAAAACTGATTGATCTGTTTGGTCTCCGCATAGAGTTTTGTTTCATCTTCCATCTCATCCACGATTTGCGCACGCAGATGAGAGGACATAAGAATCAATGAAAAAAGAAGAACGGATCTTATGATCATGCAGAGGTTTCAGTTACACGAATGTCACCTAACAATACATCCCAAAATTCAATCGTTCTTCCTGCGATTTGAGTTTTCTTGCGCTCCACATAGATAGTGATATCTTTTTTAGTGGTGTCTTTATATTTTAAACCATCATCTGACTCACCTTCAAATCGTTGATATATGGTGATGACTCCTACATATCGTCCATCAGGTTGCCTTTCCAGGTCACTGATGTAGTGTATATCATACCACTGAATCTTTACACGGTCGTAATTCAATGCAATTAATCGTTCAAAGTACTGACGCACCTTGTAATAATTAATTTCCTTTTTATTCAGTGAAGAAACTCCCATTTCGCTATCCTCAGCAAATAATTCTTCAGCACGATCCATCACTCTAGTAGCTTCTGAATAGGGAGTAGTTTTGTTTCCTATAATAGATATGTATTTACTCAGGTCCTTCACTTTTTCAAGTGCCAGTGAATCGATAGCTTGTTTTCTTTGCGGACTTATATCTCCGCTTTGGGCCACCAGGCTCCCAGAAATGAATAGACCAGTGAGCAGTGTTAAAAAGTATTTATATGTATTCATAGTATTTTCGTTATCCAGTAAATGCTAAAATTAATTCTTCACCAACTCTACTTCCGTAATCTTACCAGAGCTGTCAAATTGAAGTTGGTTGATTTTGTTCATGTTCTTTTTTTGATCTTTAAGGTAGTTCAAATACTCACCTATAGTAGTAGGCCTGTCATAATCCTTCTGCCCACCTTCTTCGCTGATCACTATCAACACCGGTGTATCCTTGGATGCAAATAGAGACAAGGCTTCTTTGATACTGCTGTTGGCAGAAGCAAGGTTATTTGAACTGGAAATAGCGCTGAAATAATTTTCAAGTTTGCGATAGGGCTCATCTGCTTTTCTTCTGGCTTCTTCCTTTCTAGCCTGCTCCTCCATTTCAAGCTTTTTTCTAGCCTCTTCTTCTTGTTGCTGACGAAGCGCTGCCTCCTGTTCCATCTTTGCCTTTTCAGCAGCAGCATCGGTTGCATCCATGGCTGCTTTCTTACTTTTACAACTTACACCAGCTCCCATAAGCATGATAATGAGGGCCCACATGCTTACTCTTCGTGAAAATCTATTAGATACCATTGTTCTTTATTTTATATGATTGTTATGTGATTCAGAGAAATAATTGTGCCACACCTTTAAAACGTCCTACCGAAGTCCCTGATATCAAGGTGTGTAGTTTTTTCCTCAAATTGTGTGTATTTGTTTACCCCGATTACTTTATTCATTGATTATTGCTAATTAAAAAAGAGCTTACCTCATCGACAAGCTCTTTTCCACTAACGTTGGTTAAAATAGTCAGAACCGATAATTTACATATTACTAGCTGAGATCACGCCACAGGCTACCCTTCCACCAGCAGCTCCAGTTGGCTGAGTGGTAAAGTCGTCTAAGGTAGCATGAACAATAATACCTTTTCCAAGGATGTTGGTGCTTTCATTACCACCTATGGTCCATCCTTCTATTTCTTCACTCCAAGAAACGTTACCGTCTGCATCTGCAGTCAGGTTGATTACATCTCCAGCATGAAACTCACCTTCTCCTCTTTTACCGTGCGACATTCCACTTGGGTTCCAGTGGCCACCCGCTGAAGTCGCATCGGGGGCGCTGCAATCACCATTCTCATGCAGATGTAATGCATGCTCACCTGGAGTGAGTCCAGTCATCTCAATGGACATCCTTACCATCATATCTCCTGTTTGAGTAAAAGAGGCTGTTCCGTTAGCTGTGCTACCACTCGCGCTGCTCATCGTAGCGGATGCCGTTGGTTGTGCTACAGGTGCTGTTTCTTCTGTTGTCGTTTCAGTAGCTTCCTCTTTCTTAGCTGGTGTACACGCCATCAATAGGGTAAGAAATATTGCCGTTATACTCACACTTTGTAATCTCATAGTTTTGTTTGATTTATTGTTATTCATCCGGAATTCCAGTATTCCTCCAAAAGCTTGAATGTAGCCAACCAGAAGCTTGATCGCAATCGAAATGCGATAACTGAACACAAGTGAAGATTTGTGGTTAAAATCGTCTTTGAATATTCCAGGAAGTTTACAAAGTGATTGGTAACTGCCTTATTCTTTTTCCTGTAATACGGTATAAGGCATTACACAATGCCGGGGTAAAAGGTGGCACTGGTGGTTCCCCCACTCCGGTAGGTTTCTCATTACTTGGCACCATGTATACTTCTGTTTCAATAGGAGCATCGGTGATGCGCGCTACTTCATAAGTATCAAAGTT
>JAGQYK010000042.1 GCA_020436125.1 Cyclobacteriaceae bacterium | reverse complement strand
ATGGTGAGTGATGGAAGACAGCAAACCTGATATCGTAATGTTTGCGTTGCCAAGGTGGGATGGTGATTTTTCTTCTACCGCTTTATCCTTATCAAAGGAAATGTCGAAGAATACAAGAGTATTCTATATAGATAACCCTTTTACGCTAAAAGATTTATTAGCAGGGTTGTTTAAGCGAAATATTTTAAAAAGAATTGGCGCACTTCTTTTTGGAATTAATAAATACAGATTAATTCAGGAAGGTAATGATAGATTAATAAATGTTACTCCGCTCGTTACTTTGCCTATCAATTTTCTCCCCTCGGGTAGACTTTATGGTCGTTTTAGTAATTTTAATGACAAGAGAGTTTTTGGTTGCTTGGCTTCCCTTCAAAGGGACTATGGCTTAAGCGAATTCATTTTTATTAATTCATACAACCCCTTTTACTTCCTTCACTTTCGTGGTTTAAAACCAAAGTGTTCCATATACCACTGTGTTGATAATATTGCAGAATCCAAATACGTTGCAAAGCATGGAAAGAGATTGGAGGTGGCAATGATCCAACAATACGACCTGACAATTGTCACATCCAGGAAGCTGTATGAGTACGCCTCACAATTAAACCCTAACACACATTATCTTCCGAATGCAGCTGATTTTAGCTTATTTAATGGGCTACAAAATAGTAGTAACATAACTACTCCTAAAGAAATTGAAAGCATTAGTGGCAAGGTAGTGGGTTATATTGGTAGTGTTGATCACCGAATTGATTATGAGCTACTTAAAAGTATTGCTGAGCATACTGAATGGACTTTACTTCTAGTAGGGCCTACGGGTAATGACTTTGAAAAGTCGGGGTTAGATAGTCGCAAGAATGTTGTTTCTGTTGGTGCTAAACCATTGGAACAGTTGCCAACCTATTTGAACTACATGGACTGCGGAATAATACCATTTTTATGCAATAAACTCACAGAGAGTATTTATCCCCTTAAATTGAATGAATATCTTGCAGCTGGCGTCCCTGTTGTTACCACAAATTTTTCAACTGATTTGAATGAATTTGCCACAATTGTCGAGGTAGTCAGTGACACTAGGTTATTTGATAATGCCGTACTAAAACAAATTGCTTCTGATTCACCTGCGAAAAAACTGGCTAGAACTGAAATGGCCAGAGCTAATTCATGGGAATCCAGGGTGAAAGATTTTTGGAGAATTGTTAACTTATAAAAGAATGTAATCAACGGTGAAGGATCAATTTAAAAAGGATGGAAGATCCCAACAGCCTTTTATGGAATGGGTACTAATACTTTTGGTAATAGCTACCCTCGTTGCATTTTTTATGATCGTTGTGGTTTTCTAATATAGAAATGATTCTATGCTTGATTTAGCAAACGATAAACATACATCTGTTTATGAGAGCGGAACAAGTCGTTTTCAGCAACATGTAAAAAGAATATTTAAGTCTCCACTTATTTATATCATTCTGTTGCTGGTCTCGGTGGGACTGGCTTTTGGAGTGTCTAATTTTGGACTTGTTTTTGGTTTTGCTTTTTTGGCTGTTGTGATTGGAGCTCCCATGGTGATTTATGCTATGGTCAATCTGAAGTTTGGTATTCTCTTTTTGCTGGTTTTTTCTTACTTTCTTGGATTTGCACGCTTCTTAAATGGTATCCCATTAGGAGTAGCAATGGATGTTATTCTTTCAGCAATGCTGGTAGGCTTGCTGGTTGAAAAATGGAAAAGAAACGACTATTCAGTAGCTACCAATGCAATCAGTTTCATCGTATGGGTTTGGATAATTTACAATTTCCTTCAGTTTTTTAACCCAATGGCTTCGCGACAAGTTTGGATATATGTGATCCGAGGAATTGCATTGCTTATGATGTATTACTTTATCGTACTACACGCAACTGATAGTGTGAAGTTTGTAAAAACGATTATTAATTTTTGGTTGGTATTAACACTCATCGGAGCCTTTTATGGATTAGTTCAAGAATTTGCAGGTCTTACACAAGCGGAGAAGGCTTGGGTAGCCAGGGATGAGTTTCGTTTTAATTTGATATTCAATTGGGGGCGCTACCGAATTTTTTCATTTTTTACAGACCCAACAGTCTTTGGTATATTGATGGCTTATACGGGTTTATTTTGCATTGCATTACTTCCAGGGCCTTTTAAGCTGTGGTATAAGATTTTCTTGGGTGTCAGTGCTATAATTATGCTTTTGGCAATGGTGTATGCAGGTACAAGGACAGCTTACGCCATGGTTCCAGCGGGATTGTTATTCTTTGCTTTGGTAACGCTTCAGAAGAGAACACTGATTATCTGTGGTGTAATCGGTGCGATTGGCGCATCTATTATTTTTTCCGATATAAGGAGTGTTGGCCCTTTTTTGTCAACTTCGAACTTGGAAAGGATACGATCAGCTTTTAACCCAAGTGAGGATCCATCTTTTAACGTAAGGGAGAAAAGCCAGGCATTTATAAAGCCATTCATCCAATCTCATCCATTTGGTGCCGGATTAGGAAGTATTGGTATATGGAGTGCTCGGTTTACACCCAACTCGCCACTGGCTGACTTTGCTCCTGATAGTGGATATGTAAGGGTTGCTGTTGAGTTAGGGTGGTTTGGACTTGTTATCTATTGCTTGTTTTTTGTTATTATTTTAGCTGTAGGTATACGGAACTACTATCGAATGCAGGACCCATTGTTAAAGACCTATTTAGCTGCTATTTTGGGGGTTGTTTTTAGTATTGTTATTGCCAACTATCCACAGGAAGCTTTAATTCAAGCCCCTACTATCCTAATTTTCTATATTATGATGGCGTTGATTATTCAGTTGAAAAAATTAGATGAAAAGACTAATAAAACAAAGGTGATATGAGATTGTTAATTTTAATAGGGTCCGGTATTTTTTTAATGCCTTCGGTAGTGATGTCACAAAATATAGATTACAATAGAATCATTCTTCCTGATAATGTCGAGGCAGCTTCGTTTGAAGAACAATTAATACGATTGGCTTGGAAGAACCACCCTTCAAATAAAATTGTCATTCAAAATGTTTCCATATCTACCAAAGAAAAAAAACTAGCGCAATGGAAATGGTTAGATGATATTTATGCCAATGGAAACTTGAATGAATACACGTTGAATCCAGCTCCTGATGGATCATCAAATGTATTTTTTCCGCGCTATAATTTTGGTGTTAGGTTTAGTCTTGGCACATTTATCACTACACCACTTAATACAAAAGTAGCAACTGAGAAAGTAAGCAATGCTGAGAATCTTGTGAATGAGAGGAAGTTATTAGTCAGGGAGAATGTTTTGATGAATTGTGAAAAGTTAAAGCAGTATTATAAAAATTTACGGCTTCGTGAGCAGATCAAGGAAGATTTTCTAGTTATGTATAAGGATGCTGAGAAGAAATTTTCTACTGGTGAAATTGATATTGAAAAATATAGGCAGGCTATTCAAGGATACTATGGTCAAGCCGAAAAAGTAGTAGAAGCAGAATCCACTTTTAATACAGCAAGAATTGCACTGGAGGCATATATTGGTGTTTCTTTAACAGAAATAGAAGGGTATCAGGAGTACATCCGAAAATTGGATGCCGAGATGAGAATAGATTAGGTTTGATTGGTAGAGTAGTGCTTAGAGAATTTTTTTCATCCCTTCCTAGTAAGCTTTTCAGGGTAACTTCTGGCGGAAGAGTTATAAGAGAGATTGATGGTTTGCGATTTTTGGCTATTTTCCCCGTTGTTATTCAGCACCTGAGTGAACGACTTGAAAGAAATACGGGCATCGTATTTCAGCAGGGTAATGAATTTGATATTGCAACTTTCATTACCAATAGAGGTTTCATTGGTGTATATGTTTTTTTTATCATCAGTGGATTTATTCTGGCTAAGCCATTTGCAGCTTATCGACTTAAAGGAGGTAGGAAGATTTCTTTGAAGTCATACTATATAAGGCGCCTAACAAGGTTGGAGCCGCCGTATATTATAGTGATGATTTTGATTTCTATAGTCTTAATCGTGATGGGATATTATTCTTTGAGTGAGATTTATCCTCACTTGGTAGCAAGTGTTTTTTACATGCACAGTATATATTACCACTCATGGAGTGTGATAAACCCACCAGTGTGGACGCTTGAAATTGAAGTTCAATTTTATATAATTGCACCTTTCTTGGCGCTTGCACTTTTTACCATTAAACACAAAGGAGTAAGGCGGTTTGGATTGATTGGTCTTATATTGATTTTGTTGTTATTGCAGGATTATTTTGATTTAGCCCACGGATATACAGTTTTAACAATCCTTGCTCATATTCACTACTTTATTATCGGGTTCCTACTTGTCGATATCTATTTGAATGAGTGGGAGAATGGTATTTCTAAGAAATCTTATTTTAATTATTTAGCGATCCTTGCTTTTGGAGGAGCTATGGTATTATGGTCTTGGGATCATTATTTGATCAATCGTATATTCTTTTCTTTTTCCTTATTTATCCTTGTTTATTCAGTGTTTAGATCAACTTGGGTCAATAAGTTTTTTACGCTTCCGTGGATTACAGCGATTGGGGGAATGTGCTATACCATCTACTTGATTCACCTCCCTATAATAGAGTTTTTTATCAAATACTCTAAAGAAATACAAGTATCAGAGATATTCTCAATTAATTTTATAATACAGCTTCTGTTGCTGATTCCTGTTCTTTTAACCTTTAGTATTGTTTTCTATTTATTGATAGAAAAGCCATGCATGCACAAGGACTGGCCAAAGCAGTTAAGGGCCTATGTGCTTGCTAAAGTGGGGTAGCCTACTTTTGTCCAATTACCTGAATGGAATTACCTTTTGTTTTTGATCGGTAGGTGAGTCGTTCAATCCAATAAATGAACTTGCATAAAGGAAGAAATAAAATTTGCAGGATGGCTCCACCTTTAGCACTGAAGTAGCTAATTTCCCAGCCAAGCCTGGATATCCACCCATCTGAATAAGAGGCATGAATAATTGAAAATCCAGACTTCTTAAATCTTCCTATTAAATCATCCAAATTGTATACTTGTCCGATGTGCTCGTCTTCCAACCAGTCATTGTGTTCCTTAAACCATGAGTCAGGACAAATAGTGGTTTGAGTAACATTTGGCATTTTGACCATGAGAAAACCACCCTTTTTTAGTTTCTTGTACGACTCATCAAATGGCATTTCTTCTTTTAAAATGTGTTCGAAGACATCGACACTAAAGATGAAATCGAATGAATTGTCTTCGTTCAACTCCTCAATTTTATGTTCAAAGACCTTTACATTTTGATAGTTTTTCTTCTCAAGCACCTCCTTTAAGTAAGCAACGCGTTCTGGGAGTATTTCCAAGGCAGTAATATTCGCTTTGGGAAGGGTTTCAGCCATCATAAATGTAAACTCACCTAAGCCAGCACCAAGGTCAAGTATTTTGTTAAAAGTAGACACTGGGACATATTTTAACCTGTCAACAAAGATCTTCGCTCGTGCCCAGTTTCCAATGCTTGTATATCCAAAAACAGAATAGATCAATTTGGCCAGCACTGGCCTTCTACGCATTCTGGGACTGGTGAGAATTTGAGTTTTCCCGTATTCAAATTTAAGATTGTGGGCCATGTTTTCTTTTGTGTTGTACAGCTCAAAATTAAGGCACAAGTATACTACTTTATAGTGTTTCTAGGGCCTCAGGATGGTCATTTTAAGTAATACGGGAATACATTTTTATCACCATCAATGAATTTTTATATTGCGTGTTACCAAAACAATATGAATAGTTGGATTCCCGAGTTTTTCGAATTGGATTATTAGCTGCTATTTTCATTTCTATTCCAGTATTACTTTCAGTTAATTTTCCACCGGATGAATGTTACTGGGCAGGAATTGTGAGTTTGACTATTCCCTTATTCGTGCTCCTTAACTTCGGAGGAGTTCTTTACTTTTTGGTAATGCGGTCCAAATGGTTGGTCGTCCCTGGATTAATACTGATTGCATCATTCCCAGTTTATTCCAAATTAGTTTCTCTTCGTGGTGATTCCAATCAGATGAGCTCTACACTGAGCGTATTGTCATTTAATGTTGATTCTTTTAAGCATTTTTCAAGAACCAACTCTAATGATTTTGAAATCAATAAACAATCTTTTGAGAACTGGGCAAAGGCACGTCAATTGGATATTCTCTGCCTTCAGGAAATGGTTGAGCTTGGAAATGAGCCTTACATAATGAAGGAATATGAAAAGGCATCATCGTTGAAAATTACAAAAGATGGTGATCACTTAGGGCTATTTATTTTTTCCAAATTTCCGATAATAGCTGAGGGTGCGATTGAGTTTGCAGAGAACTCATACAATCGGCTTATGTGGGTTGATATTGTAGCTTTTGCCGATACAATTAGAATAGCCAATGTTCATTTAATGTCCTATGATTTTAATAATGGAACATTAGGCCAGAATTTGAGAGCAATGAGAACAGGAGTAATGGCGAGAAGTTGGCATACCAAGTTGATCAATCAATTTGTTAGGAACTCTCCGTATCCCGTGTTGCTAATGGGGGATTTTAATGAGGCTCCTTACAGCCACTCTTACAGAAGTATTACCAGCCTTCTTCAAGATACTTTTTTGTCATCTGGAGCTGGATTTGATTATACTTATGTTTTCTTGGGGCTGCCATTTCGAATAGACCACGTTTTCATTGACCCTCAACTCAAAGCAAGTCATTTTCAAATTATTCATGGGTTGGACGAATGGTCGAATCATTCACCTGTTTCAGTTCAAATTGTTTTGCCAGATTAGGGCGAATGAAAACTTGAATGTTTGAATCTTCAAGTTTACGAGGCGCAAGAAACGTGTCATAAAGGAAGTATTTTTCCTTCAACTTATCGAGTACTTTGTATGGATAAAAGTTATTAAGACTTGGAATGCTCTGGAAGAGCACCATGTCGTAATAACCTTCAGCTACTTTTTGGTTAATTTCCTCTACCTCACGCTCAAAAATTCCAATGTTCAAATGGTACCAGAGTGGTTGTTGAGTAAGTGGTGTATATCCAATTTCTCTTGCGAGTGAAGTAAGCTCTGTCATGTTAAGAACCTTAAGATCCTTATTCTTCAAAATTGGCAATTCCATCAACCTATCTATACCTGAATTGGTTGCTGCAGGTAACAATACATTTTTCATCGTGGGCCAGGAATTAGATGTCCATGGATGGTAAGGTGTTTGTGTTAAGTTTTCAAGATCATGCTTAATGGGCATCAATCGTGATACGTACTGCCAAACGCCTGAAGAATAAAGGCCAACTAATAATGTTGATAAACACAGGACATAGATAAGTTTGGTTGACCACTTTTCCCAAGGAAAAAAAAGTGAAATGCCGACAAACCCAAACGTGTGAAAATAACTCATGTGATCGGTTGGAAGTGGGCTTGTTACTCTGGTTACTATTGATTGTAAAGTGAAAGCTAAAACGATTGTGATCGTAAAGAACACTAAATTATTATCAATAAATGATTTCCATGATTTGATTCTAATAGTAATCGCAAACAAGATAATCAACAGGTAAACCTTTTCGAGTGTTGATTGCGCTAAGAGAATATCTAGTAATGACTTGATACTGATCCTTGAACTGTGCGGTTCCTGTCCGTAATTGAACCAATAAAGAAAATCGTATTTGAGAAACGGAACGATGAATAGGGCGGCAGATATGGAGAAAGCAACAATGTATATCAGAAGGGGTTGTATTTTCTTTTCTTTTATGCTGTAGTAGCATAGTAGAAAAACACAAATAAAAAAACAGATCCCTCCAACATCCTGTTTGGTAAAAAAGGCGACAAAGGTAAAGAAACCTGCTAATGTAAGACTTACCAAACGTGACGGTATTCGACCTTCATCAACCAGGTAGGACAAAAGGAAATAAATGGCAATTAATTCGAAAACGACTACAGAATGGTTGTACCAAGGCCAGAAATTATAAATCGTATAGGTGAGACAGAAAACCAAAATTGTGAGCGTGATGGCGATGGGTTTAATTTTAAGTTTGTAAAGAATGCCCCTTATTGCAACTACACTTAATAAATTAATAAGTACTTGCGCTTTTATTAGGGACATGAAGCTAGGGCCAAATAGTTTGAAAAAGAGCGCTGGGATTAGCCAAAAGCCGAAACCCATAGGAAGACCAAAATCCTGGAAGGGTACCTGGCCCAGGTACAATCTGTAGGCACCTTCCCACGTGAGGAAAATATTTACCCGATAAGGAAATTGAAGGAGAAGCGGTAGGATAAGGAAGGGGAGAACAATGAGTAGGTCAAGAATGACCAGTTTGCGAGGGCTTTCAATAAAAATTTCGAAAGGGCTTTTATTCATGATTCTAAACACCCAAATTTAAGCGAAAGAATTAGTTTTTGCTTTAATCTGACCAATTGTAATGAGATTTTTCTTCTTATTAAGGGCGCACCATTGGCCGAAAAATCTGTTTGTATTTATCCCAGCATTTTTCGCTGGAATTTTGACCGAATGGCACACGTTGTTGCATGTTTCTCAGGGGGTGATTTGCTTTTCCTTGATTTCCAGTGTGGTGTATATTATCAATGATTACAGAGATCGTGAAAAGGATAAATTACACCCGATAAAGAGAAATCGACCGCTTGCATCAGGAAAAGTAAGTACAGGAGCTGCTTTTGGTCTTGTTGTTCTCCTACTGGTTGCCGGTCTCCCATGGGGTTTTTACCTGGATGTGTATTTTGGGCTGTGTTTGGTTGTTTATTTAATTATCAACATCCTCTATTCCATAGGATTGAAGAATATATCACTACTGGATACATTTATTGTTTCCTCTGGGTTTCTGATAAGAACCCTGTCTGGAGGATGGTTAGCGGATGTATCCATCTCTCAATGGTTGGTAATTATGGTATTCCTTCTTTCCTTCTTCTTGGCCATTGCCAAAAGGAGAGATGATCTCATTCTCTTCCAATCTGGTAAAGCACCCCTTAGAACGTCTTCAAGAGGCTATACTATTGAGTTTATCAATATTACTTTAGCTGTTTTAGCCAGTGTTATTATTGTTTCCTACATCATGTATACTATTTCTGTAGATGTTGAAAATAGGTTGCATGCTCCTTATCTGTATGTCACAGCACTTTTTGTTTTCGCTGGGCTTATACGCTTCCTGCAAATCGCATTGGTTGAAAATCAAAGTGGGTCACCCATGCGCATATTCCTAACGGATATTTTTATACAGACCAATATCGTCCTATGGCTCATCAGCTTTTACATAATAATTTATGTCTAAGCCTAAAGAAATGAAGCGAGTGGCTAATTGGGGCAATTTCCCTCAGTCTGAGTCGATTGTTTCAGAGTTTTACAAGCCAATTGATGTAGAAGAGTATTTGAGCGAACATGCTTCAATGATTTTGAGAGGGGCAGGCCTTTCTTATGGTGATGCCTCTTTATCGAAGCAGATTTTATCATCTCAAAAATTTAATAAGATCCTATATTTTGATACCCAAAATGGAGTGATTACTGCTGAGTGTGGAGCAACATTTGATGATATCCTAAAAGTTATTGTTCCAAAAGGCTGGTTTCTTCCAGTAACACCCGGGACTAAGTTTGTAACTGTAGGGGGAGCCGTTGCCGGAGATGTTCATGGGAAAAATCATCATAGTGAGGGGTCATTTTGTAAGTATGTGACTAAGCTGACAGTAATGTTGGCGAATGGCGAAACTCAAGTTTGTGATCGTGATAATAATCTCCTTCTTTTTAAGACCATATGCGGTGGACTAGGACTGAGTGCAATAATTCTTACTGTTCAGTTTCGCTTAAAAGCAATTGAATCATCCTTTATACAGCAAAAGAATATTGTTGTCAATAGCCTTGAAGAAATGCTTGATAAACTTCAGGATTTTGGGGCTTCAACCTATTCTGTATCCTGGATAGATTGTTTGGCCAGAGGTAAAAGATTAGGACGAGGTGTAATTATGCTGGGAGAGCATGCTACCACTAAAGAGGTAGACCGAAAGGACAAACTAGTTACCCACCGGCAGCCCAAGTTTAATGTGCCGTTTTTTTTCCCATCTTTCTTATTAAACTCAAACTCCGTTCGCGTATTCAATTATCTGGTGTTTAATAAGTACAAATTGTTTGCGAAGCAATCAACTGTTCATTATGACCCCTATTTTTATCCACTTGATTTTGTCAGGAACTGGAATAGGCTTTATGGGAAAAGGGGTTTTTTGCAATACCAATTTGTAATTCCATTTGAAGGTGCCGAAAAGGGGTTGCGTTTAATTCTTAATGAGATTAGTAAATCAGGTCTTGCTTCTTTCCTTGCTGTGTTAAAAGCATTAGGTGAAGGAGAAAGTACACTTTCTTTTCCAATGCAGGGTTTTACATTGGCGCTTGATTTTCCAGTGACAGACAAGATATTCCCATTTTTGAATCGACTAGATAAAATGGTTATCGATTTGGGAGGTAGAATATATCTTGTAAAGGATGCACGAATGGCACCTGAAATCTATAAGAAGGGTTACCCCAATGCTAATATTTTCAGAGAGAATGTTCTTCTTTTTGACCCCGAACATAAATTCACATCTTTGTTGTCTCAAAGACTTGAAATGATCTAATTTCGATTATGGCTAAAAGTACAGTGTTAATTTTAGGAGCATCCTCTGATGTGGGAAAGTCTCTGGCTGAATATTATTATTCAAAAGGATATGGTCTTGTTCTTGCAGCACGCAATACCTCTTTGGTAGAAGCTTACTTGTCGAAGTGGCCAGATAGGAATGAAGTGAAGTTATTATCGTTTGATGCTAATGAATTTAGCCAGCACAAAGAGTGGTTTACAAATATGGGTATTGTGCCTGATATCACGATATGTGTTTTTGGATACTTAGGTGATCAGGAGAAGGCAAGCCGCAATTGGGATGAATGTAACCGTATATTAATTTCTAATTATTCCGGAGCAGTATCGATACTGAATGTAGTAGCAGAGGTTTACAGAGTAAAGAAAAAGGGTGTAATAGCCGGAATTAGTTCAGTAGCAGGTGACCGTGGCCGTCAAAGTAATTATTTCTATGGGAGTGCAAAAGCAGGGTTTACAGCCTATTTGTCAGGCTTGCGGAATAGTCTACTTTCTTCAGGAGTCCATGTTCTTACTGTAAAACCAGGATTCATTAATACTAAGATGACAGCTGGGTTGAATTTACCAAAACCACTTACAGCTCAACCTGAACAAGTGGCTAAGGCTGTGTACTTAGGATGCAAGAACCGAAGGAATACCATTTATGTTTTGCCGATTTGGCGATTGATAATGTTAGTAATAAAGTGGATTCCAGAATTTATTTTTAAAAGGCTTAAGTTGTAATGAAGTCATCTCAGATATTAGTTCTATTTGATTTTGATGGCACTATTACTTCAAGAGATACATTATTTGCTTTTGCTGAATTTATTTCTGGCCGCCTTCATTTTTTATTCGGATTATTTGTATTATCTCCAATCCTGATTGGGAACCGTTTACGCCTTGTATCAGCGCAAAGAGCTAAGGAAGCTTTTTTGACCTATTATTTTCGAGGTCTTGATTTGAATGACTTTAATGAACGATGTACTGAGTTTGCTCTTGTTTTTTTGAATGAGCATATCAGGCTAGAAGCACTAAGCGCGATACAAAACTATTCTACTAATGATGTCAGGATGGTAATTGTTTCAGCGTCTCCTGAAAATTGGATTATTCCGTGGGCACAACGTTATAATATAGAAGTAATATCTACTAGGCTTGAAGTACAGGATGGGAAGCTTACTGGTAAGCTTAAGGGAAAGAACTGTAACAATGAGGAGAAAGCAGCACGTATCCTGCAAGAAATTGATTTATCTAAATACAGTAAAATTATTGCTTACGGAGATTCTGCGGGAGATCAAGCTATGTTTTCATTAGCCAATGAGACTCACTTTAAACCTTTTCGGGGTAATAATGGGTAGAGAAAGGATTGTAGCAGGCTTGCCTGTATGGGTTGTAGAATTGGGTGTATTGAACCTGTTGATTTGGATCCATTTTTTGCATGAAAAAATCAGTTGATAATAAGAAATGTCCTGTAATCTGGCCCCTATATTGAATGTATTTGTTGTAGAATGGTAGCATGCTTTTGAAGATGCCCACATATGTAAAAGCTACAATAAGTATTTTTTTTCCTCGACTGAATTTCACCCAAAACTGTTCCTTGTTAGCATCCTTCATGAATTTCTCGATGCTACTCTTATTTAGTTTTAATTGAGCAGTATCTTTCTGAAGCATCTTTGTAACCGTTTTTTTGAACGAAGGGATAGTAAGCAAGCTAAGTAATCCAAGGCTTGCCAGAACGATTCCGGTTTTGATAAAAGTTCTACGTTTCATATTAAAAATTTGAATCAGCTGCCCACAGCGATAATGCTGATAAAGTGAGAGTAGGATTGGCCGGAGAGATGGTAGGAAATGTACTTCCTCCCAAAACAAATACATTTCGATAATTATGGTGAATGAGGTGTTTGTCAATTACACCTGTTTCAGCATCCTTACTCATTCTTGTTGTACCCAGAATGTGGGACTCTGAGGCCTGTGCGTTTTCATCAATGAATATATCTTCAATGGGTAATTTTGAGAGCAAAGAGGATATTTTAGTTTTCATATAATTATAGCCTTTCTTAACATAGTCGGAGTGGCCTTTGTACTCTATAACAGGTAGTTGTTCATTGGCTTTCCGAACTATACTATTATGATACTGAGGAATGTCTTCGAATACAAATTTGAACTTGGCAATCTTTCTCCATTTACCAGGTTCTGCACGCACAAAAAGATCATTGTGACTTTCAATAAGGCATCCGGCAGCCTCATTGCGTTTATCGTGATCGTATAGCATAAAGCCATTCGCGGTTATGATTGTACTGCCTCCAACATTATCAAGACCATTCAAATGAGCGTATCCATAGTAACCTACTTGTTCTGATAGATTATGACCGGTATGTTGATTACTATCACCGCTGTTCAGTAGAATGTGTGCATTAAAAATCGCATTAGATCCCAAAGCAATTGCATCCCCTTTAAAAATTTTGCTTGCTCCATTGGATATCGCAACCACACCCTTTGCCGATCCCCCTTGAATGTCCAATGAGATAACCTGTGCATTGTAATGTAGGGTTACACGAGGATCACTATAAATTGACATCAATCCATTTTCAATAGTGAACTTTGCACCAACTGGACACAAATGACAAATTGATGATCCACAGCAGGCCATTCTCTTTCCCTTTTGACTTGCCCTGGCAGTGGGTTGGCTTATGTATTGTTCTTTGTACTGATCATGCAGAATCCTATCTACAGCATTGAGCTGGTGAGCAGGTAGGGGGTAAGGCCTTGACATGGGATAGGGAGTCTGTTCAGGACCTGAAATGGACATGATGTTCTCGGTTTCACAATAATAGGGCTCTAGTTCGTCATAGGAAATAGGCCAATCCATTCCTACACCACAGCTGGTTTTCAATTTGAAATCCACGGGCATAAACCTGGGAGTACACCCAGTCCAACAATTGGAACTTCCGCCAAAACTTGGATCAAAAATCCATGGTTTATCAGGGTTAGTGTTGATGTAGGTTGGCCCGGTAGAAGTGTTGGTCACATAATTAACTTGCCCGTACGGGGTGCTTCTCGCTTTTTCGATTCTTGTTTGTTGTGGTTCTAACGCCCCACGTTCAAGAACCAATACCTTGGCCCCTTCAGATGACTTTTCAAGATATTTTTTTAGAAAAAATGATGAAGCGAAACTGGTTCCAACAACAATCAAATCGTAATTCATTACCTTTATTTTGTTCTACCGAAAGATAAATATTACGAATGAGAATCCCTTATACAGTAGATAGTAGATGGCTGATGCTTTTGCTGTTTAGTATACTTAGTGTGTATATTGTTTATAAGCAGGCCACTGATTCCAATGCTGTTGATTTAGAAACCCAATTGGTGCGTCATGAGAGAATGTTGGCTGGGGATTCAGAGTTTTTCAATCCTTGGCAATATCGTGTGTTTAGCACCTATCTGGTAGAAGGCTTCTATCAAGCTATTCATTTTGTAGTTCCTAAAGTAGATCAGATATATTCCTTTTTGTTTTTCAGGTTTTTGCAAAACATCTTAATCTTTTACATCGCTTACTTGTATTATAAAAGTTTAGAAATTAAGAACCCATTACTGATCCTTACAGGAGTATGTATACTTTCTTATTCCATGGCACATAGTGTGTTTCAATCTGACCTTTCGTTTAACACCTATTTTGGCATCCTCTTTTATTTGTTAGGAGCCTGGTTGATCATACGGGAAAAATATACGTGGATCATTCCGCTCATGTTTGTAGCAGCCCTTAATAGGGAAACGTCCTTACTGATACCTGCAATGTTGGTAGTGCCGTTTATTCAATGGAAAAAAAGAACCGTCTCTGGTAAAGTTTTAACAGTAGGTATCGCATCGGTCGTTGCTTTTTTTGTGGCCTTCATAGGAGTGCGGTTATATTATGGATACCAACCTTCCGAAGGAATTCACGGGATGAAAGGGTTTGCTGACTATCTGTTATTTAATATTAGATTTAAAAGAATGTACCCTGAATTAATTGGGACACTTGGCTTTCTTCCAATTATAGTGCTTTTATTTCTAAGGCGATTACCTTTGCTCTTACAGCAATGGTTTTGGATAGTATGTCCTGTGTGGTTTGGTATTCATTTATCATATAGCACGGCTGTGGAGACACGACTCTTCCTGGTTCCGCAAGCATTGATTTTTATTCCTGCCTTTCTTTACCTGATTGAAGATTGGTACCGAAAACAGTTAGTTACTCAGGATTAGTTTGAAGGAAATCGAGTATAAGATTATTCACCTCTAGCGGTTTTTCCATGTGGGGCATATGTCCGGCATCAGCGACTTCTTTAACCTTGAGAGAAGGATACAATGCTTTGAATTTTTCCACATTGGCTGCTGGAAAATAGGGGTCATTAGCACCGTAAACGAGTAACAGTTGATCTTTGGGTAGTTGACTGATTAGCGGTAGCTTATTCTGATTGAGGGTATGCATCCAGGTAGAATAGTTGACGTGTTTATATCCTTCAAATTCCATAAAGTATTTTAGGTCTATGGAGTAGGTGTCAAAGAGAGATTGGTTTACAAACTCCTTTCGTTGATTCTCAAGGGCCCTTGGGTACCAATAAAATGTCATCAGGAGGTTAGACACTACTGGCAGCTGGAGTAGGGGGTTGGAACGGTATTCACCTGTGATGGCCGGATCAAGCATTACCATTTTTTGAACCTGGCCGGGATGAGCAATGGCGTAGTCTAAGGCTACCAAACTTCCCATTGACATACTCACAATAGTTAAGGAGTCTTTAAAATCGAGCGAGGTAGTTAAGCCTTCTAGCTGTTCTTGTAATAATTCTGGTGTATATTCTGAAGTGAGGCGATCGCTATACCCTCTTCCATATAAGTCGTAAGTGAGGACATTGTAACCTTGATTTACAAAGTATTCGAAGTTAACTTCCCACACTTTGCTGCCCGTAATACCACCACCATGTATAAAGAGCAATTTAGGGCCATTCTGCGGCCCTGATTGGATATAGTGGGTTTCACCATGCGTAAGAGAGATGAAGTCTCCAGGAGCCTCTTTGCGTGTTTCTGCACCCATAATTTTTGACTCCTGTCCAGCAGAAGCAACAAAAAAAACGACTGCTAAAAGCACTACCAAAAGCGCAGAGAGAAGAGCTAGCCTTTTGATCAATTTCATTTTGACCTGTTTTCTAATAGTGCATTGCTTTTAACGCTATCAGCTGGAACAACTATTCTTTGATTACTCTGTAGTGACGACCATTGAGCAACACTACATACAAACCTGGTGAAAGCTGAGTCAAATCTACTTCGGTGTGTGTGTTATCGATAGCAGTTATCTCCACAGATTGAACTTTACCTATAGTGGAAATTACTCGTATAGCTGAGGACTTGGTTATGCTCTCATGGGCAACAACGACTTTACCTTTAGTAGGATTGGGAGATAATGAATACTGTAGGGTTGATTCTTCAAATCCAGTGATTCTGTATTGTGCGCCTTCCGACTTTAATGTACAGTTATCAATGGTTGCTTCAACGAAGTATTCACCAACCTGAGGTGAAATTAAACTCTTGTCGTTTTCACCAGTCATCTTTTCACCCTGATAGTACCACTGATATTCATCAGCATCAATGCTGGCAGTCAATTGGTCTGGCTGAACAAGAACCTTAGGTATAAATGCCGTTTTTGATATGAGTATGGAATTGTTCAATTGAACTGAATTACACCCTTTAAATCCTGCTATTACGGTAGCGGTAATTGATCCCTGCTCATTCAATTTTGGACTACTAACGGGAATTTCAAGTGTGCCTCCAAGGCTTAAAACCTCATCTGAAATAGCTGTATCATTGTGGAATGCCTGATAATATACACCCACCTGGGCATCAATAATTTTTACCATGGCCGTGGTTTCATCACAGAGCGTTTCCGATTTCACTACAGCTTGTAAATTCACTTCAGGGCGTTCAATACGAAGAACGAATCGGCCATCTATTTTGGATTCAGGTTCTGAAGTAATGCTAAAATTAATTGTTTCTGAGCTGCTGATAATGGTTTCTGTTTCCGTTAAATTATCTATGAGGGTGATGACATCACCATTGATAAATCTATCTGCACCATTAACAGTAAGGCTATAAGATCCTTCTGGAGCATTGGCTGTACGCAGTTTAAATTCTTGCGAACAATACTCAGGAGTGGTCAGGTTGATCACCATTGGTTTTCCGTCTGATGTGAGAGAAGACAGATTAAAGTGGCCATTATCTCTTTTTACCCCATCAATGCTTGTGTCAAATGCCGCTGTTGCTCCTTCTGCCAATCGAATGAAAGTAACATCTTCATCATTTGGCGAGGTCATGGCGATTTCCAGCGTATTGTCGGGGCCAGAGGTTCTGTAGAAAGCACCATCTGTTATTTGTTTTGCACTTTCATGTATAGTAATTGAAGGAGATCCATTTATAGCTCTTACCCAGAAGGCCTGCCCTGGTGCAATTACGCCATCAAATAATGTTCCGATTGAACCATCTGATGATCTCCACTGCGAACCACCCCCTATAGCATTCGAATTTTCAAGAATATAAACTGTGCTGCTAATTCCAGACATTGTCCATCCCCCTGTTGAATTTCCAGTCCATTTGATTGGAGCGGGGTAGGGGTTTCCTAGTAAATTCCATCCATCAGATTCAGATCCTGTACCTCCAGTGAGTGTGAAAGGAATGTCTCCTTGGTAAGGTTCTCCTGTTACTTTCCATACGGTAGAGTCTGATGCTTCGCGTATAAAAGGAACATAACCTTTTCCTCTTTTAAGAGTATCCAAATTAGTTCCTCCCACAGCTGGGAACTGCGAGTAAGAAGTAGGTTCTGAATAAGCAAACATTGAGGCATTTGTTGACAACCCGGGGCCAGTGGACGTTCCGGTGAAGTTACCGGTGATTGGAAAAAATGCTTGTAAGTCTTCTGCAGTTGTTCCTTTTACTGGTGAAGAGATGTAACGGTAAATTCTACCCTCACCACTCATGAAGCGCTCCATAGTAATGCTACCTGTAATTTTGGCGCTGCCAAGAAGAGGACCAATACGGGCAGTACCGCTTGAATCATCAGATGTTGAGCGCAGGATAAGATTACCAATATCTGCATTCAGTTCTCCATTACTCACGGTCACCAGGTTTTTAACATTTAGCGCGGATAAAAGACTGACCCTATTATTATCCGGGGTAGATGTTGTAAAATTGTTGACATTGCTTCCTGCAAAGTAAATGTTGGAATTCTGCGTGGCAGTTGTGCTTAACGAGAAGTTGCCACCATCCATAATGAGATCACCAGTTTCATTGTTGGTATTGACAGTGCCACGCCCGGTAATGGTAAGGTTATTATTGCCAAGATTCAATGACGCACCTCCTTTAAGGGTTAGTCCGCCACCCTGAACAGATCCTACCGTGAAGGTGTTTCCACTGAGATTGGAAAATGCTACAGAATCTCCATAATCAACCTGAATGCTGAATAGATTGGGATTGATTGGATTTTCAAAGCTTACGTTGTGTGAATTTCCTCCTGTAAAGACAAGGGAGTACTGGTTGGCAGTAGTGGCTGGAAAGGGATTTCCCGAAGTGTTATTTACAATTAGATCTCCACCAATCCGAAGTGTAGAAAGGTTATTAGCCAAACCTGAAGTAGAAACCCCATTCTCAATAGTTAAATCTCCTTTTATAGTTGTGCTACTTGCCGGAAGTTGATATAATTGAGTACTGACCATATTTACATTTCCATAATTGGCAAGGGGGATGGTTGTACTACTAGGTATATTGAAATTAACGGTTGATGCAGGGTCTAGCAGGTTAAACTGAGGAACGGTGGTATGATTTACATTAATGATAGCATTACTCTCAGCATCCATCTTACCTACATAAGAGTTGTTAAGATGAAGAGTAACCCCATCTCCCACAATTACTTTTGCTCCGTCACCAGAAACTGTCCAGCTGTTCGATAAAGTTACTGTGCTTCTGTTCGACAAAATTAAATAACTTAAAGCATTACTAAAGGCATCGCTTGGAGCAGTGGAACCAGCAGAACCATCTTGATTTGTGGTCCATGCTGTGTACACAGAAGGGTCATCTCCTGCTGACCCAGTTTTAAGGTAATAAGTCAATATAGTAGCACCACTCTGGAATAATTTATTATCTGGAATAAAGTCCGCACTACCATAGTTGTTACTAGGAGTGCCACTCGGAGAATAATTATATTTTACGTTTAGAACATTACCTCCACCATTTTCAAAAAATGTTACTCTAATAGAATGCTTACCGACAGTTAGATTATTTCGAACACCAGATACGTTTTGTGTTCCATGAGCACCATCATTGTTTACTAGTAGTGTCCCATCAAGATAGAGTCTACTACCATCATCAGAGCTTGTATAAAATCTATAGTTACCAGGTGTATCGATTTGAATATAACCATCAAATGAGAAAACAAAATTATTAGGGTCGGTTGTATTTTGAAAAATAAGAGACTCTGAAATATCGAAGTTGGAAACTACACCTGTTTCATCTGGGGTTTGACTAAAATCAAATCCTCCTGGCTCTACTAATGGGTTGCTTCCTGATAAACCGCTTGTTGTATAATAATTAAAAATAAGACCATTGGCTGCTCCTTGTGTTGTAACCTCGACTCCTTCTGAAATGGGTGAGTAGTTACCTTTAAAATCTTGAGCCCTGACAGTGAAATAATTCCAACTGTTAGGAGCAAGGCCAGTCACTGTATAAGTTGTTAGGGGTGCTACTGTTCCTTGACCTGACCCTTCAATGGTGTGTATGATTTGGGAGCCATTGTAAATATCGTATTTATAGATCAGGTCATTATCAGTCGAGGGGTCCCAAGTGAGTGTTGCTTCAGAATCTGTGATGTTACTGGCAACGAGGTTTGTCGGTGTTGTTGGTGGTATTAAATCTGGCAATGTTGATCCAAAAGGCCATTCTGCTCCACCAGTACTGGATGAGATTATAGCTTGTCCATTTGGAAGAAGTGCTCTTAAAATATAATCGTATTGTGCCTCTGGCCTAAGACCCGAATCTTTATACGATGTCACGTTTGCAGGCAGTACAGTTATTAAACTCCATCCCTGATAGCTATATCCTCCGGTTGTAAACCTTACCCTCCATAGTTCATAGCCGACTTCATTATTATAATCTGGCCATGTTAGGTCAAGTTCTGTAGAGGAAATTGAGGTAATTGCTGGTTGTGTCGGACGTGGTGTTGTTGGCTGTGGATCATTCCATGTTACGGTAATTGGATTAGAAGCAATGCTCACACATCCGGTACCTTCAAGAACTTTAACCGTGTAGATACCGGCATCGTCAGAGGATCCTTGGCCACTGCTTATTTGCATGGTGTTAGAGGGACCGCTTGCAATTTGATTGACGCCATTAAACCAATAATATTCGGTATATCCAGGAGAGGCTGTGAAGTTGATTCTATTGTCAACCCCTGAAACATCAATTCTAAGATTAGTTGACCCTGTATTAGAAAGTGTTGGAGAGAATGTAGACGCTCCTTTCTCACCCACAACTAAAGCATTACTTGTTACCCACACATCTGGCCCAAACTGTCTTTTGAACTGGACATCATACGTGTCGGGATCGGTTACAGTAAGATACCGAGTGGTTGCCCCAGGGATGGGCACACCGTTTTTCCTCCATTGATACTCAGCAAAGTTGTCAGAAACACCAAGCTTTACAGATCCTCCAGGGCAAATATTGGGGTCGCCACCGAATACGTAAATATTCTTTTTGTCTTGTGCCAGCATCCAGGACCAAAAGTCTGGTTCTGCATAGGCTGTATTCCATACTCCGTGGCCTAGGTTGGGGTAAAGGGTATAGCGTGGAGCAGCTCCTTTTTCCAATAGTTTAGCTATCCAATCTTCTGCTGCTTGTTGCCTGGGGTTGGTGTCCGTGCCCCCTTGAAAAAGCCACAATGGAGTGGTCACCAAAGCATCCGTCATGGGTTCAAGGTTAGAACCTACGCCAGACATAGGGAGAACAGCTGCAAATAAGTCGGGTCTTTTGGAAGCAAGATCCCAGGATCCCTTTGCACCGTTGGAAAGCCCATGCATAGAAATCCTGTCTGGGTCGATGTTGTACCTTTGGATCACCCATTCCAAAATCTGAATCGTCATGCGTGCGTTGGCACTGAGATTTCCGTTTTCCCATCCACTTTCCCAGGCTCCGTTGTAACTTACCTGTGGCCAGATAACGATGCCAGGAAATGCATTAGAAAGTGCAGGGTTTCGGTTTACAGCATTGAGGTGGGCCTGGCCACCATGAATAAGGTTCTTTCCGTTATTATCAAATCGGTCTTCTGTGGGCAGGAATGTAGTGCCACCCCATTTTCGGCCTGATTCGCCCCCCCCATGAAGCATAAGAATGACTGGGTAGGCCTCCGTTCTATTGGGGTCATAGTTGGCTGGGAAAACCATGCGCCAGTTCATAAATTCAATCACATTGCTTCCAGAAAGTCTTCTATAGGTGTATTCCTGGATTTGGCTATCATTCCAACTCACCTCCTTGTTGTAATGACACATATTGTTAGGGTCATCACAGATTTCATCCACTACCTCACGATAGGTGAAGGCTGAATCGTAGTGATCAGTTATTTGAGCGTGAATAGATAAAAGTGGAGCACAGACAAAAGCTCCAAGTAAAAGCCAACGGTTGATCATGTAAGATTCATTAGACAAAACCCCAAAATATGGATATAGACTACTAATTCTGATACACCTTAAAAGCCAAAGGTAACCACTAAATTAGTTCAAATTCGTTGTTTTTCCCTATATCAAGTGTTAAAAAATCTTGTTGATTTTGGGTTGTAACTTTTTATGCGAAAAACGAGCAAATTTGAGGGGTGACCCTAATAGAGAATGCTGGAAATTTGTGTTTTTAGTTGTTGTTCAATATCGGTTTGTCTAAAAAATTAGGTTACTAAAGAATGGGATCGAGTAATTAACTCGGGTACATTAGCAATTAAAATTAATCAATCAATATGAACTCTTTGCGGTTGTGGTTGGGTTCGGGAAGAGTTTATCTACTTTTCTTTCTTATATTTTGCTTTTGTTTCTCTTCATGTAAAAAAGATGACCCTTCTCCTCCGATAAAAATTAGCTTTAGTGCAGTGACTCAATCCGTTGTTGAAGGGAATGTCATAAATATGGTGTTTTCCATGGAAAGGGCGGCATCTCAAAGTGGAACAGTTAAAGTTAAACTTGGGGGTACTGCCGTTTATACAGAAGATTACAATACCAATCCCTCTGGAAACTCGGGAGCTTTTGAGGTTGTAATTGCTGCCGGGGCTACCACTTTTGAATTTTCAATTGCAACAGTTAATAATAGCATTTATCAGGGCGACAAAACAGTCACATTTACATTAGCCGATCCATCGGATGGATTTATTCTGGATAACAAAAAAGAGTTTACCCTCACCATTACAGATGATGAGAGTCAAGCAATAGCCAATTTTACCTCTATTGTCGCATCTCTATCTGAAAGCTCGGCCAATGGTATAGTTATTGAAATTCCATTCTCAGTGCCAACAAAAGGTCCTGGTTCCATTTCAGTTTCCTGGGGATCTATCAATGCTTCTTATTCAAATCACTTTACCACTTTACCGGAGGCAAATGCCAATACGATTATTTTAAGTGTTCCTGATAATGCTAGTGCAGCAAGCCTTACACTAATCCCAATTGATGATTCTTTTTTTCACGAGAATTATAAGGTAGTACTTGAAATCACTGCGACAGCAGGATCTGTTAGATCGGGTGCAAATAATAAATTGACCGTGACCATCTTAGAGGATGAGTTCCCTTCTATTGCCAGTTTCTCTACTACAGATGGGATGATTGCAGAAAATGAAGCAGGAGGAATTGTGGTGCCTATTGCATTGTCAATCCCAGCTTCAGAAACAGGGTCTATGACCATCTCTTTTATGGCTACGCCTGCAGTGTATGGCACACATTTCACCACTCAGCCCGCAGCTTCAGCATCAAATATTGTTATAAATGTTGCTAAAGGATCTAACAGCGCGGAATTAACTATTTTCCCTATTGACAATGGAGTAGATGATGAAAACCTAGTGATTTTTTTCTCCGTATCCAGCGGTACTGGTGTGATTAGGCCAGGTGGAAATATTAATTATGTATTGACCATTAAAGATGATGATCCTACCCTTAGAAAAGTGCTGATTTCATTTGGAGGTGCAGGGGCTCCACAAGTTCAAGGTACAGAACAATGGAATCATGCCTATACGAATACTCCTGATGCAGGTGCAAGTTGGTCGAATTTATCGAGGGCTGATGCAGTGACCACAACAATTGATTTGGGTATCGATTTACCCTTGTCTCCACAGCCACTGGGCAAAACTACGGGTATTAATTCTGGAGTATTTCCGGATAATGCATTAAAGGAATACTGGTATGTTCCTGGGCCTGCACAAGGGATTACCAGAGGCTTTTCACTTTATCAATTGAATAATGCTACTGAATATACAATAAGAATTCACGGGGGAACTACAGTTTTGGCTGCTGGAGGAGTGAATACGATGACGATCTCAATTAATGGTATTCAGAAGAGTATTAATGATGTAACCAATAATACAACTCAGGTATTGGAATGGATTAATATAAATCCCGTTGCTTCAATTTTTAATGTTGAGTTAACAGATACTGATGGTGGCGGAATTTGTATGATTAATGCTATGGAGATAAGCTGGTATGAAGATTAATATCTATTTCTCTTCTGTAACTCTATAAATCCATACATCCGGGAAGTCGTTCTTCTCACGCTCCTTTCTGTACTCTTCCAAAGCAGCTTCTCTGTTGTCAGTTTTAAATGTGAAAACATAATAGAAGTTCTTTTCCGGAATGTGCATCATCTCCGGTGTCAATCCTTTGTTTCTGAGTATTTGCATTTGTTTCATCGCATTGTCCTGACTGTGATAAGCACCTAAAACCACATAGTATCTGGTGAGTAAAACTTCTTCCTTTTCCTCTGGTTTCAACTCAACTACTTTTTCAGTTACCACTTCTTCCGGACTTTGCTCGGGAGTATTCTCTATGGGCTTATTCTCCTCCATTGGGGTGACGGTAGGTTCCTCTGTGGATACTTCAGTCACTACTGGCGCTTCAGTTTTGGTTTCTGGGGCTGTTTCTATTTCGGATTGTTTCTTATCGTCTACAATAGGTTCCTCAACAGGTTTGTTCAGTGTGGCTACTTGCGCCAATGAATCCTTCTCTGCTTTTCGCACAGCATACTCTTCCTCACGGTCGCGGCTTCCTAACCGTGCCCCCAGGTATATTTCATGAGATCCACCTGATGCTTTTGAAATATCACTTGTTGGATGTTCATAGGCATAGCCCCCTTTGAAAATGCCTTTTAACTTTACGCCAATCAGACCAGTTAGTCCATATCCATCTCGATAAGATGCGCCAATCCAAATAAAGTTTCTATAAGTAGTTAGTAACATTCCTTCCCATTGGTCTTGTTGGCTATCCAGTGCCCTGTATATTACAATGGGAGATATCTGAAAATCCCGCAAATAGATGTCATATGAAATAGAGCCAAATTTGTTGTCGAATGGGTCAAACTTAATCTCCTGGAATTCCTTTAGGCTATTAGGTTTTGAATCAAGGATGCTTGGTAAGGCGAACCCGATATTTAGATTTTTGTATTGGTAGTTGAAACCGAATTGACTAATAACGTTTTGATTATTTTGGATTACATTGGCCAGTGCAGGGTCGTTGATATTGGCTACTGCTGCCAAATCGAATTTATTTAATGCCAGACCCCCTGAAAGACCAAAATTCAAATGATGTCCATATCCCATGCGCACTCTATATGCAAAAGTAGCCAGTACTGAAGTGGTGTTAAGGAGAATGGTCTTATTTGATACAGCGGTGAAGCCTAGAGAAACATTTCGGCCTACAGGTGCTTGAATATTAAATGCACCTACTTCAGGCGCATTCTCAATTCCCATCCATTGCTTTCTATAGAAGATATTTGCTTCCGCTTGTCCATTTTGAGCTGCATAAGAAGGATTAAACTGAAAAGGATTTTGTGGGAATTGACTAAATGTTGAAACATCTTGACCGTGCAGGTTATTGTTGATGATAATTGTTACAAAAACAAAAATCCAGGTTAGAGGCCTATTCACCGAAATATTAAACATTAGCTTATCGAATCAGTCTAAGAGCACCAGAATAAGTTTTGGAGCTGCACTTAAATACGTAATAATAATCACCTTCTTTCAGGGTCTGTCCATTGGAAGTCCCATTCCAATCGTTTTGATATTGATCCGCTTCATATACCTGCGCACCTAGATTGTTGAAAATTTTGATAGGACACCCCGAAATCAAGTTTTCATTTTGCACAATCCAAAAGTCATTGGTGGAATCTCCGTTGGGTGAGAATATGAGGGCTGCACCAACAGGGTTGGATTTATCTTCAGTTACTGAAACAACTAAATCATCAGATCCTGATGCGTCAAAATTATCGGTGGCAGTAAACCTTAAGGTATAATTCCCAGGTAGCAAATCAGAAATCGATACGGCAGGGTATTCTGTGACTAACATGATGGGGGGGCCAGCTATTTGTTCCCATTCGTAGTTGGTAATGAAGCCCTCTGTAACCATAACAGTACCTGTCAGTGAAAGGAAGTCATTAGGCAGGACTAAGGTAGTGTCATTACCAGCGAAAACTACAGGTGGCTCATGTGTAGACTTCACCTCTAATGTAGTTTCATCGAAAGCTTCAGTATTCTCGTTATCGATAGCGGTTAGCCGGAAGGTATACAGACCCTCAATAAAGTTTTGAACGGTGAGTGTTGTTGTGGTTTCTCCTGAAAGGTCGGGAGTATTTGGGCCGTCTTCTAGTGTCCATTGGATGGAATTAATCGACCCATCCGAGTCGGAGGCAGAGCCAAAAATAGATATGGATGTCGATAGTATCGATATAGTTTTTGAAGCTCCTGCTAAAACAATTGGTGGTTGGTTTGCACCAGCCGGCAGTACGTTTACTGTCACTTCATCTGTTGAGGTTGCACCAGCATTGTCAGTTACTTCTACTCTAAATATGTAGGTACCTAAAACCAGATCGTTCACTGAAAGTGTTGCGGAATTTAAAGGTCCGAGTGTAGCCGTTGGGCCACTTTGCTTGGACCATAAATAAGAAGTTATTGATCCGTCAATATCACTTGCTACAGCAGTAATAGAAGCAGTGTTGTCTGGTAATCTAATGAAGAGATCATTTCCGGCATTGACCACCGGGTTTTTATTAACTGATGCCTGGATAACCGTGACTTGTGAATCATCATTGTTAGTAAGGTTATCATTATCAGTGACCGTAAGAGTATACTGATAGGTACCTGCTTCTAGAGCTGAAAGGGAGAGTTTTGAAGTAGCTTGCCCGGCCAGTGTGCCTGCTGCTGGGCCTGATTTTTTTGACCAGTTGAATGAGGAAATGGTACCATCTGCATCTGAACCAGCACCTTGAATGTCCAATGAATTTGTGGGAAGATTAATAACCTTATCCAATCCAGCATTAGCAATAGGAGGAAGCAATGCACCAAGACCAACGACAGTAACTTGAGCTATACTTGATCCACTTGCGCCCATGTCATCGAATACAGTTAATCTGAACTGAAAAACACCCTCGACCAAGCCATCAACGAGTAAGGTTGGTGAGTTAACATTGGTAATTGTGGTGGAAGGTCCAACAATTTGAGTCCAATCATAGGATACAATTGATCCATCATTGTCGAATCCAGACCCAGCTAAAGAGATTGATGTGTTAGGAAGTGCAATACTTTTATTGCCACCGGCATCAGCAATCGGAGATTGATTTACAGACCCTGGGTAAACTGTAACATTTACTTCGTCAAAGGAAGTAGCACTTTGATTATCTTGTGCAGTAAGCCTGAATGTATATTGGCCAGCCACCAGGTTACTAATAGTTACATTTGCAGCAGTTGCATTAGTCAAAGTGGCTGATGGGCCACTTATCTTTTCCCAGAGATAAGAGGTAATGGATCCTCCTACATCAGAAGCTTGTCCAATTAAATTTACGCTATTGCTTGGTAGAAATAGAAGTTTGTCTATTCCTGCGTCAACGACTGGAGGAACATTTGATCCTATTGTAAGCACTTTAATATCCAATTCAGCAAAACTGGAAGCTCCG
>JAGQYK010000041.1:23639-27780 GCA_020436125.1 Cyclobacteriaceae bacterium | reverse complement strand
CTTTGCCACGAGGTCAGGCGGTGGAAATTGAGTTGGTGGTAGAAGTGTACGATTAACATCCCAAATAATATGACCGTAGATGAAAACCCGTATGCTGATCTCTTAGGGATCAAAGTGCTGGAGTTAGAAGTGGGGATGGCTCGCGTAAGCGCAGTTGCAAAACCAGAACACACTAACCATTTAGGGTACGCTCATGGCGGGTTTTTATACAGTGTGGCCGACTGTGCATTTGAATTGGCGTCCAATAGCCACGGTGTGGATGCTGTGGGACTCACCACGAGTATGGAATTTCATCGGTCATCAAAGGTAGGTGCTACTATCGTGGCGATAGCTCGAGAAACTCATTTAGGAAAGACAATTGCTACGTACCACATTGAAGTGACTAGCGATAACAAAAGAATAGCTTCGTTTACAGGAACTGTTTACCGAAAAAATTAAGCTGTCGTGGTAGTATATTGTAAAGGCTACCACGACAGCTTCAGTATTTTTAGTTCTTTTTCCAGTTGGGCATGCGGCCTGGTGTATAGGGAGCGCCTACATCTTCCAGTTTCTTTTCAATAGCGGGGATGTCAAGTGAATTTAAGAACTTTTGGAGGTTTTTCGTTGTGTGTCTTTTTCGTTTTCAGCTTCTATCCATTTTTTAGCATCCAGGGTCGAGTTGAATGCTTTCAATTTCACATCGTAGATATCCTTAAACCCTTTTTGGTCTACAAATTCACTGTGGTTCAGATCGTCCTGAATAATTAGTCCAATTCTTTTCAAACCAGCTCGTTTCAGTTCTGCCCTGTGGTTGGTTCTCCACGCGTTCAGCTCTTCTTCTTTTCTATCCACCACCTTGGTAATATTTGATATCCAATTTACAGTTTGATAATTTTTTATAAAGTCTATGCTTTTTCTGAGAAGTTCTTTAGTCTGCGCTAAGGTTCCGGTTTTTTTCCAGTCGATGCCAATACAATTGAGGGGCGCGTTGTAATATAAGGTAGCAATAGTATTGTCCATGAGAACTTGCTCCTCAAGTTGATCAAGCTTTGGAAAGCTGAGCGTAAATTTTGTTTCCTTGTGGAGTGTACTCTCCACCTCAATGGTTCCTTCCAAAGCTTCTACCTGTAGCTTTACAAGAAAGAGTCCAAGCCCTCTTCCTTCTGTGTGAGTATGAAAACGCTTGTACAAGCCGAATAATTTTTTTCCAAACGTCTCCAGGTCAATTCCTAACCCATTGTCTTTCACCTCAATGTTGACGCGGTCATCTTTAATAAACGAGGTGATGCTAATAACGGGTTTTCTTTCTGGAGACCTGTATTTAATGCCATTGCTAACTAAATTATAAAGAATGCTGCGGAGCATTGGGCGCACGGAATAGATGAATGGGTGAGCGTTGAAGTCAAGATGTAATGTGATATGCTTCTCATCAATGTCGCGCTTTAAGAGTTTAATGATGTCTCCAACTTCCGCTTTCAGCGAAAGCTTCTGCCTGATCCTCGTAATGTCGTTTCGGATGTCAATAATATTCCCAAGATCCTTGATGGTTCCATCCAGCGTACTGACAGAATCCTTTAGATGACTAAATATCTCTTCATTGGTTTTGTTCAAATTGGATTGGTCAAACAGGGAAAGCAGACCTGTGAGACTGGCCACTGGTCCACGTAGATTATGGGATACGGTGTAGGAAAATTGCTGGAGTTCGTTGTTGTGCCTTATCAGCTCTTTGTTCGTTTCTATCAGCTGATTATTCTTATCTATCAATTCTTTATTAAGGTTTCTGTTTTCGAGGGTGAGTTTTTCTCGCTGCTCTGCAATAATTTCAGAAGCCTTAAGGATTTCTTTTTGCCGCTCAGATAGTTGTTGGATAAGGGATTCATTTTCGGCTTCTGATTTCTCAAAACTGTTTTTTATAAAATAAGTACTGCCTGTCAGTACCAAATAATTATAGATGAAAATGAAATTCATAAAGTAGTAGTTAGGGGAAGTGAATCCTAACTGATAATATCCGGCATCAAAGTAGTAGTGAAGTGGATCGTAAAAAATTAAGGCAAGAAAGGACAATAGTAGGCCGAAGAAAATCTGACTTCGTTCTTTTAATGAGAAAAGAATAAAAGGTAAAATGGAGGCACAAAGTATAATGATCCTGAATTGAAAATATTCAAACTCCTCCAGTGAATCCAAATGATCAAACTTGTCAAGAATAGAAATGAAAAGTGAGGGTAATGTGATCAGAATAATGAGCACCAGCCGGCTCCAATTAATAATGCCAAAATGATTGAGAAGGGGAGGGATGAGAAATGAAAATGCAGCCACCAAAGCCAGTCGGGTAGATGTAATCCATTGAAAATAGACAAGCGCAATAAAAAACAGGACAAGTACCAGCAAGAAAATGATGAAGCTCACCCTGTTGCACAGTTGTATATACCTTCTCTCTGTCGGGTTCCTTCCGAACTGAGTTCCGATACTGCTTAATGTCTGCCAAACTTTCATGCTGGAAATAGAGCAATATAACCACTTGAGTATTTTAATCCTTAGCCTGCCTATCAAAAATTGGTATCTTTATCACGCCTTTATGAGATAAGTAGCAGATGATGGAGACCATGCTTAAAAAACAAAAGAAAAACGTGACGGTGGATAAAAATACGCTGGAGCGTGCATATGAACTGATGTGTACGGCCAGGCACATGGCAGATTGTTATGAAGAAAATAGGGAGATATGCAGTAAGTATGTGCATAGCACCTCCAGAGGTCATGAAGCAATTCAATTGGCGGCTGGGCTCCAGCTAAAAGAATTTGATTTTGCATCATTATACTACAGGGATGAATCGATTTTGCTGGGAATGGGCCTGCAACCGTATGAATTGATGCTGCAATTGATGGCCAAAAGAGATGATCCTTTTTCTGGGGGAAGAACATATTACGGCCATCCTGCGCTGAAGAGAAAAGGGTTTCCAATAATACCACATCAAAGCTCTGCTACAGGGATGCAGGCTATTCCTGCTACGGGTATGGCACACGGTCTTTCCTATTTAGAATCTCAAGGTTTATTAAAGGGTAAAAATAAACCAGTGGTGTTGTGTTCATTAGGTGATGGTTCAGTCACTGAGGGAGAAGTGGCCGAAGCTTTCCAAATGGCGGTACTTAAAAAGCTTCCTATAATTTATCTCATTCAGGATAATGACTGGGGTATATCAGCAACAGGAAAAGAGATGCGGGCAATGGATGCCTACGAATATGCTGCCGGTTTCAAAGGCTTGGAGCGCATGCGGGTAGATGGAACAAAATTTGAAGAAAGCTATACAGGCCTTGCTAGTGCCATCGACTATGTGAGAAAAAACAGAGCTCCGATTTTGGTGCATGCAAAATGTCCGTTGTTAGGCCATCATACTTCAGGAGTAAGGAAGGAATGGTACAGAGGGGATGATCTGGCAAAGCATGAGAAGCAGGATCCATTGATAAAGTTTGAAGCTTCATTAAAAGCAATGAAGTTCACCGCCAAAAAATTGGATGACCTGAAAAAGAAAGCGACTTCCAAAGTAGATAAAGATTATAAGAAGGCACTCGCTTCAGCTGACCCTGTGCTTGAAGACTTTGACTCACATGAGTTTGCACCGACACCTGTTACCGAAGAGAAGGGTAACCGTAGCCCAAAGGGTGGGGAAAAAGTGGTGATGGTAGATGCGGCTCTTCACGCAGTGGAAGAAATTTTGAAGAAACACCCTGAGGCATTATTGTATGGTCAGGATGTAGGAGGAAGATTGGGGGGAGTATTCCGCGAAGCCGCCACACTGGCCCAAAAGTATGGAGAGGAGCGTGTGTTCAATACACCGATTCAGGAGGCCTACATTGTAGGGTCTACAGCAGGTATGTCTGCAGTGGGTGCCAAGCCCATTGTTGAAATTCAGTTTGCTGATTATATCTGGCCAGGTGTTAATCAATTGGTGGAAGAACTCTCCAAGAGCTGTTACATCACCAAAGGAAAATTTCCAATTCAGTCTTTGATCAGGGTGCCAATTGGTGCTTACGGTGGCGGTGGTCCCTACCATTCCGGTAGCGTTGAGTCGGCCTTGCTTACCGTGAGGGGGATTAAGATTGTTTACCCTTCCAATGCTGCAGACATGAAAGGACTTTTGAAGGCTTCTTTCTATGATCCTAACCC
>JAGQYK010000041.1:19331-23541 GCA_020436125.1 Cyclobacteriaceae bacterium | reverse complement strand
CTGTAGTGCTCTTAGAGCACAAAGGATTGTATTGGAGTAAGGTGCCAGGCACATTGGATGCAAAAATGATAGAGCCTGATAAGGACTACATTATTCCTCTGGGTAAAGCGAATAAAATCCAATTGGCCGATAAAGATAAAATTGCCAATGGTGAGTCTGCGGTAGTGATCACCTATGGCATGGGGGTGTATTGGGCCAAAGAAGCATCCAAATCATTTGAAGGCCAGGTAGAGATATTGGATTTGCGAACACTCAATCCGGTAGACTGGGAAGCAATTACAGATTCAGTAAAAATGCACGGAAGGGCTTTTGTGCTTACAGAAGAGCCGTTGATGAATTCATTTGCGGAATCCATAGCCGGAAGAATTTCAAAAGAATGTTTTACTTATCTGGATGCGCCTGTATGGACATACGGGGCTGCAAACTTGCCAGCTGTACCACTCAATGTAGATTTAGAAAAGATGATGTTGCCAAGCGCAGAAAAGGTGAAGGAAGAATTGAAAAAACTATTCGAATTCTAAATCCAGCATCCAGCCGCTAGAAAGGATACCCAATACCAATATTGTAAATCACGGGCTCTCTTCCGGTGCCAAACGGACGGAAGAACTTCAAATTATCCAGCACAAAACGCTCACCCGCTTCCCGGGAAGGATCATGCACTTTTATACCTACATCAAACCGGAGCACGAGAAATGAAAAGTCGAACCTTAAACCGAATCCGGTGCCCACGGCAATTTCATTGTAGAAATTATCAATATGAAACTGAGTGCTGCCCTTCCAGGAAGCTTGATTGGGCTCGGTACTCACCGACCCCAATTGATTTTCATCAAACGACCATACGTTACCCCAGTCCACGAAAACCGCCCCGTTAACGAATCCAAAAAGTTTTTTTCTGATCTCAACACTTCCCTCCAACAAGATTTCTCCTGGCTTCTCAAAACTGTAATCAAATAAGCCATCCTGCTTGGGGTCGTCACTGAGAAGTGGTGGTGCTGAGCCTACTCCCAACCTTCGTGGGCGCCAGGCCCTAACACTGTTGCTTCCTCCGGCAAAGAAGTATTTTTCGTAGGGTAATACGCGTTCATCAGAATAAGACCAACCCACTCCGGTATTGATGCGATAGGCCAGCACAGTATTGCTGTTCAGAATTTTATTTTCCCTATAGTCTACATTAAGTCGTAAATATTTAAAAAGTTGAAGGTTGTCTTTTTCCACAATTCCTGGAGTGTAGAGTTGACGAAATGTGCCTCCGCTTTCGGCTTGCATGCGTAAGAATTTTGAATTAGTGGTGGTATTGCCATAGTTCTCAGGATTCCATGTCATAGCGAAAATCATACTACTTACGAATGAAGGGTTGAAGGAAAGCCTGATGTTATTTCCTTGTGTGGCACTCAGGTCATCGAGCAGGGCCCGGAAGGTACTGTCTAGTCTCGATTTGATGATGTTAAGATTGGCAAGGGTGAAGGAGTATTGCGTAGTCCGCCTTTTTTCCCATGAATAGGTGTACGAGAAAGTAGTAGTCTCTCGTTCATATTCTGGACGTTGGGAATAGGTAAATCCACCCAGGATTTTCGTTTTAGGATTTAATTTTCCGATCCTATTCTGTGCTGCTCGGCTCATAGGAATCAAAAATTGCGGAAAAGTGATGGTGGCATTTAGACCTGCCTCAATACTTTTATAGAAATTTTCTCTGTCGGTGGCCGAAGCCACACCTTCAAATCCAGCCCGTCCATTGAGTTCAAATATTTCTATGCCTCCAAAAAGATTGCGTTTCAAAAAACTCATGTTATAGTAGGGGCCGGGAAAACCTTGTGTCACTGTAAGCCCGGCTTCATTGGACCAGGAGTACCTGTTCAATGCACTGGAATATAAGTTGGCAATGAATTGACCTCCGGATGTGTCATAGTTGATATTGACAAACTTGAACATACCCAGATTGGCCAGCTGTCGTTGTGTGTTAATAGTACCAGTGCGGCTATAAAGACTGTCTTGATGAAAGAATATACGCTGACTAAGGATTCTTTTACTGTATTCATTCTTGTAATATTGGTAGGAGATATCGCGGTAAGGAACAATTTGCCTTTTACTCCTTCCTGTATTATTGGTGGTCGTATTGGCATCTGTAATAAAAATAATGGAGTCGATTCTAAACTGTTTGTGAGCGGAAAGGCGTGCTGGGTTAAGAATGTGAAGGCGTATGGCAATTTTATGATACCCTCCATAGGTAGTATCAATATCGTACTCTACGTATTCACGACCAAAGGCGTAGTAACCATTATCCTTTAACAGGTTGTCAATTCTTTCGCGTTCTTGGTTCAATACATTTTGATTGAATTGATCTCCTTTCTTGATAAGACTTTCATTAATGTTATTATTATAGAGCGTTTCAATATTCTTGTCCTCGATAGTATGAGAAATAGAATCATAGAAATAGGCCGCTTTAGGATCGAGATGGTAATTGATAGATACTTTTTTTCCTTTTTCTGATTTTTCGATATGGGTGGTCGCTTCAAAATAACCACGGGTGAAAACGTAATCGGTTAACTTCTCAGCAGAGAGGGCAACGTTAGCGGAATCATAAACGGCCGCTTTTTCACCCCATTGCATAAACATATTACCATTTTCAATTTTACCATTCAGTACATCAATTTTATTCTGTTTTCTGTACTGTAAAGATGATTTCTTATTGTCGTTTTGGGCATTGGCGATTTTGCGATTGAACCGCGTTTCTACTTTTTCTTTTTTGGCTTTGAATTTCTCTGGGTTGAACTTTTTCTTCCCTGTGTAATACATCCATACCAATGAATTGATAGGAAGTCCTAGAAACCTTCGGTTGGTTTTTTGAATGTAAAGATCATTGAGTCCATCTTTTTTGAACCCTTTCGGTGTAATTACCTTTTGTTTGAAAAGTAATTTTTCTCCTGGCTCCAGATAGCGAGTGCCTAAACAGCCAGAAAAGAGGATGGATAACAGGCTAGCCGTTAAAAAATATCTAAATTTCCCCTTCAAAGTCAACATATGATTAGTAAGAGCCAGATCAAATTCATCAAATCCTTGCAATTAAAGAAATACCGCAAAGAGGAGCAATGTTTTGTTGTTGACGGAGAGAAAGGAGTAGAAGAGGTGCTGAAGTCTGATTTCAAAATTGAGATGCTACTGGTTACCGAGTCTTTCCGTGAAAGAAAGGCAAAGTTATGGAAAGATGTAAATGTGGATTGGCTCATTGTGACAGAAAAGCAGTTGGCTGCGGTTAGTTCATTTCAAACCAACGAAAGTGTACTGGCAGTAGTTAGGCAAAAACCAAACCAATTGCCAGTATTAGGACAAAATGAGTTTATACTGGCACTGGATGATATAAGGGATCCGGGAAACTTGGGTACAATCATTAGAACTGCGGATTGGTTTGGTATTAGAAAAATTATAGCCTCCGAACAAACCGCAGATGGCTATAACCCTAAAGTGATTAATTCTACCATGGGGTCCTTCACCAGAGTGCAACTGGCTTATGCCAATTTAATGGACTTAATTCCTCAATGGGAGGCTCCAGTATATGGCACTTTTATGGACGGGGAAGATGTGCATGAAAAACGCTTTGATAAAAGAGGAGTAATTGTCATAGGCAATGAAGCCAATGGGATATCTCCCGCAATTCAATCTTTAGTTACACATCGGATTACTATACCGGGAGCTGTGGGTGCAGAATCGCTCAACGCTGCGGTGGCAACAGGAATTGTTTTGGATAATTGGAGCCGATTAAAAAAATGATTGACTGTCATCACTGGCCTCATCGGATATCCGCTGAGCGTGTTCTCTTCCCAGGTAGTTGTCAATGGCGTGGTGCCCTGCATAAATGAGAGGAGTCAGGGCAATAGCCACTATGAATTTGTAAATGTAATTGGTGATCCCAATAGCAATAATTTGGGAGGTGCTAAATATACCCGAGAAAGCGATGAACAAGACTACAAAGCTGTCTACCAATTGCGAGACAAGGGTAGAGCCAGTGGCCCTCAACCAAAGTTTTTTGGGACCTGTAATTTTGCGCAGCTTTTGAAAGACAAAAACATCCACCAACTGACCAATTAAGAAGGCAGCAAGTGAACCGATGATGATGCGCTGTCCTTGCCCAAATATTTTATTGAAGGCAAAATCGATATTGAAATAATTGCCCTCCGGATCAGCACTGTTGGCATCCAACCACCAACTGGCGGGT
>JAGQYK010000041.1:4314-19233 GCA_020436125.1 Cyclobacteriaceae bacterium | reverse complement strand
TGGCAGATTCATGGATAGGAAAATCACAATAAAGGAGTAGGCGATTAATCCAGCAGTCAGGTAACTTATTCTTTTCACGCCAGGCTTGCCAAAATATTCATTGATGAGATCGGTGGTCACAAAAACAACGGGCCATATCACCACGCCAGCTGTCAGATTAAAATCCATCGTAAATCCAAGGATATTGATATTCGCTGGGGAAAGCCCAAGAGTATTTTCAAATGAAAATATTTTAACGCCAATCATTTCTGCAATGAGGGCATTGGTAATAAAAATACCGCTGAGTAAAATAAAGAGATTGTTCTTTTTGCGGGTCAGTTCAGGGCTCATAGCTTTTCAAGATCTATGGTTTCGCCTTCAATTGCAAGTTTTGTGTTTTTGAATAGGGTAGCGGCTTCTTCCTGCAAAGCATTCAACACTCTGTACCTGGCAGAATAATGGCCAATCAACAAACATTTCACTTTGGCCAGGTTGGCAATTTGGGCCGCTTGCAAGGTAGTGCTGTGTAAAGTCATGGCAGCTTTGTCTTCATGTTCCTGCATGAATGTAGCTTCATGATACAAAAGATCCACTTCTTTAATGAGCCCCACAATACTTTCGTCATACGCTGTATCGGAGCAATAGGCAAACGAATAAGAAGGGCGGGGAGGAAGGGTGTAGTCCGTGTTTTTGTAGAGTAACGCCCCTTCGTCATTATAAATATCCTCTCCCAGTTTCAACTGTGCGATGTGTGCAAGCAACATGTCTTTCGGTAATACCTCTTTATTTATTTTTCGCTGTTTAGGTTTTTCCTGAAACAAAAAGCCGGTACACGGTATCTTGTGCCTCAGAGGGATGGTATGAACCGTCAGTATATTATCTTCGTACAGACAAACTGAGGCGCCATCAGGAATGGGATGAAAGATCAATTGATAATGAAGTGCTGATTTTGAATACTTTAATTGAAGAAGAATAATTTGGTCCAGCCCGGGCGGACTATAAAGGTGAAGGTCGTTGGTTCTGCGGTTCAGATGCATGCTAAACAACAGGCCCATAAGCCCCAGGTAATGGTCGCCATGGAGATGACTAATGAAAATCTTATCTATTTTTTGTGTGGGGATGGAGAATCGCTTCAATTGAGTTTGTATACCCTCTCCACAATCAATAAGAATATGGTGTTTTTGAATATGGAGATACTGAGAAGAAGGAAACCTTCCGTAGGCAGGTAGTGCACCGCTTGAGCCGAGTATGGTGAGTTGAAATGACACGTATGTTGACTAACAATAAATCCCAACGGTTGGGTTGGGATTTTGATGATTTTGATTTACGATCTTTTAAGATTCGCCATCCTTCATATCCTTCTCGATCTCGTGCATGAAGACCGCATCAATGGCTTCTTCTACCGAGGGAAGAATGTGAAGCACGCTGTCCAGCTGTGAAATCTTGATCAGCTTTAAGGTATGTTCAGATAATTTGGCCAATACAAAGATGCCGCCATCTTCCTGAAAAATTCTGTTGCCTACAAGAAGCGCACTCAAACCAGATGAATCTGTATATTTTACTTCTGTCAGATCCAGAATTATATTTTTAACCCCTTCCGCACGGAGGGTAATCATTTGTGATTTTAAATCGGGAGCGATGTTAGAATCCATTTTCTCCTCGTGGAGGCTCAGTAGGCTATACTTCTCTTGCTTATCTATTGTGTACTTCATAATTCGCGATTCAATCCTAAAATTAAGTTAATTTATGGAATTAACGATGCTCTTCTCAATTCGATCTAAAAGGGAGTCATAATTGATGGGATCAAGCTTTTTTCCAGTCATCTGCTGATATAACTCTTTATACCGATCAGAAATGGAGGTTACAATTTCATCTGTCATTTCGGGTATCTGTTGACCTTCCTTCCCCTGAAATCCGTTCTCAATCAACCATTGCCTTACAAATTCTTTGGATAACTGTTTTTGTGGCTCACCATTAGCTTGTCTTTTTTCATATCCTTCCTGATAAAAATAGCGAGAGGAGTCTGGAGTATGAATTTCATCTATCAGATAAATGGTGCCGTTGTGTTTGCCAAATTCATATTTGGTGTCCACCAGGATCAACCCGCGTTTTTCGGCAAGAGCTGTTCCGCGAGCAAATAATGCTCTGGTATAATCCTCTAGTTGTACATATTCACTTTCGATGACCAATCCTCTACTCAGAATTTCTTCTCTTGAAATATCTTCGTCATGCCCCACCTTGGCCTTGGTAGTAGGGGTAATGAGGGGATGGGGAAGTTTATCATTTTCTTTCAATCCTTCTGGCAGAGGTACGCCACAAAGCATCCTCTTCCCTGCACGATATTCTCTCCAGGCATGACCGGCCAGATATCCTCTGATCACCATCTCCACAGGAAAAGTTTCGCACTTGAAGCCTACCGTTACGTTCGGGTCAGGAGTGGATAAGACCCAATTGGGAACCAGGTCTTTTGTGGCTTCGAGATTATCTGCAGCAATTTGGTTGAGCACACGGCCCTTATCAGGGATGGCCTGAGGAAGAATAACATCAAAGGCGGAAATCCGGTCAGTAGCCACCATCGCCATCTTATCGCCAAAAAAATAAACGTCCCTTACCTTGCCGCTGTAAAAACCTGTCTGATGATTGAATTTGAATTGAGTCTCCTTAATTGCCTTCATGAAGTGATCATTGTTTCGCAAAATAAGGAATGAGAGGGGGACACCCAATGACCTCTATCACATTATTTTTCCTCGACCAAAAGCCCTGCCTTGAAGGTATAGGTTTTGATGACCTTGCCTTGTTCATCGTATGCTACCCAATCCTTGTGCTTCTTGTTGGCAATATACTCTCCCTGTTCCTTGATCATTCCATTGTCATAAAAGCTGGTGTAAATTCCATGCTGACGGCCCGCTCTGTACTCACATTGCCATTGTACTTTTCCATTTTCATAATAACTTCTTACAGGCCCAGTAATCAAGTTAAACTGATAAGTTTCTTCCAGTGATTTTTTGCCAGACGCATAGTAAGTGGTCTTCACGCCATGAAGCTTCCCGTTTTCATACGTTTCCTTCATTTTTGGTGTTTTGCCATCGGCCGCATAATAAATCCAAACTCCTTCAGGTTTCTCTTTTTTGAATTCCTTTCGGGTGAGCTGAATGCCATCCGCATTAAATTCATCGGTAACCATGGTTTGCCCATTTAACGATACCTGCTCACGCGTCTTAATAGTGCCATTAGGGTGGTAGGCGATGTTGACCCCCACTTTGTTACCTTCTTTAAACTGAAAGTTGTGCCTGATACTGCCATCTGGGTAATAGGCGATATTATTACCATGGAGTTTGCTCTCCAGAAAATTGGCATCCAACAACAGATGTCCTTCTTCATCATAATTCTTGAAGTTGCCCGTCTTCTCTCCAGGATTCAAAGTAGAAATGGTTTCTAACTGCCCATTGGGATAATAGGTTTTATAAAAATCAGTGAGCACACCATCTCTAAAATTGGCTTCAGTTTCCTTCCCTCCGGTTTCGTAATAAGTGATGGTGAGCCCATTGGGCTTTTTATTTTTGTAAATGATCTCCTTTCGAATTTTACCTGAAGCGTAAAACTCCTTAACTAATCCATCGGGTTTCCCTTTTACAAAGTAGGATTCACTCTTAATGGCACCCGACACGAAAAAGGATCGGATACTATCTACCAGTAGATTGTTTTGATAGAAAGCGCGCTGAATAGGTATTCCATTATCGTTGTAGACTTCAACTGGCCCATGTCGTTGACCATCGAGATAACTGATTTTGCGAGTGAGTATGCCTTCTTCATTGTATTCGCGGAATAATCCTGATCGGTAGCCATTGGAGTAGCTTCCTTCCATTTCAAGGTTACCGTTGGGATAGTACCTTTTGTAACTCCCATCAAGGGTCTCATTATCCTGATTGGAAACGGTATACTCTTCTCTCAGCTGCTGCTTGTACGCATCATGGTACTTCCTCACTATCCGCTGGGCGGAAGCAGAGAGATTGAAAAACAAAAATAAAATGGCAAATGACCTAAGCATCATGTCGCAAAGCTACTGTTTCACCAACGAACGTCCAGCGATGATGTTGTGTACAAACCGTGTGCCGGTTGTGGTATTATGCTAAGTTTTCGATCACAATGGCTGAAGCACCACCACCACCGTTGCATATACCAGCAACGCCAATGCTTGCGTTGTTTTGTTTGAGCACATTGGCAAGCGTTACCGTAATACGCGCACCGGAAGCACCCAGCGGATGACCCAGCGCTACAGCACCGCCATTCACGTTCACCTTATCAATAGATAACTCAAGATTTTTGTTATTGGCCAAAGCAACAGCTGAAAATGCCTCGTTGATTTCATAGTAACCAACATCCTTTTTATCAACACCTGCCATTTTCATGGCCTTGGGTATTGCTAAAGAAGGCGCAGTGGTAAACCACATGGGATCTTGTGCCGCGTCTGCAAACCCTAAGATCTTTGCAATGGGTTTTAATCCCAACTCAGTGGCTTTTTCTTTGCTCATCAAAATAACTGCCGCTGCACCATCATTCAATGTGGATGCATTAGCAGCTGTAGCAGTACCCTCTTTACCAAAGGCCGGTCTTAAAGAGGGTATCTTATCAAAAAACACATTCTTATATTCTTCATCTTCTGCCATCAAAGTGATGTCACCTTTTCTTCCTTTGATCTCTACAGGCACCACCTCGTCTTTGAATTTTCCAGCAGCCCAGGAAGCAGCAGCTCTTTTGTAAGAATTGATAGCATACTCGTCTTGTTCCTCCCGCGAAATATTCATCTCCTTCGCAGTATTATCAGAACACACCCCCATGGCGCAATGGTTATAAATATCATTGAGTCCATCAAAAGACAATCCATCAACTAACTCTCCATTTCCGAATTTGTAACCAAACCGTGCTTTGGGTAAGTAGAAAGGAACGTTACTCATACTTTCCATTCCTCCGGCTACTACCACATCATTGTGACCCAGCATGATGGACTGCGCACCAACCATGATGGCCTTCATTCCAGAAGCACAAACTTTATTGACCTGCGTGCAAGGTATCTCATAGCCAAGACCGGCAGCAACAGCAACCTGTGTAGCGGGTGCCTGACCCAGGCCTGCAGAGATGACATTGCCCATATATACCTCCTGAATCGCTTTGGGATCAAGGCCAATACGATCCATGGCGCCTTTCACAGCAGTAGCTCCAAGCTGAATAGCGGATAAGCTGGCGAAACTTCCTCCAAAACTTCCTATGGGTGTTCTTACTGCAGATACGATATATACTTCTTTCATTAATTTGTTATTTAGTATTTAGTCCTGAGTCTTGAGTTCTTGGTCTTTGCCATACTATGGACTCAAGACTAAGAACTCAAGACTATTTGTCACCAGTCAGGCTTTCCTTTGTCCTTAGGCTTTGTGGCCTTCCTTTTATTTTGTTGTAAATATTGGATTTCCTGATTCTTCATGGCTTCCAATATCATTTTTGCTTTTTCTTCACTCATCTCAATGTCCTTGAGTTTATCTTTTACAGAAGGAGGGATGTCTTTTTTCTCTTCGTTCTCTTTATTTTCTTCCTGCTCTTTTTGTTGCTCACTTTTCTCTTTGTCTTTCTTTTCCTGCTCCTCTTTTTCTTGCTGTTCTTGTTTATCCTTTTTATCCTGGTCTTGCTTTTCCTTTTGATCTTGCTTTTGATCCTTGTTGTCTTTATCCTCTTTTTTCTGATCGTCCTTCTTTTGCTGGTCGTCTTTTTTCTGATCCTTATTATCCTTGTTCTGCTCTTCTTGTTTCTTCTGTTCTTCTAGTTTTTTCTTTACCAGCTCATAATTGTAGCGGGCTTCTTCATTAGAGGGGTCTGCTTTCAGCGATTGTTTGAAATAGCCAAGGGCTTCTTCATATTTTCCACTTCGATTGGTCAGCACGCCCAACTGCAGGTTGGATAAGGATCGCATGTTAGCCGATTCACTTTGGGCGAGTGCTTTGTATTGATTTATGGCATTAGTAGTATCATTTTCATGGAAAAGCGAATTGGCCCAATTCATCAATACTTCATCTTCTTTTACTTGAAGTGAATCCACCAGCATCTGATACTTTTTGGCGGCTGTTTTATAATCCCCGGATTGGTATGCTTTTTTCGCCTCCGATTTGAGACTATTGATTAGGGCAATATTATCAATGTCAGAAACAAGAACAACGGCCAGAAGAAATCCAATTACCAACTTCATATTTTCACAGTCTTCACATTAATTAATACATCGATTACCAGCAAAAATAGTGCAATTAGAAGGAAATAGTGGTAGCGGTTGGCACTCACATCCACAAAGCGCGTATCTCGTAATTCTCCTTCAATTCTGCTTATCGTATTGATTAATCGCGATACGTCATTTTTAGTTTCATTGATTTCAAAATATTGTCCCCCAGTACGGTTCGCCAATGTTTGCAAAGACCTGGAATCCAAGCGAGTAACGACAGTATTTCCCTGATTGTCTGTTTTGAAGCCACTGCCTGCGTATAATTGACTTCCTTTGGCGGTACCTACCCCCAACGTAAAAAGCTTGATGTCATTATCCTGAATCTGTTTGATGCCCTCATCAGTTTCTTCTCCAAAATCCTCTCCATCACTGATAAGAACAATCACTTTGGATTTTTGCTGCGAGCTGGGACCTTCTTGATCACTCAGTTTGGTCAAGGCCATTCTCAAGGGTGGCCCAAAGTCCGTTCCCGAGGAGGGCACCAGACCTGTATTCATGGTTTCGATGAAAAGATTGAGTGCATTTTGGTCGTAAGTAAGTGGACTCTGCATAAATGCCTCTGAGGAAAAAATGATGATCCCAATTCTGTCCGAACTAAAGGCGTCAACAATCCGCTTCATTTCAAACTTGATTTTCTCCAGACGGGTAGGCTGTATGTCAAACGCATCCATAGATTTGGACAAATCGACACAGATCATAATGTCTTTACCTACCGACTTCACTTCCTTGCGGGAGTCACCGAAGGAGGGCCCCAGAAAGGCAATCAACACGAGGGCAAAAGCCACTGACCGGAGAAAGAGTTTGTAAAATACGTTGCCATAAGGCGTATTAAGCGCTTTTGCAATGCGTATTACCTTGATGAGGTAGACCACATAGAATCCCAGAAAAAGGAAAGAGATTACTACTTCAAACAGTCCAAAATCGCGAAACCAGGTCATTTATTCCTTTTGACGCAATTATAGGGAAATAGGTTGTGAATATAAATACGAAGTTGTGCGGTAGGTATAAGCTAATTCAACAGCTTTGGTTCATAATAGTTGGACTATTTTCTATTTCCCATCAATCTTCCAGATCGGAAGGCGCCTGCCAATGCCATTGGGATTTTGGCCTCTTCAATGATCACGTTGGCCTTCGCCTCTTGCACCTTGGCAATCATTTCTTGCTCTGAGGCCACAGCCATAGCTCTTCTTTCTTCTGCTTTGGCTTTGGCAACATTTAAATCGGCATTGGCCTGATCCATTTGAAGGATAGCGCCAATATTGCGACCTATATTAATGTCAGCAATATCGATGGATAATATGGTGTACGCTGTGCCTGCATCCAAACCGTTGTCAAGTACGGACCTGGAGATCCGATCGGGATTTTCAAGCACCTGCATGTAGCTGGATTGACCAATAGTAGAGATAATACCTTGTCCTACTCTGGCTTTAATGGTTTCTTCCCCGGCACCTCCTACCAATTGCTGAATATTGGCCCGAACCGTAACCCTGGCCTCAGTGATTAACTGAATGCCTTCAATAGATATGCCCGTAATAGCAGGCACTATAATCATATAAGGAGATACAGATAATTGAACAGCCCTTAGTACATCACGGCCGGCAAGGTCAATGGCAGTGGCTTGCTGATAATCCAGCTTTAAATTGGCCTTATCAGCAACAACTAGGGCCTTAATAACATTGGTAAGATTGCCTTTGGCAAGGTAATGGGTCTCCAGCTGGCTTGCGCTAATCCCTTTAATACCTGCCTTGGTAGCCAGGATAAGAGACCTGACGATCAATGCAGGTGGCACCTTCCGTACCCTCATGAATACGAGATTCATCAGGTTGACATGGACACCAGAGAACAAAGCAGTAATCCATAGATTGAGGGGGAGTACATAGAGAAATAGCCATAAGCCGATGATACCACCACCTATCCAAACGAGAATCATATATTCAGCAGCCATGCATACACAGATTAAAAGAAAGGCCCAAGGTAGCACAAGGACGTCTGGAATTTAGGTTTTATAACAGAATTACTTTTACCGGTTAATGCATTTCAACCATCCTGAAGTGCTGCGAATTAGGCAATTGCAAAAATCTGTGTTATCTTTGCATAAGTTTTTAGCAGAAATCATTCTGTTTAGTCAAATAAGGCCCCTTGAGGAAAGTTATTTCTACTCCCAATTTTTGTTTGCTGAAGATTAAATGTGCCAGGATAGTATTTATCCAACTCATTGCTGATTAGCACTTTAATATTATTTATCAGCTGAGGCACAGCGTATTTTTTAACAAACAAAATGAACAGTTTAAGACAAAAAAGAAGACCAAGGACTAACTCAAGCCCAACTCAAAACCCCAATCACAGAAAACAATCCAATAGACGTAAAGGACCCGCAGTAAGTACGATCGATCCACGTTTATTTGTAAAAAAAGCAACCCCTCTGGCGGATGCGACTTTTCACCCCTCATTTAAAATTCAGGATCTGGCTGTAGATGCGCGTATTAAAGCCAATCTGCTCAGTAAAGGATATATTTTCTTAACAGAAATACAAGAACACTCCATTCAGCCCGTGTTAGAGGGTAATGATGTGATGGGAATTGCACAGACGGGCACAGGTAAAACAGCGGCCTTCCTGGTTCCTATCGTTAACAACCTTTTGGGTAAACCAGCCTCCTTTCAGGTACTGGTAGTAGTGCCCACCAGAGAATTGGCCGTTCAGGTAGAAGATGAATTGAAAAGTATTGTAAAAGGACTCAATATTTCGAGCGCCTGCTTTATTGGTGGTACCAGTGTAGGAAAGGATATCTCCCGATTAAGAAGACCCTGTCACTTTGTGATTGGCACACCGGGACGTTTGATCGACCTGGCGCGTCAAAATGCGCTTCACTTCAGGGATTTTAAAACCTTGATTTTGGACGAGTTTGATCGCCTTTTAGACATGGGTTTTTTGCGTGACATCAAAACGATGTTGGCGGGAATGACCAATAGAAAACAGACGGTATTATTCTCTGCAACAGAGGAGACTGGCCAGAAAAAATTAATACAATCATTACTCAACAATCCTGTGGAGGTGCGTGTTTCTACCGGTAATGTCACTGGCGATCATATCGATCAGGAAATTGTAACCGTAAAGGCAGGTGAGAAGAAGTTGGATATTTTAGTGAATATGTTTCGCGATGAAGCTTTTCACAAAGTAATCGTGTTTGCAGAAACCAAGAGAGGAGTAAGTCAGGTGAGGAAGAATTTGCAACATGCCGGTATTCGCGTTGACGAAATTCATGGCAATAAATCTCAGAATTATAGGTTAAAGGCATTAAATGATTTTAAGTCCGGTAAAATTCAGGCTTTGATTGCTACTGATGTAGCTGCAAGAGGTCTGGATATTTCGGAGGTAACTCATGTGATTAACTTTCAGCCACCCCGCGACTTTGACAGCTATATCCATAGAATAGGTAGAACGGGAAGAGCAGGAAAAGGAGGCAAGGCCTATACCTTTATTAATTAGTAACGAACAAAAACAATAACCAATAAATAACAATCAAAATGCAAGAAGGAACAGTAAAATTTTTCAACAACACAAAAGGATTTGGATTCATTAAACCAACGGATTCAAGTGAAGACATTTTCGTACATGAGTCTGGTCTGATAGACGAGATCAGAGAAAATGATAAAGTGAAATTTGAAGTAGAGCGTGGAAAAAAAGGAATGAATGCAGTTAACGTAGAATTAGTTAGCTAAGAATTTCTTTCATCTCTCAAAGAGGCTTTTTAGGAGTGTCCCTTAGTGGAAACTTCTAAAAAGCCTCTTTTTTTTGTCGAGTATAGAACGAGGAAACCCTCGTCCAGGTAGTTATTAGTACTTTTGCAATTCCGCAAAAAGGATATCCAATTCGGCTCTGGTCTTATTAAGCTTTGCACTCAGCTTCTCCAGCATCGTATCTTTTTCCCCGATTTCAAATTTGAAATCATCATCGGTAAGGTTTGTAAATCTTTGTCTCAGCATTGCTTTCTGCTCTCTCCAGCTTCTTAAAATATTCATATTTCAATTATTAATAGTATTTCATTTTCATTTTCACCTTTTTGTCCCCCTCTAGCATAAAACTAAAATCCTCATACACAGGTCTGCGCAAGGCGGAGTGGTAATAGTCAGAAAAGGCATGCCCTTCCTTAGGCAAAAACCAGCCCATGTCCAATTCCCAGTTGTCATTCTCATCGTCCAATAAAGCGATGGCCATATTTTTAGAGGTAAATCCACTATAGGTTACTCGCAAAGAATCTCCCGTCATTTCTGTTTTCGGTATTACAACTCTTAAAAAACCTAAATCATCAGGAAAGGGTGTGCTGTCATCATAAAATTTAAAACGAATTACTCCTTTCGTATTTCTGATATGGGTTACTGTGATGGTGATTGCATAAGTCTCTTCTTTTTCGTCATTAAGGGCTAGTTTTCCCGAAGTGGTTTGGGTAGAGATATTCGAGTGAGAGGCCTGGTACAAGTCGGAATTGGATTGACCATTAACCACGATAGAACTCAATAATGCAATAATGGTTAATAGTACTTTCATTTGATGCAGGGCAGTTACTAAAGGTACGCATTCTTTGGTTCATCGTGGCATATTGTTGGGTGGTCATTTTAGTGATGATGAAGGATTATGTGAAGATCGTTGAGGGGCATAGCTCAGATGGGGCTGTCATTTTATGGCAAAGGTTCAGTCAAACAAAATAAGTAGCGCTTCATTATTGGTGGAGGAGAAACTGGCTTTAGAAGGATTATACTCCTTTTGTGATTTTCTGATAATGGTGTTGTCCCTATCCTCATTTACCTTTGTAATTGTAAATCCTCATTCTTACCTTTCTAAAGACGATTGAATATCGGGCGATTATCGAATACCAAAGCCAAATTGAATCACATCAAGATGATAAAGTTGCTAACGCATGTTGCCCTAATATTTTGCTGTGGGCAAGCCTTTGCACAAACGGTTGATGATTATGTGGAGGAAATAGGGTGGGGTGAATTCTCTACCAAGTTTAACTATGATCGGCCACCTAGGGAAATAAAAGGTGAATACTATTTGTTCCATGATTGGGTGGTGGCAGATATCGAATTGTACGATAGTACTAAGTTTAAAGGGAAACAATTGAACCTCAATCTGCTATCTGGTGATGTGGAAGTGCCAAGCGGATACGGAACCCAGGTGTTGGATAAGTTTAAAATCAAATCCATTACAGTGGGGGATAGGATATTTGTAAATACCTTGCACTTGGAGGGAGTAAATCATAGAAATGCTTTTTTTGAAGTCATAGAGGAGGGAACAGTAAATGTTTACTGCCAATATTATTCTATTATGAGACAGCCCAGCTATGGCGTGCCTGGAGCAGGTAATGACAGGGATTTTACAGCGATCATTCGCCAAACTTATTTTGTAGAAAGAGAATCCGTTACAGAAATGTTTACTGACAATAGGAAAAATAACCTTAATTATTTTCGAGATAACGAAGAAGTAGTTGATTATATAGCGGAGGAAAAACTTAAGGTCAATAAGATCAAAGGTTTTACAAAGGCCGTCAGGTATTATAACGCAACTAATCAGAATTAATACCAGGCATAAAATCCTTTAGTGCGTTCTCTGTTGTGGATGAATGCGCGGGAGAACCACTTTAAATAGCAATGGTGCAGTTTTAACTTTTGTTTACTGTGTAACGTCCTCAATGAATGTAGAAGAATAAGTGGCATAGAAGTTCTTACAGGGGCGTCCCTTCTAAGTTAAGGAGTAGGACAAATGTCATACTTATTTCGTGGGTCAAATAACCATTATTACGTCATATAATTTTGGATATTAATAACTCGAGCCAATAATAAATAATACTAGCCTAACACTTTTACCCCTAACATTCCCACGAGAAACCCCAGGCTCGCTCCAAGTGCTGGGAACCAGCTTTTCTTCATCTTGGACATGGGGGCGATGTCCTGAAATATCAGGTATACAATACCTCCGCTGGAGAACAACATTAGTGCGGCAATCATCATCGGCATGTCACTCAATAAATAATAGCCTGTAAGGGCAGAAATGATTCCGAAGAAACTAAACAGAAAAAGAATGACCAGGGATTCAATACGCCATCATTCTTGGCATCATGCCCTTTACCTCTGAAAAAATATTGGATAGATAGGTGTAGTCATACTCTAGTTTTTCGCTGATGTAATCGGAATAATTCACTTTCGGTAATTCGTCTGCATAGTGAATCATTTCAATAATCACACTTTTAATTTTTTCAATGAGAATACTCCTTTTGTCATCAAGTAATTCCAATCCACTTTTAAGCAGATTCTTCTTTAATAATTCTCGTTTTTGGGAACTGATTTCATCAATTACTTCCACCATTCCGAGCTCAACGTTGTTGTGGTTTAGTCCGAGCTTCTTGAGTTCATCACCCACAATCATTTTGCAACGTAAACTCACCATGTATTTGATGTAGAGCTTCATGGAATACCTTGGTTCTGGCCTATTCTTAGCAAATGGCCTAATCAGTGATTATTACAACAAATACTGGAAGATATGCAACATTTTGAAGTGCTCAACAACCCACCTTTGTTAAGACAAATTTATGAAAAACAATAACTATTGCCGGAATGAAATGTCAACTCTGGTGTGTGGTACAATATTGTTTGAATAATGATAGCAAATCGAAATAAACGAACAAATAAAATGAAAAAAGTATTGATGATGTTGGTAGTATTGGTAGCATGCACCACGATGCCAGCAAAAGCCCAGGAGCTAAGCAGTAGTTACACAACGGCTCTAGGTGTAAAACTATGGGGTGACGGAGGCGGTATTTCGCTCAAGCATTTTGTTGGTAACAACAATGCATTGGAAGGAATCGGTTATTTCTGGAGAGGTGGCTCGCGAATTACAGGACTATACGAATTCCACTATGACATAGCGGGTGCTCCTGGCTTAAAATGGTATGTTGGCCCTGGTGTTCACGTTGGCTTTTACAATAGATATTACTATGATAAAAACTATAATGATGGAAGAAGGTCGGGGTCATATGTTGGTATTGATGGTGTGCTGGGATTGGACTATAAATTCAATGGTGTACCCATTAATCTTTCCATTGACTGGCAGCCTTCCTTCGAATTTGGAGACAACCAAGGCTTTATAGGTAGCTGGGGTGGATTAGGAATTCGCTATACATTTTAATCATATAAGTGAAACATCTTAAGAAATAAGGATAGGGGTAAGTATCATTTTAACATGATATTAAAAAGGCGGTATTACCGCTTTTTTAATTTAATTCATTTGACTAACTCCGTTGAAAATCTTGACGTAAATTTTACATGTCGATGTGCCTGTGATGGATGTAACTTTTTCTCTTTCATTTGCAAACTCATTCCGGCTTATTCTTATCATCTTGTAGATGCAAATGAAATAGAAATTTGGGTTGTTATAGGAATACTGTAGGTGACCTGATTTGGGATAGCATCTTTAGCGTAAGCTTTAGATGCTTCTTATACTTGATTTGAAATGTATCTACATTGTATTTTATTTTTTTTATGAGTTATCACACCAATACCGATAATATGTATGAGTTAGGGACTCATGTTACTGCAAAGGCTGATCCAGCCTTAAAGCTGATAATAGTCAAATACTACCAACGCATCTATTATTGCGCTGAAACCGAGAATCTTTCCAGGAAACATTTGGCTTATTTTGAGAATGAGTTAAACCCTTTTTTATTGGATAAATAATTAGACCTCAGGTCATGGAGGTATTTTAACGGGCTATTGTAAGACATAAAACACGGATGCTACGTGACTAGAAGTTCCAGCAAGCACAAATAAATGCCATATGAAATGGCTGTAGCGGATACGATGGTCATAGGCAAAGAAGAGAACTCCGGCTGAATACATTACTCCTCCCGCGATTAGCCAGAATAACCCCCAGGTAGGCACACTATTATATAAGGGTTGCGCTGCCGCTATGGCGAGCCATCCCATTCCCAGATAAAGCGCTATGGATAACTTGCTGGTTTTTATGTTCTGAACAGACTTCAGTACCACACCACCAGCCGCCAGCGCCCAGACAATTCCAAATAATGTCCACCCCCAGGCACCATAGAGGACTGTAAGTGTAAAGGGGGTGTATGTTCCCGCTATCAAAAGAAAGATAGCACCGTGATCAAAAATCCGAAAGATGCGTTTTGTCCTGCTTTCAGGAAAAGCATGATATAAAGTTGATGCCAGGTACAGTGCCATCATCGTGGCTCCAAAGACACTTACACCTACCACCGCTGCAGTACCTGAAGGAATTGCTTTGATAATAAGGAGGGGTGTTACTGCTACGGCTGCAAGAAAACCCACACCATGACTTATGCTGTTGGCGATTTCCTCACCAAGTGATTGCTGTCGATTGAAACCCTCCATGAGCAACCAAGTTAGGGTAAAATGAAATATTAAAAGCCAAAATCACCAATAAGCTATGAAACATTAATCACCTCATCTTTAATTATCAGTACTCATGCCAATCTTCTACCTTTACGAAGGTCTTTAGCTTGGTATAAGTCTCTATGTAGTCGATGAATTTTCGTATGACAGGTTTCATGAAAAAAGGGATCGTATTTATCGCGCGATTATCAACGCTGAATTTGATGGGCAAAGCGAGAGCTGGGGAGCGGTCCCCAATAAACTGGCCCCGG
>JAGQYK010000041.1:2846-4217 GCA_020436125.1 Cyclobacteriaceae bacterium | reverse complement strand
TATTTATCGCGCGATTATCAACGCTGAATTTGATGGGCAAAGCGAGAGCTGGGGAGCGGTCCCCAATAAACTGGCCCCGGCTGCTGTCAGCGTAATCCCAGAAATAGAAAATGGAACTCGTGTTTTCCATCACAGTTTCGGTGACATTGCCTTTATCTCCACAGAGACAGATCAGTTCTCAGAAACTAAGCTCTTTTATGCTGACCCGGAAATATTTAACGTATTTACCATTCCACTTATTCAGGGAATTGAAGATCTTGCGCTGCAAAGACCTGGAACCATCATCCTTAGTGAAGCAAGTGCGAGGCGGTATTTTGGGGAGCAGAACCCTATTGGTAAAACACTTCTGGTGGACAATGTCAGGTCGTATGAAGTCACTGGGGTTTTTAAGAACTTTCCCTCTAATTCATTTCTGCAGTGTGAACTGATCGCATCCTTTACTTCTATCGGATTTGGTAAACCGGAAAATCAAAACTGGGGAAATGCCAGCTTCGACACATTCTTTCTTTTAAACGAAAGTGTTCAACCGCAAACGGTAGACAAAAAGATAGCTGAACTTTTGGATCGGGAAATACCACTAGAGGAAAGATGGTTTAATATTACCTTGCAGCCTTTACTGGACATAAGGCTGCATTCAGGTGATCTTACTTCGAGCATTGACAGAAGAGAATATGGGGATTATGCTCAGATTAAAATCTTAATAGCATTGGCGCTTGTGATTCTCATTATTGCTGCTGCCAATTACATGAATCTTACCACCGCCCAGGCACAACGGAGAAATAAAGAGGTCGGGGTGTCCAAGACTTTGGGAGCCACTTTTATGGAACTTAACGCCAAGTTCTATTTGGAAGCTTCTATTTTTGTGCTGATCTCCTTGGTGATCAGTGTTATTGTATTCATCGCAGCTTTGCCGTTTTTTAATTCCATCAGTGGCAAAGTAATATCACTCTCATTTATTTCTCAAAGCTGGTTTTGGCTTTCCTTCATGGGACTGTGGGTTTTGCTTACCCTAATTGCGGGGTGCTATCCGTCATTTTATCTGTCTTCATTTTCTCCAAAGTCCGCGCTGCTCAATACATCCCAATCAGGAGGCCAGTCTTCCATTAGGAAGGGCCTTGTGATTATGCAATTCTCCATATCGATTATGCTTATGATATGCGCGGCTATGTTGTATAAGCAAATTACTTTCATGCGTGATAAAAAACTGGGGTTTCAACCGGATCAGGTGATCGCAGTAATGGTGTCAGCAGCGAAAGATCAGCAGCAGGTGGCTTCACTGAAGACAGAGTTTGAGTCCTTGTCTGAGGTGAAAAATGTAGCACATAGTCAGGCGTACCCTGGGATAAGTTCAAGCGGCTATACGGTGGCTGC
>JAGQYK010000041.1:0-2746 GCA_020436125.1 Cyclobacteriaceae bacterium | reverse complement strand
GGATACTACCGTTCAGGTGGTGGTAAACAAATCCACAGCAGATTACCTGGGATTTACCCCAGAGGAAGCCATTGGTAGAAAGGTCAGTATCTTCTGGAATCAGCCAACGGAAATTGTAGGAGTGACAGAGGATTTTCATTATGCTTCCATGCATCAGTCTATTGGTAACTATTGCTTTAACAATAGCAGAGATAACCAATACATTTATCTGCTGGTGAAGGTTCAGTCAAATAACCTGCCCGCTACAATCAACAAGTTGGAGTCGACCTTTAAGAAAATTATTCCGTCTACCTTTGAATATACTTTTCTTGACCAACAGCTGGCTCAGCTCTATCAGACTGAAGAAAGACTGACCAAAGTGGTTTTGTTTTTCTCTGGTCTCGCCATTTTTATTGCTTGTATGGGATTGTATGCACTTGCTGCCTTTACTGCAGAACAACGTATCAAAGAATTAGGTATTCGAAAAGTAATGGGAGCCTCCGTTTTTCAACTGGTTGTAATGCTTTCCAAAGAATTTATTGGCTTGGTGATGATTGCTTTTTTCATTGGTATACCTTTGGGTTACTATTTGATAAGCAATTGGATGGACGGATTTGCATACAAGACGAATTTGGACGTAGCAGTCTTTGTCGTTTCAGGTACTTTAGCCCTTATTATCGCATGGATTACCGTCAGTTTTGAGTCCTACAAGGCTGCGAGACGAAATCCTGTTGAGAGTTTAAGGGTGTAGCTCGCTGATATCTTCAAGATAAATATATACATCTGCATGGGGAGTGCTTAACTGCCACGGAAAGGTGGGACTGATCTTGAAGTTCGATCATTTGAAGAAATTGATTTTAAGGGGCTTTCTTTTCTTTAAAATCACATCATACTACTATTTGGACCATCTTCATCTTTCATTTCTCGCATCTGCGTACAATAATCACATTATAGTATGAGTATTGTGTTTTAAATACACAATACTCGTATATTTGACGATAAAATCACATTATAATGGGATTAACTACGTTAGGCAAGACCATAAGGGAGAGGCGCAAGTCCTTGGATATCACCCAGCTCCAACTGGCAGAACTGGCAGAAATCAGTGTAAACACCCTGTATAAGCTGGAAAGGGGCCAATCCAATCCAACCATAGAGGTATTGGTCAAGATTGCCGAGGTGCTGGGCATGGAGCTAAAACTGGAAGTAAAACAGAAAGTATGATGCATACCATATATATAGAGTAGTGACAATGAAAGAGGCTGTAATATATCGCAATAATGAACCGGCAGGTCGTCTGACACAAACAGATAAGGGGAGCTATGTCTTCCGCTATCGGGATGACTACTTCCGGGATCCATCAAAGCCTGCGGTGAGCCTGACCTTGCCCAAAAAAAAGCAGGAGTACCATAGCGACACCCTTTTCCCGTTCTTTTATAATATGTTGTCTGAAGGGGTGAATAAAAAACTGCAATGTCGGCAACTTCAGATCGATGAAAATGACAGCTTTTCTCTCTTGTTGGCTACGGCTGGGGAAAATACCATTGGAGCAGTAACTGTGAAAAAGGCGGAGTCATGAATACCGATCGCTGCCCATCTACCCTTAAGCCTGGATTCAACACCTACAGCCCGGCAGCTATACGCAAATTATTTGATGGAAGGAAGGTGAGCCACCTGCTTCCGTTTCTTCCTCCTGAAAAAGATGCGAATACCAACGAAGCGTTCATGGAGAACCGCAAGCGGCTCAATTTTTCAGGGGTGCAAAAAAAACTGTCTTTGCGGCTGGAAAAAAACAAGCTTCGTCTGACTCAGGAGGGAGAGTTTGGCCATTATATACTCAAGCCCATTCCCGATGATATCAAGCAACCCCATCAGGTTCCCGCTAATGAACACCTGTCCATGCAGCTGGCTGAACAAGTATTTAAAATAAATACGGCAGCTAATGCCATGATTTTTTTTCAGGATGGTCAAGGGGCCTACCTGACCAGACGTTTTGATTACGCACCACCCGTTGAAGGAGATGATACACGCAAGTATGGAATGGAAGACTTTGCGACCTTGGCGCAAAAATCTAAAGATACTCATGGTGTTGACTTTAAGTATGAAGGCAGTTATGAAGATTTGTTTTTGCTTTTAAAGCAATACGTGGGCCCTTACCTGATTGAGGCACAAAAATTATTTCGCCTGATGTTGTTCAATTATGTAATCAGCAATGGTGATGCACACCTGAAAAATTATTCTCTGCTTGAAACGTCTGGCAGAGACTATATCCTGTCACCTGCTTATGATTTATTGACGACACGCCTCCATGTTAACGATCCCGACATAGCATTAAAGGACGGATTATTCAATTCGTATGAAACGGAAAGTTTCAATGCGAATGGTTTTTATGCGTATGATGACTTTTTTCAATTAGGTGTGAGGGTAGGGCTAGGGGAAGGGGTAGTCCGAAATACCATCAATCAATTCCAAACGAAGGAAGCAGAAGTCAAAGAACTGGTAGCGAGGTCATTTCTAAGTGAGGAATTGAAAAAAGAATATTATGATCACTTCCTTAATAAAATTAGCCGTTTAAATTACTCCTTCAGTAAGCATATTTAGTTGACGCTAATAAAACATTGTACGTTTTTCCTATATCTAACTAGCGTGCGTTTATAACGCGTGCTCAACCTCAACCCCTATACAGTATCCAAACTACGCTTGGCTCGGCTATAAAAAACAAAACCCCAGGCTTTCGCCTGAGGTCTTTTGATTGTCGGGGCGGCAG
>JAGQYK010000040.1 GCA_020436125.1 Cyclobacteriaceae bacterium | reverse complement strand
ACCTGCTCTACCATATCCTGGCTCTTAGAACGATCAACAGGGTAACCACCAAGCAAACGAAAAATCCAACCGAAGGGTGGTTTGAATAATGAACTCTTCCCGAGAAATTTTGCTTTCCCCTGAATCTTAAGGATTCTTCTTCCCGCAACACCAACTAGAAAATCCCAATTGCTAGTATGAGGAGCTACTGCAATCACGTATTTTTTAAGATCAGTAGGGAATTCTCCTCGCGTTTTCCAACCTAAAATTTTAAACAGCAATAAATAGAATAGCCTTAGCATTTTCAAAAAAGTTGATCAATCAATTTATCACTCGCCTGGTGCGCCATGGTGATTGTTAGATCTTGTTCCAATTGCTGCGCTCTGGTGATCGCACTAACCGCCCCTTTGTTTTGCGCCCACGCTCTCCTGGCTATTCCATTGTTAACATCAAAATGTAACATGGATTTTATTCTTGTTTCCGCTTGCTCTGTTCCATCGAGTAACATCCCAAATCCACCATTAATTACTTCTCCCCATCCTACTCCACCCCCATTGTGAATAGAGACCCACGTGGCTCCCCTGAACGAATCACCGATTACATTATGGATGGCCATGTCCGCAGTAAATTGTGATCCATCATAAATATTTGAGGTCTCTCTGAACGGACTATCGGTACCAGATACATCATGATGGTCGCGACCCAATACGACCGGTCCAATTTTACCATTCTTTATGGCTTCATTAAAAGCCAGAGCAATTTTCATTCGGCCCTCAGCATCGGCATATAAAATCCTTGCCTTGGAACCAACAACGAGCTTATTGGCCTTTGCCGCTTTTATCCAATTGATATTATCTGACAATTGCGATTGGATTTCTTCTGGGGCTTGAACTTTTATTTTCTCAAGCACTGTAGCTGCTATGGCATCTGTATAATCCAAGTCTTCGTCTTTACCTGAAGTGCACACCCAACGAAAAGGGCCGAACCCATAATCAAAACACATGGGTCCCATAATGTCCTGCACATAGGATGGATAACGAAAGGTTATCCTATCTTCGGCCATTACATCTGCCCCTGCTCGTGAAGCCTCCAGTAAAAAGGCATTCCCGTAATCGAAAAAATAAGTGCCTTTTGCCGTATGCCTATTCACTGCAGTGGCATGGCGCTTTAAGGTTTCTTTCACTTTCGTTCTAAATACTTCTGGCTGATTAGCCATCAGTTCGTTACTGTCCTCATAAGTCAATCCTACAGGATAATAGCCACCAGCCCAAGGATTGTGAAGTGATGTTTGATCTGAACCCAGATCAATAAAAATATTTTCCTCGTCAAATTTCTCCCACACATCTACAATGTTTCCTTGATAGGCAATGGAAACTACTTCCTTGTTCTTCTTGGCTCGCTTCACCCTATCTATCAATGCACTCATGTCGGTCAATATTTCATCTACCCAACCTTGCGCATGTCTTTTTTCCGCAGCCTTAGGATTCACCTCTGCCGCCACTGTGATACAACCTGCAATATTCCCTGCCTTAGGTTGAGCGCCACTCATTCCTCCCAGACCTGATGTAACAAAAAGTTTTCCAGCCAGGCCTTCTCCGCTTTTTGAAATTTTTCTTCCTGCATTCAGTATAGTAATGTTGGTTCCGTGTACAATTCCTTGCGGGCCTATGTACATATAAGAACCTGCTGTCATCTGGCCATATTGCGTAACGCCAAGTGCATTAAACTTCTCCCAATCATCTTGCTTAGAATAGTTGGGAATCATCATACCGTTAGTTATCACGACCCTTGGTGCCTCTATGGAGGAAGGAAACAGCCCCATCGGGTGACCAGAATACATGTGAAGTGTTTGTCCATCCGTCATCTGCGACAAGTATTTCATCGTTAGTAAATACTGCGCCCAATTCTGAAAGACTGCACCATTTCCCCCATAGGTAATTAGCTCGTGAGGATGCTGCGCCACTGCCGGATCAAGATTATTTTGAATCATGAGCATAATTGCTGCCGCTTGCTGACACTTATACGGATATTCATTAATTGCCCTTGCCTTCATTTCATAAGATGGCATAAAGCGATACATATACACTCTTCCGTACTCCATCAATTCCTTATGAAATTCAGGCGCTAATTCCTTATGCATACGCTCAGGGAAATACCTCAAAGCATTTTTTATGGCTAGCTTCTTTTCAGCAACAGAAAGGATGTCTTTTCGTCTAGGCGCATGACTAATCGACCAATCATAGGGACGAGGCGAAGGCAATTCTTCAGGAATTCCCTGCTCAATTTGATCTTTAAAACTTAGAGATGACTTGCTCATGTCGTTTGTTTTTGGAAATCTGCTGGTGTGAAATTCTCAATAGTAAACTGGTAACCAATATCAAAAATCTCTTTGGCCTTTGCTATTTCAAAACTACTGAATTGATCCAGTTTTTTAGGCTCAATGACCACATTACAAATAGCTTTACTTTGTTTTGTATTTCCATTGATGGCCATCAGTAGACTCCTTTCAACCACCACTTTCAGATTTTTTGCATCAAAGTTGTTACTAATGGGATTACAATGTGAGCCAATTATAAAGTCGGACGATTGGGCAATAACTCTACTGGGCAAGTTATCGCATAGTCCTCCATCAACGAATAATCCTCCATTAAAACTTACAGGATTAAAAACTGCTGGAACTGAACAGCTAGCAACAATGGCAGGAATAAGTTCTCCATCACTGAAATAATTTATTTCTCCTTTTCTTATTTCTGTAGCAGCTATAACCAAAGGAATTTTAAGGGCATCAAAACTATTCTCTGGTAATGAGTTGATCAGTAATTCCCTCAGCCCATCCATAGTAAGCAATCCACTCCAAGCCCAGGCAGGTCTTACCGATCGGAATATAGACACATGCTTTATAATATCGAAAATATTGTTGGGTGAATAGCCGTAAGCATAAAGTGCCCCAACAAGAGATCCGGCAGAAGTCCCTGATAACACAGCGATTTCCACCCCCATCTCATCCAAAGCTTTCAAAACTCCAATGTGCGCAATCCCCCTTGCCCCACCTCCTGACAATGCCAATCCTATTCTCATAAAACCTCTTTCAAGGAAAACGTCTTATCAAGCCTTACACCCTTTTCAGTGTGTTTTACGGTACAACATTCATTTACAGGATCATGCTCCAAGAATAAAATATAACCCTTATCAGCAGCTTCATTCAGGAACGCTTTCTTCTCTTCAAGTGTAATCAACGGACGAGTATCATAGCCCATCACATATGGCAGTGGAATGTGCCCCACTGATGGCAACAGGTCAGCCATATAACAAATCACTTTATCCTTGTACTTGATTTTAGGGATCATCATTTTGTCCGTATGACCTGATACATAATCAATATCAAAAGAGGCAAAGGGAGACGGGCTCGACTGATCCACAAATTTGAGGTGACCACTCTCTTGCATGGGTATAATATTCTCTTTGAGGAAACTCGCTTTCTCCCGATCGTTGGGTACGGTCGCCCACTTCCAATGATCTTCATTCGACCAATAATTAGCTTTCTCAAATGCCAATTTAAATCCATCTCCATTTCTTACCACACCGCCTCCACAATGATCAAAATGAAGATGGGTAAGAAACATATCCGTAATGTCCTCTTTTGAAAAACCTGAGTCCTTCAAAGAGCTAGTCAGCGTTTCTTTCCCGTGCAGATAATAATGACTCAAAAATTTTTCATCCTGCTTATTTCCTATTCCATTGTCAATCAAAATCAATTGATTGCCCTCTTCAATGAGTAAGCAGCGCATAGCCCAACTGCAAAGGTTATTTTCATCTGCCGGATTGGTCCTTTGCCAAAGCGATTTAGGCACCACTCCAAACATTGCACCGCCATCCAACCTAAAAAAACCAGTATTGATAACATGTAAATTCACACTCTATCGTTTTAATTATAATCTAATATAAAAACAAAAGGTCGTAATGAACGACCTCTTATTTTGATTTCACATTATATGGTGCAGGTCTCTATTCTTTCACCACTCCCATTGCACTGAACTTATCAATTCTTTGAGAAATTCTTTCCTGCGGGGTTAGCTTATCCAATTCCTTGAAGTTTTTCATGATGACGCTTTTCACTTCATTGGCCATCCATTGTAAGTCTTTATGTGCACCTCCCAAAGGTTCATTGATAATACCATCAATCAATTTATTGGCCAACATATCCTTACCTGTAAGTTTTAATACTTCAGCAGCCTGCTCTTTATAATCCCAGCTCCTCCATAAGATGGTAGAGCAATTTTCTGGAGAAATAACAGAATACCATGAATTTTCAAGCATCAAAACTCTATCCCCAATGGCGATACCTAATGCTCCACCTGATGCGCCTTCACCAATAACAATGCATATAATAGGCACCTTGAGCATAAACATCTCTTTAAGATTTCTTGCTATTGCTTCTCCTTGCCCTCTCTCCTCTGCCTCTAAGCCGGGAAAGGCACCAGGTGTATCAATTAATGTAATAATTGGCTTATTGAACTTCTCTGCCATCTTCATCAGACGAAGGGCCTTCCTGTACCCTTCAGGATTGGCCATTCCAAAATTTCTATGCTGACGTTGTTTTGTGTTTCTACCCTTTTGCTGACCAATGATCATAAAGGTCTGACCATCAATGGTGCCCAAGCCACCCACCATAGCTTTATCATCTGCCACGCTTCTATCACCAAACAACTCGATGAAGTCAGAAGTCATCTCATAGATATAGTCAAGGGTGTAGGGTCTATCAGGGTGGCGCGACAACTGCACCCGCTGCCAGCCTGTGAGGTTTTCGAAGGTCTCTTTTTTCAGGGCCCTTATTTTCTTTTCAAGTGCACTGATGGCAGAATGCACATCCTTATCACTATCCTTGGCTAATTCCTTCATGTCTTCGAGTTTCGCCTCTAATTCAGCGATGGGCTTTTCAAAATCCAGTTCCATAGTAGCTAACGTTGTTACAAAAATAGCAGGATTAATTGGATTGGACATGTAAATAGCAATGCCCTTAAAACAAAAAAGCTTTGATTTCTTTCAAAATCAAAGCTTTCTGCGGTCTGGACGGGACTCGAACCCGCGACCTCCTGCGTGACAGGCAGGCATTCTAACCAGCTGAACTACCAGACCAAACTCAACCGACCTAAATCGGTGCGCAAAGATAGGAGTTGCCTCATTCTATCCAAAATATCGATTCAGAAATCGTTTTCATATTTTAAATCATTTTCAAAAACGTATGGAACAACCAAAAGTCACGTTGAAATGAGGTGCATACTTCTACCATCAGAAATATTGTAATACTTTAGGTGATTCTAATGATGAGGCTTCTACTTACCGTAGTGTTTGTTCTTTTTCTGGCTGCCTGCAGTCGGCACAATTACCATACGGTAAAAGTAAAGAAACCCCGTATTCACCATACCTGGTACAAAGATCACAAATGGCACAAGAAAATACAGGTAGGTCGGATACGTATCCGCTGGTTTGAAAGGCAAGGTGCAAAAACGGTAAGGATGAAAGGCTAGCTAGAAACCTTTGGCCACTAACTCCACATTCTTTCTGAAGAAGAATTTCAGATTGCTAATTTGCTGAATATGAGCCGTTAATACCGATCCATAAAAAATAGTAGTCAATAGATTGGTAATGTCGCGGGTAGAAACCGTTTTAGTTATTTCCTTTTTGAAGATGGCCTCTAATGTAAACTTCTCGAACATCTGATCTACAGATTGTATATCAATAGTGGAAATGTCTGCCTTGTTAGGGTAAAGTAATTGCTTCTCTTCTAATTTTACAGGAAAAGGTTTGGGGGGTCTTCGCAAATCTGCCAGGTAACCAAACAAACTCAGAATCATACCAGGGTGAGACTCACACTCTTCACTCAACTTGTCAAAAAGGTAGGTAATGCCAGCCATCCCCTCCTTTGGTTTTTCATTGAATTCTACTGCCCTGCGTAAACACCACACCCTGAAATAATATAATAGAATATCTTCCTTTTGAGGAAAGTACTTAAAGAGGGTTACTTTACTAATTTTCGTTTTAGCACATATCTCATCCACGTAGATGGCATCGAAAGACTTTTTGCCGATTAGTTTGAGCGTATGCTCAAGAACAGACAACTTTAGACGAGCGGCTTTTTCTTTCCTTAAACTCATAGTTTTGTTAGCGTTGAAGTAATACATTTATTGGCAGAAACCAAAACCCATTTCTATGAGCCGCATCTTTACTCTACTACTGGCAGTAGCACTAGTTTCTTGTCAAACTAAACAAGTCAAAACACCAATAGCTGGATTAACGGCTGACAATGCCATGGTAGTGTCAGCACACCCTTTGGCTTCTCAAGCTGGACTATCCATATTACAAAAAGGAGGCAACGCAGTAGACGCATCTATTGCAGTACAATTTGCCCTTGCTGTTGTTTACCCAGGTGCGGGCAACATAGGTGGAGGTGGTTTTATGGTAGCAAGGTTTAATGACGGATCAATTGATGCCCTTGATTACAGAGAGGCTGCACCTGCTAAGGCTACCACCAATATGTATATAGGGGAAACCGGAGAGGCAGACCCGGAATTGAGCACTGCAGGTCATTTGGCTAGTGGAATCCCTGGAACTGTTGCCGGACTCGAGGCGGCACATAAGAAATATGGTAAACTTGACTGGAAAGAGTTGGTACAGCCTGCCATTGACCTGGCTATCAATGGCTTTACCCTTACTGAAAAAGAAGCCGCAGGTCTCAACCGTGTTGCCGATTCGTTCAAAAAATACAGCACGGTAGCGCCCGATCAATTTTTAAATGAAAAATGGGAAGCGGGTGACTCCATTTGGAACAAAGACCTTGGTCACACTTTAGAATTGATCCGTGATAATGGAAGAGCTGGTTTTTATGAAGGCCAAACAGCCAACAATATCGTGGCGGAAATGGAAAGAGGAAAAGGATTGATTTCTTTGGAAGATTTAAAAGGCTATGAGGCCATTTGGAGAACTCCGCTTACCAGCAACTATAAAGGGCATAAAATTATTTCAATGCCACCTCCTTCCAGTGGTGGGGTGGCGCTGATGCAACTGCTTAATTCAGTTTCTGAATATCCCATCAATGAGTGGGGATGGAACTCAACCAAAAGTGTTCACCTGATCGTAGAAGCAGAAAGAAGAGCCTACGCAGACCGTGCCTTTTACCTTGGTGATCCTGATTTTGTTAATGTTCCAGTTAGTGAACTTACTGCGCTCTCCTATTCAACAAACAGAATGGAGAGTTTTAATCCTGAGGCCGCTACACCTAGCACTGCCATCTCAGAAGGAACGATAGCCATGAAGGAATCCGAAGAGACCACACATCTTTCTATCGTTGATAGAGAAGGCAACGCGGTGTCGGTAACCACTACACTCAATGGAGGTTATGGGTCTAAAGTAATTGTAGCTGGTTCTGGTTTTTTACTTAACAATGAAATGGATGACTTCAGCGCAAAACCAGGCGTACCCAATATGTATGGGGCTATTGGAGGTGAAGCCAATAAAATAGAACCAGGAAAGCGCATGCTGAGCTCTATGACCCCCACCATCGTAGAGAAAGATGGAAAATTATTGATGGTGGTAGGCACACCGGGTGGAACCACCATTATTACTTCTGTATTTCAAATCATCGTAGATGTGATTGACCACAAAATGGGAATGCAGGAGGCGGTGAATGCAAAACGTTTTCATAGTCAGTGGCTGCCTGATGTGGTCTTTAACGAACAAGGTGCTTTTACTGAAGAAGATAGTTTACAGTTGGTAAAGATGGGCCATAAATTTGGTATGCGAGGAGGTATCGGACGTGTAGACGCTATCCTTGTACTCCCAAATGGCAAACTTGAAGGTGGTGCAGATCCAAGAGGAGACGATACGGCAATGGGTTACTAGACGCTGGATTCTAGGGTCTTGAGACTAACACCTAGAATCCAGAATCGCTAATTCTTAATTATCGTAAACTCCACCCTTCGATTGAGTCTACGGGTAACTTCAGCATCATTGTTAGCAATGGGCTTGATACCTCCATATCCTCGGCCAGTAATTCTTTTACCATCTATACCTTTACTGGTGAGGTACTCCTTTACTTTATCAACTCTTTCACGAGATAAACGCATATTGTGGACTTGTATTCCACGGTTGTCGGTATGACCCGCCAATTCAATTTCGACTGTTGGGTTTGACTTTAAAAAATCAACCACCATATTTAATTCATCATATGATTCATCCAGGAGGTTGGCTGTACTTTGTTGGAAAAGAACACTCTTTAAATTTACAGTTGCTCCTACTTCTACTGGTTGTAATTTGAAATTCATTTCTAATTCCTTCATTTCAAAAGTGCGAATATCGAGCTTCTCAAAGCTGCCAAGAAACCCAGGTGCTTCTACTTTAATACTGTATTCATCAACCGATGGCACATTAATGGAGAATATTCCATCAGGCCCAGCTACTACTTGAAAATTAGAATCTGAATGGAAGTTAACATTAGCCGTTATCGGAGCATTAGTAGTAGTATTGGTGATCTTTCCCCATACCCTTACTGTTTTTTCATCTGCGGTTATTGGTTTCTCTCTAACGATTTCTACCAACTTCACAACCGTATCAGGAGGGAGATCTACCATTTTTTTCATTAGTGAATCAAGAACTTCTTTGGGGGGTTGGTACATTTTTACATCTCCATAACCATCGCTATTCAGTGTAGATGTAAAAAGCGCAATTTCTTTTTTAGGAAACGGAATATAAAACAATTCTCTTCCTTCAGAATTAACACCTGCCCCCATATTGATAGGTGCTGACCATTTCGCCCACGTATCATCTAGCCGTTGTGCATAATAGATGTCAAAACTGCCATAGCCTTGTCTTCCATTGGAAGCAAAATATAAGTAGTGTGTATCTTCACTTAGCCACGGGCTCCATTCTTGAAAAGAGGTGTTGATATTTCTACCCAGATTTTTAGGCTCACTCCAATTACCCGAAGCATTTTTTACTGAAACATAAATATCTTCTACCCCCAAACTAGAATACCCCTCTCCCGCAAAGACAAATACATTTCCCGATTCATTGATATGGCCTGAAATGGTTTCATTCTTATTCAAAAAATAAGGAATGGAAATATTTTGAGGAGTAGACCATCCGGCTCCCGTATTTCTGGATACCGATATTCCCTGTGTTTTAACATCTCCACTTGAAGTATAATGACCAAGCAAAAACATCTGGGAGCCATCTGCTGAAAAACCGCCAACCGCATTGTAATCTTTATTGTTCAATACGTTTCCGGAATGAATTGGTGCAGACCATTCATTTCCCAACAAAACGGATTGCCATATGTCGCCCTTGTCCCTTTTACCCCCAACATTTTGAGGGTGATTGGCAATAGTAAAATAAAGTGTTTTACCATCGGGGCTAAGCACCGGACTTTGCTCATCCAGTGATGAATTGATATTGACAAATGATTGATTCGTAATCTGCTGACCTTCAGTCAACACGGAGATCATTAACGCAAAACTCAAAAACAAAAAATACTTCATCAATACAAAAATAGTTAAATCCCTTTTAAGGCCTACTGATCCAGGGATTGTCCTTCAAATAGAAACGCCATGGAAGCAAAGCATCATCACCAGCATAATCAATACCCACCCTTGAAGTGGCAACAATCTTATTACTCGCAATTTTTGTACCGGAATCTTCCACCCAAACATCGTCACCTGTTAGCAATTCTCCATCCCAGGTTCTATCAATTCCTAATGCCTTCGCCAGTTTACCTGGTCCTGACGTTATTCGGTGAATATTCTTTACTGAGGCACGCTTCATCATTACATCCATTCCTTCAACGGGCTCAAGAGCACGTATTAAAACAGCTTCCGCCTTGTCCTTCTTGTTCGTTACTACATTAAACATATTATGAATGCCATAGCACAAGTATACATACATGGTACCTCCTTGATCAAACATGGTTTCGGTACGGGCTGTTCTTAGATTGTTATATGCATGACAACCCTTCTCTTTATAAGAATAGGCTTCCGTTTCTACAATAACACCACTTGTTAACATATTGTTAAAACGACTAACTAACACCTTGCCTAGCAAATCTCTGGCAATGTTATCTACTCTGGATCGTTGGTAAAAGGATTCTTTAAGTTTCACCGCTGCTGGTTTATGACAGGAAAGTCTGCTAACTTTAGCGCCTTCAACCAAATAATAAAAACCCAAAATTAAATGAAAAATTGTATTACAATCATGCTGCTGGCATTTGTCTGGACGGCTCAGGCACAAATCCAGACTCCACAGCCAAGCCCTACTGGATCGGTGTCAAGTGTTGTAGGCTTAACTGATGTTAAGATCGATTACTCACGCCCTCAAATGAAAGGTCGCAAGATTTTCGGAGAAGGTGCAGACTATCTAACTCCTTACGGACAAATCTGGAGAACTGGCGCTAACAACGGAACCGTCATCTCTTTTTCTGATGATGTTACAGTTGAAGGTACCAAAGTAGCTAAAGGTGAATACCTTTTGTTCACATGGCCTGGCGAAAGCGAATGGACTGTATCGCTATACAGCGACCTTTCCATTGGCGGAAATACAGCCGGCTATGACAAATCCAAAGAAGTAGCCAACTTTAAAGTAAAATCACAAAAGCTTGCAGAAACAGTTCAGACTTTCACAATGAATATCTCTGACATTGCCGAAGACAGTAAAAGCGCCAATATTCAAATAGCTTGGGAAAACACTTCTGTGAAATTCAAAGTAGGCGTTGACTATGATTCCAAAGTAATGGCTTCAATTGAAGCCAACACAAAAGTGAATCCAGCCAACTTAATTGCTGCTGCAAGATACTACCATGCCACCAAGAAAGATTTGAAGCAAGCATTGGCTTGGACCAACGAATACCTGGCTGCCGGTAAAAATTCTGAGCAATTTTGGAATGTGCATTTCAAAGCTCAGCTTTTAAAAGATATGGGAGATAAAAAAGGAGCTTTGGCTGCTGCCAACCAATCTTTGGAAGCTGCAAAAAAAGCAGCTAGTGATTTTGGTTATGTAAAATTGAACGAAGACCTTATTAAGTCTTTGAAATAAATTTTTGTATCCAATGACTAAAAAGCATCCCTTACTGGGATGCTTTTTTTGTGCCTTGATTTTCTATGTACTGTATGATGTATGCTACTACTACTACTACCACACATCCAATAATGTTATAGAGTAAGAAAGCCATCTTGGTAAAGAAGTAACAATACAAAATGACAGCCTCTGCAATAATGGCTGCTATAAAAACAGCATTGGACTTAATGTATTTAAGATAAAATGCCGTTAGAAAAATACCCAGTATTGTACCATAAAATAATGACCCAATGATGTTGACGAACTGAATCAGATTTTCAGCCTGATTAGCGATTGATGCAAACATCATCCCAAAAACAGCCCAACCTGCGGTAAACCATTTTGATGCCTTTACATAATGGTAATCATCTGCCACGGGTTTAATTGATCGTTTATAAATATCAACAGCCGTAGTAGATGCCAATGAGTTTAATTCTGAGGCAGTAGAAGCCATTGCTGCGGAAAATACAACAGCCAATAGTAAACCTATCAGACCGTGAGGCAGGTAGGCCATTACAAAGGTGATAAAAACATAATCTTTGTCCAGCGTATTAGCGCCTGGGATAGCTGCTGAAATTTTCTCCTTTACTTCAGCTCGTATTCCCTTCTCTACATTTTGAATTTTTTCAATAGAGTTTCGAGTCTTTTCTACCAATGCAGCGTCATCTTGCCGAATGGCTTCCACCATATTCACTGCCTCTTTTCTTTTCTCTACAAAAACTTCATTATACTCCGATTCCAATGCAGCAATATCCCCGGCATATTCCGTTTGCATAGCTTTGTTTTTCAATGACTCATTATGAAAAACGGGAGCTTGATTGAATTGATAAAATACAAACACCAGAATTCCGATATACAAAATGACAAACTGCATAGGCACCTTTAAGAGCCCGTTAAAGATCAAACCTAATCTGCTCTGTGCAATAGAACTACCGCCAAGGTATCGGCCCACCTGAGATTGATCAGCACCGAAATAGGATAAAAACAAAAACAGACCTCCTATCAACCCTGACCATATGTTGTATCGATCACTTAAATCAAATGAAAGGTTGATCAGATTGAGTTTCCCCATCTCTCCAGCTACCTGAAAGGCCTCTGTAAACGTAATATTATTAGGCAGTTTTGAAAAGGCGGTCCAACCCGCAATAAACATACCTCCCATTATAATAGTGAGCTGGTATTTTTGCGTCATACTCACGGCTTTTGTTCCTCCACTCACCGTGTAAATCATTACCAACGTACCAATAAAAATAGTTGTCAGGTTGATGTTCCAATCCAACATGGTAGAGAGAATCAATGATGGAGCATAGATCGTGATACCAACAGAAAGACCGCGTAACATCAAAAAGAAAAAGGCAGCAAGCGACCTGGTTTTTAAGTCAAATCGACTTTCCAGGTATTCGTAGGCAGTGTATACTTTTAGTCGATGATACAATGGCACCGCAGTAATACTCAGAATAACCATGGCCAATGGCAGACCAAAATAGAATTGAAGAAAACGCATTCCATCTTCATAGGCTTGGCCTGGTGTTGAGAGGAATGTAATGGCACTTGCTTGCGTTGCCATAATGGACAAGCAAACATTCCACCATGGTAAACTTTTATTTCCGAGAAGGTATCCATCTATATTTTTACTTCCCCTACTCTTCCATGTACCATAGGCAACAATAAGAATGAGTGTGGTAAATAGAATTACCCAGTCAATAGAATTCATCAGAAAGAATTAGTAATAAAAAGATAGATAATAATTTGTACGGCCAGTACAATCATCAATAGCCAATACCAGGCACTCCATCTGGCGAATACAGGAGGTTTTTCATCTTGCTCTTCTGACATCATTTTCCTGGTTTAATTTTCTGACTTGCTGGTTTCTGTGTTTTGCTCATCGATACTAAATTAGCAAATAGTTTATAAGCTCCAGGAACACCTTCGGGTAGTTCTCTAAAAAATGACAGGCCAGTATAAACATAATTTCCTTCGCCATATTTGGCAACAAGTAATGAGCCTTCTGTCATCTCTTCTCCAGGGTCATTAGTGGCAAGCAGTGCATCAAATTTAGGATCCCATTGATTAGGGAAGTACAACCCTCGTTCCTGCACCCAGCCATCAAAATCTTTTGCAGTAATTTTATTAGGTGTACTGAGTGCGATATGATCAGGTTTCAAAATTCTTACTTCACTATCCTCATCCGTTACCCGGTCACGTGAAAGCGTGAGTGGATAAGGAGAGAATTTATCTTTATCAATGCCCATTCTAGAATTCGTATTGTATTGCACGATCATTGTTCCTCCCTTTTTTACGTACTCCAAAAGGTCTGGCATAAAGTATTGAATTCGCTCGTTAGTATTCAAGGCACGTATACCTAACACCACCGCATCCATTTTGGCAAGATTTTCTGGTGTGACCTCATCGTTCTTCATTTCAAAAACCTCATATCCCATATTCCTAAGCGCAGCAGGTATTTGATCGCCTGCTCCTTCAATATAGCCTATAACTCCACCTGCTTTCTTTAAATCAATTCGTACCAGCTTTGCCTCAGCTGGTGGCAACAGTGTTTGTATTGGAAAGTGATCATAGGATATGATTTGCATCGATTGATCTAATTTTTGTCCACCTACAATGGCCTTGGCCTTGAGTGTTGAAGTTGTTTCTTCATTGGACGGGAATACTGTAAAGGAAATGGACTTCTCATCACCACGACTAGCAAGTTCAAATGCTTGCCGTGCAGGCTCTGATCTCCAGCCCTTAGGCAGCTCCAATGATATCTCACCTTTTAACTGATGTCCCGAATTGGATTTAGCCAAAACAGATACTGATTTTGATTTAGCATCGCTAAACACCACTACCGACTCTGATAAATTCAAAGACATGGCGGGAACCACTTCAACAGGCCGCCAGAGTTCTCCTTTTACAGGATCTGTCCACTTATAAATCAATGGAACTATATAAGTCAACAAATCACCATTCAGCTCTAACTGAACTTGAAATTGAATAGCTGGATCATTTTCTGGTTTTCCGATTAATGATTTATCTTTTACAGTAAACAAACCTAACGAGTGACTTTCCCGAAGCCAATAAGGATCAGAATAGGGTGTATTGGATTGGATGGTTTTTGTTGATGTTAACCTCAAGGGCTTATTGTCAACCAAAGCACTCTCTAAAACTGAATCGTAGGATAAAACAAAAGCAGTAATTCTCTTCACCTTCAAGGGTAGATTAGAGCGGTTGACTAATTCGAAATTACTTTCCACTTCTTCCCCAGGAGCCACATAGTAATTATCCGCTTTTACTTCCAAATACAACCCAAGGCAATCTTTGATCAACTGATTAACTTCTTCCAACTTTCTGGTTTTCCAGATTCCATCCTTCAATCCTACTATCTCTTTTCTCACCTTCAACAGCATAGAGACAGAGGCAGATGGGTTTTCTTCATTATATTCAGCAATCAATTTTTTAACAACTGGCTCTACTTTACTACCGCCCTCCACTCTTGACCAAGTGGTGTTCACGGTTTCAAAAATATCTTTCTTGGCATGGTACCCTTTTACAAATTCAAAAAACTCGAGCTCCTCCCCTCTGCTTCCAGAAGAACCAAATCCCTGACTTTTGTGCTGTGTCCTGCTCACAGCCGCCATCTCAGAATAGGATTTACCAAGCAATGAATTATATACCCCTACATCCATAGCCACAATACCTTCCGTATTTTCATTAATGTCCTTATTCCACCACCTTCCCGTATTGGTATAAAGTCCTTTTACCTGCCACAGTCCTAGTGATGCCAATTGTTCGGGAAAAGCTGATGGATCATTGGTCAAATCAAATGCTTCTTGTGCCAATACGGCTGATGCCGTATGATGACCATGTCCTGCCCTCTCATCAGGAGGAAATCGGGTTAATATAATATCCGGTTGAAACTTCCTTATCACCCGAACAACATCAGATAATATTTCCTGTTTTTTCCAAATTCTAAAAGCCTCATCATCATTTTTAGAATAACCAAAATCATTTGCTCTGGTAAAAAATTGATGACCACCATCTACTCTTCTTGCCGCCAATAATTCTTGCGTCCTAATTAATCCCAACTGATCTCTTATCTCAGGTCCAATCAGGTTTTGACCACCGTCACCACGCGTCATGGAGAGATAGCCCGTGGTTGCCAACCGCTCATTGGAGAGGTAGGCAATAGCCCTCGTATTCTCATCATCAGGATGAGCTGCCAAATACAACACGGTACCTAAAAAGTTGAGTTTCTTCAGACGCAGCTTTATCTCTGCTGCATTGGGTTGCGAGGCGGTTTGTGCAAATGAACCTACAGTTGCGCTTAGAATAAACAGGATAACTATTCTCATCATGAGTTTGAACTGGAGTAATTTGGTTTTAACGGGATATAATCTCAAAAGGTAACAAGGATTCTTATCTTTTAAGGAAATAGTTACATGATTTGCTTAATAGCACAGTAAGTGGCAAATTAAAAGTCAAAATTTTCCACGTTTCTCTCCATTCACTAACACGGTACCATCCTCTTCCACAGAAAGAGTGATTTTACTTGTATCACCCCGCTTCGAAAAAAAGACTATATCGAACGAATAGATAGATATATGATCCTTCAAATCATCTGTAAAGCCCATGTCAATCACAATTTCATTATTGATGGCTGCTTTTCGGGAATATACCCGGTGTCCCAAATTATTGGTAATCTTCACCCGCTCTTCATTCTCAGATAGTTTTGTGGGTGTAATTCTTATCTCCGCATATGGTAACTTACCAGCAGCAAAACCCCCAGGCTTACCATCACCACCTGGTTTGGTACGAAATTCATAATCCAGTTGAAATGCAAATTCATCAGATGACTTCAAGGGAATCTGATCCTGTAAAAGGGAGGAAAGTAGAATGAGAATAAGGTACATGTAAAACCAGCTAGAGCATAAACTTAGCCAAAAAATGATAATGAGATGGAAAATGGATCAGACAGTGTAGAGCGAAGATGCCTCAAGCAGTAGTTTATCCTACGCGCATACCGCATCATGCGTGACTTCTAGCCGAATTCTTTAAATTCAAGCTCCCTTAAAACATATATTTAAAAATACTTCAATTGAATAAACCTGCTATTACGCTCAACCAATCATTGGGATTAAAACTTGCCGTAGTCGTAGTGGTGGGAAATATTCTTGGGTCGGGTATATACAAAAAAGTGGCTCCGATGGCTGCTGAATTGGATTCTGCTTTTCTGGTTTTGTTATGTTGGCTGCTTGCAGGGATCGTAACCTTGTTTGGAACCTTAAGCAGCATGGAGTTAGCAGGTATGCTTGCTGACACAGGTGGGGAGTTTGTGTATTTCAAACGTATTTATAATCGCTTTTTCTCCTTTCTGTATGGCTGGGCCAATTTATCGATTTTAAAAACGGCTACGATTGCTTCCCTAGGCTATGTGTTTGCCCAATCGTTAAATGAGATCGTCACCATTACACCTGTTCTTTCTTCTCTTCATCATTATAGTTTACTCGGTGTATTTTATCCGTTTGCAGATTTCAACATTAAACTCGTAGCCATTTTATTAATTCTGCTACTCACCTACATCAATACCTATGGAATACGTACAGGCATGGGGCTCAGCACTGGATTATTGGGATTGATTTTACTAGGGATATTTCTGATTGTTTTTTTCGGGTTAACAAGTAGCAAGAGTAATTTCACATCAGTTACCCAGGTTCCATTATTGAAGGATGTAGGTGTAAGTGCCATACTCACCGCCATGCTAGCTGCCTTTTGGGGGTACGAGGGATGGAATTCTGTTGGGTTCATTGCTGGGGAAATAAAAGAACCTCGGAAAAACATTCCATTGAGTTTACTTTTTGGCTTGTTAATCGTAATCGTACTTTACTTACTGGTTAATTTTACCTACCTCACACTGCTGCCCATCAATCAACTCAAGATCGTTTATGAATCCACCAATCAAATAGCAGCGGTAGAAGCAGTGAAAATTTTTTGGGGAGATAATGGAGCCGTCATTATTTCTACCCTAATTCTCATTACAGTACTGGCTTGTACCCATGCTTCTGTCATTAGTTCTTCAAGAATATATTATGCTATGAGTAATATGGGGATGTTCTATTTTTCAATTGGTAAATTGAATAAAAATAGAGTTCCTCAAAATTCATTGTGGTCTATTAAATAGCCAGTAAACTTTTAATACTTTCTATCCCTACTTTTCTAACTCGACTTTTAATCCAATTCAATCGGAATAAACATTAGCTATCAAAAAAGGATACGAGAATACGCTAGCCGAATTCTTCCAATTCAAGCCATCGCAAGGTTTTGGAATCAATGGCATCCGTAAGTTCTTTGATTCTTTTAGAACAATTGACGAGTTCTTCAGTCTCCAGTGCCCCAGAGCTCAGTTTTTCTATGAGCGCCTGTTTTTCTTTTTCCAATGCATCAATCTCCTTCTCCAACGATTCGTGTTCTTTTTTTTCAGCAAAAGAGATTTTTTTCTTTGTACCGGCTTCCTCTACATCAATTTTTTCCTGAATCGGTTTCTTTGTTTCTGAAGGTGATACTTCTTCTTCCTCTTTGTTGAGCTTATAATCGGAGTAGTTTCCGTTCACCACTTTAATCTTTCCATTTCCTTCAAACACGAATAACTGGTTGACCAGGTGATCCATAAAATAACGGTCGTGAGAAACCAACACTAGGCAGCCTGTAAACTTGTCTAGAAAATCTTCCAGTACATTGAGTGTTTCAATATCAAAATCATTGGTAGGCTCATCTAAAACCAAAAAGTTTGGATTCTTAATCAACACCTTCAGCAGCTGTAACCTTTTCTTTTCACCTCCGCTTAGCTTGCCAATTATATTGTACTGTTTCTCTGGTGGAAAAAGGAACAGCTCCAGAAACGCAGATGCCGAAATCTGGGTTCCATCAGTCAATGAGATAAATTCTGCAATGGCTTTTACTTCTTCAATGACGCGGTGATCCGGATTAAGCTCAGACGCCTCCTGGGTAAAGTAACCAAGCTTGGTCGTTTGGCCTGGTAATATTTCCCCTGAATCTGGTTTTGATTTACCGGTAAGCAAATCCAAAAATGTCGACTTGCCTACACCATTGCTCCCTACAATACCAATCCGATCTTTCTTCTTAAAAACATAAGAGAAATCATCAACCATTTTCTTCTCTCCAAACGACTTGCTGACATTATAGAGTTCAATTATTTTTCCTCCTTGTCTGGTCTTTTGGATGTCCAGCTCCATTCTTTCTTTTTTCAGGTTTTGAGATGCCTTATCCTTTAAGTCGTGAAAAGCTTCTATTCTATACTTGGCTTTAGTACCACGGGCCTTTGGCTGGCGCCTCATCCACTCCAACTCCTTCTTCAGCAAGTTTCTTGCCTTTGACACTTCTACTTTCAATATCTCTTCACGCTCCGATTTCTTCTCAAGAAAGTAAGCATAATTACCTTTGTAGGTATAGAGCTTCCCATTGTCCAGTTCAATAATGGTGTTCGCTACATTGTCCAGAAAGTACCTGTCGTGCGTCACCATAATCAAGGTGATATTCTGCCCCGATAGGTAATTCTCAAGCCATTCTATTGCTTCTAAATCCAGATGGTTGGTAGGCTCATCCATGATGAGAATATTGGGATCCTGTAAAAGCATTTTTGCCATAAAAATGCGCTTACGCTGTCCCCCAGAAAGCGTTGAAAACTTTTGATCAAAAGTCGTAATCCCAAGTTTGGAAGTTATTTCATTTACTTTAGAGTCAAATTCCCATGCATTTAGCTCTTCCATTTTCTCCAAAGCAGCTTGCATTTCCTCAGGAGAAGTATCTCCATTATGAATGCACGCCTCATAGCGCATCACTGCAGACGCCACCTCATTACTATCATCAAAAAGAATATCTTTAATGGATAAGTGCCCCTCGGCTACAGGTTGCTGGGTAAGATAGCCCAATCGAATGCCGTCTCTGAAACTGACCGTACCAGAATCGGAAGCGAGCTCACCGGTGAGGATTTTTAGAAGTGTGGTTTTACCTGTTCCATTTTCACCTACAAGAGCGAATTTCTCACCGGCTGAAATACCTAGTGTGAGGTTTTTGAATAACCATCGGTCGTTATACGACTTTGATATCTGATCTGCTGATAAATAATTCACGTCTGCTTCAATTGGGCGGCAATTTAGCAGAACAAAGAAGGAAATACAGGATGCTGGTCAAAAATAGACACCCAATTTCTAATTTAGCCGTTCTAGTTTTTCAATCAGATCTACAGCGCCCTGGCCTGCTGAAGGTGCAGACACAGAAAACAAAGTCCTAATTGGAAAACAGACAGTGCAGCGATGGCAAAAAATACTAACATAAACACATCGTTTTTAACTTGAACATGAAGTTAAAGTCAGATAACTAAAAATCCTAATATTCAGATAGTTATGTTATTATTAAAAATCTAATTAACTGATTATGAACATACTAAAGGAACTCCAAAAAGACTTTAATAAGTCAACTTGTGACCAAATTGTGAAGTACATAGGGAATGATCAGGAACGGTTTTCGATGTTGGTAGATGCTTTTCTGAACAGTGAATACCGTATTACCCAACGTGCAGCATGGCCACTAAGCTATTCGGTGAAAAAGCATCCTGAGTTAATTAAACCCCATTTAAGAAAGATTATCAATAACCTGAAGAAGCCTAAAATCCATGATGCGGTTAAACGGAATACAGTAAGGTTCCTGCAATTCATTGAAATACCAAAACCGCTTCACGGCATTACCCTTGATAATTGCTTTAAGTTACTTCTAGACAAAAAAGAGCCAGTGGCAATTAAGGTGTTTAGCATGACCGTATTAGCGAATCTCGCACAGGAGTACCCTGAGTTAAAAAGTGAACTTATTACGATCATAGAAGACCAAATGCCCTATGGTAGCCCTGGTTTTGTATCGAGAGGCAATAAGATACTAAAGCAGCTAAGGAAAATTTAATTGGTAACGGTGCGGGTAAGTGTACTAATTAACTCATCGGCATGTCCCTTTTCTTCAGGAGCAGCCCGTTTTCTATAGTTCATAAGTGATAGAATAGCATTCTCAATTTCCTTGTTCATTGCGAGTGTAAGCCCCAGATTAAAGTGGCTGTTGGGAAATTCGGGCTCAATCTCTATTGAGATTTCATAATGTACTTTGGCCAATGGAAAATTGCCTATCTCCGCATACAGATTAGCCAAGTTGTAATGCGATTCAAAGTGTCTTGGTTCTTCTTTGAGGGACAAAGTGAAGCAATCAATGGCCTTGCTGAAATTTTTAGCCTCAGACTCCAATATCCCTAAATTACAATAAGCATCGGCTATAGCGTCTCCTTGCTGAATTGCTTTTTGATAAAGGTCTTTTGCTTTACTATCACCCTGCTCATCTAAAAGTAATGCCTCTTCAAATGCAGAAAGCTGATTGAGCTTCACCAGTTTGCCACCGGTAAATAAATTAAACTGTCCTGGGTTTTTAATACCCGTAGTTTTACGCCTCCGTACAGGCCTAAAGCCAAACTTCTCAGGTGTCTGGATTGGAAATTTAATCACCTTTGCCACAGGCACAAAGATAACTGATTAAGAGAAGATTGAGAAGTATTGATTAGCTAGCCTTCCTTTTAGCTGCTTTTACTGGTTTTGCCTTTTTCTTTTCTTTAGAAGCAGTACCCTTTGCTTTCTCCATCGGTTTCTTTTTGGCCTGATCTATACTGGCTTTAAGGGCAGTCATGATATCTACTACTTCAGGTTCTTCCTCAGTCACCGTCACTACCTCCTTGCCAGCGATCTTTGCATCAATAATACTTTTAAGCGCATCATAATAATGATCTTGCATTTCAATTTTAGAAAACTTGGTTGTCATTGAATCAACCAATGTTTTAGCCAGCTTAAGTTGCTCTTTATCAGCATCTTTAACTTCAATCAATTGAGGCACTTCTCGCATACTCCTTACCTCATTGGGATACCTCAATCGGTACATCATAATGCCACCTTCATGAGGATTGATCAATACCGGAGTCTCACGATCCCTTAACACCACCTTACCTACTCCAATCTTACCACTCTCCTTTAGTGTACCGCACAGCAGCGCATATGCCTTGGCAGCAACATCACCATCTGGTCCAATAAAATAGGGTGCCTCAAACAACGTAGGATGCACTTCTTCTGCTTTCACAAAGCCCTCTATCTCTATTACTCTCGTGCTCTTTAACTTTACTTTACTGAAGTCCTCGGGCTCTACAATGACAAACTGACCAGGCTCATATTGATAACCTTTTACGATCTCATCACTCTTTAAAGGTTTACCTGTCACCTTATCCTTTTTCTCATAACTAACCGGATTGTGTCCATCCTTTGAGAGTAAATTGAAGCTGATCGACCTTCCAGAGTCAATGGCATTGTAAATCCTGATTGGAATAGTGACCAGCGAAAATTGAATGTGACCTTTCCAGATGGCTCTCATAGCAAAAAATGTTTACTTCGTCTAAAAAATTAGATAGAGAGGACTAAGATACTGGTAGTGAGGTTGTTTTCAAAATATAATAATAGCTTTTTACATTAATAAAGCATATCCCTTGCAGCCGATATCCTTCTCTCCCATTCCAAAAGTGACACGAAATCAAACACTGAGCCTCAATAGATTTAGCGTTTCAACTCGAGGTACCCACTCAAACCTGATCTACCCGAATCAAATTTCAGGACATAGAAGTAGGTGCCCGAAGGCAGTTTATCTCCATTCTTATTAAGGCCTGTAAACTTATTATTTACGTTATCGTAATTCCTTATCTCAAAAACTACATCTCCCCAGCGATTATAAACCTTAAACTGATTGGATTGTGTATCTGGAAACGCATCAATGTTTTTGATTTGTAAATAGCTGTTCAAGTCATCATCATTGGCAGACAGTCCGTTATAAACAACGAGCTCAGCGCATGATTCAACTGTTATGTCTACTGGAAGAGACACTTCACTTTCACACCCCTCCAGGTTGGTTACCTTAACACTATAGGTACCAGCACTGGTCACCATTATTTGGTCAGTGGTTTCGGAGGTTGACCACAAGTATCCGGCAAAATCTGAAGAAGTAGTCAGGGTAACGCTTTCTTGCTTTTCAGGGCAGAATGGTAAATCGCCAATGATGGTAATGATGGGTTGTTCCGGAATGGGGTTTATGGTTGCCACTACTTCCACTCTTTGACTTTCATTTGTCGCTGATTTTATCGAAACATAGTAACTTGTAGTAGTGGATAGCGATGGAGTAACAAATTCAGGGTTTACCGATTCAAAAATTGGATTACCTCCGATAGCCATATCATACCAGGCGTAAGTTTCTGAGCCCGTTGCTCCAGTTGCGATCAAAGTCACTACCCCTTCTCCACAGCGCGCTCCGTTCTGAAGTGTTGGATTGGCAACTGTTCTGCTAAACAGCGCTGAAATATTACGATCTCCAGTAAGATTCAAAGTCAATGGATTAGTCAAGCCTGTGGCATCACCCTCCCATCCTATAAAATCCCAGCCTGTGGCGGGAATTGCGGCTATCTCTACTTGCTGAACACCCTCATAACGATTAAGGTTAGGAGTTTTCTTAACGATACCCTGGCCTGTACTCGATACGAGTAGGTTATAATACGGGCCACCACAAAGCTTAGTTAAGATCGTATTATCGGTGAGATCAAATTCTTCAGGATCACTTCCTCTTATTTCTCCATAGAGTTTATAATTCTTATTGATAACGAGCCAATCCGTTTGTATGGAAATGGATTTTTGACCCTCCAGTGTAAAGTGTTTCACATCAATAGGAATGGTGTCCAACTCCGTGATATAATAAAAGTGAACGTCTGCCGTGGCCTCGAGATCTCCGGAGTTAAACATGGTGGCCGTAATTACCACATTATCTCCATCTGAAGGACAGGCTATACTTGGCTGCAGATCGGTGAATAACAAGTTGGGTGCTTTGCCAACCACAAGCGCGCGTGAGGCTTCATTATTTGTTTTCGTAGTCTCTGTCACTTCACTGTCAGGGTCCAAGAGCGCACGAATGATACGAATCCCTGCAGTTGAGCTGCTATAAGGAGTTGTTATTTGCACCGTGCCATCTTCTCCAGCAGATACTGAGGGGATGTTAACATCCGGTCCTAAAGGAACATCATCTACCAGGATACGAGCCTTGAATGGACCTGTTGCACCTACCCCTATATTATCATAGGATAAGAAAATAGTTATCGGCTCATTTATATCTGGATTGATTTTACTGGGAGAGATGTATTCTGAAAGCACCCTCAAATCAGGGGCTGGTGCTCGAACCAGAATATTTTTCTTATATTCATTGTTATCCTCCCTGCATTCGGTATAGGTATTCAATTCATCCACTACCACCTTCAATTCAAACGTGCCCGTCTGATCAAACAGAAAAGGAATAGACACAGTATAAAATCCAACCTGAACATCAGGGGTTACTGTTGGCAAAATGGTAGAACCTATCAGCACATTATCCAGATAAAAATCAACCGGCACATTAGTAGCAGTAAATAAGCCATAATTACTAATTGAGGCAGTCAAATTTTGTATGGTGTTTACATAAAAGCCACCATTCCAAACACTACCTATTGGGGCCACTGAAAAATCCACACAGAGTGGCATCTGTGCCACATTATCCCCTTCTGAACTTTCGGTAATGGCATTGCCATTATCGAGTCGGATTCGAAAAGCATGATCACCATCACTTTGAAGATTGGTTGTTATTGTTGCGGTTGCCGTTGCCCCCGCAGCCATGCCACTGTTAACGGTTTGTGTTTCTATGCGTGGGATTCCATTCTCAACTACTGTTAGTTCCAGATCAAAAGGTGCGACTATTGGTACCGACCCTGTATTTCGATACACTACATCAATATTAAAATCATTACCTACGGAAGGCAAAACTGGAGTAACGGTAATATCCCGGTTGCTGACATTCAGGTTTGGATATTGCGCAGGTGGCGGAAGATGTTTAATGATTTTAGAAAATTCGTTATTGGTTTCCTTGTATTCATCCACATTACCAGTGCCGATTGGCTCATCAACGCGTACCGTTACGGTATGATCGAGAATATCTAAAAAGTTGTGGGTAACAGAAAACGTCTGGTTAGCGCATGTTGGCAAGGAAGTCAATGATTCTGTGTGGATCAGCGTTGCATCCATGTACACATTTACATCAAACGGTGTGCTCGCATCAATACCTCCAATGTTATCCACTCGTACATAAAAGGTAAATGGATTTAGCATATTAACATTAGCAGATATTGCTTGATTGGTAGGGTTATTCACAGTGAGATCCGGTTTATCTGGAAGCACGGTAAGGTAAGCCGAGGATTGATTATTTGTTTTTGTTTTCTCCGTTACTTGATTATTCAGGTCAGCCTCACTCCTAAACAAACAATTATTACGATTGAAACAATCGCCTATCACATTGGTAGTAGTGGTGAATTGATAAGTCAAAACTTCCCCAGGATTCAATTCAGCAATAACATGCTCTCCAAGAATGGCATCGCAATTCAGATAGCGAAACACAAAGTTACTAGCCGCAATCTCACCCACATTTTGAATGATAGCCGTACCCGTTATTTGCTCTCCTTGCAAGATTGTAGACTTTGATAACGTAATAATCGTGGATAAATCTGGAAGCGGAGGTGCCGGAAGCACAGTAAATGATATTGGTCCTTGGTGGCCTGTTAAAGTATAATCTGTCACCTCTACGCTGAGAGTGTAATCGCCAGCTACAGCTGGAACACGAACTCCAAGCTGATAAGTACCATCAGCCTGAGTAGTGGTTTGCCCAGTATTACCACCTGCTATGCGCACAATAACAGTTGCACCAGCCACATCTGGATCAATACCTGGCTCAATTCCAAAATATTCAGCTTTACCCGTTATGGTAATAATACTACTAGGTTGTAAGGAAAGAGGTAATGCATTGGCAACGGGATTAATGCCACCGGGTAATTGATAATCACCAACAATCACCGGACGAATGGCAAAGTTATTCAGCTCATTGTCTTCACTTAGCACGTTGGTCTCATCAATAACTACTTTAACAGGGTAAAACCCTGATGCTACAAAGCTCTGATCCCATTGTAGGGTGATAGATGATTGAGGATTTAACTCTACTACTGTTTTCGAAAATACTTGTACGTTTTCTATGTAAGCAGACACCACAAAGTTCTCAGCTAAAAAATCAGACGTATTTCTAATGCTCGCGTAAATTTTTACAGATTCATTAATGGCAGGATTGGACTTACTGAATGAGATATCATTGGCATAGATAGCCACATCCAATAAATCATTTGAAACAAAGGGTTGTGAGACAAATGGTGTTTGCGCGTTGCATCCATCAGTATTACTCGCTACGATACGGCTCTTCCAGCTAATTTGATCAGACAAGTTGGTAATTGTAACCCTGTATTCTTTTCCATCGGTTACATCAACATCTGTTGCGTCAGCTTCTTGCATTATCCGTATAATATCCAAAGGATCCGTTGCCTGACCATTGTTGTTCGCATCAAGCTCCACCCTGGGATAACCACTGGCTGGCAAATTACCATTAGCATCAGTATAGATCATTCTGAATTCAAAAGGCAAATCAGAACCGCCCTGTGTAGGTGACACAAATGAACTTGTATAACCAAGATCATTGGTATAATCGATCAACGGAATATCCTTAACCGTTACAATTACCGATTTTGATTCCGAACATCCGTTGGCATTTGTAATGGTTACCATATAAGTTGTCGTTATCAATGGTGATACAGTAATTGTAGCCGATGTGGCTCCTGTATCCCATAGATATTGAGTGCCTCCTGTGGCGGTTAGCGTGATGGAAGTAGATTTACAGATAGTAGCGTTCCCCGTAAGGGTTGTAACCAAATCAGGAAAGTGATTTACCGTTGCTTCAAGTTGATCGTTGGTGGTATTTTCATCCCCTGCAAAAATGATATATGCCTTTACGGTATAAGCTTGTTTAGCAGAAAAATCAGCTTTTTGTGTAAAGGTGTATTCATATTTACCTGCGGGCACAATAGTTACTGCAGCAGGAATACTTTCCACCACTGGGGTTCCTCCATTGATCTGATAGGCCACCTGTAATCCTGAAATAGATGCAGCTCCCAGATTGGTTATTTCTACATGAACATCCGTTGCATTCGTTAATGAACATGAATTAGCCGGTGTGATAATTCGACTTAATGCTCCATCATTATTAAAGGCAGCTGAATATTGAGTAGCTCCTATACTAACAGGAATGGCCCGAATACTCCCGTTAATATCAGCAGGGACTAAAGCAGTTAGATCAAATCCAGCTCCTGCAAGTGATGAGGCTAGTGTGGTCAGGTCTCCCTCCGACTGGTACTGCGGATCAACAGAAAGTGAATTGGCATCCTGCCCTGTGGCAGCTTGCAAAGCGCCCAACGCTGATTGGTCAACACCATTCCAACGTGCCAGTGTGGTGCCGCTAGTAAAGTAATTGTTATAGTTAATTTGACCAATGGCTGATGCGTTTATAACGTTGAGTGTATAACCATTTGAGTTGATATTGTTATTTATCAGATTAATATTTTGTCCAGAAGCGGAGACATAATACAAACCAGTACCCACACCAGTTGCATTAATGTTATTATGATAAATATTAGCATTCTGGATATAGTTAAGATTAACTGTTGAATAACTTGATCCGTTATTGGACTGAAAGAAGTTGTTGGCGATAAGGGCTGGTGATCCTGCCGTTGCTAAGGCTGCATACATGTCCAGAGCGGTTGCATTACCACCAGTTATCTTATTGGCTGTGATTTGATAGGGTCCATTTACATTGGCGATAGTCAGCCCTTGAAAACTAGTGGAGGATGGATTGTTGGAAACTTGATTTTTATCGAGAACAAAAGCGGTATGATAATCCAACATTATACCCCTATGGTAAGATTGAAATATCAAATTATTTTGAACAATTGTTCCTGTGGCTTTTGAGGTTGGTCCCTGAAAATCGATCCCCACTGCGCCAAATTTGATAGTGTTATTTATAATACGAACATCTTGTGATTGTGCGGAGGCTATGATTATCCCACTGCGATCAGCAGAGGTATTGGTTGTTACCACACTTTCGATAATGTTTCCATCTAACTCCAAATTAATGGTTCGATTGATAGTGTGAATCACCCGACCATAGGTAGTACCTTCTGCTTTAATCGTAAGATTTTTCAAACGGTGATGGTCGGCATTATTTAACCTTATGGTAAAATTGGATCCACTATTTGCCGAAGAATAACGAATAATTGCATCATCGGGCAGCCCCGTTGCCGATTCAAAAGTAACTGTGTTGGTTGATGATGACCCCGAAACTGCCAGGAAGGTCAATTGTTCATTAAAATCGCCAGTGATCTTAAAATTAACGGGACCACTTACTCCAAAATTTTTAAGTGCGTCTAGTGCAGCAGTGATGGCAGTGAAATTATTGGGACCTGAGCCTGATGCGTTGATTGTATATTCGCCAATTAAAGGAGTTCCCGATGATCCAAATTGATTCGCACCGATACTTGGTGTAGAGGGCCTGGCAATACCATCAATATCATCGGGAACAATGGCATTTACATTTTTTCCCGTGTTTGACAGTGCTGATACTGCTGTATAAAGTTCCGTGTTGGATTGATACTGAGGATCAATGGATATAGTATTAGCCTCAAAACCAATTGTAGTTTTCCATTCATTCAGTGTACCATAATTGGTTGAACCATTCCTGCCCAGGAATGAGCCGGATGTGAACAGGTTGTTGTAATCTGATTCTACTATCGAGTTGACCGCTGAAGAGGTTTGGTATTCTACTGCATAACCCGTGTTGGCCTTGAAAATGTTATTAACAATACGATTGCCTACCGACTG
>JAGQYK010000003.1:86089-132535 GCA_020436125.1 Cyclobacteriaceae bacterium | reverse complement strand
CTATCTACTCAACCCGACAAGTTCTATAAAAGTAAGCTATAACCGTTCAAAGCAGTACATGCAATTACTCTCAAACCTTAGTCTTGGTTTAAATGTATTTGATATCTGGTTCCCAAGCACAGCGCATACTTCACCACAGGCAGCAGATCATTATTCGGTTGGGTACTATAAAGATTTCAATGAAAATCAATACGAATTTTCTATAGAGACCTACTATAAAAAAATGACCAATCAAATAGATTACAAAAATCATGCTCAACTCATAATGAATCGGTATCTCGAAGGTGAGCTTCGGTCAGGAATAGGAAGAGCCTATGGTGCAGAGTTATCCATCAAAAAAAATAAGGGGAGAGTAACAGGATGGTTCAGCTATAATTACTCGCGGGCTGAGCGTAAAATCCTGGAATTGAATGGAAATAATTTTTATAATGCCAATTATGATCAACCACACGCCATCTCATCAGGAACAAATCTTGAACTTTCAAAAAGATGGTCAGTAAGCACAAATTTTGTTTATGCAACAGGCAGACCAATTACCCTCCCCATTGAAACCTATAGATATGAAGATCAGATTGTACCAGTTTATGGAAGTAGAAATGCAAGCAGACTTCCTGATTACCACAGGTTGGATGTAACATTTACGCTATACCCTAAAGAAAAAGAAAATCGAAAAAACGACAGCCACTGGTCCTTCGGGATATACAATATCTATAACCGTCACAATGCATCTACCGCTTTTGTAAGTGCCGAATTGGAAGATATAGACGTAATTAAAACGAAAGACAACTCTGCCTATCAAAAGCTCTACCTTTTTGGTATTATCCCCAGTGTTACCTACAATTTCAAGTTTTAGATATGAATAAGCGATTCTTTTTAGCCTTTATCACTATCGTCAACTATTCATGTATTGAAAAATTGGAGTGGGAAGAAGCTGAAAATACATCTGGAAGGTTGGTGGTTGAAGGTTCTATTACTTCAGAACAAAAGGCCCATCAAGTCAAACTCATCAGAACACAACCGGTCATTGTTAGTGAGAAGCCTGTTCCAGTCACAGGAGCACTGGTGTCAATTAGTGATGGCGCACAATTATTTATTCTTACTGAAAGAGAATCCGGAATCTATTCAACTAAAGAAGATGTGCAGGGACAGGTGGGTAAGACCTATCAACTAATCATAGACATAGAAGGAGAACACTATGAAGCCTTTGCACCAATGATCAAAGCCGAACCAACAACCCCTGTTTCAATTTCCAAGTGGGACATTCCATTAAATTTTGGAGATGGAGTCGACTACTTCCAATTTCTTTACCGGGATAACTTCGGCTCAGCTGTACCTTACAAGTATACTGTTACCTCTGAAATCAACCCGAATGTGAAGGATTACTACCCAGAGAACTGGGTGGTGCCGCAATGGATACAAACGCAACTGGATAAAGTTGCATCAGAAAATGATCCTGTAACCTCCGATTCTAGTTATTACCTTCATCCAGGATTAGAACCCCCTGCCATCTTTGCATATGGTGAGTCGAATGAACCGCGATTGGCCTACGGCTCAAAGGTGATTGAAAAGTTTTATAGCATGACGGATGAGCATTATAATTTTGTGCGGGCCATGTTATCAGAGACAGAATGGAAAGGGTTGGGGCCATTTGGTTATGTGGCTGCCAATGTTCCTAGCAACATCAGCAACAATGCACTCGGCTTCTTTTATGCTTCTGATGTGTATATCATTGAGCAGGTGATTACTAAATAAAATTTTAACTTCACTTTTATTAAGTAGATTAATGTTAAGCCAAGCCTTTACCTACATTTGGGAATACAGCGTTAAGCCAGAGCACGTTGATGCTTTTGAACACGCTTATGGGCCAAATGGTGATTGGATGAAGTTATTTAAAAAAGGAACTGGTCACATTTCCACTGAATTACATCAGGATATTAACCACCCAGATCGCTTTATCACTATCGACTGTTGGACAAGTAAAGAAGCTTTCGATAAGTTTAAAAAGCAATTTCAGGAGGAGTTTAAAGCCCTTGATGAACGCTTTGAAATCTTTACGTCATCGGAAAAACATATTGGCGACTTTGAAGGGTACATTGAAAAATATCAAAAGGAATGAAAATTATTTTTATCCAAACCGGAGGAACGATAGATAAAGACTATCCTCACACTACCAAGGGATGGGCATTTGAATTTGGTAAACCTGCTACAACACGAGTACTGGAAAAACTTAATCCTTCCTTTGAATATGAGATACTAACGGCATTCCAGAAAGATAGCCTCGAGATCACAGATGAAGACAGGAAAAAGCTTGCTGATCTGGTCACCACACAATCAGCAGACAAGATTATCGTTACTCATGGCACCGACACCATGATAGAAACAGCTACCTACCTCTCGGAAACAATAAAGAACAAGTTGGTTATCATTACAGGAGCTATGCGACCTGAGCAATTTAGTAACTCAGATGCGCCTATTAACATTGGTTCTGCCATTGCTGCCGCAAACCTATTGGAGGATGGCATCTACATTGCCATGCATGGGGTTGTCAAACCCTATAAAGAAATAAAGAGGGATTTAGATACGGGAAAGTATTTTTGAGAACTAAAAAATTCGTTGTTCATGATCAGGAAGTGACCACGAACAACGAATTAATCATTATTGACCAATAGCAGCATTGAGTAATGACTTATCACCGGTCATTTGCCAGTACACCAGAGATACAGGTATCTCTCCCACTCTGCTGAACTCATCCATAAAATCTTTCATCACAAAATTTCCATTACGTTGACGGGCGTATTCAGCAATCAGCTTATCTATCTCCAACTTACCTATTACATAACTTGTACCGTAGGCAGGTTGTTGCAAGTAAAAATGTTCCTCATGCTGAATGGTACCACCATCAGCAGGAAGCAATCCCCACGGCACCCATTTCGAAGCGTATTTTGTTGATTCATCAAAATCCATTTCCAATCCGTGCTGATATAATCCACCAAGTCCACGTGCAGCACGTTGTGCCAACATGATGTAAACCAACTCACGTCCGCGCGGTCTGTTTTTATACAAACCTGCATTCATCATCAACTCTTCCATGGCTGTGGCCATACCTTCAGAACGAGCATCAAAAATATTGTAAAGAGGAGCATGTTTTCTGATTGGACTTTCGTTAGGTTCCTCTCTGATACGTGCGAGCTCAATCCAATGGAAGAAATGACAATTCAACGGCATGGGATCGCGGTAATGAACCTCATGAAAAAATCCACGAATCCCTTCAGCAGGCACAAAGGTCATAATCTGCTCACGCATGGCAGGCTCCATGTAATCTTTTATCGTAATAATCTCCTGGTCTTCATAAAATCTCATCAACTCTTGGTGCGCATCCTCCAGCATTTTATCAAACTGCTGAGGGGTACTGGCCTTTTCCAATTTTGGCAAATTCCTATTTTGGTGTTCTTCAAATCTCAAAGCGGCATGCGCGCGCTTCAATTCACGATCCATCAGTAATACTTCATCCTCCCATGAATACGGAAGCAGATGCACATTCTTCAGGTTCCAGGTATAATTTTCTTTACCCACTCCAGAAGTACCTGTTTTTGAAGGGGCTTGCTCATCTAGCCAGACAGCCAGTTGATCCGAAGCTTCCTTTGCTTCTAATGCTGCCGCGGCCAGTTCAGGATAGGTGCCTTCCATTTTTTTAGCAAAAGAAGTAAACTCGTCACTTTGCTCTCGGATAGATCGCGTCCCTAATACCCACAAATCTCTTCCATTACCTGTAAGGTTTACTTTTGCTGTCTCAAATACAGCAGGTGCCTTTTTAAAGCGCTCAGTAATCTCCGCTGCATCTTCTGCCGAAAGCGGTTGTTTGTATTTTGGCAACTCAACAGCGCCAAACATATTTGGCCCTTCACGCTCTGGCACATCTGTAGGGTAGGGATAAAACCAAACATAAAATGCAGGATCCCTAAACCATGGTTGCTTTACACGGTGCTCAAAATCCAGCCCATTCATTTCTACCCAAATCAAATACCATTCTACCTGATGTTTGATTGGCCATCCAGTAGTATCAAAACTATTAAGCCTATCCTGCCAAGTGATCAATTCTGCGTGTTGCTTCTTCATAGCTGTCGAAGAATAGTCAGGCACACCATCAATCATTTCAGGAGATTCAAATTCTCGCCAATCGTTAAAAAATTGCACCAGCTCTTCGTAGGTAGATCCCGCTTTCGATTTTTCAGCAGGCTGTGGGCTGCTGCACATTGAAAATAAGGCAGCAAAACACAATGCAGTAAGTAAGTTTAGGTATTTGGTGTTCATAGTTGTTTAGGTATTGGATAAATCTAGGTAAAATTGATGGAAGCTAAAAAGCGTAAATGGATAAATGGTATGTGAAATTACTGTGTTTTTCAATTCAAATAGATTTCTATCTGCAAAAGGAAATCGCATCACAAAGTTAAAAAGACGATTAATTTGATTAGGAATTAAAATACAAGATCATTAATCCATCAGTTTACAACTTAATCATATGAAATACCTAAAACTTAGTTGTCACATATTCATATGGATTATATCCATAAACCACTCAAATGCTCAGCGTTATGATCCCCATTTTGTATTACCATTAGGGATTGGCATTGCCTCTCCAACGATTGCTGTGGAGAGGCCGCTGTACTTCTATAGTGAACCAGATTTTGACGCAGCCCCCTATCAGTTTAAACCTACAGATAGTATCACCTTTACAAAAGGAGAACATTATATAGACATCGCAACAGCACCCCCTTGGTTGGCTCCAGAACATATAAAACTGGACTATGGTATTTTTACTTTTCGTGTTGTTACTTATTCTCAAAATTGGTTAGAAGTAATAGTTAATAATACCAACGGGCTTACCCGGTGGGTCGATCGACAGGCGGTTGGCTATAAAGAATGGGGTACCTACCTAACTGAAATTGTAGCGGTAGAAATTATTGATGTCGAAAAAAATCCGATAAGAATTAAGCCTCAGGATAATGCAAGTATTCTCGCCCAAGTACCTGGAGCTCAATTGCGTCCTATTGCCGTAAAGGGTGATTGGCTTCTCGTCTCTACGGTTGGATTAGCTGACCGAATCGTACCGACAGGATGGGTAAGATGGAAAAAGGATGGTGTATTATTAGTGATGTATTCGATTCTTAGCTAAGAAGAATTTTTCACTATTACTTAGAAAAAACAGGGAGAACCATTGTAACCAATGGATTATTCAGAAGTTACCACTCTATCTGTAACATCAATCCATCGAACATGTTTCAATTATATAAGTACTATATAGTATTATTTTTATTACTATTTTCATTCACACTGTCCGCTCAACAAGAAATCTATTACTGTCCTCCCTGTCCATTTGACTGTCATAATGAATCTTACCATCAGCCCGGTGTATGTCCTGTATGTAATATGGAGTTAGTGAAACGAATTGAGGTAAAATTTAAAAACTATCAAAAGCAACCGGTTTTAATAAAAAATAATAACATCACTTTAAACGCAGCTTATTATTCACCAATAAGTAATCAAGGTCAACTTCCTGCAGTTGTAGTCGTACATGGCTCTGCCCCTACCACTTATGATGATGTTGCATTCTATACCAGTATAGCTACACAATTAGGGATGTCCGTACTCGCATTTGACAAGCGTGGGGTTGGCAGATCCGGTGGCCAGTACCAACCCTTTACCGTGGAAGAAAGTATAACTTGGTTTAATTTACTCGCCTCTGACGTAATCGCATGTATGAATTGGTTGAGGCAACGACCTGAAATTGATACTACAAAAATTGGGTTATTAGGAGGTAGTCAGGCAGGATGGATTATGCCACTGGTTGCCTCCAAAGACAAGAAAGTGAAATTCATTATTTCAGGTGAAGGGGTTTCCGTTTCAGCGGGTGAAGAAAATTACTTCAGTGAACTTACTGGTGATGGTGCTGATGGTGGCTTATCCATTGCGCAAGCTGACAAAAAGCTTCAGGCTTTCACCGGACCCAAAGGTTTTGACCCCAGATCGATCCTTAGAAATATGAATACTAAAATATTATGGCTCTTTGGAACGGCCGACCCCGTTATTCCTGTAGATGCCTCACTACGGGATTTAAAAAAATTAAAGAACCATAATTTTGACGTGATAATTCTGCCTGATGGTAACCACAACTTCAATAATACAAAAACAGGAGAAAGGTATGAATTGGTTGACTACATTAAACCATGGCTCATCAAGATTGGAATTTTATAAAAATTAGCCTTTAACCTGTGTCAGCAAACTTCTTTTTAAACTTCTCCTGGCCAACAGTGCACTTATTACAGTTAACACGCCACCCAATATCATGGGTGCTCCTGGTAAATACACAGGAGCATCTACTCTGGTAAAAAAGTAAAATATCTGAGTCATTAAAAGTGGCCCAACAATCATGGTAATACTCATCAAACTAGTGAGTCCACCCTGTAATTCTCCCTGTGCATTGGCTGGCACCTGATTAGAGATAATTCCTTGAAGAGCCGGACCTGCTATTCCACCGAGGCAATAGGGAATGGTAATGGCAAACATCATCCAACTTTGAGTAGCAAAGGCATATAGAAAATATCCGATGGCATACATTCCCAAACCCATATACACACTTCGCTCCTGTCCTAACTTGGGTATAATTACTCTTATCAAACCACCCTGCACTATCGCAAAAACGATTCCCACCACAGCCAATGAAATCCCAATCATCCTTTCATCCCATTGAAATTTTTCGATGGTATAATAGGACCAATTGGTTTGAACCGCATGAGAAGAAATATACACCAGCACTAATGAAACTACCATGCCCATGATAACTGGGAATCTTTTTATTGCCTGTAGCGATCCCACTGGGTTGGCTCTCTTCCATTCGAACTTCCTTCTATTATCAGGTGATAAGGATTCAGGCAAAATGAAAAATCCATAGAGCCAGTTAACCAACGTAAGCCCTGCTGCTACGAAAAAAGGAATACGTGTTCCATATGCACCTATCAGCCCACCAATCAGAGGACCTATAATAAAACCCAATCCAAATGCTGCTCCAATTATTCCAAAATTCTGCGCCCTCTTTTCAGGCGTACTTACATCAGCAATGTAGGCGGAAGCTGTAGTAAAACTTGCTCCCATTATGCCAGCCAGTGTACGACCAAGGAAAAGCCAGGCAAGCGTAGGCGCAAAAGCCATAAACAAATAATCTATTCCAAAACCAAACAAGGAAGCCAATAGAATTGGCCTTCTGCCAAATTGGTCACTAAGGTTTCCAACAATAGGAGCACAAACAAACTGCATAAAAGCGTAGGCAAAAAGCAACCACCCACCATAACTGGATGCTTGAGCTAATGTGCCTCCGGTTAGTTCTTGAATAAGCTTTGGCATTACGGGGATGATGATCCCAAAACCTATAACATCAATGAGTAGCGTAACGAAAATAAAGCCAAGAGCGGCCTTCCTATGACCAAACATTAAAATCTATTTTATGCAAATTAGATAAATAATAGTAGAACAAGATAGTAATGGACTGATCGTTAATTAACTTTCATGTGAAATGGAAAGACTAAAAGTATTAGTAGTAGAGGATGAACTCGGATTATTTCGGGGTATTTTTTTATTTTACATGATTCACGAATAATTCAGAAACACAATCATTCTCTCCAAACTCTCGTTCAAGAATAGAAACGCCTCCCAGTACATTCGTAACATTCTTGAATCCATTTGTTTTCATCAGGTAAGCTGCCCGCGGACTTCTATGACTATGTGAACAGTAGACTATTATCTCTTTATCCTTATAGGCTTCTAACTCGCTAAGTCTGGAGGGCAAATCACTAACATTAATATTGACCGCACCTTTAAAATGACCAAAAGATGACACCGATGTATTTTCTCCTGAAAACTCACCCGGAGAACGTACGTCCAACAACAAAACATCTTTATTCTTTTTTACCCTTTCGCACATCTCTGCAAATGTGATATTATCAAAATCAACTGTTGATTTTTCCACATAGGCCATACCACATGTGCTGCAGGTTCCCGGGGAATTATACTCTGTTCTGTCACAATCATAACCACAGGGAGTGCATACATATACCTTCTTTGTGGATTGAGAGAAGGAGATGGTAAATACTACCATTAGCAAGGTTAATGCAATACTTGTTTTCATTTTTTAATGGATTATTCCGACCATTCCACATTTATTGATGTTCCAGTGGCATTCAATAGTCTGGTCTTCTCCACAAAATCATCTTTCCACTTCAATTTTATGGAAGTTTTGAGTGTACATTCAGATTGAAAATCCTGTGAAAGGATTGTTAAATCAAAATCCTTAACCAAACGCATTGCTTCAGAGGTATACGCATAATTGTATTTCAAGGTGACAGTCTCCGCAATTTCTTTTTCCACAATTATCGCTTTTTCAAGAGCATCCTGAGTAGCTGATCGGTAAGCAACGATTAATCCGCCAACGCCCAATTTCGTTCCTCCAAAATAACGAACCACCACCGCCATCACATTGGTAAGATTTTTTGATCTGAGTTGCCCTAAGATGGGATCCCCGGCAGAGTGGTTGGGCTCCCCATCATCAGAGGCACGATAAAGCGATTTACCAGGGCCAATAATCCAGGCGAAACAATGGTGTCTCGCATCATGAAACTGCTTTCTGATGCTCTCCAAATGACCTTTTGCCTCCTCTTCAGACGCTACAGGAAACACAAAAGAAATAAACTTGCTTCCCTTTTCTTTATAGAGACCTTCTGTAGTTCCATCCACAGTTAAGTACGAGAATTCGTCCATTGATAGCATTAATTAATCAATTCACTCATTTATAAGCACAAAGACGTGAGAAGGTGCAACCTATGTAATACTTTGGCAGTCTTAAAGGCATATTTCAATCTCTTATAAAAGCAATAATTAATTAGATATGAGAACAATTGCAACGCTGGTCGTGGCCGTATTAATGATTTCAAGTGTTTCATTTGCACAGACAAAAGAAACGAGGGACGTAAGCACGTTCAGAGAAATTTCGTATCGCGTGTCTGGTAAATTATACCTGAGACAAGGAAGTCCCCAAAAAGTAGTAATAGAAGGCCATGATGAAGCATTAAGAGAAGTCGAAACTTATTTGAAGGGAGATCGACTTATAATCGAAAACAGAGACAATGACCGCTGGTTTTCCTGGGGTAATGACTCTCGAGATCGCATAAATGTTTACATCACAGTAGAAAATATTGATGCTATTTATTTGAGTGGGTCTGGTGATTTACTTGCAGAAACTACTATTAAATCCGAAAATCTTGATTTAAGAATTTCAGGTTCTGGTTCGATGGAACTTCAAGTAGATCTCAATGGAGATTTAGACGCTAATGTTTCTGGTTCTGGAGACTTAAGAGTAAAGGGTAATTGTAGGGATTTGGAAAGCAGGGTCAGTGGCTCGGGTAAAGTATACATTGCTAATGCAATAGAAGGCACGGCCAGGTTCAGTATGTCAGGATCAGGAAAAGTCCTTGCTGCCGGAAGAGCAAAATTGGTAAAGGCAAGTATATCAGGATCAGGAAAACTATTAGCGCAGGATCTAGTGGCAGATCGATGTGAGGTAAACATTACTGGTTCGGGAGATGTTGAAATTAATGTAAAAAGTGAGTTGGATGCAAGGATAACTGGTAGCGGGAGTGTTCGCTACAAAGGCAGCCCCAATCATGTGAATAACCATTCCTCTGGAAGTGGAAAGATCAGAAAAATTGAAGGATAGTTTAGTTAGTATTTATGCACATCAGAAAAGGCGGATTAGTTTAATCTGCCTTTTTTATTCTTCAAAATGCAATAGCAATCCCTTAATGATTAAGAACTGCGCAAGAATATAAGTAACCATAATTGCAACACCTGCCAATTCAAATGATGATAGAAACTTGTTTACTGCGATCATCGAATCTGAAATCATAAATAATATTGCTCCGACAAAGACAAACCAAAAACTAACCGTATTGGTATAACCATAACGAAACAGTGCCTGCAATACCATCACCATTAATACTATGGCATATAATGTCACAGGTATTTTAAGACCTCCTAAATGCGCATAAAGTATTGTAATAAGTCCAGTACCCGCCAGCACGATCGGTAATGAGAATCTGAATTTTTGAACACCATTCAATCCAAACCCTTCTCTTTTCTCAATGTATCGAGAGTAAGCCATTACGTAACAAACGTGTGCTATCAGAAAAGCGCCAAGGCCTGCCATAAAATACAACTCGCTACTGCTTTGGAACATCAGGCTAACATCACCTACCCATGAAAAAATAATAGCGGCCACCACTGTTTTAGCCATAGAAGCAGATTGAGTGTAATAATATATCCCTAGTACCAGCATAATAAGCGGCTTAAAAATCAACTGTAGCTGTTCTATATCCATTGCAACTGCTATGAGCTCCCCCAAGGCAACAATAAAGAATAGAATTAAAATTTTTGATTTCATCTGATGAATTAGGAATGAACACTTAGAGGAGTCCTTCTTGTCATTAAATATACAAACGCTGTTCCGCTTAATAATGCACAAACGAAAAACGTTGTTATGAAATTGGAGGCATCATTGCCATACATAAGCCCGGATACAAAAGCTCCCACTCCAATTCCAATCTCCATAAAAATGTATAATGAGGCCAGTCCTCTCCCTCTCTTATTATCATCGCTTAAATCAGATGCCCATGCGAGTAACGTTGGTGCAGTAATCCCATGTCCTAGCCCATATACAAAAACACCTACTGATAAAGCAAGCCCAGATTCTGCTGTTCCAATAATGAGCATAGCCGAAGTAATTAAAATCGTAGAAAATTTCAATACCTGCGCACGTCCATACACATCAGAAGCTTTACCTCCAATAAATCGAACTAGCAAAGAAGCTAAAGTGAAATAGGTAAACAGCAACCCTTTGTTCTGAATACCCACAAATTCTCCAAAGTCAGGAATGACTGTATAAACGGTTCCAAATGAAAAAGCACAAAGCCCCATGACCAAACAGGGCATCAATACTTTAGGCTCAAAGAGATCATCCTTGCTTACTTTGAGCATGGATGGAGAGAATTTCTTTTTTATTGGAAGCGTTTCTTTGATCCCAATAAGGATTAAGATTGAACTTAAAGCAAAAAAAGACGAACAATAAAACATGGCATCCAGCGATATTTGATTGGTAATGGTTCCTCCTAACGCGGGTCCTCCAGCCATCCCAATTGTTCCTGCTGTACCTAAAAAACCCATGGCCTCTCCCCTTTTGTTGGCCGGCACTATATCCGACAGGTAAGCTGTTTGACCTGTGGGTGTAAATCCGGTTGAGAATCCGTGAACAAATCGCAATAAGAAAAAACCAAGTACACCAGTAAGTACTGGATAAAAGGCACTACATATAAAGCATACCGTAGAACCTACCATCATAATGGGGACTCTTCCCACGCTATCAGCCAATTTGCCGCTAAAAGGGCGGGACAGCATGGCTGTGATGGTGAATAAAGAAATAATTAATCCTTTATATTCTGCGCCTCCAAGACTGGTAAGGTAAGAGGGTAATTCAGGAATGATCATGTTGAAGCTCGCAAAGAACATCAACGAACTTGTGCACAATAACCAGAATTGAAAGGAGTATGTACTTTTCCTTACCTCAATTCCATTCATTGCTTTGGCGAAGTATCCTGTGCGCCTAATAAATAGGCCTTAATGAATTCATCCAGATCACCATCTAATACATTTTGCGCATCATGGCGCTCAACACCTGTACGGGCATCTTTCACCAATTTATAAGGGTGGAGCACATAATTTCTGATCTGAGAGCCAAAGTCTATTTTCATTTTTCCAGCCTCCACCTTGTCGCGTTCAGAATTTCGTTTGTCAATTTCTAACTGGTACAAACGTGACTTCAACATTTGCATCGCCTTTTCCCTATTGGCATGCTGCGACCTCTCCACTTGGCAAACAATCACAATACCAGTAGGCTTGTGTGTTAACTGCACTTTGGTTTCCACCTTGTTCACATTCTGACCTCCAGCACCTCCAGAGCGGGAAGTGTGCAATTCGATATCGGCTGGATTGATTTCTATATTGATGGTATCATCCACAACAGGATAAACAAACACCGATGCAAATGAAGTATGTCTTCTTTGATTGGAATCAAAAGGTGAAATGCGCACCAGACGATGTACTCCGAGTTCGGATTTTAATTTGCCATATGCAAAAGGGCCATCCACTTCCAGTGTGGCAGATTTAATACCGGCTACTTCACCAGATTGGTAACTCACCTGCTTTACCCCATATCCCGATTTCTCAGCCCACATGATATACATGCGGTTAAGAATATCAGCCCAATCCATACTCTCTGTTCCGCCAGCACCCGGGTTGATCTCAATCATTGCACTCAGCTGATCCTCCTCTTTGTTCAGCATTCGCTTAAACTCAAGATCTTCGATAGCTTCAAATACTTTGGTGTATTCCTTGTCGAGCTCTTCTTCCGTTACCTCCCCTGCTTCATGAAACTCGTTTAGAACCTCAAGGTCCTCAAATTGCTTATTTACTTCTGCAAATTCATCCGTCCAGAGCTTTTTTGAGCGTATGCTTCTCAGCAACACCTCTGCTTCTTTAGGGTTGTTCCAGAAATCTGCCTGGTGGGTGATTAACTCTTCGTCTTTTATCTCTGCAATCTTACGATCGTAGTCAAAGATACCTCCTCAAGGCCGTTATGCGGGCCTTACAGTCTTTCAACTGTTCTATAGTCATAGTTCAAATTTTTTCAAAGATAATGAATTAGGTCAGTTGACATCGGGTTATCTGAGATTGAGACTGGCCAGTTTTCTCTTCCTCCCTATTTTAAAGTAGTTATTATTAAATATCTGCAGCAATCCACCCGCAATCACCATACCTACCGAAGCAGTAGCCACTCCCTTCTCCATTTCATAGGATGTGTCCCGAATGACCAGCGTATTAAATACATCAATTGCGACCAAAGAGACACCTGCTAATATCAACGCCTTTCCAATTGAAGCCACTTTGAAACCTTGTATTGATTTATTCTTTACATCAACCCTGTCTACCTGATAATGATAAATTGTATCTTCTCCGAGCATGAAATACCCAGGATGAATTCCGGTAATTACTGCTCTGATAAATTCATTACTTCCCTTCCTTTGAAATCGGATATACTCTCCCTCTTTAAATCGGTTAACGACATGGTCCTTCTTTAATAGAGCAAGTTGGGGTTGAGCAGATAAACTACCCCACCCCAGAATAAATATTATCCCAATGAAAATGAATTTCACCCTTAAATATAATCCGTAACTATGGATTATAGGATGAACGACAACCTGACAATTAGATTTTATAAATCCAATTAAATGGATCTTCAGAAAGCCCACGCTTCATCGCGTCAAGCTCCTTGAAAACCTTATTGGAAAATTCTCTTCCTTCAACCGGTGGCAAGTAATAATCCTCTCCTTCGTAGCCAATTAATTCAATTTGTGCAATAGTTGCCGCTGTTCCTGCTCCGAAGGCCTCCTTCACCCTGTCATTTTTCAATGCATCTATTAATTCTTCAACGGATACTCTACGCTCTTCTACTTTCATTCCCCACTGGCGGGCAAGCGTTAATACACTATCCCTTGTTATTCCTTTTAGAATGGAATCTCCGATGGAAGGCGTTACCAACGTATCATCAATTACAAACATCACATTCATGGTGCCTGACTCTTCAATGTATTTGTGTTCTTTTCCGTCTGTCCAAATCAACTGATGATAGCCTTCTTCCTGTGCAAGTTTTGCGGGGTATAAAGCACCAGCATAATTTCCTCCCGCCTTGGCAAATCCTGTACCTCCCTCTACCGCACGGGTATAGTGTGTTTCAATTCTCACCTTTACAGGTGTAGAATAGTATGCTCCTACCGGGCAAGTGATAATCATAAATGTGAAATTGTCCGAAGGGCGAATTCCAATATATTCATCAGCCGCAAACATAAATGGCCTAATGTATAAAGAGCTTCCGGGGGCAGTAGGAATCCATTCTCTATCTAATTCCAATAAAGCATTCATACCCTCCATAAATAATTCTTCAGGTATCATTGGCATACACATGCGTACGGCAGAAACATTCATCCTTTCCCAATTGGCTAAAGGGCGAAAAACCAACGCTTCATTTTTATCATTTTTATAAGCCTTCAAACCCTCAAAAATGGATTGACCATAATGAATGGCAGGCGTTGCCGGACTAATTGGCATATACCCATAAGGCACCACCCTAAAGTTACTCCATTGCCCACCTTTGAAGTCAGCAAGGAACATATGATCTGAATACACCTTCCCAAAGGGAATATTATCAAAATCAACCTCGCTTATCCTCGTTTTTTCAGTCTTCTTGATGGTTATTTTATCTAGATCTACCATTTTTTATGTGCTTAGTATTGAACGTTTGCAAGATACTTTTTTATGATAAAACACACCTAACAAACGTTAGGAGAAATTGAATAACTTTTTAACGATTAAGGCACATTTGTTGTTCCTCACTATATATAAGTTTACCTGTCATTTTTGAATTTACTTATGTCTTACCGATTTCAGCGTGCATTTTATGGGTTGCTTTTATGTGCAATCGCCCCTGCTGCTGCTCAGCAAGATCAAGGCGGGTTTTTAGCTCCCGGTGATTCCCTAAAAAAAATTCTTCCCTTCGAAAGAATTATTTTTTTGCCTGAAGACGGATTTACATTTTATGAGGTTCCTAATGGGGAATTTAAGGGGAAAATTTTACCCGGTCCCCCACTCAGTTCTTCCGGTTCAACCGGAGACATTGATACATTACTATCGTCAACTATTACTGGCGCCAGCATCCGCCCTCAACTTTTATCCATTGATAATTATTTTGAAACATCAGATGACCGGTACCATTTAACCTTTGATCGTCAACAGGATGGATATGTTCGCGTATTCTTTGATGGGTACCGAGGATGGATATCGACAGAAGAAATCAAAAGTAAAGGATTTGTCCTCACTTCGTGGATGGCATTTTATGGAGAAGCAAAAGGAAACATGATACATCCAACAGAAAAAATTGCTGCTGTAAGGATGAGTCCTTATATGGACGCTCCCATTATTGAAACAGCCGATGAACTTTACTCAGAAATAACTACCATTGGTATTTGTGAAGGCTCGTTTTGTAAAGTAAAGGTGGTTCAGTACAAAAACCCATATGACCCAACCAAATCAAAAGAAGAAAATATACTTAAGAAGTATAAGGGTTGGTTACAAATAATTGATGAGGAAGGGCAACCGCTGGTTGCACATAATTCTCACGGAGCTTAACATTATTACATCCTTGCTTGCCAGGGAGTTTCTTCTGCGTTTAATTCTTTCGTCATCTTTCTACACAGCACAAAAAAGTAATCTGATAATCTATTGAGATAAGTAATTACAAGTGGATCCACCTCCTCTGCCTGATTCAATCTGATTGTAATGCGTTCGGCCCTTCTGCAAACCGTTCTGGTGATATGACCAAATGAAACCGAGGGATGCCCACCTGGAAGTACAAAAGACTTCATGGGTAACAAATCTGCTTCCATAGCATCGATTTGTTGTTCCAAATAATTGATATCTTTCTCCGACAGCGCAGGCACTTTCACTTTTGTATTGCCCGGTTCTGTGGCCAGAATAGATCCCGCTGTAAACAAACGATCCTGAATTTCAACAAGAACTTCCTTCCTTTTTTTATTCACGTCCTGATCGCGCAATAATCCTACATAGGAGTTAAGTTCATCCACCGTTCCATAACATTCGATACGCAATTCCCCTTTTGAAATACGCTTACCACCAAATAAAGCAGTATCCCCTTTATCTCCTGTTTTGGTATAAATTTTCATAAGTATTTTTTCGTTTGGCAGGTTAAAGGTCGTAGTTAAGGACGAATGCCCCTAACCCAATTTAGTTCTTTGGAAGAAAATCAAACAGCTACAGCAGGGGTACTTCTGGTAACGTTATCATTCTTCTTGTCCCACTCTACCAGTCCATCCTTTAGTCTTATAATGCGATGTGCATAATGAGCGATGTCGTCTTCATGGGTCACCATTATAATGGTATTGCCTTTGTCATGCAGCTCTTGAAACAAGGCCATGATATCATATGATGTTTTAGAATCCAAATTACCTGTAGGCTCATCCGCCAAAATAATCGAAGGGTTATTAACCAGAGCACGAGCAATCGCTACTCTTTGTCTTTGACCTCCGGATAATTCATTGGGTTTATGATGATACCGATCAGCAAGATTTACGCTTTCCAAAGCTTCCATCGCTTTCTCTTCTCTATCATAGCGACCATAACCAGCATATACCAACGGAAGAGCAACATTTTCAAGAGCGGAAGCTCTTGGCAAGAGATTAAATGTTTGAAATACAAAACCGATTTCCTTATTTCTTATTTCAGCCAACTCATTTTCTGTCATATCACTCACCTGCTGCCCATTGAGTATATACGATCCTCCGGTGGGTGTATCCAGGCATCCCACAATGTTCATAAGTGTTGACTTCCCCGATCCTGATGGCCCCATAAAGGCGACATACTCACCTTTATTGATAGTGATAGAGACATCCTGCAAGGCACGCACAGTATTGTTTCCCATTTTATAGATACGAGAAATATTCGTTGTCTCAATTATTTTGGTCATTTCAGGCTAAGTATTCAGGAGATAATTATCAAAAGTGTGTAAAAAGAAGGAAGTTTTCATCATTCTCAACAGCAAAAGCTATTGGTCTTTAGACGTAAAAAAAGCCCAATTGTTACCAGTTTAAATGGAAGAGGCCAATTGGTGGATACCTAAACAGGTTTTTAGTGCATAAAACGGCCAAACTCTAACCAGAAGCCAAATAAAAAAATCAAATTTTCACATTAAAGTTACAAGTCGGAGAAATCAAGGATTAACCTTACTTTTAAGGTTTATTTAGATTTTAGGTCTTATTTGAGCGATATATGAAGGCAATAGTTACATTTCTTTTCCTTTTCCTTACATGGGGAGTTATGGCCCAGCGATATTGGGTGGGTACTATTCCTGGGGTATGGAATAGTACGCTAAATTGGTCGGCTACCTCTGGGGGTTCGGGAGGGGCTTCAGTACCAGGGCCAGCAGATCAGGCTATTTTCAATGGTGCAGGTGGTAGCAATGGAAATTGCAATTTAAATATTGCCCCCAATGTGGCAGGTATTACCATTAACGGATACACAGGCACAATTGATCTACTTGGTTTCAACCTGACAACTACGGGAGCAAATTCATTCTCGTCCGGAACCATCTCAAATAGTGGAGGAGCGGCATCGGTTATTCTAAACACACCACTTAACACTACGTTTAGCGGAACAGTTTTTAATGCTAACCTATCGGGATCTTCAGGAAGGCTATATTTCAATGGCTCAACATTTAATGGCACCGTCAACGTATCAAAAACAGATGGCAACAATGATGCGAGTACAGGCAATAACATATTCAATAACACCACTATAATCACTAATCTAGGGGCTGGGTATGTTCTACTTGGAAACGGAAATCGCGATCAATTCAATGGAGTTACTACTTTTAATAATAATGGTAGCGACCGATTTTATTTTGCCTATAATCACTCCGGACAGACCACAACGTTTGCCTCGAATCTAACCATCTCTACCAATAAATCAGGAGGTACTGATGCATGGTCGTACTTAATAGCAGAGGGAAGTAATACCAATGTTTCCTTTGGAGGCAATGTAACCATCAATTGTTCCGGAACTTTACAAAGCAATCATAGGATTTTACAAGGGAATGGCAGCACAGCAACTTATACTGGCAACCTAACAGTTAACCTTACTAACACTAATAGTAGTACATCAATAAGTTTGGGAACAAACGGAACCTCTTCCTACAATGGAAATATTATAGTAAGCAGTAGTGGTGGAGCCAATGGAATATTTTTTAATACTACAGCATCTGCAAGCTCTGTTTTAGCAGCTACCCGTACTATCACTATTGGAGGAGGCGGTTTCATTGCCGGTACCCTTGGCTTATACAGATTTACTCAAACTGGCGCCACTACACAAACACTTAATACGCTTACCGGTACTGCAAATTTAACAATAGGTCCTTCCAGTCAGTTTGGCGGTAATGTTGTTTTTTCATCACCACGTCTATTTTTAAATGGGTTTAGTGTAGCTGGCACTGCAAACCTACAAAAAACTGGAGCAAGCGATGATGCGGGAACTGGCGGTAATATTTTCAATGGGGTTACTACCATTACCAACAGTGGTAGCGGATACCTTATGACTGGCAATGGAAACAGTGATCAATTCAATGCACTAACGACATTCAATAACACAGGTAGTCATAGAATTTATTTTGGGCACAACCATAGTGCACAAACAACAACGTTTGCTTCGGACGCAATTCTTAATAGTAGTAAATCAGGTGCTGGGGACAACTGGTCCTATCTTGTTGCTGAAGGGTCAGATACCCATATTTCGTTTGGTGGGAATGTGACCATCAATTGTGGCGGTGCAATTCGAAGTGACCATCGATTCCTTAATGGCAATGGCTCGTCAGCTACTTATGCCGGCTTGGTCACTATCAATATGACCAATACGGATGCTTCAACGGCAATAACAATGGGACAAAATGGTACCTCAACTTATAATGCCAACATAGTTGTCTCCAATGCAAATACCTCAGGCATTACCTTCAATGCAAGTTCATCAGCAACTTCAACCTTAAACGGATCTATATCTATTGGCAGCGGATACTCAAGTGGATCGCTAGATCTTTATAGATTTAATCAAGTTGGGGCTAGTGCAAATAACATAACCCTTACCGGCAATTCAGACTTAAGAATAGGTCCAGACACTGAGTTTGATGGAGCAGCTACTTTTAAAGCCCCGCAGGTGTATTTAAATGGATGCGTGTTCCAATCCGTTGCTGATATTGAAAAAACTGGCGCTACAAATGATGCGGGTACTGGTGGCAATACATTCAATGGAGTCACATTACTTACCAACTCCGGTTCAGGAGAGTTAAGAACGGGTAGCACAAACCCCGATATATTTAATTCCAACCTCACCGTAAACAATACAGGAAGCTCACTTATCCAACTTGCTTACAATTCAGCAGGAAATCAGTTTAATGGCGATGTAACTCTCAACTCAACATCTGGTTCAGGTATCAGATTTAGTGATGCTGGTGGTGGAAGTTCTACAATGAGTGCCGGTAGCACCATTAATATTGGAGGTTCCGGATTTATAGCAGGTGATCTTTATATTGAAGGACTCACCCAATTAGGAACCACCGCAATGGTGTTAAATCTCTCTCCGTCTAGCTCCTCTTTGAGAATAGGTCCCGGCTCAACATTTGGCGGAGATGTTAGTTTTAGCGCACCTAGCCTATATCTCAATGGAGCTACATTTAATGGAACAGCCTACTTAGAAAAAAATGGGTCTACTGGAGATACTGGTTCAGGTAATAACACATTTGCAAGTACCACTACAATCGTCAACAATGGCACTGGTGTATTAAGAACCAATGGAGGAAATACTTTTAATGGAACAACCACTATAACCAATAACGCTAACTCAGATATTCTACTGGAACTCAATTCAGGCAGCACTTACAATGGCGATGTTACCCTTACTAACAATGGAACATCAAATATTCGAGTTGCTTATGGTGGGGCAACTGCTTTTAACGGAAACATAGTTGTCAATAGCACCAACGGGAATGGCATTTACTTTTGTGAAAATGTGGGTACAGCAACACTTGCTGATACCAAAACCATTACTATTGGAGGGTCTGGATTTTCTTCAGGCAACTTAATCCTTGATCAATTCACCCAAATTGGAACAACTGCCCAGATACTTACACTAACTGGAACGGCAAGGCTACGCATTGGAAATGGATCAACATTCAACGGAACAGTTTCATTTATTGCCCCACAATTAGAACTCAATGGCTGCACCTATAACGGGTTGACTTATCTGGAAAAAAATGGCGCTACTAACAATAATAGCACCGGAGCAAATATTTTTAATGGCCCCGGAACTACTCTTGTAAACTCAGGAAGTGGATACCTCCTACTCGGAAATACCAACCCTGACATATTCAACAGCCCCCTTACAATTACCAACTCAGGTAGTGATTGGCTTTATCTTGCCCATAATTCAGCAGGAAATCAATTCAACAATAACATTACATTTAATAACACTGGAAGTGCCAACGGTATTTTGTTTAGCAATGCAGGAGGAGGGTCCTCTACTTTAGGCGCAGCTTCAGTGCTATCAATAGGCGGGTCTGGGTTTAACACAGGTCAGCTTAGACTTCAAAGGATGACTCAGGCTGTTGGCGGAACTCCACAAAACCTAACACTTACTGGAGCTGCCTTACTACAATTAGGACCAACTACAACATTCGAGGGTGACGTCACTTTCACATCCCCCAGATTACTACTGAACGGCACTACATTTAACGGAGCTGCTCAACTTGAAAAGACTGGTACAACCAATGATGATGGTATAGGAGGAAATATATTTAATGGTGTTACAATTCTTACCAATTCCGGAGATTCCTATTTACTAACTGGGAATACAAATCCTGATATTTTTAACAGTACCCTTGCCGTGGTCAACTCTGGTGCTTCTACCATACGTTTAGCCAATAATTCAGCAGGAAATCAATTCAATGGAAACATTGAGCTCAACTCTACTTTTGGGGGAGGAATCTATTTTTGTAATAGTGGTAATGGCACTGCTACACTTGCGGCTACCCGCACCATTAGTGTAGGTGGTTTTGGAGTGATTAGTGGAGATGTAAGGCTTCATCGGTTTACTCAGGTAGGTGCTACACCACAAACATTAAACCTAACAGGAATTGCAACATTAACACTTGGCCCAGCATCAACTTTTGGAGGTAATGTCAATTTCACTGCACCGAGGCTATTGCTCAACGGAACAACATTTAACGGAACCGCTACCTTGGAGAAGAATGGGGCCAATAGTGACGCAGGAAGTGGAGGGAATATTTTTAATAGTACCACTTCAATAACGAATTCAGGTAGTGGCTACTTAATGACCGCTAACACCTCTCCAGATATTTTCAATGGAAACCTTACTGTATCAAATACAGGCTCCAACGTGATACACCTTGCCTACAACACTTCTGGCAATCAATTCAATGGTGATATAACTTTCAACTCAACACTGGGGAGTAGCGGGATTTATTTTGCAGCTACCAATAACGGTGATGCAACCCTGGCTAATGGTGCATCACTTTTAGTAGGTGGATTGGGTTATAGCAGTGGAGAATTAAGGTTAAGAAGATTTACACAAATCGGAACCGCACCTCAAACATTGCTGTTAACGGGAACAGCATTGCTACGCATCGGACCCGTCTCTCAGTTCAATGGTAATTTAGATTTTCGCGCCCCAGAAATAGCCCTTGACGGAGCCACCTATAATGGCACATCCTATTTAGAAAAAACAGGAGCGACAAACGATGATAGCAGTGGTGGTAATATTTTTAATGGCCCAACAACCATTGCCAACTCAGGTACAGGGTGGATAAGAAGCGGCTTATCCGTTTTGGATACATTTAATGGTGACCTCACTCTGACTAATACAGGATCTTCCACTATTCGCATGGCCGATAATACGCCTGGTACAGTGTTCAATGGAAATATTATTATCAACTCTACTTTCGGTGGTGGCATTTATTTTAGTTCAAGTGCAAATGGCACATCAACACTAGCCGCTGGAAGAACAATAAGTGTGGGTGGTACCGGGTTCTCAGATGGAGATTTAAGACTGCACCGTTTCACTCAATTGGGAGGCTCCGCACAAAATCTTGCACTTACAGGTGTTGCTGTGTTAAGAGTTGGCCCATCCACCACCTTCAATGGAAATGTTAATTTTAGTGCTCCTCAATTATATCTTGATGGAGCTACCTACAACGGAACTGCTACCTTGCAAAAGACAGGCGCTGGATCCAATCAAGGTAGTGGCAATAACGTCTTTGCCTCCACAACCAATATCACCAATAGTGGAGCAGGAGTTTTAAGGACGAACGGAAACAATACCTTTAACGGATCAACCACCATTACCAATTCAGGAAGTGCCGATATTCTCCTTGAATTAAATTCTGGCAGCACGTACAATGGCAATGTTATCTTTACCAACACAGGAACATCTTACATTAGGCCAGCATACAATGGCATCACCTCATTTAATGGCAACATCACTGTAAATAGTACCAATGGCACTGGAATCTATTTTTCAGAAAATTCTTCAGGATCTTCCACCCTCGCTAATACAAGAACAATAAGTGTAGGCGGAACTGGTTTTAACAATGGTGAATTAAGATTAGAAAGATTTACTCAGACAGGAGCAACAGCACAGAATATTTCATTAACAGGAAATGCTACTTTTCGATTGAATAACACCACCACATGGAATGGTGCACTTACCGTTGTTGCCCCTAGAATATTTTTGCAAAATTCTGTATTTAATGGAGCCGCTTCGTTTACTAAAACAGATAATAATACCGACTCAAATTATGGAGGCAATACATTTAATGGAGTTACGACTTTTGTTAATAGTGCTGCAGGTACTTTTAGACTAGCCAACAATGCATCGGATAATTTCGTTGGTAACGTCACCTTTAATCAGATTGCAGGAAACATACAGCCTGCTTATAATCAACCTAGTGACTTCCGGGGTAATGTTACTGTCAATGGAGCATCACCAATCACTTTTGCAGCTAATAATGGAACAGTTGTGTTTACTGGTAGTAATGCACAGACAATTAACAGAAGTGGAGCTGCAGTTCCTATCTTCAGGAGATTGCAAATGAATAAAGCATCAAATACAGTAACGCTCAATACCAGTGCATCAGTTACCCTTGGCGCTACCTTTACATCAGGGATACTCAATAGCGATGCGATCAACATTCTTAGTTTTGCTGACAACGCCACATCAACCGGAGGATCAAACACAAGTCATATCGATGGCCCTGTTGCAAAAGTTGGTAATGATGCGTTTACTTTTCCGACAGGTGACAATGGTATTTTTAGAACCATTGCCATATCTGCACCATCTAATACCAGCCATACCTTTATTGCCGAGTACTTTCACACCCCACAGGCTTTTGGTGATGCCTCAACTTACGATCCTTCTTTTTACTCCGTAAGCTCGTGTGAATTTTGGACACTGGATAGAACTCCAGCTGTAGGAGGTTCGAATGTGAGCGTTACGCTAAGCTGGAACTCTGCAGATTGTACAGGCACCTACATTGGTGATCCCTCCACACTACGAGTGACAAGATGGAATGGCTCGTCATGGGTGAATCATGGGAATGGTGGCACAACTGGAAATGCAGCTACAGGCACAATTCTCTCGTCAGGAGTCGTAACAGCTTTCAGTCCATTTACGCTGGCATCTACATCGTCTGCAAATCCGTTACCGATCGAGTTATTAGAATTCGTTGCTACACCATTGGGTAATAGTATTGAATTGAATTGGACAACTTTATCTGAGCTCAACAACGATTACTTCACTGTAGAACGATCAACAACTGGAACTGAGTTCGAAGAAATTGGAACAGTGAAGGGAGCAGGAACAACTTTGGCAAGAAAGAACTATCGATATCTTGATGAATATCCAACTGATGGTATCTCTTATTATCGACTCAAGCAAACCGACTTTGACGGCACCATATCATTTTCTGAAATTGCCAGAGTAGACCTTAGCGCTCCCGCACAAATAGTTGTTTATCCAAATCCAATTGCAAGATCAACAACAGCAACGCTAAACTACCGAGGCTCTTTTGCACTGTTTAACAGCATGGGACAAATGGTATTGATGGTTGAGAATAGTAATGAATTAGATACTAGAGGTCTTCCTTCAGGTGTCTATACTATCAAAAGTACTAATGGAAGTTTTTCGCGTTTAGTTATAGAATAACATTATATCTTCCAATCGAACTCTTTTTCCGTATGGTCGAATGTCTCGAGGTCATACACACGTTCGATGTATGATACATTATTGTCATTGTCGACCAACACTACGGTAGAACAGCGAGATCCATAATTGGGTGACTTGATAAACATGGCAGACAACGCTCTTTCCCTTTCTATATCCAGTCCGGTACTGGGGAGTTGATCGTCTGGCGCAATCTTTTCATCTGTTAGCACTTCAAAAAGAGCACTAGGCCGAGGGTCTGATTGGGAAAGAACTGACTTCATCTTCTCCTTGCCTCGTTTCACTTTTGGCCATGGCGTATCCAGCAAGTGATTGCTTAATCCATAAAAACCTTTATTCAATTTTACAATCTTAGATTGATAATTTGAGTAATAATATAACTCATCCAAAGATCCAATTACCAGATTAAAACCATTATACTGAGAAGCCTTTAAGTGTATCTCTTTTAAGTAGGACTCAGCATCATAGTCATTAAATAGAAAGTCCGTTACCAACTGTCCTCTTGTTGGTGCGCTGGGGTTTATATTTTTCAGGTCACGATAATTAGTTACCATACCAATTTTACCTCCTTTCGTCATAGCCATCCATGTGCCTTGTGCTTCCATATCTCTTCCGCCAATTACACCAGGATGATCATGCCATTCGGACACAGCAGCTGTTTTACGTTGATAAAACTCATCACGATTGGCAGCTACTATCAGTTTGTACTTTGGATGATCGTTGACCGAAATGAAAATTAGACACATACAACTATTTGATCAGGTAAATAACTCTAACTGTGATGGAAGTAATTGAAATGATCTTCTATGATAAGGGGTAATCCCCAAACTTCTAATGCCATTCCGGTGCTCCTCAGTAGGATACCCCACATTACTTTCCCATGCATAACCAGGGTATTCTTCAGAAAGCTTCGCCATCAATTCATCACGGTAAGTCTTGGCCAATACTGATGCTGCTGCTATGCTTAAGTAGGTGGCATCACCTTTAATAACGCACTCAAACTTTAAATCACCATAAGGTTGGAATCGATTACCATCAATTAAAAGCAAGTCAGGCTTTTGGGTTAATTTATCCAATGCCAGATGCATGGCCTTAAAGGATGCATTCAAAATATTGATCTTATCTATTTCCTCATTACTCACCTCGGCTATTCCCCAACTTATGGCATCACGCTGAATCTCCCGCGTTAGTATCTGCCGCTCTTCCTTATTCAACTGCTTCGAGTCATTAAGAATTTCGTGGGCATAGTTCTTTGGAAGTATCACCGCTGCTGCTACTACCGGCCCAGCAAGGCAGCCACGACCTACCTCATCGCATCCTGCTTCTACTAAATCAATCGTATGGGAAGACTTAAGCACATGGCAAGATACTTATTCTCATAAAAAGAATAGTTTTGTGATATAATCATTCTGAGATGGATTCAAGTAAAAAAAATAATTGGAAGACTCTTTCAATTAAAGAGGTATATGAAAACCCCTGGATCAAACTCGATGAGCATCAAGTCATTAATCCTTCTGGCGGAAACGGGATCTACGGGAAAGTTCATTTTAAAAATAAGGCCATTGGAATTATTCCTATGGATGAAAACAACAATACGTGGATCGTGGGCCAGTATCGCTACACCCTCGACCAATGGTCATGGGAAATACCTGAAGGCGGTGGGCCTCTTGATATTGATACTTTAGCATCAGCTCAACGGGAATTAAAAGAGGAAACTGGCTTGGTCGCAACGCATTGGACTGAAATAGCCACAGCTTATCTCTCTAACTCTGTATCCGATGAAATCGGCTATGTGTTTTTAGCAGAAGGGCTAATGGAAGGACCCTCAAACCTGGAAGAAACAGAAGCAGATCTTATTGTAAAAAAACTACCATTTGAAAAAGTATTACAAATGGTAGAGAATGGCGAGATCACAGATAGCTTAAGTGTGATAGGCATATTGAAACTTGCCAGACTAAAAAGATTTTGATTTCATTAGCCAGATATCGCCCACACGCTAAGCAAAGTTGGCAATTGGCCTACCCTGTAATGCTAAGTCAGTTAAGCCACGTAATGGTGGGTGTAACGGACAGTATCATGGTAGGGCACGTAGGCGCCACTTCATTGGCAGCCGCATCACTAGCCAATGTCATTTTTAATTTATTGATGTTGTTTGGTATTGGTGTTTCTTATGCCATCACTCCCCTGGTAGCTACAGCCCATGGTGAAAATGATACCACAAAAATTAACGACACGCTAAGGCATGGTTTAATGATCGCACTCATTAATGGTTTAATATTAATAGGTGTCGTTCTTCTATGTCGTCCGCTACTTTATCAAATTGGTCAACCTGAGGATGTTGTGCAGTTGGCTACACCCTATTTATCCATTCTCGCATTTTCCTTAATGCCCGTTTTAATCTTTCAATCTTTTCGTCAATTCATAGAAGGATTGTCAAACACACGCATCGCCATGATCATTATGTTAGGTAGTGTGGTACTGAATGTCCTCCTCAATTATGTCCTGATTTACGGACATGCTGGTTTACCTGCTTTAGGCCTAAACGGAGCAGGATGGGGCTCTTTAATCTCTAGAATAGTGATGATGATGGTGATTGCCGGATACATCTATTTCGCGAAGCGATTCAGTATTTATCGGGCGGGTATGGCTATCGGAAATTACTCCAAAAAACTCTTCAAGCGTTTATTGAATATTGGTATACCGGCAGGGATGCAATTCATCTTTGAGGTTGCTGCTTTTGATTTTTCAGCTATCATGATGGGCTGGTTGGGCACTAATAGTCTTGCTGCGCATCAGATTGCTATCAATCTCGCTACCATCAGCTACATGACTACATCAGGACTTGCTTCTGCAGCTACCATCAGGGTAAGTCATGAATTGGGAAAAAGGAATTTTGAAAAACTAAAAGATGTAGCCTATACACTAATACTCATTGCCCTTGCCTTTATGACGCTCTGGGCAATCATTTTTATTGTGGGCAGAAATTTTCTACCTACTATTTATATTGACAACCTAGATGTAATTGCTATCGCCTCTCCCCTAATTGTAATTGCAGGATTCTTCCAATTGTCGGATGGCGCTCAGGTAGTTTGTACCGGAGCCTTACGAGGACTTCAAGATGTCAAAATACCCACTGTGCTCATCTTTGTTGCTTATTGGATTATTGGTTTGCCACTTGGTTATTATCTCGGTTTTCAAGCTGGGTATGGGAGCAAAGGAATTTGGTATGGACTGCTTATTGGTCTTACACTCACCGCCATAGCCATGTTTATTCGGTTTCGATTGCTATTACGCAAACTATCCTCTAACCAGACACCTTAGCCCTTTCAATCTTTCAGGGTTTTACATAATTTGAAGGTTATAAATCAGATTATGGACAACCAAGCTAAGCCTGTTAAACACTCTCAGACAACCATCACAGAATTGATGATCCCTTCGTATGCCAATTTTGGAGGAAAAATTCATGGTGGAATTTTACTATCGTTAATGGATAAAGTGGCTTTTGCTTGTGCCACAAAACACTCAAGAAATTACTGTGTCACCGTTTCTGTTGTGGGTGTTGAATTTCTGCAACCAGTAGAAGTAGGTGATCTGGTATCCCTGTTGGCCTCGGTAAACTATGTTGGTAGAACTTCAATGGTAGTAGGAATAAGAGTAATAGCTGAAAACGTTAAACTAGGTCTTGTCAAACACACCAATACATCTTACTTCACTATGGTAGCCAAAGACGAAAATGACAATCCCACACCAGTACCTCCCCTTTTATTAGAGGAAAGGGAAGAAGTAAAGCGATTCATCGAAGCTATGCAAATGCGCGAAATTGAAAGTAGCATCAAGGAAAAATTGAATGATGTAAAATCAAGAACTGAAGTAAGCAAAGCCACTGAAATCCTTAAAGATCAAAGGTGTGTAATTGCTTATAAATAAATTCATTATTAACTGCCACTAGGTCAAGAATCAGCCACCTAACCAAATCTCTGGTCCTAATCTATTTGCTCAATTAGGATCATTAGCTGTATATTTTGGATTCAAAGACCTCATTTTAATTTAACTATCACAAAACACCATGTTCAAGATCAATAAAACATCCCTGATCATTACCTGCTGCCTTTTTTTGGCCGCTATTGCGCAAGCACAATACCCTACCGTGCTTACCCAAAGGGAACAAGCCAAGGTAATTGACGAATTACTTAATGACCGCCTGAAAAATTTATTGCCCTCTTTAATGAAAAGGGAAGGCTATGATATGTGGATAGTCATGTCTCGCGAATACAACGAAGACCCTGTAATAAAAACCCTTTTACCAGCTACTTGGATGGCTGCTCGCAGAACTACCATGTTGGTCATGTTTGATAAAGGAACAGAGGTGGAATACCTGGCGGTAGCAAGGTATGATGTAGGCGAAATGTTTAAAAGAGCTTGGAATCCAGAAGAGGAACCTGATCAATGGGCCAGACTTGGGAAAATAATTACAGAAAGAAATCCGAAGAAAATTGGAGTAAACAAAGCGGCCATTTGGGGACACACAGATGGGCTTACCGCCAACGATTATGACAATATAATGAGAGTGCTGCCAAAAAAACTTCAAGCTAATGTCACAACAGCAGAACCTCTTGCAGTGGCCTGGCTAGAGACCAGATCAAAAAAGGAAATGGAAATTTATCCTCAAATCGTCAGGATCGCGCATGAAATAATCGCGGAAGGTTTCTCAGATAGGGTGATTCAGCCGGGCGTTACCACAACTGATGATTTAGTTTGGTGGTACCGAGAAAAAATAAAAGAATTAAAATTAGACACATGGTTTCATCCAAGTGTAGACATTCAGCGCCCTGGTACCTTTACAGAAAATGTAATTCGCCCTGGAGATTTTATCCATGTTGATTTTGGGATTACTTACCTCAGGCTGAATACCGATACTCAAGAACATGCCTACATCCTTAAGCCTGGAGAAACAGATGCCCCCGCGTATTTAAAAGCTGCATTCAAAAAGGGGAATCGTTTACAGGATATCTTTACAAATAATTTTAAAGAAGGAAAAACAGGAAATCAGGTATTGGCAGAGTCACGTGCTCAAGCCATTGCCGAAGGAATTAAACCTTCTATCTATACCCACCCTATTGGGTATCATGGACATGCTGCAGGAACCACACTAGGCATGTGGGACTTGCAGGGAGGTGTACCTGATGATGGAGACTATCCGCTTCACCTTAATACTGCCTATTCCATTGAACTCAATTGTGTTGTAAATGTTCCGGAATGGAAGAAAGATGTACGCATTGCGTTAGAAGAAGATGCTTATTTTGATGAACGTGGTGTTAACTATATCGATGGTCGTCAAACAGAAATCATTGTGGTCCCTAAAGTGCTACCCAACGTAAAGTAATATAACACACACGCTATCATTGTAAAAATGCCGCATATTTTGCGGCATTTTTTATATTTATTGATTCAAATGTCGAATTATTCATTTCTAATCTGTCCACAACGTTCTTTATGCAACTTCTGAAAAAAGTATACACAGCATATGGAATGTTAATATTCGGATTGCTCTTTGTCGTCTTTTTCATTCCTCTACTCATTCCCATTTTCTTCCCCAAACAATTTAAACTGGTAGGTGTTTTCAATCGATGGTGGGCAAGGTCGCTCTATTTTCTTCTTGGCATTCCATGGAAACTAGAATATAAAACCAAATTAGACCCAAAGAAACAATACATATTTGCCCCTAATCATTTTTCGTTTATAGACATACCCACCATGGGACTCAATACACACAACACCATTTTTGTTGGTAAAAGTGAAATGGAGTCTGTACCAGTCTTTGGTTGGATGTATAAGCACCTGCACATCACGGTAGATCGTACAAAACTCAGGAGTATGTATGCTACGCTTATGAAATCTTTGAAAGCACTAGATGAAGGCAAAAGCTTAACCATATTTATTGAAGGAGGGATTTATACGAAACAGCCTCCTTTCATGGCACGGTTGAAAGATGGTGCATTTAGAGCGGCTATAGAAAAACAAATACCCATTGTGCCCGTCACCATTCCCCACAATTGGATACTTTTGCCCGTGGAGCCCATGCTTTTGACTTGGATTCCTACTAAAATTATATTTCATGAACCTGTAGATGTTACAGGCATGACATTAGATGACATGAGTACTTTAAAGGAGAAGGTGTACAACATTATAGATGTTGAACTCAGAAAGGAAAACCCGGGAATATTGAAAGATGAAGATTGATAAAGAGACTTTAAACAAAATTGCGCACTTAGCACGATTGGAAATTAATGAAAAAGATGCTCCAAAAATGCTGGAGGACATGAGCAAAATGGTTTCGTTTGTGGAAAAACTGAATGAAGTGGATACTGAAGGCATTGAACCCCTGACAACGATGTCGCATGAAATAAATGCGTTGCGTGAAGATGTTGTTAAAGATCAACTTACCAAAGAAGAAGTGCTCAAGAACGCACCTGAAAAGGACAAAGACTTTTTTAGGGTTCCTAAAGTACTCGAATAACTACAAAGATTTATACATAATATAGGCATTGGTCATGCCCAACTTAGGATGGTTGAAGGCATTAGGAATCTCCCCTATTATATCGAATCCCACCTTCTTCCAAAGCTTTACAGCATTTTCATTTGATTTGATGACAATATTGAACTGCATGGCTAAATAACCCAATCGCTTCGCTTCTTCAAGAGAATACTTGGCCATGAAAGTACCAACTCCCTTCCCAGCGTGATCGGGGCTAACCATATAGGAGCCATTTGCAATATGTGCTCCCCGGTCAGGTTGATTGGGCTTTAATGTAAAAGTGCCAACCACTTTATTCTCTAAGGTTGCCACATACACTTGTTTGTCAGAAGCTAGCCAATACGCAAGCATCTTTTCTCGCGAAGAATCAGGGTGAAAAACATAAGTTTCCCCCGAGGCAATTACTTTGTGGATGATGTCCCAGACAACCTCTCTATCTGTTTCTTCAAATCCTCTGATTTTCAATTGATTGTTCATTTAAATGCAATAATTGCAACCAAAAGTAACTAAATACAGGCATAGAATTAAAGAGGCTTTCATTTTCACTTGCCCCTCTGTAGTTTGCGAGCCAAAATTACTAACCGAATGCAATCTCTTCAGTTTTGGAACTCGTGGGCAAAGATTTACAAACAAATCGGATTAGTGATTGGCGCTGCTTTTGTTTTCTCTTTGCTCTTCTTTTGGTATTCGTGGTTTATTTCGCCCAGCCCTGCCTTGAGTTGGTTCGATGTGCAAGAGCAAGAGGTAACACAAGTACCAGTACATAGTTTTCAACAGGGCTTGTTGGAACTTACTATTCATGCTGATAATTATCTCATCTTCGGAAGATTACTCGGTGAGCGTCTCCAACCTAATATAACAGCAGGATATATCTTCATAAGCATTCTTGCCATCAGTATGGTCATGATGTTGGCCATCGTTACTATCCTTCCAAGGTTTTGGTATTTAATCGGCATGGGTTTATTCATCCTTTTTATTGTGGGATTTAGGATGGAAATTATTTCTGTCTTCGGCCAGCCCAACAAACTGTTCACCATTTTTGTACTCATTGTTTATTGCATCCCAAGTTTCTACTTCCATTTCTTTAACTCATCAATTGCCTTCAAAAAAAGGCTTCTTCTATTCTCAGGAATCACGCTTTCACTTGGTGTATTAATTGTCAACTTTGCTACCGTTGCTTACCCCTTGCTCCATCTGTCAGTCACAGGGATTACCGCAGGTATTATTATCAGTGTGATTTTCATCCTGATGGTAGCGCACGAGATTCTTGCCTCCTTTGTATTTATTGCCAGTCAATCCAGCAGACAAGGAAAAAGCCTCAATCATTTCTTAATCATTAGCTCCATTTATATGATCAATTTGGCGTTGGCTTATGCGCACAAAATTGGATCAATCGATTGGAACTTTATGTACATCAACTTTTACTTGCTTATATCCATATCAGGTATTCTTGGAGTCTGGGGATTTCGTCAGCGGCACCCTCAATATGAAAAGATAATTGATGCTAACCCATTCGGAATTTACTTCTTTCTTAGCATTGGAGCGATCTGTTTTGCCACCATTGCTTACTTTATTGGTACCGCCAATGACTCCGCACTGATTACAATTAATGATGCGATTATTTACAGCCACCTTGGCTTCGGTATCATTTTCCTTACTTACGTGATTTCCAATTTTCTTGGGATGCTGGCTGAGAATGTGGCTGTCCATAAAATTTTATATAAGCCTAATAGCATGCCCTATTTTACCTTTCGGTTTGGTGGCATCATCGCCACGTTAGCGTTTGTATTCTATAATACATGGCAAGTTCCCGTCCAGAACGCATTCGGTGGATACTTTAATGCTGCCGGAGATCTTTATCAAACCATAGGTGATAATAGATTCGCTGAAGCCTTCTATCAACGATCAGGCTCTTACGGATTTCTAAATCATCATGCCAACTATGCGCTCGCCAACATCGAAGCCCAAAAAAATTACAACACGATTAAAGAAAGAAATTTTTATAATCGTGCTACTGAAAGAAGACCAACAGAGTTTGCTTATATCAACCTAAGTCAGACCTACCAAAGAAATGGGCAATGGATGGAAGCCCGCCTTATCCTTAATGATGCACTGGAGCACTTTCCGGAAAGTGGACCAATTAAAAATGCACTTGGCGTTATTTACTCAAAGTTAAACCTTGTAGACTCATCATTATATTATTTACAGTCTGCCAGTAATCATAGCGTGATTAAAGATGCTGCTGATGCCAATTTCATTGGGGTAGCTGCAAAGAATAACTTATCGGTAAATGCAGACTCCCTATTTACATTAATCGCATCTGACAACATCGGGATCAGAAGCAACGCACTGGCCTTTGCTAATATTCAAGGCACAAAAATTAAAATGGATATTGATTTAGAATCAGATACTCTTCTCAATCTGTTCACAGCCAATCTCATTAACAATTACATGCTCAATCACCTTGGTGAATTAGACAGCACGTTCATTAATCAAGCTATCTTTCTTGGCGAAAAACCAATTAACAAAGACTATAGTGAATCGCTGCTATTTAGTGCTGCCTTGTCTTTATATGCTGATGGTCAAATCGGGAAGGCTTTTTCACTATTGGAGAACATTGCCATTTTTAGTGAGGACCAAGACAAATACAATACCATACTTGCCATGTGGGCGCTTGAAAACAGAGCTGCAAAAGATGCATCTACCTTCATCGATTATGTGGCCAATCAACAATACTCAGATGCGTTGCCTGTAGCCGCCATTTCTCTTACAGAGGCAGGAAGAACAAATGAAGCTTTAGTGAAATGGGATAGCCTTAAAAATAGTTTAGACTCCTCCTACTACCAATTTGCTACTCAAATGACAAAAGCTTTAGTCACCAATACTATAGCGGTACTTAACGATGAGGAAAAATTATTGTATTGCAATTACAGAATCTCTTTGTACGACTCTACTACTTTTAATTTAGTATTAAGGTCAATTGAAAATGAAGAATTAAAAGCACGCGCCATACTGGATCGAAGTCAAAAATTATTTGAAATTGATGAAACCGATGCCGCAATAAGCGTTTTCGAAAAAGTGACTGGGTTACGACTCATAGACCGGAACCTCTATAACCAAATAACGCTTTTTGAATTGGAATTACTTGCGAGTAAAAAGGAAGCTCAAATTCTTGCGCAGAAAGTAAGCAATGATAACATCAACTTTTACGGACGGAACAATAGTCTGAAAGTATACATTGAGGCCATTCAAAATGAAACCCGAAAGGATACAATTGTCACCCCAAGGCAATACAAATGGCTAGCCACCGCAAATCCCTATCTTGAGGAAGCCGTAATTTCATCTGCAAATTATTTTAAGATTAACAGTAGTGACAATTTACTCCCGTACTCCATTCTAACTGATGCGCTACATGCCAATCCCTTTTCTGTAAAACTTTTAAAAGCTTATAGTATTGAGGCGGCACGGCTGGGTTTCACTGACTATGCCACAAGTGCCCTTGAAAGACTTCGTCCACTCGTATCTATTCAAGTCATGCGAAAGTTCTTAATCGACAATCAAAACACCTTTGCTCAAGTAATTCAGTAAGTTCTCAAAGATTCTTTTAGTTTTGTTGAGCAAAAATGATAACACACTATGGACGAAGTAAAGAGAATTCCCCTAAATACAGTTCACGAAAAATTAGGTGCTAAAATGGTGCCTTTTGCAGGTTTCAATATGCCGGTGCGGTATTCCTCTGACATTGAAGAGCATATGGCAGTGCGAGAGAACGTAGGTGTGTTTGACGTGTCCCATATGGGCGAATTTACGCTCAAAGGCCCAAATGCTCTTAACTTAATCCAACGCGTAACCAGTAATGACGCCAGTAAACTAATTGACGGCCAAGCCCAGTATTCATGCTTACCTGATAAGGAAGGTGGAATAGTTGACGACCTCATCGTTTATAAAATAAAAGACAATGACTACTTACTAGTGGTAAACGCGGGTAATATTGATAAAGATTGGAATTGGATATCACAATTCAATACAGATGGTGTAGACATGAAGGATATCTCGAGTGATATCTGTCTATTTGCCGTACAGGGTCCCAAGGCAGTAGGTGTGTTGCAAAAATTAACAAAAACTGACCTTAGCGCCATTAAGTACTACCACTTCGCCATTGGCGAATTTGCCGGAGCTAACGATGTGGTGATGAGCAACACCGGATACACAGGGTCAGGAGGATTTGAAATATACGTACACAAAAACAATGCTGAAAAAGTTTGGAATGCCATATTTGATGCAGGTAAAGACGTTAACATTAAACCCATCGGTCTTGGGGCACGCGACACATTACGTTTAGAGAAAGGCTTTTGCTTATATGGAAATGATATTGACCACACTACCTCTCCACTTGAAGCTGGCTTGGGGTGGATAACCAAATTCACCAAAGAGTTCACCAACTCTGAAAATTTAAAGAAACAAAAGGAAGAAGGTGTTACCCGCAAATTGGTGGGATTTAAAATGGTGGATAAAGGAATACCTCGCCACGATTATGAAATTAAAAGCGCATCCGGAGATGTAATTGGCAAGGTGACATCTGGAACTATCTCACCGATGTTAGGCATTGGAATAGGTTTGGGATATGTAACAATTGATCACGCCAAAGCAGAAACAGAAATCCTGATTTCTGTTCGCAATAAAGACTTGAAGGCAGTAGTAAGCAAGTTGCCCCTGGTGTAATATGAAAACGATTGATGTTTGTCTTAGTCCTGAACTCATTCACTTGTATGATGTTTCAGACAAGGCTGTAGTTGTTGTAGACATTCTTCGTGCCACCAGTTGTATGGTGACCGCATTTGCACATGGAGTAGAATGCATTGTGCCAATAGCCAGCGAACGAGAATGTGAGCAGATGAAGTTAAAAGGCTATGTTATCTCGGGTGAGCGTAACGGGCAAAAAATTCCTGGCTTTGACAAAGGGAATTCTCCATTTGAATACATGGACGAAAACATCAGTGGGTTGAAAATTGCATTTACCACAACCAACGGAACACAGGCAATTGAGAAATCAAAAGGCGCCAAGAAAATATTAATAGGATCTTTCCTTAATCTCTCTGCGGTATCCAAGTACCTCCTCATGTCTGATGACAACATTTTAATTGTCTGTGCGGGATGGAAAGGTAAAGTAAATTTAGAGGACAGTCTTTTCGCTGGCGCGTTGGTGGACACGCTCAGGAAGCACATTGAGCCTGACTGTGATGCTCCAATAATAGCACAGGAGCTTTACCTAAGAGCTAAAGATGATATGCTGAATTTTTTAAGTACATCTTCTCATGTAAAAAGGCTCAACCGATTGAACATTCACAAGGACATTGAGTTTTGCCTTACACAAGACAAGTATGGGGTAATCCCAGTATTGAATAGGGGCGAATTGACCTTACTTTAATTTGTCATTTTGTTGATGGCGGTCTTTATCCCGAAGGGACTTCTTCTCCATATTTTTTTTAAAAGCTTCAGTCAAATCAACTCCCGTCTGGTTAGCCAGGCAAATTAATACCCAAAGTACATCTGCAAGCTCATCGCCCAAATCATTATTCTTATCACTTTCTTTTTCTGATTGTTCGCCATACCTCCTTGCCATGATACGCGCCACCTCTCCTACTTCCTCCGAAAGAATAGCCATATTGGTTAATTCATTGAAATAGCGAACTCCTGTAGTTTTAATCCATTGATCAACCTCACGTTGCGCCTCCTGAATGGTTATTTCGTTTTTCATTTAGTCAATTCTTCAAAATCAATATCCATTACATCAAATTTCTCCCAGCCTACGAAATCGAAGTGCCACCATTCTGAATCATACACTTTGAATCCTCTCTTCTCCATAGCAGCAATTAACATCTCCCTATTCGCCACCGCCTCCTGATCCTCTAATGGAAAGTCAGGGAAGGCTTCCTCTTGAAATGAGTCATAGGGTGTAGGCATATTTAATTCCTGCTTCGTTTCACTGTTGATTACTGTCAAGTCAATGGCACAACCCCGATTATGACGTGATCCCTGATATGGGCTTGCTACGAAAGTGGTGTCTCCATATACCTCATAAAACTTTACAGTGGCTGAATAGGGACGGTATCCATCGTGAATTTTCAATTCAAGCCCTTGTTCTTTCAAGTCAGCCTGAACCAACGCAAGGGCTTCAGCTACTGGTTTGCGTGCATAAGCCTTTGCTAAATTGTAAATTACCTCACCCGTGAAATTATTGGTAGTTGCATAACGGATATCCAATTCCAAACCTGGAATTGCCTTTTCCAAATCTACCAATTCCATCTCCGGGTTTTTTTGGACTTGCTCCTGATACTGCTGCACGTTAGTTGGTGTTAAACCATATTTATATTCCTTTGGAGGGGTGCAAGAAGCCAATGCCATAAGTATTATAAGTCGAATCTTCATTTCACTTTAATTTAAAATATATCATTGCCACCACTCCTAATTTACTGAAGTAATAGCATTGCTCTCATTATTCTAAAATCAGAGTTATCAACTAAAAAATTGGGGTTAGTATTTCCATCGAATGCATTCTTACTCCAAGTGGCCAATTCATTTTCAGAATCCCCATCCAACCACTGCTTCATCAAATCACTTCCATTATTTTGTCGTCCCAACTTTTTGTAAGCCATAGCAGATATCAAGTTACCAAAATCATTCTTCACATCCACCTTTATAATTTCAGTCCATTTAGTCTTAGCTTCTTCATCTTTTCTCAAGCCCTCATAGCAAACAGCTTCTAAATAATTCTCGAGTCGATCATCAATATCGGCATCATAAGGTTTACCCACTCCCAGGTTTTCAGGCCACATGCTAGCCGTTTTAATCCTAGATAGTGCAGTTTTAAACTTCCCTCCTTTTATGCTCTCAACAGCTTGCATCAGCCAGGCCTCGCGATAAAGCAACCGGCTTTCAACAGCCCCCTCGTAAGGCAATATTTTAGTATTGGCTAATATCTTACCTGAAGCCTCAAATTGATTGTCAAAAAGTAGCGCCTTAGCCAACAGCATACTGATTAAATAATTTTTAGGTAATCGCTTGTTGTATTGATAAGCTATCTGGACAGCATCACTCGTCCTATTATTTTTTAAGTAATAGTTAATAAGCAATTTTCCATACCGCCATTCATTACCATCTATGCTTGCTGCCTTCTTCAAATCTATCATTGCGTTTAATGGAATTAAATTGGCCCGAACTGCGTAGAATGGTGCAAAATCCGGAGTATCTCCGCATGCAAGGAACAACTCCTTCGCTTCATCCAATTGCTGGGCATGTCTATAAACAAGACCCAGATAATATTTTGGCTTCCAATGATCAGTTTGCGAGATCACCCATTGAAGCACTTCTTTGGATGCAACACGAAATGGAAGGATGAGTTTTGGTGAGTAATTATTTGCAGCCTCTAGTAATGGTTTAAAATTCACCTCCCCATTCTTCATTTTAGCAAAGGCGATCCAATAATTCACTTCTGGGTGAAATGGTGACATACTTAACACCTCAACACACTCTTCTAACAACCCCAATTGATAGTATCCAATACCGAGCTGAAGATAGGTCTCCCAGGGCATCTCATTCCTAATCATCCCAGTAAAATTATCTTTGCTCGCTTGTGATTTGTCCATCACATATTTTTCCATCCTTGCAAAATGATTGAGAGGATTAAACGATAAGATTTCTTCCAGCGTCTGTCTGGCCTTTTCATTTTGCCCAGACTTCCGCTGAGCTATGGCCAAAATTTGGTGAGCCGTAATGTTGCCCTCTCCACTATTAACGGCTTGTCTTGCATACAATTCTGCTGTGGCATAATCCTTATCTTTCAAATATAGTTTGCTCAACTCCGTGGCAGCCGCTCCTCTATATGCTATCGACTGCAGCGCAATATCAAAACCGTCTTTAGCGTCTACTGTTTTACCCAAGTATTTACTAGCTAGCCCATAATAGTAATTAGCCGCTGGGTCATACGTATCGATGCGTAACGCTTTATAGCTCCATTTAAAAGCCTCTTCATATGCGCCATTAACATTCAGCACCAGTGCTAAATCCGTTAATGCAGGTAGGTAATTCGAATCCTTACCTAATGCCTTCATTAACATAACCTCTGCTTGCTGGTAATCCCGTGCACGAATAAATTCTTTTCCTTGCATCCAAAGACCATATGCAGATGACCAATCAAAGCCTTGAGGTGAATCTACTGGTCTACTCAGGTTGCTCCGCTCAGGGTTAAAATCAAATGTCATTTTATTTCCCACTCGCACCACAACATCTTTTGTGTTTCCTGAGAATGAAAATGAATCCTCATAGGTCTTAAATGTTTCAAAGTTTACACCCTTAGAGAATACCACTTCGCCATTCTTCTCCACCACTATTTCAGCACTAAAACTTTGTAAAGGAGAAAAGGCAAGGGTGAATTTGCCATCTTTCACAACAGCATTCAGTGCCCCAAAAGGATTTGCATTAACAAAACCCTTCGTGCCTTTGACAGGAAACCAATATTCAATCCACTCATCAGTCGCATAGGGAGCAAAGCCTCTGTGCTTAAAAGGTGTGAACGTACTTGGTGGAGCTGTTTGATTAAATAATTTTCCGGATTGCACTTCTACATATTGACCATCTGTATCTGTCAAAAGTTTCTCCCAAATCATGCCCTGCTGCGAAAGACCCCAAATCCATATTTTCTTTCCAGGTTTGTCTGCATACTCTGCATAACGTCCCATCCCAAAATCTTCATCATGCCAATATCCACCAAAAAAATTCGTGCGCTGGCCAAAAACATGGTAGGATTTGTACTGGCCAAAATTGTTGTTCTTATAATATGAAATATCTTTTCCATTTACCTTGTTAATAGGCCACTCTCCATATTCACCATCGTGGCCAAGGTACTTGTTGCCTGGATAAATAAACTGCAGGCCGCCATCCGCTTTTATACCGGCATTCATCCATGTATAATATGGCTGTTCTAATGATGTGCTGTTATGCCAAAAGGAACGCGTAGTGAAATAAGCTTTGTCTTTAGGGAGATTAACTTCAATTGTCCAATACGTTTGTGTCAGCAGGTCAAGTGTGCCAATGTAACAACTTACACTGCCATCCGCCTTTTGCTCCATTCTATAATCGACTGGTGTTGAACAATTAGGTGTATGACCTATAATTCCATAATTGGCTTCAATACCACCACTTGTCCAAGCGCCACGCATGGCTATGTCTCGAAATTTTACCACCTGATTAAAGTAGATAAATGGTTTTCCCGTAGACTTCTCAATGGCTGTCCAAATTTTCCCTCCGATCTCAGGCAAAATCATCACCTTAATAAATTCATTTTCCAACTCCACTACTTTCCAGCTTTTATTGATGGGGTCATCGGTATACCCATCAAATCGATAGTAAGGGTAGATCAACTCAAATTTCGGAATAGGGTCGGGGTCTGAGTAGGGATACGTTTTAAATTCCCGATCATATTCTTTTATTGTTGCATTAGTCTGAGCTTTTAATTGAAAACCCCAAAGCAGAAACGAAAAAACGATAGTGATCTTTTTCATTAAATTATTTTATAATAATCAGAAATCCCTGCCCCTTCGGGATGGCCAATAACTCTTTCACTTTCAATGTTTTTTCCTCTTGGTAAGAAGTTATGGCAGGAATTTGCATCAAGGACCTTGGCTTTATCCCCAACGCTTTCCAATCAATGTCCAATTGAACATCCACATCATTTTCCGCCCAACTGGCAACGGCAATTAACAAGGTGTTATCCTTTTTTTTGTACAGTGTCGCTTTTACTTTTTCATGATTGGTTTTTACTGGATTATCCGATACCCAATACCCAATCATTTCAGTACCCTCCATTCCAAATTCATCCCAAAATTCCCAAATCTGAGAAGGGTCATTACCTCCCCATGGCAATCGATTGGTCATTCCGTACACCATACCTCTCCATTTGTTTCCTCCCTTTTCCAACATCTCGCCCATTAACCCGAATGGAATTCCTGAAACCTCTACTAACCAGAAATCAGGATCCATATCGTAATCAAAATATTCACCAAACCACAATCTATTGATGTAGGGAAAGTGCTCCATGTACAAGTTGCCACTGTTATTGTAACCATCTCGCTCATTAAATTGATTGGCGGAATGAAAATCAATTATACCTGGGCCTCGCTCACTACCCATCACTCTTCTGATCCGTTTCATCGTGGTACGATCAAAAGCAACATCATCCAGATAGATGCCATCAATGCCCACGTTCTTCACCAACCAACTCATCCCTTCAACGTAGTAGTTGTGCCAACGACTCATACCACTATTGATAATTGCTGCATCTTTCAAATGCGGAACAAACCATGCGGCTATGTAATCCTCTGCAATGTGCTCTTGCAACCAGGAGAATCCACCTCCAGCACCAGATGAATAGATTTCTGTTCCCAAACTCCTCATGGGTTGTGTCTCATAGGCACGATTGGATAATTCCCGAATGGTATTGTAAATCTTTACTTTCAATCCTTTACTGTGTGCTTCATCAATGTATTCCTTCATTTCCTTCCATTTGATAAATGGATAATTGATATAGGGATTGATATCATTGGCATGGTGTACATTCACCACGGATGCTTTCTTTTTTACCACCGTATCCACAGGGCTAAATTGATGATAGAACCTGGTCTTCCATTGAAAATCTGTATCAATGGTATGAAAAGGAGTGAGGAGCAAATTAAAATTATAATACAACTTCTCCCCTTTCTTCATTGCTCTGGTTCCACTATAAGCACGTACAAGCGTTACATCATCAGTATCCTCAATGGTAATTCCACCTTTACCTTCATTTCCCCATGAGGTGGGCAACACCAAAGGCTTTTGTAAATAAAAGTTAGTATTTAAAGGGCGCACATAATTTTCATCACGCAACGAAAAATGGATTCCACCATTCACATCTCCAACCCATCCACCATCTTGATTTTTAGTAGCTACATCCCACTTCCAGTTGATGTATGGATTGCGAAGACCTCCCCTTTCGCCAAGTCCCATAAAATAGGGTGCTGCCGACTGATGCATCGGGATTTCTAGCCGAGTTTCACCTAAAATCAAATCTGATTTGGCTATTAACTCAATGGAGTACGCTATAAATCCATCAAACTCTAACTGGCCAATTATTTTCATAATCAACTCAGCCGATTCGTTGATGGTCCCCCATCGCACCAAACCCGATGTTTGCTCTGTAAATCTCAACCCATTATTCTTCCAAGTGATTGCGTTTGTTCCATTAGCGTTAATTAGAAACTTAAAATCACTTTTTAACAAAGGCTTACCCTCCGTTGTTATCGATGTCATCTTTGGATCGAAGTGACTTATAATTTGTGCTGGCAAACCGTAAGCATTTAAAACTACATCTCTTCCCAAAAGAGAAATGGTTCTGTCTTTAACGACCAAAGGAGTATAAGGGGCGATTACATCATTATTGGTTCCTAATTGAGAATTCAGCCAAGTTAATCTGGTTTGTTTCCATGGTTCATTTACTCCTCCATCTAACAACACTTCACTTTCTAAATGCAAAGTAATGTCAATTGAAACAGGAGAACTACCATCCGCACCCACCTTGACAATCCCTTTATAGGTGCCGGGTTTTGATTCCAGCGGAATATCTATCAAACACCAAAGCGCTTGAACATCTCCCTTTTTGACATTCACTATCTTATTCAAATTCTTTCCATCCCAATCAATACCCGTAGTATTAAGACTGGACATTACAGATGACGAAATCAAGTTACCTTCCGGTGATCGCAGATCAGAAAAATCAACTTTAACATTATTGACATCCTGCTTCGAAGCATACAGCCCCAATTGATAGGAGAAATTTTCGCCCCGTAAAGCGCTGCTCTCAAATTTCTTTTGAGGACCTTGTTTAATCCAGCGATAAGGCAGATCATGTCTCATTGTAATGAGATGGAGTCGATCCTCTGGAAACACAATAAAACTTGAAGTATTACTTGCTTTCAATGCGTTTACTTCGGCCTCCGTAGCAATGACCTCCATAGGATAGAAGCTGTTCAACTCATCAATTGCCTCAATAGAGATAACCTTTGCAGTTTGCGCACTCTTTAACTTATTCAACCAGCTTGAAGAAGCAGTGGAATTAAAAGGAGGATAGTTAACAGTTGGATAATTGGAACGGCCTAGGGTCAAATATTTTAAATAGTAGACATAATATTTACCAGCACCTTCGGTAGGTTCAAAAAACACTTCTCCAAATTCCCTATTGATAACACCTCGTGAAACATTAGTAACAATTTTCCCGCTCTCTGCATAAACCAAAATATTCTTATCCTCTGGTTTTACATCTCTCCTGCGCCATGGAATCGTTACTTTGACCACTTCCCCTTTTGTGGTTACCTGCACTACCGCCCTGTGGTTACCCAATGAATCCGGATCCCAACAATTTTCACAAATAGAAAAGTCAACATCCTGACTTAGCGCTTGACTCCAACTAAAAAAAACAGCAGTAATAAACAGAAAAGCTTTCATGAAATAAGATCAAGTATGAATCCATTAAATTTATTTAAACTTTTGATTAATCGAGTTTATCCAAGACATTTATTCCTTCTAAATTCCGTCATAATGAACATCGATGAGATAAGAAAGGATACACCTGGCTGTGCCTCCAAAATTCACTTTAATAATGCAGGTGCATCTCTACCCACAAGTGCTGTTACCGATGCTATCCGCGATTATATTTCCTTTGAATCCCTTACCGGTGGATACGAGGCCGCAGACATTAAAAAAGCGGAGATTCAAGAATTCTACAACAGTGCAGCCAGGTTGGTCAACACGCATGAAAACAATATTGCGTTTACATCAAGCGCAACCAATTCCTTTTCACTCGCGCTGTCCTCCATTCCCTTCGAGCGTGGAGATAAAGTATTGATCGCTAATGAAGATTATATCTCCAACCAAATTGCTTTTCTCTCACTACAACACCGATTGGGCATACAACTCATAAGGGCTAAAAGCTTATCTACAGGAGGTGTAGACCTAGATGATATGGAGGGTTTGATCAATAAGCACCACCCAAAATTAGTTTCACTCACTCATGTTCCCACCAACACAGGATTGATTCAACCCGTTGAGGCTGTTGGCAAGATGTGTAATGATAAGGGCATTCTTTATTTAGTAGATGCCTGTCAATCAGTGGGTCAAATTCCAGTTGACATAAAAAAAATAGGCTGTGACTTCCTTACTGCCACGATGAGGAAGTTTCTAAGAGGACCAAGAGGGGCAGGTTTTCTCTATGCTTCTGACCGTGTTCTGAAAGAAAAACTCACTCCATTATTTGTAGACATGCGAGGGGCGGAATGGACGGGTGCTGACACGTACGAAGTGCGCATGAATGCAAAACGATTTGAAGAATGGGAACTGCCTTATGCCCTGGTGGTAGGAAGTAAAGAAGCCATTAACTATGCGCTTAATCTTGGTATTGAAAATATTGCCGAAAGAAACAAAACGTTATGCGGTATATTGAGAGCAAAATTAAATTCAATCGAACTTAAAGTACTTGATCTAGGGAAACATCAATCCAGTATTATTACCATTGAGATGCCAGGGAGGCAACCCAATGAAGTGCTTGAATACCTAAGAGCCATCAACATCAACACCTCAACCACTCACCGTTCAAATGCACAAATTGATTTTGCATCAAAAAAAGTAGATTGGGCCTTGAGAATTTCTCCTCATTATTTTAGTACTGAAGATGAAATTGATAGTTTGATACAATCTCTCGAAGACCTAAACGATTAATCATTCATGACCGTCCGCAATGCCGTGTTGATTTGCCTGATTGTGGAAGCCGGCCTGGGTGTTTTAGGTATTATCAATTATGGGTACACAGTAGAGGCACTTCAAGCTACCACACGATTTAGTGGACGATTCTCGTTGCTTCTTTTTAGTATCGTTTTCTTAGCTAATCGTCCGACTGATATTTACTCATGGCTTTCAAAAAAGCCGTTTCACGTTTTTGCACTAGCACATGGAATTCATCTATTGGAATTATTGACATTTCTTTATGTTTCCGATACACATATCATATTGTATCGTGTGGCTGGTGGGTTTGTCGCTTATTCTCTTATTTTCATAATGCCACTCCTTGCTGATAGACTTGAACAAGGCCGGTTAGAAGAAAAGAAGTTCAACATCATGATCATTGTTTTCCAATACTTTGTATGGGGCATATTCTTTCTCACTTATTTGCCCCGCGTAAGAGGATTACTCCCTAATGTTGGCGGAAGCTACATGGAACATGTTGTGCTACTGGGTTGGATTTCATTAATGTTAGGCATGAAGCTGCCCAGGGTAATGCGTAAAAGGAAGGTCCGCTAACTTGTATTTATTAGGATAGAATAGGCTCTCCCTCCAAGATTCTAACCAACAACACCTAAATTTGAAAAAAAAAACTCAGAAGTGAAGCTTTATAGAAATCTGTCAGAAGCGGTGGTCGTCACACTCAAAACAATATTTGAAGACAACAAGTATGCGGATAAAGTGCTTGAGAAAACACTGAAACAAAATCCGAAATGGGGAGCTCGTGACAGACGCTTTATTGCAGAAACTACCTACGACATCGTGCGGTGGTATCGCTACCTGTTAGCGGTGTCCGGTTCTAAAAATGATGATTATTGGAGCCTGCTCGGCACCTGGCTGATTTGGAAAAATATCCCATTGCCGGACTGGGATCAGTTCAAAAATCTTAACGTCAATTCCGTAAAAGATAAGTTTCAAAAAGAATACCCCTTACCTGTTAGAGAGTCAATACCAGATTGGCTCGATGAACTAGGAAATACCGAGCTTCCCTCCCGATGGGCAAAAGAAATAAAAAGCCTAAATAATGAAGCCGAAGTAGTATTGAGAGCAAACACGTTAAAGGGTGACATCGATACCATTCAGAAGCAATTGATGGAAGATGGAATTGAAACTACAATCAATTCAAAATTTCAAAATGCGCTTATTCTAAATAAGAGAATGAATGTCTTTGGAAGTCAGTCATTCAAACAAGGATTATTTGAAGTGCAGGATGTTGGTTCTCAACTGATCGCCCCTTTTTTAAGGGCAGAACCCGGTATGCGCGTAGTTGATGCTTGCGCAGGGGCAGGCGGAAAAACACTACATCTCTCCGCTTTAATGCAAAACAAAGGACGGGTCGTAGCGATGGATACAGAAGGCTGGAAACTGGATGAACTCAAAAAAAGAGCAAAAAGAGCTGGAGCCAATAATATCGAAGCCAAGGTGATTGAAAATTCAAAAACAATAAAACGACTGACCAGCTCAGCCGATCGGTTGTTATTGGATGTGCCATGCTCAGGACTTGGCGTATTGAAGAGAAACCCAGATGCAAAGTGGAAACTATCCCCAGATTATATTTCTAAGGTTAAAACTATACAGCAGCAGATACTTTCTGAATATGCGACAATGGTAAAAACCGGAGGTATGCTTGTCTATTCTACCTGCAGTATCCTACCCTCAGAAAATGAAGAGCAAGTCAAACGATTTCTCAACTCAAATACATCTTTTGAACTCATTGATGAAAACCACTGCTGGCCATCCGATGGGTTTGACGGATTTTACATGGCCCTGATAAAAAAGAAATAGTAGCTTTGTTCGTTCCTTTTTATCCTAAAAGGGACATTTTCATTCTAAATCAAAAGTATTTTTCATTGAAAATTATTCGCAACATCCTTTTAAAAATTTACCTGGTATGGGTACTCATCGTGTTTTCGGTGTTTATGATCCTCTACCTACCAGGCATTCTCATCCCTTTTGTTTTTGGTGATAAGGCAGCCGCTGTTGGGTTCCAATTTTTAAAACTCTGGTCCTGGACTTTTAGTAAACTTAATTTTATCCCTTAT